>CANOMQ010000008.1 GCA_947567595.1 uncultured Lachnospiraceae bacterium | reverse complement strand
AGAATCCTTGCCATGCTGAAAATCCAGCCGGAAATTAAGACAAGGGAGCTGGCGTATCTGCTGGGCATTCGGCAGCAATCGCTGAACGAGCTGTTAAATAAGCTGGAAAAAAGCGGTCATGTGGAACGTAAGCCCTCTGAAAACGACAAACGGGTCATGGTTGTTCATCTGACGGAAAAAGGAAAAAAGATTCAGCAGCCTGAAACAGATTATCAGGAAATTCTCGACTGCCTGTCATTGGAGGAATTGCAGCAGTTTGGGCAATATTTAGACAGGATTATTGCAGCGTTTGGAGTACAGGAGGTTGATGACAGAGAGGAGGAGCGTATAACTGACTGGATGGATCAGGCAAGGTAACGTATGGGCGGGGAACAGTTTGAACAACTGATGTCCATGCGGGAGCGGGCATTCGGCTCTTTTGAGAGAGGGAGAGGCCTGGCGGACATACCGGGAGCGGAACGCTTTTCACCGGATTATGACGGCTTCGTTCCGGACAGGGGCGGATTTGGCGCATTTGGCGGCAGACCGGATAAGTAAATAGTTTAAAGGCACTATAGAATCTATAGCGATAAGTCCTATGGGAATCAATCCATAGGGCTTTTTTATGCACACGGGCGCATAAGGAGGAAAGCCTTGCCATTCTGTTTATCAACGTAGGTCTGGCGGCAATGGGTGATGCTGTTACACAGAGGTTCCAGCCTCTGATTGACTTTGGACTGGCGAATGTCACACTGATAAAGGAAGTATTTGGGGGATTTAAAATGTTTCAGTAAGCCTATGTGAACTTATTCCCAAAAGCTGCCTGCAGGATAAATTTACTAAATTGTTTTTATGGATTTTTAAATGGAATTATGCAGGCTGCATGATACAGTGTAGCTGTTGGACTTTTGATGAATTGAATTAGATAAGGAGCAGCTGCAATGGATAAGAAAGTAGCTGATATAATAAAGGATGCTGACGGTAAAAGCATTGTGGCCATCAATGACCTGCGTTTCAAGGGAAGAAGGAGCGTGGACTGGAATGTTGTTGTGGATTGTCTGAAAGAGTATATCGGTCAGTGTGCAGAAATTAATGTATTTAATTTTCTTTGCATTCATATATTGAAGAGATAGGACAAAAAATGGCGGATTGTTTATGGGAAATAAGAAAAACAAAATGTTTGCCTGTCTTGTTATGGCGGTGTTTCTGCTGGCAGTGGGGATTTATGTATATGAGGGCGCGCATGAGAGTGTTTTGGTTACGCAGACAGATAACGGCAAGATTAAATGGGTGGATTTTAACGTAACGGCGGAGGCGATGAAAAAGGCATGTCTTTTGGACGTGGAAAGCTATCAGAGCGAAACGCACCTTGACTGGATTACGCTGCTTGCCTATGCTGCCGTAAAGGGTGGTGGTGAGTTTGGGAAAAAGTCGGAGGGCTACATTGACGAGGCGGCGGCAAAGCTTAGCGCAAAGGAGGAGACAAAGGAAAGTTTTGCCCAAAAGTACCAGTATTTTTCTTATTATTATGAAGCGTACACCGCCGTGCTTGGCGGAATGGTCGGGGAGTACGAAATCGAAAACGAACAAGGGGAAATGGAGAAAAAATACGGCTTGAAGGCATTTTCTCCGATTGCAAAAGGATTTGAGTATCAGGACTATGATGACTTCGGTGTGTCGCGGTCATTCGGCTACAAAAGGCAGCATTTGGGACATGACATGATGGGACTCATTGGCACACCAAATAGTATAAAAAACTATATAGAAATTCAACCTTGTTACAATAGCTGAAATTAGCATGTATTATGTTTTAGTTAGCTGAAAATTAGGTGTGCTAATTGCTGTAAGCCGCATAAATACTGGATTTTTGGAAATAGAATTAGTAAGTTAGGAGACTTTGATTGAGGGGATAATATGAATATAGGTGAGGAGAGGGGGTAAAAATATTTTTAGGTGATAATGTGTGTCGATTATATTTTAATTATAATAGTGTCCGATATGGATAATGGAATCAGTACTGATTCTATTATCCGTATGTAATTTTGTGAGTACACTTACAAGAATGAAAAGTGCCGGGATTCTGCCATATACAGTATATGGCAGAATCCCGGCATTTTATTTTTTAAAGATGTGTATAACAACATAGGCGTATGATTTTCTCCTAAAGCATGATAAGCGTATAGATGTGGTAAAAAAATTGGGTGAGAAATTTCAGTTCGTATGCAGTAGGGTAAAAATATGTATACATAAACCCATGCAGTGGGGAAAAACTGCCAGCATAATTTCCTTAGTAAGTGAAGTGTAGATGAAAGTTTTGAAAAAAATTAGCAGATAAAAAAATATGAAAGGACAATACAAAACTGATTAAACAATATAGGGAAATGAATAAAGCAATAAAATAAAATTTTAAGTTTATTTGAGACAGACAATAGATTTTAATAGAGGATAGCATGGAGAATAAAAACAGTATTGTCAATTAACGGTCGGTACTGTTTTTTCTTGCATATCGCATAAAAACCAACTGATAACCCGTACATTACCACCACAGACAGGCATGACCTACAGCGTTAGAATGAAGAAAGATAAAAAATGAAATGACATGGAGGTACATAGGGATGTTAAAAAATATGCAGGAAGTATTAGAGTATGGCTTTGAGGTTCTCAATGAGGTTTATTTTGACAATGAGTTACCGCCAGTCGTGATAACGATTATGAGTAGCCCAAGGACATACGGACATTTTACAGTGGGTAAGGTATGGAAAGCAGAGGAAAACCATTTTAACGAGATAAATATAAGTGCGGAGCACTTGGATAGAAATATAGAAAACGTCATGGCGACCTTACAGCATGAGTTAATCCATTTCTACTGTCAGCTAAACAATATAGCAGATACAAGCCAGAGTGAACGTTACCATAACAAGAATTTCAAGAGG
The DNA here is from genome assembly GCA_947567595.1 of uncultured Lachnospiraceae bacterium. Lineage (GTDB taxonomy): Bacteria > Bacillota > Clostridia > Lachnospirales > Lachnospiraceae > COE1. Next base: position 109,383 of record CANOMQ010000008.1, on the reverse strand, counting down.
GAAGCAGAGGCAAGGGGATTGATAATCAGTTATGCAAAGTATATAGGCTATTCGGTAACAGAGCCGTCACAGGAGTTTATAGAGGTATTACAAAACAATGGAATAGAAAAACCTATGAATATAAACCGTGACGGTGTTATGGGGATTGCTGGCATTGGAGGGAATGGCTCTGGTGATGATAATGGAAAGGGCGGCGTGGACGGAAAGGGGATTCAAACAGGGAAAAGAAAGACAAGCACACGGAAATATCAATGTCCCTGTTGTGGGAACAGCTTTCGGGCAACGAAAGAGATTCGTGTACTTTGTATGGATTGTAATGAGCAGTATGTAAAAGTGGAAAAGTGATTTTGTAGGTACACTCACAAGAAATGGAAATGTCAGTAGAAAGTCATATGCGGTATATGGATTTCTCCTGACATTTTATTTTGCTAAAATGTGCCTGTAAATCTGCTCTGAAATAAGAATGGATATATATGAAATATGTTTCAAGAAGTGTTTCAAAAATAGTATTCCTGCTCTACTGGAACAATTTTGGTGTATAAAAAGTGTATGATTGTTCTGCATGGGTAGGGTATAGCTTTTTGGAACATTTTTTGAAAGGATGAAAATTTTTGGTATCTCACATTTATCAGTCTAGTTGAGAAAGGAGCAGGCATTATGAAGATTGGATATGTCAGAGTGAGTACAAAAGAACAAAATACAGCACGTCAGGAAGAAATCATGAAGTCACTGGAGGTTGATAAAGTATACCTTGATAAAATGAGCGGCAGGAATACAGACCGCCCTGCCCTGTTGGAAATGATGAACTTTGTGCGTGAGGGCGATTCTGTAGTTGTGGAAAGTATTTCTCGGTTTGCGAGGAATACAAAAGATTTACTTGAACTGACAGAGCAGTTAAACAGTAAGCATGTACAATTTGTCAGCCAAAAAGAAAGTATTGATACAAACACTCCGGCTGGTAAGTTCATGCTTACGATATTCGGGGCGGTAGCGGAGTTGGAAAGAGAGTATATAAGGCAACGGCAACGTGAAGGAATAGAGATTGCAAAGGAACACGGGAAGTATAAGGGCAGACCAGCAAAACAGTTAGATACATTTGATGAAATGTATCATCAATGGAAGTCTGGAAATATATCTGCTACTTATGCAAGTAAGCAACTGAATATCAGCAGGAGTACATTTTATAGGAGGGTGGCGGAACATGAGGAAGATAATAAGCCAATAGACTTTTAAGACATACTAACATAATGGATTTAGATGTAAACATTGTATGAGGAAATGTAAACAAACTAAGAAATATTGAAATAGCATAGATTTGAATGAAGAATATGCTTTATAGAAAAATGTTGGGCATGGAGGAATAGTAAGGCAATAAGTTTGGGGAATAAATAACAAAGGTATAATCTGACATACAAATACGGAATTGGAAGAGAACATATGGTTAGATAGTCGGAAAGCATGGAAAATAGAAGAAGGCAACAGAATTTCATGTAAGATTTTTAAGCATAAGCAATATGAATATGCAGGACACAAGGAAGGGCAGGGGTATACAACAGTCTCCTGTCTTTTTCATTGTCATGGCTATGTCACTCTTTCAGAATAAATAAATCATGCATGAAAATTGGCATGGTAGATAGATATACATGGACGCTCCCAAAAGTAAGTGAATGAAAAGGAAACTGATATGAGATATATCGATACAAAGGAGTAGCCATGTGGTACGTATGGAAAAGAGATAATACGTAGAAAGGAAATGCTTGCATTTATACTTCCACAGCGTTATAATCCCCACCCATTATGAAGAAAGGAGGGGACAGTATGGAGGAAATAGAAAACTTAAGAAAGGAATTGGGCAGGCTTGACGATATGATCGACATGGTCGAGTCGAAGATTCACAACCTGATCGGACTTCTTGAACTGGTATATCAAGGAACAAAAACAGTGAACGGAGTTGAAGATTCTTATGAGATGTGCAGTATAAGCCTTATGCAAAGTTATCTGACAACAATAGAAAAAACAGATATGCAGGAAATGCATGACATGCTGGCTGGTTTGAAAGGGCGGGTCTGACACACTGATTGCAGAAAGACGGTGATAGAAAAGAAGATTAGCAAATGTATTTAGTTCAGCTTACAGGTTTGCTATTCCTGTAAGCTTAGTAAAAAGGATTGTAATAACTGGTATTGTTTATCATTCAGCATAGAAACATCAAGTAGTTTAACAGTATTAGATTTATCAATACCAAGCAGATAATCAGCGGAACAGTGGTATAAATGCGCAAGCGATATGAGTATCTCAACGCTGGGTGTCCTTTCTCCGCTTTCATAGTTTGATATGACGGATGCAGACACGCCAATAGAGGAAGCAACCTGTTTCTGGGAAAGATTTCGTAATATGCGCTGTTCCTGTAGCCGCTGGCCTAAACCATTTATCATATGAGCACCTCCATGTAACGATTGTACGTGATATCGACATGCTATAGGATATGGAGAATTTGCTAAAAGCATTGAAAAGTATGCGGAAAGATGATATAATACCCAATGTGTTTTGTGTGAGTACATAAGGAGAAAGGAGTTTAATCAATGAAAAAGAAGGTATTAAGCATGTTTATAGGACTCGGTATAGTGCTACAGCTTACAGCATGTAGCATAACGAACACATGTAAAGAAAGCGGCTGTGATGATGAGATTTATGAGGAAGGATACTGTAAATATCATTATTACTTAAAGGCTGGAAGCGACATTATAAAGGACATTGTAAATTAAGGGAGGAATTAACTATGGATTTCATTTATCTTATTTTGGCGATTTGTTCAATTATTATTTTAATTGCATTTCCAATCATAAATGCTGCTAAAAAGAGAAATCAGGCAAATATGCACTTGTTTGACAATATGCCTGATGATATGGAGCAGAATAAAAAACAGTCAAACAGTTTTGCAATGGAGTCTGCTGTTGTGGTAGCGATAGTTTATTTAATTATGTTCTTTATAGAAATTATAAAAGAAATGGTTACGATATCTGGAGGCTATCTTCCCATTATAAGCATTACGGCAGTAGTTTCAATCATTATAATTGCGATTAAGTGGATTTGCCGTAAGAAATCTGTAAAATGAGAAGCGAGCAGTGAGATAAGGAGTAATATAAAATGGGGGTATTTTGGATTTTTTTAGGTATCATTCTAATTTTATGTACAATAGTACTTTTGATATTTGCAGTACGACAACATCAGAAAGTGTCAAGTGATAAGCCTTTTGATGATACGAACAGGCAAATTGATTTTGATGATTTCTACAACAAACTACATAAGTTTGTTGGCAATGAGCAGGAAAAAATATATGCTGTATTGGGAATTAAAAACGCAACCAATTTGCTGATAAAAGGCATACAGGAAAATGGTTTCTGCATTTTGACAGATAAGGCGGTCTATTTTATAGGCAGGGTATATCAGAAGAAATGGATATTTGCGTTTAGGGCAAATGTACAGCACAGGATTATAGCAAGCGAAATGAAAGGAATTAAAGTAGGAACATTGTCGCACATCTGGATGTTAATTTTAGCATTTTTATCGATTACTATAGAAATAGCTTGGTATCGCTGGATTAACATGGTATTTGCAATGCCTGATGTGGAATCCCAAATAGTTCTGAAAGGTATAATAGCTTTATTTTGGATAGCATTTGCCTTGGGAGTGTTGGCATCTATTGTCATAGGTTTCTTTCTGGTGATTTATTTTGTATTACATGCTTTTTTCCTTAAGAGGACAAATATTTGTATAGAGTTTACTTCCCTGACAGTAGCTTTCTTGGCATCTGAATTAGGCAAGCAGGAAATAAAGGATTTCTACAAAGCAGTAAGTGAGGTACAGGAATTATATGTAAATATTGTGAATCCTGTTTCTGTAGAGCATACAGTTAATGAGGTAAGAAAAAGTACGGGAGTTAATACAAATAAAGTAACTTCTTTGTCGGAGTTGTCTAAGCTATATGAAAATGGTATGCTTACAAAAGAGGAATTTGAACATTTAAAACAAGAGGTAATAGGCAGTCAATAAAAGGAGAAAACCAATGAAAAGGAAAACAGTAGCACTTATGACAGCCTTGACACTTGTATTCAGTTTATCAGCTTGTGGGGATAAAACAGCCTCACAAGCTGAAATTCCTGATACAACAAGTGTTGAGGAAACAGCAGAAACAACAGAAGAAGCAGAGGTAACAGAGGAAGAAAGCACGAAGAAAGAAGAAACTATACCGGAAATTACACAGGAAGAAAAAGTACAATCTGCATTAGGTGAGATGCCTTACTATGGTGATACTGCCAACTGTAAAATGACAGCAGAACAGGCAACAGCATTTGCACAGCTGATAGCAGATGGTTTGGCAGGGGATTTCAGTTTTCGTGGTGGATATGACGAAAATACAATATCGGATATTATATCTTGGAATGAACCATTCCATATAAATCAAGTTGATGCATATATTAATGAATATGAGACAAATAGAAGTAATGTAATAGTAGGTGATTTTTCTGGAGAGGGAATTCCTTATCTTTACATATTCAGTAATACAGAACCCTCATCTTTTGAGGTCTATGGGTGGAACAATAATAAAACGGCGTTAGTTTGTTCGGAAGAGAAATATCTGCGGGAAAATAGCAGTTTATCAGAGCAAAATGATGGTACAATAAAAGTTGTAAAGGAATACTTTAATACAGAAGTACAATGCGGCGATGAATATTGGTGGGCGGCTACTTTATGGAACGAGTATGATTTTACTGAAGGAAGTTTAAAACAGATTTATGAACGTGCATTGGCAAAACCCGATCCACTTGATAGTAGTGGAATGTTCTACATTGTGGAAAACGGAGAGCAAACAGGAGAAGTTGCAGACGAAGAATATGAAGCATATATAGAAAAAGAAACACATCAACATACATTAGCCTACACCTGTTTCTACGATATGACTCCATGCACCTTAGAGGAAATGGTCAATTATCTCAATGCCTATGCAACAGCTATGAGTGACGGACAATCTGTACCTGTAGAAATAAAGAAAGTGGATATTGTCAAGCATGACGGAACAGGCATTATAACGAAAGGAGAAGTGTCACAGGAGAAAGTTAACAGCCTTGAAATATTAAGGCAGTACATCAACGATGAGCGGACTTTACCCATAGGTGATGATTATGGAACTTCATATGGATATGAAGGTGAAAAATTTTATTTTGGTTTAAATGATTTAAACAATGACGGAAAACAAGAACTTTTGCTATCATACAAAGATGGTAACTGGAATAGTACGACTGTTGATTTAGGTTCAGAAAGCATGGCGAACATTAAAGGGGTAAATCAGTCGGATAGAACATATCTCGGCAAAATAAGCAATGATGGATATTCAATCACGTCTTTATACTTTTATGATGGAACAACATTTTCTGTAAAAGAATTATACGGAAGCTGGAGTGAAGGTGGAGAAGAATATTATGGAGGTACACTAACTGAAAATGGAACAACACGAGAAATAGGTGAGGAGGAGTTTAATAGAATTTCTAATGATTGGGAGAGTAAACATATAGATGAGCATACAGATTTTGGCGCAAACACTCATTTGGATATTGAGAATATAGAAAATACATTCCAAGTGAAAATTGACGTACAAAGTTCCGGTGAGTGGCTTGTAACAAGTGCGGAATAAGCAGACAAGAAATATGATTTCCTGTATAAAACAGGATATACAATTAAATTGCAATATACATCAAAAAGGACTGTCTTTAAAAAGGGCAGTCTTTTTGATTGGTTTAACTCAATGAGGATAATTGAAAAACATATTGGATTAAAAATAAAACAATAAAATAATATAAGTATATGAAATTCTCCTAAAGCATGATAAGTGTTCCAGCATGGTAAAAAAAATTGGTGGGAATTTTCATTTCGTATGCAGTATGGAAAAAATATGTATACATCAACCTATGCAGTGGATAAAAATTGTCAGCATGGATATTGATTGTGATAAAGTGTAAATGAAAGTTTGAGAAATTCTGTACAGATGAAAATATAGGAAAGGACAATATAAAATTGATTAAGCAATACAGGAAAAACAGGAAAGCAGTAAGTTGGTTTTGTTGGTTTATTTGAAACGGGCAATATATATTCCTATGGGACAGCATGGGGAATGGAAGTATGAACAAGTTAATGGTTATGTATAAATCATAAAATATGCGGCAATCTCCCTAAAAATAAGTGTTACATAATGGTTTATTTCCTTGCACTATCACGTCTAGGCACAAGCATATATCAGCGTTAGTATATATGTATAAGATAAATAAAGTTAGTGCTAAGGCACGGAAAGAAAGAGGCAAACATTATGTGTATGTATTTAAGCAATGGCAACTTTTTAGGGCAGAGATTGATTGGCTATGATTTCTACGACAGTAAGAGCAAGGGATTCATTGGATTAACGGAGAAGCAGGTAATGACAAAGCTGAAAAACAATGAGAAGATTTACGGTTTTGTCCTTGGGGAAGAGGACGGAAAAGAAGTCCTTAAGCTGGATGTTCAGGGTTTCAACATGAGCAACTTGCAGTTAAAAACAGGGGTGAATAACCTGTCATGGCTGAATGAGGACAGCGGTTCTGATATGAACATGGAATTGATTGTTGTTGCGGTCAGCGGTGACAAGAAGAAAGTGTATGAAACAGTCAATGCCCGTCATGCAAGGGTGGAGTACAGTGAGGACAAGTTAAAAATGATGATGGAGTTGGGTGTTCCGGTGGCTGGCGTAAGGCTGGAAAAGAATAAGCTGGTGATCTGCGAGGGTGTTGAGGGTATCGGTAATGAGGAAGAAGTAAAAGAGGGGGCGTAAGCCTCCTCTTTTGAGGAAAAGGGCTTCCAGAGGTTCAGGAGAGGATTTAGAGAGGTGCATGGAAATAATGATTGAGCAGTATAAAGGGTATGAGATAAAGGTTTATTGGAGTGATATTGAAATGGGATATGTATTCTGCGTATTCAGCAAGGACGGCGAGGGGATTAAGGAAAGCGGGGCATATTTCTATGAAGAAAACGCATGGCCGGGAGCAAGGGAGGCGATGGACTGGCTTGTGGAAAAAAGTGAGAATGGCGGCTGAAGGAAAAAGTTGGCAGTACACTCACAAGTAAGGGCATGAGGAAATTTGGGTGGCATGATGCATAAATGATTAGGAGATAAACCGTTGTTTCGCCTACAGTCAAGGTAATACATAGGCGTTATAATCCCCTGTGAGATTTGGGAACAGGGGATTATTTTTGTAACTGTTAACGAAGAGTATGGAGCATTGTCTCCGGGCGAAAAGAGAATAATGAAATAGTCTTTTAGGCTTTAAAAAGTGCCTGACGCATTTATTCTTCCTAAAACAATTTCACTTATAATTCAACTGTACAAGGTGTTGTCGGCAGTGCAGACAGCATATCATAATAAGCACTGGAAAGGAGGGACGTACAGCATATACCCTGTTTTCAAATCTTATGTTTTCGGATAATTCTATAGGTAAAATGAAAAGTCCTGCCCGGCTGTACCGGGTGGGATTTTTGCTTGTGCCTGTCTATATGCATGTGTCACATAAGTTGATGTTTATAAAAAATGATGAGGAGGCAGGCAATGACACAACAATATGGATTCAAGCAGGGTTTCGAGGGCGAAAACAGCAGTCTTACCATAAAACTTTCCGTATTGACAAAGAATATGGAAAATAAAGACGTGTTCAGGCTTATCATGGCTCTTGACAGCGAGTACAAAAAACTGGAAAGCGAGAAATGCAGTGGAGAAGATAGAAAGGGGTTTAAGGAATGGCAACTAAATTACGAGTGATACCGAAGATAAGCGGCAATATAATCGGGGTATTTGTTTATATGCCTTCTACAGGGCAGACCCGGCAGGTGGCTACCATTGAAACGCCAAATGATTTCCAGACGAATGATGATGTAGTGCTTGCGGAGGAAATATGCAAGGCATATAGAAAGAGATTAAACAAGAGTATATGAAACAAAAAGGCAGTTGCTTATAAAGTGGCTGTCTTTTTTTGTGTCAACATATATGGCGGAAATGAGAGGGTTGGTTATTTATGAGGTTTTTGTATCATGTGAATGATTTTCACAATTCTGATTCATGTTACATTGAATCTAATAAATTTTTCTTAAATTGGAGGTTTTGGAATAGGTGGGTGGGAGATATTTTTTGAAAAAGGGAAGAAAAATAAGGGTTTTTGCATGAGTGGATTTTTTTGTATGGATTGTGCGGCATATATGAGATGGCATGAAAAATGGTTCATAATATGGACTGGTTAGAAAATCAGAAAACAGTACGGTTGAATCGGTTGACAATATTTGTTTCAGAAAGCATAGCAAGGGTTTATTGAAATAGCCGCCACAGGCAGTAAAAATATTTACCTGCTAAAGAATGACCCGGATAGGGGCGTATGAACTGTTCTCTGTTTATGGGAATCATAACGCATTGTATATTATGGCTGTTTCATGATGTGGGCTGGCGGCATTTGGGGCATATTATGGAGCAGTATGTAATTTTTGGCATACACTTGCCAAGAATTTCAAGAATGGGCATGGGAAAATGTGCGTGTTTGTAGTATAATGTTAGAAAAGCATACCGGGGAGGTTACTATGGGAGAACAGTTAGCAAAGGGAAAAAATCAGGGATTAGGAGAGGTTATAGATAGATTGTCAGAAATCAGCAGGAAGATAGATGGCGATACGGAAGGAAAGAAACCAAAATTAGTGTTTAACGACAATGTTGAAAAGAACGTTAAAACAGATTTAGTGGAAAAAAATGGGGAGGAAGCCAAGCCGAACCCGGAAAAGGAAGATGGAGAGGAAACCAAGCCGAACCCGGAAAAGAAAGATGGAGAAGAGGCCAAGCCGGAATCAGGGGAGCAGGACGGGAAAAACGACAAGCCGGATTCAATGGAAGAAGATGAAGAGGATGATGAGCCAGAAGCAGACAGGGGAGACTGCTTGTCTGTAAAGGTATATGAGGATATTGACATAAAAGACGTGTCGAAAGGGTCGAAATTTACGATAAGGATTTTAAACAGAGATGGGTTTTATGTTGACATAGATATGTTTGCGTACAGGGATATTGTGCTTGACAATGAGAAAAGTGAGGAAGAATTTATAACCTCGAAAGTAGAGAGGATTATAGGGATTAACAGTGATATTGACAGGGCGAGCAAAGCAATATGTGACATTCTTTCAAAATTGTGCTACCAGAAAGATTTGCAGATTAAGCGTTACAGGGAATTGGGCTGGGATTTTTATAGCGGAGTACAGATTTTTAAATATGACAAGATTTACTGTGTGGCGAATGAAATTGACATGTTCCATGGAGAATGCGCAAATGAGGTTGCGGCTGGGCTGAGGAATGCGGAAGACACAGCCGTGGATTATGAGGACTGGCTTGTGGATTTTTCGCGGCTGATACATTATTCTGATACGGATGCGCTGATAATTGCTACAGCGTGTACGGGTGTAATAAGGCAGTTGTTGCCATATACGAAAGAAAACAATATTAACATGAATATTGTTGGGAAACGTGCGAGCGGAAAGAGCATAATCAGCCATTTTGCATTGAGTATGTTTGGCGATCCGGGGATGTTGGAAGGAAGCTTTACCGACACGGATAACGCAATGGAGATAGCAAGGTCAGAAAGGCTGGTATTGCCATACATACTTGACGAGAGGATGCTTAAGATTGAAGGGAAATCAGAAAACTCAAAACGCCATGCATTGCTTATGGATATATTCAGGGAGTATGAGGGCAAGGTAAAAGAAAGGCTTGCAGGACAGGGAAGCGAGTTGTCAGGCAAAAGGACATATGGGCCTGTTATAAGCAGCAGTGTTGAGCCGATGCTGGATAAGCTGTTAGAGGAAAGCAGGGATTTAGGGCAGTACAGGCGGTTCATTGAGTTAAGAATTGAGCCGGAGGATTTGTTTTATGACAGCAGGATGGCAGAGACTACCGAAGAAGTGGCGTATACACATTATGGGCATGGCATTTTAATGTTGATAAATTATCTTGCAGGGGAGCTTACGAAGGATAAGGAGTTTGTCACGGATATGTATACTGAAATAAACAGTATCATATCAGCAATATTGCATGTGGTAGAGAAAAAGAAGAACCTTGAGGGCATGTTGCGTTCCTGTTCTAAAAGATTTGCGCTTATTATTACAACGCTTGAGATTTTGTTGAGGGCGGCAATAGAAGAAAGTGTTTCGGGAATGGAGGTAGAAGCGGATTATGGCTGGATAGGCAATAATCTGGATAAGGCAGATTTTAAAAAGATTGAGGAGCGTCTGGGAAAAGGCGGGGGCAGTAAGAAGGGAAACAGCTATCTTGAAAAAAGTGTCAACAGCTATTTGAACGGTGGCAAAGTACCATTCCATACAAAAAGTGAGAACGTCTTAGGAATATTGATTGACAATGCAGTTGAAAAAATGAGCCGCCTTAGTGCGGATTCTGACATTGACATTTATGCGGATATTATCGATTTTATAAAAGGACACAGGGGCGTATTCTTCACAGAAAATAAAAAATGGAATGGCAAGGGCGGTTATATAGGAAAGCTGGAAGAAACGGAAAAGCAATATATTATCCACATAAGGGTAAACAAGCTGGTTGAATGGGTTCTGGTACATGGCGGAAAATTGAAAGATGATGAATTGACAGTCTGTATAGAACGGCTTGAAAGCGCAAAAAACAGGAATGAAGCAAAGGAAATATTGCAGGAAATCTTCGGGAATGTTCTGTTGGGTGATTTTGAAAGCCTTATACTGAAAAAATATGAAGACAGGATTATATGGAAAAAGGGTGAAGGTTCACGAGGGGCGAATAATGTCACCCTTGCGGAGATTGTATTGGAAAAAGATATTGTTGACAGTAAGGGCATGAAAGACAGCGATAAAAAAGAGGACAAGGAGAATGAAGCATGAGGCTGTATGATTATAAGTTCTCCCCTGTCAGTGACAGGCGAAAATGGATGGATACCGTAAAAATAAAATTCGGGCTCGGATATTTTGGCGGAAAACAATTTGTTGGAAAATATTTGATGAACAGGCTGTTCAACATGGCAGTCAGGATGGAGGATGACGGGAATAAGGCGGATATATTCATTGACGCGTTTACCGGGGGTGGAAAGATTGGCCTGTCTGTACCTGAAGGATGGTTTGAGATGATAGTCATAAACGATTTGGATTATGGTGTTGTTTCCTATTTTGAGGCGTGCAGGGATGAGCCGGATAAGCTGATAAAGCTGATAGAGGAAATCGGCGGCTGTATGTGCGAGGAATTATTCGAGGTTTTTGTGTACAACCGTTGCAATAGTTCGGCGTCAGCGATAAGTGAAATAAAAAAAGAATATAATAATGATGATAGGATTTCTGATAAAATAGTGGAGCCTTTGCTCGCGGCGGCTATGACATACTGGGTGGTACAGTCAGAATTTAATGGATGCACGGCACCCGGAACGGCTAACTATAGTTTAAATATAGGGGATAAGGACGAGAAAGAGGAGATTAGAAATATTATTGAGCTTGCAAAAAAGCGTATACCTAAAGTACATGACATTATCAAAAAACGTAATGTCATTATAGAGAGTCTGGACTATAGGGAACTGATAAAGAAATATAACGGCAAGCCATATAAAGATTCGGACGGGGCAGAACATCCAGAAGATGAAGCAATGAGCAAAAAGAATAAGCTATGGTATTTTGACCCGCCATACCACCCGGCAACATTATTTGGTGGGAAGGATGCGCCGTATATGATGGGATTTCCCATAGGTATGGTTCATGAAATGACGGAGATATTACATAATGACATGATGGATGAATTTGGGGAAATAAAATATTTCATCAAGTCGGACTATAACCCGAAATATAGATATGAGGAAGAATATAGCAAGACGGATAAAGATTTAAAGGTACTGCCAGACTTGCAGGGGGCATACCATGATTTTGATGTGCTTGAGGAAAATGATAAAAACAGCAGAAGGTATCAAGATAAGGACATTGAATATTATGTAGAGTGCATTGGTGATTTTGGGAAAGGTACTGTTGATGCTGATGGGAAACAAACATTCGGCAGGGAATACATCTGGTGCAGAGGGAACTACCAAGGCGAGGAAAGCAGTAACTGGAAGTATAATGGTATGGAGCAACTAAAATAGAGAATTAAAAAGTGTTTAGATGAAAAAGGCAGTCGCTTGTATGGTGGCTGTCTTTTTTGTATATTTTTTGAGCGGAAGTATAGAGAAGCAATAAATATTTATAAAAATGAAGTTTTTTAAAGTTCACTCTTCGTTCACAACTTGTTTGAGAAGAAGCGTTACAATGTCACCGTTTCAAAAAGGTTTGTGCTAAAGCGAATGGATGTAAAGGTATACCGTAAAACAAGCATTTGAATAGAAATAGAAAATTTTTAAAGGAGAATTTTCTATGAATCAGATGCTTGTGAAAGACTCATACTGTAATGATATTGTGCATAGAAATGTACAAAAAAGAACTTCTGAAGGTATGGGGAAAGTAGGGTGCTATACCAGAGAGGAAAATAATGTACTTACAAAAGAAGATAGTAAAAATGGATATAAAGTAAGATTGCATTTTACAGAAGATAAAGAGAATTACTGTATGATAGAGGAATTGCAAAAGTTATTAGTTGAAACATACATAAATAATTTATTGCGCAAAGGAGAAAGATGATATGGAACTGGAGAAAAAAAGAGTGGGGTGCTTATATCGGGTAAGCACAAAGAAACAGGTAAACATAGAAGATGATATTCCTATGCAAAGGAATGCCTGTATGGAATTTATCAAAAAAAGGGAGGAGTGGGAATTAAATAAGGAATACATTGAGCCTGGGGTTTCTGGATATCATAAAGGGCTTAACGAACGCAAGGTTCTACAGGAAGTCATCAAGGATGTTGGAGAGAAAAATATTGATGTGCTTCTTGTCTTTATGTTTGACCGTTTAGGGCGCAAAGATGATGAAACTCCCTTTCTTCTAAAACGCATTGTAGAATGTGGCGTGGAAGTATGGAGTGTTTGTGAGGGGCAACAAACTTTTGAAAATTCATCAGATAATTTGATGAATATAATAAGGTTCTGGGGAGCAAGCACAGAAAGTAAAAAAACGGCCGCAAGGGTAGACAGCGGAAGGAATTATAAAACAAAGCAAGGGAAGTTCACAGGTGGCATAGTTCCATATGGATTTACATTGATTCCAACAGGGCAACTTGATAGGAAAGGAAGAATGATAAACGAATTTACAAAAGAGCCATTTGAAAGCGGAGTGGTACAAGATATATATAATAAACTGATAGATGAAAATATGAGTTTGAGTGGACTTATTGCATATCTTAATGAAGATAGGAAGTTAAAAACAAGGAAGGGCAACAAGTGGAATACATCAACAGTTAGAAGTATTCTGAAAAACCCTTTATATAAAGGGTATATGTCATATGGGAAAACACGTATGAAAGAGGTTGAGAAGCCCCAAAATGCAGATATTACAAAAGAGGATTTTCTGGAGGTAAAGAAAAGTCAAAGGGCAGTTTCGCCGGAGGAATGGATTTTAGCTGAAAAAGCCAATCCTGATTATGTGATTGTAAGCGAAGAAAGGTGGCAACTGGCACAAGAAATACTTGCCAGAAGGTACAAAAAATATACCGACAATTTAAGACCGATTGAGGACAGGACATGGAAAAGTCCGTTGCTGTTGGTAGGATTATTAGAGTGTGGATATTGCCATGGTAAAATATCACCTGCGGTATCCTCACAAAAGGTACATAAAGTAAACGGTGAGATTTCAAGGTCATACACCGATTTTTATAAGTGCAACACGAGGGGGAGAAATAAAAAAATGTGTGCCGCTAAATCTTATATAAGCAGATATAAGTTGGAGGCGGCAGTATTGGAAGAAGTAAATAATTTTCTTGACCGAGTGGTGCAGATTGATTGTTCTGACGAGGTTATGAAAAATAAAAAGGTTCTCATTGGAGAATCACAAGCAGAGCAAGAAAGGCTGGAATGTCTGAAAATAGAATATATTAAAACGCAAAAGAATATTGAATACTTTAAACAAGCTTTATATAAGGCTATCATTGGAGAAGGTGAGTTTGACAGCAAGTATATAAATGAGGGTTTAAAGATTACGGAAGATAAGGCTACAGAGATAAAGAGAGAAATTGAACAGTTAGAGAAAAGCATTCAAGCGAAGCAACTCGCTATGGATGAATACTTGAAAACGATAAAAATGGTGCCGGTCTGGAGGGAGGTATTTGAGGATGCACCATTGAATGTAAAGAAAAAGTTGTTGTCAATTCTCATTGAGAATATTATAATTACTGGTAATGAGATAGATATTCATTTTAAGATTGACATTGACAGTTTCTTGAATATATCAAGTGTTGATAACATACAAAAGAAAAATAATCAATCAATGGATTCTGATGAATCATATAGGAAAATGATTGAAGAAAAGGTTGTCATAGAGAAAAAGGGATTATAACAGTTGAAAAGGTGGGAGGGCAGTCTTCCACCTTTTTTGGTTATGAATCCTTTGGTTTACGAAAATTGGAAAAATTATACGGAAGATGATATATTGATAATAATTTAACCAAAATCCGATATATGGTTTTATTCGCACTTTGGTACGCCGATTATCGCCTGCGAATCCGGTTATGTGGAGGCGCTTGGCTGGAACCGTTATGGCGGCTGGCGTATTGGAATCCGCAGTCATGATAAAAAACGATACTATTATTATGCGCATTTAAGACAAAACCGTCCTTATGCGGAAGGTTTAAAAGAGGGGGACTATGTGTCGGCGGGGGATGTCATTGGCTACATGGGGCATACCGGGTATAGTGACAGGGAAAATGTTAACAACATTGATACGGTGCATCTGCATGTAGGACTCGAACTGATTTTCGATGAAGAGCGGCGTGAAAACGGAAACGAAATATGGGTTGATTTTTACCAAATCGCGCGGTTTTTAAGCGCGAACAGATGTGAGGCAGTGCGTGATGAAACAACGAAGGAATGGCGTCGGAAAGTTGCATTTAGGGATTGCTTTTTTTTTAACAATGTGATAGAATACAAGCAATGATTGTGATAAAAATAACAAACACAATCGAAGGTATTTTAACGAAGAAACAATAGTTATCAAAATGGAGGAAAAAGACAATGGCAAAGAAAATCGTATTAGCAGGCGCATGCCGTACGGCAATCGGTACTATGGGCGGCTCACTCAGCACGACACCCGTGACAGAGCTGGGCTCTATCGTAATCAAGGAAGCTTTAAACAGAGCAGGAGTAGCCCCTGACAAGGTAGACCATGTATATATGGGTTGTGTTATTCAGGCAGGTCAGGGACAGAACGTGGCGCGCCAGTCGGCAATCAAGGCAGGACTTCCGATTGAGACACCCGCTGTCACAATCAATGTTGTATGCGGTTCCGGTCTGAATTGCGTGAATATGGCTGCACAGATGATTTTGGCAGGCGACGCGGATGTTGTTGTCGCAGGCGGTATGGAAAATATGTCTATGGCTCCTTTTGCACTTCCCAATGCACGTTTCGGTTACAGAATGAACAATGGCGTTTTGGTGGACACCATGATTAAGGACGCACTTTGGGATGCATTTAATGACTATCACATGATACAGACAGCAGACAATATCTGCGACGAGTGGAAGATTACAAGGGAAGAGCTTGACGAGTTCGCGTTAAAGAGCCAGCAGAAGGCGGAAGCGGCACAGAAGTCAGGCGCATTCGACAAGGAAATCGTTCCGGTTATGGTAAAGAAAAAGAAAGAAACCGTTGAGTTTAAGGTTGACGAGGGACCTAGAGCAGGCTCTACAATTGAAGGTCTTGCAAAACTTCGTCCGATTAACAAGGATAAGTATGTAACGGCAGGAAATGCATCAGGAATCAATGATGGCGCAGCGGCAATCGTTGTCATGAGCGAGGAGAAGGCAAAAGAACTCGGCGTAACTCCGATGGCTGAGTGGGTTGCAGGTGCACTTGCAGGCGTAAGACCGGAGGTTATGGGTATCGGCCCTGTAGCGGCAACCAAGAAGGTGCTGGCTAAGACCGGTATGAAGATTGAAGATTTTGACATTATCGAGGCAAACGAGGCATTTGCGGCACAGTCAATTGCAGTCGGAAGAGACTTGGGCATTGATGTTGATAAGCAGCTCAATCCGAACGGCGGCGCAATCGCACTTGGACATCCTGTAGGAGCGTCAGGCTGCCGTATTTTGGTAACACTGCTCCACGAGATGGAAGCAAAGGGCGCAAAGACAGGTCTTGCAACGCTTTGTATCGGCGGCGGCATGGGCTGCTCAACTGTTGTTAAGAAGTACGAGGCATAAGGAGATAGAATATGGATTTTATATTATATGAAGTAAACGGCGCGGTTGGTACGATTACAATCAACCGCGAGAAGGCTTTGAACGCGTTAAATTCACAGGTCCTTGATGAATTGAATGCGACGCTTGACGCAGTTGACCTTGATGCAGTGCGCTGCCTGATTTTGACAGGCGCGGGCGCAAAATCCTTTGTCGCAGGCGCGGACATCGGCGAGATGAGTACGCTCACAAAGGCAGAGGGCGAGGCGTTTGGCAAGAAAGGAAACGATGTGTTCCGCAAGCTTGAAACATTCCCAATCCCTGTGATTGCAGCAGTAAACGGCTTTGCGCTTGGCGGCGGCTGTGAGCTTGCAATGAGCTGTGACATCCGTATTTGTGCGGAGAATGCCGTATTCGGACAGCCTGAGGTTGGTCTTGGCATCACACCGGGCTTTGGCGGTACGCAGAGACTTGCGCGTCTGGTAGGCGCAGGCATGGCAAAACAGATGATTTATACGGCAAGAAATATTAAGGCGGACGAAGCGCTTCGCATCGGTCTTGTAAACGCGGTTTATCCGGCGGAGGAGTTACTGGCGCAGGCACAGAAGATGGCAGGCGGTATCGCAAAGAACGCGCCGATTGCCGTTCGCAACTGCAAGAAGGCAATCAACGAGGGGCTTGACGTGGATATGGACAAGGCAATCGTGATTGAGGAGAAGCTTTTTGGCGACTGCTTTGAGACAGAGGATCAGAAGTATGGCATGGCATTTTTCCTTGACAAGAATAAAGAGAAAGTAAAAGAGCCGTTTCAGAATAAATAGTATGAAAATCAAAATGGAGGGATAAACATGAAAGTAGGAATTATCGGCGCAGGAACAATGGGTTCGGGAATTGCACAGGCGTTTGCAATGACAGACGGATATGAGGTTTGCTTATGCGATATTAAGCAGGAGTTTGCAGACGGCGGAAAGGCTAAGATTTTAAAGAATTTGAATTTCCTTGTAAGCAAGGAAAAAATCACACAGGACAAAGCGGACGCAATCGCGGCAAAGATTGCGACAGGCTTGAAGGACATTTGTACAGACTGTGACCTTGTAATCGAGGTAGCGCCTGAGAAAATGGAAATCAAGAAGACAACCTTCAAGGAACTGCAGGAGATTGTAAAACCCGAGTGTATCTTTGCGACAAATACATCTTCCCTTTCTATTACAGAGATGGGTGCAGGGCTTGACCGTCCTCTGATTGGTATGCACTTCTTTAATCCGGCTGACAGAATGAAGCTTGTAGAGGTTATCGCAGGCGCAAACACACCGGCTGATTTGGTGGAGAAGATTAAGGGTATTGCAACGGAAATCGGCAAGACTCCGGTTGAAGTAAACGAGGCGGCAGGCTTTGTTGTAAACAGAATTTTGATTCCGATGATTAACGAGGCAATCAACGTATACGCTGCGGGTGTTGCAAGCGTTGCGGATATTGACGTAGCAATGCAGCTTGGAGCAAACCACCCGATGGGGCCTTTGGCGCTCGGCGATTATATCGGACTGGACATCGTGCTTGCGATTATGGAAGTCATCTACGCAGAGACAGGCGATTCGAAGTATGCGCCTTCCCCGCTTCTTAGAAAGATGGTACGTGCAGGCAAGCTTGGAAAGAAGACAGGCGTAGGCTTCTACGATTATGCTAAAAAGTAAGCAATTGTTAATAGAGAATTAAATGGAGGAATAATAACATGGATTTTACATTAAGTAAAGAGCATGAAATGGCGCGCTCCCTGTTCAGAGAGTTCGCAGAGAAAGAGGTGAAGCCTCTTGCAATCGAGGTAGATGAGACAGAGGAGTTCCCAAGAGAGACCGTTGCCAAGATGGCAAAGGCAGGCTTTATGGGCATTCCCATTCCGAAGGAGTACGGCGGACAGGGCTGCGATGTTTTGACATATGCAATGTGTGTTGAGGAGCTGGCAAAGGTTTGCGGCACAACGGCAGTTATCGTATCAGCACATACATCACTTTGCTGTGACCCGATTTTGACATATGGAACAGAGGAGCAGAAGCAGAAATATTTACCTGACCTTGCAAGCGGTAAGAAGATTGGCGCATTCGGTCTGACAGAGCCGGGCGCAGGTACCGACGCGCAGGGACAGCAGACAAAGGCTGTTTTAGAGGGTGACGAGTGGGTATTAAATGGCTCAAAGATTTTTATCACAAACGGAAAAGAAGCAGATGTTTATGTAATCTTTGCGATTACAGGCATGATTGAGAAGCGCGGCAGAATGACAAAGGAAATTTCCGCATTTATCGTAGAGAAGGGCACACCCGGCTTTTCATTCGGTACGAAGGAAAAGAAGATGGGTATCCGTGGTTCCTCAACGTATGAGCTGATTTTCACGGACTGTCGTATCCCGAAGGAGAATATGCTTGGACAGCAGGGCAAAGGCTTTGGTATCGCAATGCATACGCTTGACGGCGGACGTATCGGTATCGCTGCACAGGCGCTTGGTATCGGCGAGGGCGCGCTTGAGAGAACCATCGCATATGTTCAGGAGAGAAAGCAGTTTGGACGTGCAATCGGAGCATTCCAAAATACACAGTTCCAGCTTGCTGACATGGCGACAAAGGCACAGGCTGCACAGTACATGGTTTACAAGGCTGCCTGCACAAAGGATCAGTACACGAAGGATCACAAGACCTCTTACAACGTAGAGGCTGCTATGGCAAAGCTTTACGCGGCAGAGATGGCTATGGAAGTGACCACAAAGGCAGTACAGCTTCACGGCGGATATGGCTACACGAGAGAGTATGAAGTTGAGCGTATGATGAGAGACGCGAAGATTACAGAGATTTACGAAGGAACGAGTGAGGTTCAACGTATGGTCATCTCCGCGAACCTGTTAAAATAGAAGAATATAAACAATCTATAGAAATAGAAGGAGAATAAACATGAAAGTTGTAGTATGTGTGAAACAGGTACCGGATACAAAGGGCGGCGTGAAGTTTAATCCCGACGGTACACTTGATAGAGCAGCTATGCTGACAATCATGAATCCTGATGACAAGGCAGGTCTTGAGGCAGCATTGCGTTTAAAGGATCAGTACGGCGCAGAGGTAACAGTCGTTACAATGGGACTTCCCAAGGCAGAGGAAGTGCTGCGTGAGGCACTTGCAATGGGCGCGGACAAGGGTATTCTCGTAACAGACAGAGTGCTCGGCGGTGCCGATACATGGGCAACCTCACAGACACTTGCAGGCGCAATCAGAAATTTGGAGTATGATCTTATCATCACAGGCCGTCAGGCAATCGACGGCGATACGGCACAGGTTGGACCGCAGATTTCAGAGCACCTCGGCATTCCTGTAATCTCGTATGCACAGAACATCAAAATCGAAGGCGACAGCGTGATTGTAGAACGTCAGTACGACGACAGATACCATGTGTTAAAGGCAAAAATGCCTTGCTTAATCACTGCGCTTGCAGAGTTAAATGAGCCTCGTTATATGACACCCGGTGGAATTTTCGATGCGTACAAGGCAGAGATTACAACATGGGGCAGAGCAGACCTGAAAGATGTAGACGATTCGAACCTCGGCTTGAAGGGTTCCCCGACACAGATTGCGCGGGCATCTGACAAGGTTCGTAAGGGACAAGGCGAAAAGGTGAACTTAGACGCCGCTGAGTCTGTAGATTACATCATGAACAAGTTACAGGAAAAGCATGTTATATAATTTGATATAATTATGGAGGTTTATCATGAATTTAGAAGAATATAAAGGCGTGTTTGTCTTCGCACAGCAGGTAGATAACAAGGTGAGCGGAATTGCCCTTGAGCTGATTGGCGAAGGAAAAAGACTCGCAGAAAAATTATCGGCAGAGGTAACGGCAGTATTGGTTGGAAGTGATGTAAAGGGCTTGGCAGACGAGCTTGCGGCTTACGGCGCAGACAGGGTTATCGTTGTGGACGACCCTGAGTTAAAGGAGTACAGGACAGAGCCGTATGCACATGCACTGGCGTCTGTAATCAACAAATATAAACCGGAAATTTTACTCGTAGGTGCAACGGCAATTGGACGTGACTTAGGACCGAGAGTTTCTGCAAGAGTTCATACGGGCTTGACGGCAGACTGTACATCACTTGAAATCGGCGATTTCCCGATCAATCCGATTCCCGGAAAAGAGCAGAAGCACAACCAGCTTCTGATGACAAGACCTGCATTTGGCGGCAACACCATCGCAACGATTGCATGTCCGGATTTCCGTCCGCAGATGGCAACCGTACGTCCCGGCGTTATGCAGAAGCTTGAGAAGAAGGAAGGCGCAAAGGCTGTTATCGAGGAGTTCAATCCCGGCTTTACGCCCGACAGCAAGTATGTTGAGATTGTAGACATTGTTAAGAATATCACAGACACGGTTGACATTATGGACGCTAAGATTTTGGTATCCGGCGGACGTGGTGTAGGCAGCCCGGAAAACTTCAAGATTTTGGAGGATTTGGCAGAGGCAATCGGCGGCACGGTAAGCTGTTCGCGTGCAGTTGTTGACGCAGGCTGGAAGAGAAAGGATTTACAGGTTGGACAGACCGGTAAGACGGTTCGTCCGAACGTATACTTCGCAATCGGTATCTCCGGTGCCATTCAGCACTTGGCAGGCATGGAGGAGTCTGACATCATCATCGCAATCAACAAGGACGAGACAGCACCGATCTTTGATGTGGCAGATTATGGCGTTGTAGGCGATTTGAATAAGATTGTACCTATGCTTACTGAGCAGATTAAGGCGGCAGTGGCAAATAAATAGTTTTCCGAATAAATTTTACAATAAAACCCCAAAGATTTTGTCTTTGGGGTTTTATTTTGTCGAAAGATGGGGTATAATCAAATACAAATATACTCAAATATTACGGATAAGGAGAATAAATATGGCATTAACGGAATTAAATACATATACAATCAACGACATTTACGACCTCCCCGACGGACAGCGCGCAGAGCTGATTGACGGAAAGGTCTACTATATGGCGCCTTCCACAAGGAATCACCAGCGCATCGTCGGCGAGCTTTTTGCGACAATCCGCGAACACATCAGAAGGAATAACGGCAAGGGCGAGGTTGACATTGCCCCGTTTGGCGTTTTCATCGACGCGGACGACAAGAATTATGTGGAGCCGGATATCTGCGTTATTCAGGACTCCAACAAGCTTGACGATAAGGGCTGTAACGGCGCGCCAGACTGGATTATCGAGGTCGTATCGCCTTCAAGCCGCAGAATTGACTATACGACGAAGCTGTTTAAATACCGCTCGGCAGGTGTGCGCGAATACTGGCTTGTCGATGCCGAGAAAAGCAGGGTTATGGTCTATAATTTCACACAGGACGATATGAGAGAATATAGCTTTACAGAAGATATTCCGGCAGGAATTTACACAGACTTTGTAATCCGTATGTCTAACCTTGAGTTATAAGCGGCTGTAAAAGATGTGATTGAGCTTGCGAGTGGAAATTGGAAACGGTTTCCACTTTTTTAGCGTATGTAGTATTGGGAAAAACGAAGAAGACTGAGAGTGAGGAGTAGCTATCGGAATGGAAACAAAATTAAAACTGTACGGCTTCAACAATCTGACAAAATCATTGAGCTTCAACATCTATGATGTCTGCTATGCCAAAAGCGCACGGGAACAGAAGGACTATATCGCATACATTGACGAACAGTACAATTCGGAGCGACTGACAAAAATTTTGTTTCGTGTGACGGAGATGATAGGCGCGCATGTTTTAAATGTCTCGAGGCAGGATTATGAACCGCAGGGGGCGAGCGTGACCTTTCTGATAGCAGAGTCCAACATGATACCGGCAGGCCATAAAAGTGCGGCAAGCGCGGCGCTTGTGTACGAGGATACGCTTGCGGCGTCAAATCACAATGATGAGATTGTGGCGCACTTGGATAAAAGTCATATCGCGGTGCATACGTACCCGGAGTATCACCCCGAGACGAATATCGCAACCTTCCGCGTGGATATTGACGTGGCGACCTGCGGGGAAATCACGCCGCTTAGCACACTGGATTATTTGATTGGCAGTTTTGATTCGGATATTATCACGATGGATTACCGGGTACGTGGGTTTACGAGAAACGTGGAGGGCAGAAAGCTTTTTATGGATCATAGAATAACCTCCATTCAGGATTATATCAATGAATCCATTTTGCAAAAGTATGATGCGATTGATATTAACATGTATCAGGCAAATATTTTTCATACAAAGATGTTGATTAAGGAAATGGATTTGCAGAACTATTTGTTCAATTCGGATATTTATGAGATAACGCCCAAGACGAGATTGCAGATAAGCAATAGTTTGCGGCAGGAAATGATTGAAATTTTTAGTGGTGAGAATATTTATCAAACGTAAAAGATGGAGGCAGAAGGGGAATGCTGAATCAGTCACGCGCGCCTATTTTGGAGGCTTTGGAGAAAATGAAGGGGGAGCGGCTCGTGCCGTTTGACGTGCCGGGACATAAGCACGGAAAGGGAAACCTTGCGCTGACGGAGTTTCTCGGGCAAAAATGCCTTTCGGTCGATGTCAATTCCATGAAAATGCTGGATAACTTATGTCACCCTGTATCCGTCATCAAGGAGGCGCAGGAGCTGGCGGCGGAGGCGTTTGGCGCGGCACATGCGTATTTTATGGTAGGCGGGACGACGGCGGCAGTCCAAAGCATGGTGCTTTCTGTCTGCAAGCGCGGCGATAAGATTATTCTTCCAAGAAATGTACACAGAAGCGTTATCAACATCATGATTTTATGCGGGGCAATTCCTGTTTATGTCAACCCAGACATGGATAACCGTCTTGGCATTGCGCTTGGCATGAGGCTTAGCGAGGTGGAAAAGGCAATCGTGGAAAATCCGGACGCAAAGGCGGTGCTTGTCAATAATCCGACTTATTATGGAATTTGCTCCAACCTGAAAGGAATTACGGATTTGGCACATGCGCATGGCATGAAAATGCTGGTCGATGAGGCGCATGGCACACAGTTTTATTTTGATAAGGATTTACCGATGACGGCGATGGAGGCGGGAGCGGATATGGCGGCAGTGAGTATGCATAAGTCAGGCGGCTCTCTGACACAGTCGTCGTTTCTGCTGATTGGCCCTGAAATGAATGAAGGATATGTCAGGCAGATTATTAACATTACGCAGACGACAAGCGGCTCGTATCTTTTGCTCTCTAGCCTTGATATTTCGAGAAGGAACTTGGCGCTTCACGGGCAGGAAATTTTTGACAAGGTGAAGGAGCTGGTGGAGTATGCGAGAAAGGAAATCAATCAGATTGGCGATTATTACGCATATTCGAAGGAACTTGTAAACGGGGACTCTGTTTTTGATTTTGACATTACAAAGCTTTGCGTGAATACGCTTCCGGTGGGGCTTGCGGGGATTGAGGTTTATGATTTGCTGCGCGATGAATATGATATACAGACGGAGTTTGGGGATTTGGGAAATATTCTTGCGTATGTGTCGGTGGGCGACAGACCGCGGGACATTGAGCGTCTTGTGAGTGCGCTTGCGGAAATCAGGCGTCTTTACAAAAAGGACAGAAGCAGCCTGATGAGCGCCGAATATATTAATCCGACGGTGATGTTTTCGCCGCAGGAGGCATTTTACAGTGAAAAACAGTCCCTGCCGCTTGCACAGTGCGAGAACAGGGTGTGCGCGGAATTTGTGATGTGCTATCCGCCCGGTATCCCGATATTGGCGCCGGGGGAGCTGATTACGCGCAGTATCCTTGATTATATTGCGTATGCGAAGGATAAGGGGTGTTCGCTCACAGGACCGGAGGATATGCAGGTGGAAACGCTCAATGTGATGAAAGAATAGCGAGGCTTTTTTTAGAGGATAGATTGGAATAGAAATCTTAATCTGCTGGTTTATGCAGGAGTGGAGGTTGCTTCATGGAATTGTGGTTTACGGAAAAGCATACAGAGCATGTCAAGCTTTCAATACAGGTTGACGAGCAGCTCTATTCGTCGCAGTCCGAATTTCAGCGGATTGACATTTTTTCGTCGAAGGAGTTTGGTAAATTTTTAACACTTGATGGTTATATGATGCTGACGGAGAAGGACGAATTTATTTATCACGAAATGATTGTGCACGTGCCGATGGCGGTTCACCCGTGTGTCAAAAAGGCGCTTGTGATTGGCGGCGGCGACGGTGGTACGGTGCGGGAGCTTGTCCGGTATCCGGAAATCGAGCACATTGATGTGGTTGAGATTGACGAGGAGGTCGTGGAGGCGTGCCGCAGGTATCTGCCGCAGACCGCGTGCGGCTTTGCGGACGAACGGGTGCATATTTATTATGACGATGGGCTGAAATTTGTGCGCAAGTTTGTGGAGGAATATGATTTGATTTTGGTGGACTCCACCGACCCGTTTGGACCGGGCGAGGGGCTTTTTACAAAGGAGTTTTATGGGAACTGCTATAAGGCACTGCAGGCTGACGGGATTATGGTAAACCAGCACGAGAGTCCGTTCTATCCCAATGACGCGACGGCAATGCAGCGGGCGCACAAGCGGATTGTGGAGTCGTTTCCCATCAGCAAGGTTTATCAGGCGCATATCCCGACGTATCCTTCGGGGCACTGGCTTTTTGGTTTCGCGTCAAAAAAGTATCACCCGTTGGACGGACAGGACGTCGCGCGCTGGAAGGCGCGGGGAATTAAGACGAGGTACTATAATGAACAGCTTCATAAGGGAGCGTTTGCGCTGCCAAATTATGTGGAGGAGCTGCTGGAGAAGGTTGAGGGGGCGTAATTAAATGCGTTCGGGATATAATGATTTGCAAAGTAAAGTATTTTGCATTTGATAACAATGTAAATTTGATTTGATGGCAAGGAGGCAGTATGAGCACATTAGAAACCACTGTGTCAATGATTCAGCGATGTACGGAAGATGAATTGCAGGTTGTTCAGCAGGTAATCCGGCAATTTTTCCGTAATCGGGAATCACAGACGGTCACAAAGAGTCAATTTCTTGGGGAACTGGAAATTTCAAGGAAACAGCACCAAAACGGTCAGTGTCAGGAAGCAGGGGAAGCATCATGGAGAGAAATATAGAAACATTTTTAGGCTGCGACAAGGAATATGACGCTGCGCGGATTGTCCTGTTCGGCGCGCCGTTTGACTCCACGACCTCATACCGCCCCGGCACGCGTTTTGCAAGCAGAACCATGCGGGCGGAGTCCTATGGGCTGGAAACGTACAGTCCATATCAGGACTTGGATTTGGAGGACGCGGCGGTGTTTGACGGCGGTGATTTGGAGCTTTGCTTTGGCGATACAGAAAAAGCATTGGAGGAGATTACTGCCTACACGGAAAAAATCCTTGCGGACGGAAAGCTGCCGCTTATGATTGGCGGCGAACATCTTGTGACCTTAGGGGCAGTCTGGGCGGTGGCACAGAAGTACCCTGATTTGCATATCATTCATTTTGACGCGCACGCGGATTTGCGCGACGACTATCTTGGCGCGCGGCTTTCCCATGCGACGGTTTTGCGCAGGGTGTGGGATATTGTCGGAGACGGCAGGATTTATCAATTTGGAATTCGAAGCGGGGAGCGCGCGGAATTTGCTTGGGGCAGGAAGCACGTGCACACGCACAAATTTGACTTTGCAGGCTTGGAGGAGACAGTTGCCGCACTAAAAGGAAAGCCGGTGTATTTCACGCTGGATTTGGACGTGCTTGATCCGTCCTGTTTCCCCGGCACGGGAACGCCGGAGGCAGGCGGCGTATCGTTTTTGCAGTTGCTGGAGGCGGTTTTACAGGTCGGGATGCTTGATATTGTAGGGTGCGACATCAACGAGCTGTCGCCGCCTTTGGACGCGAGCGGCGCTTCGACGGCGACGGCGCTTAAGGTTCTTCGGGAGCTTTTGCTCAAATTGGAAGAGCGTTATATTAGATAAAGAAAGAGGGAGGTCTGTATCAGATGGGAAGGGTATTGGTGATTGGCTGTGGCGGCGTGGCAAGCGTGGCAATTCAGAAATGCTGCCAAAACAGCGCAGTATTTGAGGAGCTTATGATTGCAAGCCGCACGAAAGCAAAGTGCGACGCGCTAAAGGAAAAGCTGGACGGTAAGACGAAAACAAAAATTACGACGGCGCAGGTTAATGCGGACAATCAGGAGGAGGTTGAGGCACTCATAAAAAGCTATCAGCCTGATTTGGTGATGAACATCGCACTGCCGTATCAGGATTTGACCATTATGGAGGCGTGTCTGGCATGTAAGGTCAATTATATGGACACGGCAAACTATGAGCCGGAAAACATTGAGGAGCCAAAGTGGCATGCCACTTATGAAAAACGGTGCAGGGAGGCGGGCTTTTCCGCATATTTTGATTACTCATGGCAGTGGGCGTATCAAAAGCGCTTTGAGGAAGCGGGCATCACCGCGCTTCTAGGCTCGGGCTTTGACCCCGGTGTGACGCAGGCGTATTGTGCGTATGCCCTAAAGCATGAATTTGACGAGATTGAGACCATTGATATTTTGGACTGCAACGGCGGAGACCACGGGTATGCGTTTGCGACGAATTTTAATCCGGAAATCAATCTGCGGGAGGTGTCCGCGCCCGGAAGTTATTGGGAAAACGGTCATTGGGTGGAAATTCCGGCAATGAGCATAAAGCGCGAGTACAACTTTGACCAAGTAGGTCAAAAAGATATGTATCTGTTGCACCACGAGGAAATCGAGTCGCTTGCCAAAAACATTCCGAATGTAAAGCGTATCCGGTTTTTTATGACATTTGGACAAAGCTATCTTGACCATATGCGGTGTTTGGAGGACGTGGGAATGCTTTCCACAACGCCGATTTGCTACGAGGGAAGGGAGATTGTGCCAATTCAGTTCTTAAAGGCGCTGCTGCCAGACCCCGCAAGCCTTGGACCGCGCACAAAGGGTAAGACGAATATCGGCTGTATTTTCACGGGGAAAAAGGACGGGAAGGACAAGACCTATTATCTCTACAACGTGTGCGACCATCAGGAGTGCTACAGGGAGGTCGGCTCGCAGGCGATTTCGTACACGACGGGCGTGCCTGCCATGATTGGCGCAATGATGCTTTTGACCGGAACGTGGAACAAGGCGGGCGTTTACACGGTGGAGGAATTTGATCCCGACCCGTACATGGAGGCGTTAAACAAGTGGGGGCTGCCGTGGCAGGAGAGCCATGCGCCAGTGCTGGTAGAATAAAAGGAGTGTACCTTGGATTATCGTTTTGAGCTGATTACAGAAAAGAATATACAAAATCAGATTGCCACGCCAAGCTATGTCGTCAGTGAGGCGGCACTGCGCGGCAATTTGGAAATCCTTCGCCATGTCAGTGATGAGACGGGGTGTAAAATCCTCCTTGCGCAGAAGGCGTTTTCGATGTATTTCTATTATCCGCTGATTGGGCGTTACATCGACGGCGTTACGGCAAGCGGATTGTACGAGGCGCGGCTGGGGTATGAGGAGCTTTGCAAAAACGAGATTACGGACCTTGGCGGTGCAGGGAAAAAATGCGAAAACCATGTGTTCTCGCCTGCGTACTGTGAGGCGCATATGGAGCAGCTTTTGCAGTTTTGCGACCATATTGTGTTCAATTCCTTTGCGCAGTGGAAGCAGTACAGGGACAGGGCGCTTGGGGCAGGAAAAGAATGCGGCATTCGTATCAATCCCGAGTGCTCCACGCAGGAGCATTCGATTTACGACCCCTGTGCGCCGGGTTCGCGCCTTGGCGTGACGGTTTCCGATTTTGAGGAAGCCGAGCTTGAAGGCATATCGGGACTGCATTTTCACTGTCTTTGCGAGCAGAATGCAGACGCGCTCGAGCAGACCTTGGCGGCGGTGGAAGCAAAATTCGGGAAATACCTGTATCAGATGAAATGGCTGAACTTCGGCGGCGGACACCATATTACAAGAACGGATTATGATGTTGATAAATTAATAAAACTGGTGAAGCACATTCAGGAGAAATACCAGTTGCAGGTATACTTGGAGCCGGGCGAGGCGGTTGCGCTGAATGCGGGTTTTTTGGTGACGCAGGTGCTTGCGCTTGTGCAAAACGGGGAAGCGCACATTGCAATCCTTGACGCGTCCGCAGCCTGCCATATGCCGGACGTCATTGAAATGCCGTACCGCCCGCCGCTTTACGGAAGCGGTGAGCGTGGGGAAAAGCCCTACACATACCGGCTTGCAGGACCGACCTGCCTTGCGGGGGACATTATCGGGGATTATTCGTTTGACGCGCCGCTCAAGATCGGGGAGCGGCTGATTTTTGGGGATATGGCAATCTATTCGATGGTGAAAAACAATACCTTCAACGGAATGCCCCTGCCGGATATTGCGGCGCTTAGAGAGGACGGGAGGCTGCAGGTGGTGAGACAATTCGGGTATGAAGACTTTAAGTGCAGGCTTTAAAAATAGGTTTCAAATAGAGGCTTTAAACACGGACTCTCGTATAAAACAGTTGTGATAAAAATTATATAAAATCTGTTAAAAAACTGCTTACAGATATTGCCAAACCGAAAAAAATGAGATATGATGAAAGTAGTATATTATGGTAATTTCGGTAAGAAAGGATGGTTGTTATGAGCGGCATTACAAGAATTAACGCGGTGAACGGCTACGGGCAAATCGCCAGCGGCAAAAAAATAAACAGGGCTGCCGACAATGCGGCGGGAATGGCGATTGCCAATAAGTTAAGGGCAAACGCAAACGCGACCAATGTGGCAACGAGAAACACCCGCGAGGGTATCAATGTCACGAACATTGCGGACGGCGGTTATGACAGTATCATGGAGCGCCTTCAGGGAATCCGGGAGCTTGCCGTAAGGGCGATGAACGGCACGAACAGCGAGGACGACAGGAGAATCATACAGGACGAGATTGACCAGCAGATGGCAGGAATCGGCGAAGCTGCAAAGAATACAATCTACAATGAGACAAAGCTTTTGGACGGCAGCTTTGCGACGATGGAGATTGCAAGCAACCCCACAGGAAAGGGCAGTAAAATCCAGCTTGGCGACGCGAGCTTGGACGCAATCGGCATTGCAGGCTTTAATGTAACAGGCGGAAAGTTCGACCTTGATACGATTGACAGGGCAATTGAGAAGGTAAGCTCAGACAGAAGCAAGCTGGGCGCAAGTGCAAACGGACTTGCCGCAAGAGAACGCTCGAATCAGGTTGCCTACGAAAACATGACAGCGGCACAGAGCCGTATTGAGGATTTGGACATGGCAAAGGCGTCCACGGATTTGAAGCGTGACGAGAATTTGCAGAAAGTGCAGATTGCAATGTTCAAGAAGCAGAGAGAACAGGAAGCGATGATTACGAAGATTATGTAAATAATACATAGCAAATAAAATCCCCCGCAAAATAAATGCGGGGGATTTTTATGTACAGTCCAATTTTTTGCTTTTATAACTTTATGCACCAATTAGTGCGCCCAGTATCAGGCTGTATGCAGGCTGCACTTTTTTGATAATCAATATAATCGCAATGATTAGCCCAAAAATTGCGCCAAGTGTGCTGAAATCATATCCCATAGTTTTGTCCTTCTATTCCTGAAAACTGTCGATTAAACGAAACACCTGTTCAACCGTATTTACCATGTTCTTTCTCGCGTTGTCGGAATCCATTGCTTCCTGCAATGTCTGTACGCCCCTGAGAATCGGGAAAAATGCGTCAATTCCATGCGCATTGCAGGCGATAGCGTCGTCTGTCACGCAGCCGGAAAATGCAATGACCTTTTTGCCATGCTTTTTGGCAAGCTCTGCGACACCGATTGGCGCTTTTCCCAAAACCGTCTGTCCGTCAAGCCTTCCCTCCCCAGTCACAACAATATCCGATGCGGCAATATAGTCCTCCAGCTTTGTTTCCTCCAAAACAATCTTAATTCCGGATTCCAAAACGGCGTTGGTGTAGGAGAGAAAGGCAAATCCCAAACCGCCAGCAGCCCCCGTTCCTGCCTGTTTGGCATTGGCGTGCGGATATTTTTCACAGGTCAGCTTTGCGTAGTAGGCAAGCCACTTATCCATCTGCATAATCATGGTCGGCGTTGCGCCCTTTTGCGGGCCAAAGACCGCGCTGCAGCCCTGTTCCCCGCATAAAACATTTGTTACATCACAGGCAATGCGGAAGGTGCATTCCTTGAGTTCAGGCAAAACATAGTCGTCCGTAATGGTTTCCAGCTCCTTTAAGCCCCTTGCACCGAATGGAACCTGTTTTCCGTCTTTGTCAAGCATTCCGTAGCCCAATGCCTGAAGCATGCCGAGTCCGCCGTCGTTTGTGACGCTTCCGCCAATGCCGACGATAAAGCGCCTGCACCCTTTGACAATCGCGTTTTTAATCACTTCGCCTACGCCGTATGTCGTGGTGTTCAGCGGATTTCTGTCCTGCTCCGCGACAAGCGTGATTCCCGCGGCGCCCGACATTTCAATAATGGCGGTCTTTGTGTCCGCAATCACTCCGTATGTACATTCGACAGGCTCGCCCAAAGGTCCTGTTACCGTGACGCATTCCAGCTCGCCGCCCATTCCCAAAGCGAGCGCTTCCACAGTGCCCTCGCCGCCGTCGGCAAGCGGGCGGACACAGACCTCGGCATTTGGCATTGCCCTTTTTATTCCTTCGCCAATCGCCCTGCCGGCTTCAAGAGATGATAAACTACCTTTGAGTGAATCAATTGCAACAACTGCTTTCATTAATAGTCCATTGCCTTCTCTTCCCCATTCATCACGCGAAGCGCGCCCTGTGCGAGCGCAAGCAGCTCATCTTCGCCGGGATATACCGTAAACGGAGCAATCCACTCGGCACGTTCCTTGAGAGTTGCGACAACATCTGCTGCGTACGCGATACCGCCCGTTACGATAATTTGGTCAACCTTTCCATTCAAAACGCATGCCATAGAGCCGATATCCTTTGACACCTGCAGCAGGAACGCTTCCTTAGCTTCCTTAGCCGTCGTGTTTCCTTCGTCGGCAAGCTTTGACACCTCGCGCATATCATTTGTGCCAAGATAAGCGTTAAATCCGCCCTTGCCAATCAGCTTACTGTAGACTTCTTTCTCGGTATATTTCCCCGAAAAGCACATCTTGACAAGCGCCCCACAGGGAACACCGCCCGCACGCTCCGGTGAGAACGCGCCGTCGCCGTCAAATGCGCTGAACACATCAATAACCTTACCATTCTCATGCGCCCCGACTGAAACGCCGCCGCCCATATGAACCACGATTAACCGCAGCTCATCATATGCCTTTCCAACCTCTGTGGCATATCGCTTCGCAACCGCCTTTTGATTCAATGCATGGAAAATACTGCCGCGCGGAAGCTCGGGCACACCCGAATACCGTGCAATCGGCATCAATTCATCAACCACAACAGGGTCAACAATATAAGAGGGAACGCCAACCGAATCCGCGATTTCCTTTGCAAGAATACCGCCGAGATTGGAAGCGTGCTGTCCCTGTACGCCAACCTTTAAGTCGGCAAGCAGCGCGTCCGTCACCGCATATGTACCGCCCGAAATCGGTTTCAGCATACCGCCGCGCCCGACAACAACATTCAGTGAATTGATATCAAAATTCTTTTCCGCTAACAAATCCGTAATAATTTTCTTTCTGAAATCCTTTTGGTCTACAATCGTGGCATACTGGGAAATCTCCTCCGTAGAATGCCTTAAGGTTTCCTCAAACAGTAACGTTTCATCTTCAAATACACCAATCTTGGTGGAAGTAGAGCCCGGATTAATAATCAGACTTTTGATTGCCATAATATGATTCCTCCTTTTATTTCGCTTTCTTCATCGCTTCCGCAACAACCGCCGCAAGCGCAATCGAGTTCAGCTTCGCCTCAAACGAGTCAGAACGTGATGTCAGGATAACAGGCGCGGCAGTACCCGTTAAAATATTGCCGTTCTTTACATCACAAAGATGTGTCAGCACTTTATATACAAGATTTCCTGCATGAATATCAGGGAACAGGATAACGTCCGCGTCGCCCGCAATCTTCCTGCCCGTTCCGCCCTTGTGTGCAGCCGCGGCGCTGTCAATCGCCATATCCATCGAAAGCGGCCCATCAATCACACAGCCCGTAATCTTGCCCTCGTCATTCATCTTTGCAAGCTCGTCAGCGTCAACCGTGCAAGGCATCTTCGGATTGACAACCTCAACCGCCGCAACAGGGGCAACCTTCGGATTTGCGATACCGCAGGCGTGGCAGACCTCAACCGTATTGTTGATAATCGCAACCTTGTCCTCAAGCGTCGGATACGTCATAAACGCAACGTCCGATAAGAACAACAGGCGGTCAATACCCTTGATTTCAAACACGCACACATGCGAGAGCGCCCTTCCTGTACGAAGTCCGACTTCCTTATCCAAAACACTCTTCAAGAAATTCTTGGTGTCAATCAGTCCCTTCATGTACATATCCGCCTTGCCGTCGTGAACAAGCTTGACAGCCGTAAGCGACGCCTGCACATGGTCCGGCTCATTGATGATCTCAAAGCCAGCCAAATCCATATTCATGGAAGCGGCAATTTCCCTGATTTTTGCCTCGTCACCGACTAAAATCGCGTCTGCAATACCCTTCTCCTTTGCAGCCTGCACAGCCTCAAGCACCGGCTCGTCTTCCGCAACGGCAACGGCGACGGTCTTGCGCTCGCATTCGTAGACCTTTTTCAGCAAATCCTGAAATCCCTTACTCATTTGAAAATCCTCCATTCTAAATATCTTTTTTGTTGTAAATTAAGGAAAAATCCTTGGTTGTTAAAATAATAACACTTTCTAAAACGGCGGTCAAGGTGCATCAAGTATTTTTTAAGGTGCAATAAAAAAAGCCATGGAGGAACGCATTTCAGGAACGTATTACATTGGAAAAAAAACCAAACTATGCTATACTGATGATACAGCAACGAGTGATAGAGAAACGGAGGAAAAATAGCAAATGAAGGTATACGTATACAGTATGCGCGACTTCGACGAGCTGCCGGATTTTCAGCGGTTCTGCGAACAATATCAGGTGGAATGGGCATACACAAACGAAACACCCTGCATGGAAAACCTTGACTATGCAAAGGAGTATGATGTCGTCAATATCATCACGACAGTAATTAATAAGGAAATGATAGAACGCTGGAAGGCGCTTGGCGTAAAATGCATTGCCACGCGCACAATCGGCTATGACCATATCGACTACGCATATGCAAAAAGCGTTGGCATGGGCGTTATCCACATTACGTATTCGCCGTCAAGCGTGGCGGATTACACCATCATGCTGATGTTAATGGGGTGCCGCAAAATCAAGCATATCATGAATACGGCAGCCGTGCAGGATTTTACATTAAAGGGGAAAATCGGCAAGGAGCTTCCAAACTGCACGGTCGGCATTATCGGGACGGGAAAAATCGGCAAAACTGTCATCACGCATTTAAAAGGCTTTGGCTGTAAAATCCTTGCGTATGATATTTATGAGAGCGATGAGGTACAGGAAAACGCGCAGTACGTGCCGCTTGATAAAATTTTTACAGACTGTGACATCATTTCCCTTCATGCGCCTGCCACAAACGACAATTATCATATGATAGATAAGGCGGCGATTGACAAAATGAAACAGGGCGTCATTCTGATAAACTGTGCAAGAGGTTCCCTGATTGACACGCAGGCGCTCATTGACGGGGTAGAGAGCGGGAAGGTTGGCTTTGCGGGGCTTGATGTGATTGAGCAGGAGAGCGGGCTTTACTATTTTAACCGTGTGGGAGAGCCGTTAAATAATCCGCAGCTTGCCATACTAAAGTCGTATTCCAACGTCCTTGTGACACCGCACACGGCGTTTTACACGGACGAGGCGGTGGCGAACATGGTGGAAAACTCGCTGCTTTGCGCGAAGGATTTTATAGAGGGAAGAACGACGCCGTTTGAGGTCTGAGCGCATGGAGTATTAT
Source organism: uncultured Lachnospiraceae bacterium (assembly GCA_947567595.1). Lineage (GTDB taxonomy): Bacteria > Bacillota > Clostridia > Lachnospirales > Lachnospiraceae > COE1. The sequence continues at coordinate 75,044 of CANOMQ010000008.1, read as the reverse complement.
GCACTCAACCAATATTTGCAGGACACCTTTGGGGAAAAGGTCTATAAAATTGCGCTGGACGGTGGATTTACCTGTCCGAACAGGGACGGCACGCTTGGGACGCGCGGCTGTATTTTCTGCTCGGGCGCAGGCTCCGGCGATTTTGCGCAGTGCCGTGCGCTTTCCATAACCGAACAGCTTGCGCGCGGAAAAGAGCGGCTTGCAGGGAAATATCACGGGGCGAAGTATATTGCCTATTTTCAGGCGTTTACCAACACGTATGCGCCAGTGGAACGGCTGCGCGCGCTTTATGAGGAAGCGATGTCCGACGCGCAGGTGGCTGTGCTCTCAATTGCTACAAGACCGGACTGTCTGTCCGATGAAGTCACCGCGCTGTTAAAGGAGCTTAACAGGCGAAAACCTGTCTGGGTGGAGCTTGGTTTGCAGACCATTCATGAAAAGACAGCCGATTATATCCGCCGCGGATATGTGCTTGCGGTTTATGACGAGGCGGTGCGGAAACTGAAGGAAGCGGACATACAGGTGATTGTCCACGTAATCCTCGGACTTCCGTATGAAACAAAAGACGAAATGATGGAAACGGTTTCCTACGTCGGAAAAAGCGGCGCGGACGGCATAAAGCTGCAGCTTTTGCACGTCTTAGAGGGAACGGATTTGGAGCGGGAATATTTGCAGGGGAAATTTCGGACGCTGGAGCTTGAGGAATACGCCCGCTTGGTGGCAGACTGCATTGCAATCCTCCCGCCGGGTATGGTAATCCACCGCATGACGGGAGACGGGGCGAAGGCAAAGCTGATTGCGCCAGTTTGGAGCGCCGACAAAAAGCGGGTGCTTGGCGCGCTGCAAAAAGCCATTGCGCAAAAGAGTCGCTAATGGGAAACACGTTTTACGGTAATGTGGCATAAACTATAACAATTACCTGAAAAAGGGGTAAAACAGTGGCTTGCAGAGAACGCATTTTATCGAACGAATATGCCGATTTGGTGGTTAATTTTGTGCTACCCGCTGATTACGAGTATGAAAGACCCGTTGATTACTGTAATCATATTATCAATGAGGATTTGCAGATTTATTATATTAGACGAAGCGATTTGCCCGATTTGCGCTTTTCGAAAGCATCGTACTCGTTTATTCCAAAATGCTACGGGCTTGTTCAGGTGGACCAGCAGGACCGGAACGTGGACCTCAACACGCTCAGCCTTGCGGACGTGGGGATTCTTTCCGTGCAAAGACCGCCGTTAAATCTGACGGGGAAAAACGTGACAATCGGTTTTATTGATACGGGTATCCATTATCAGGACGAGGTTTTCCGCGACATGGCGGGAAACAGCCGGATTTTGGCAATATGGGACCAAACCATTCAGACCGGAACGCTTCCCGAAGGATTTGAGTACGGCTCCGAATATACGCAGGAGGATATTAACGCGGCGCTGCAAAGCGACGACCCGTTTTCGATTGTGCCAAGCACGGACGCAAACGGACACGGGAGCGAGCTGGCGGCAGTTGCGGCGGGAAGCCCGATTGCAAACGGAAGCTTTGTCGGAGCAGCGCCCGATGCACGGATTGTCATGGTTAAGCTCAAGGAAATTAAACCGTATCTTAGGGATTATTACAAAATTCCGGAGGGAGTGCCCTGCTATTCTGAAACCGATATTTTGCAGGCGCTGCAATACCTGCAAAAGTTTGCTCAGGTATTATATACGCCGCTTGTAATCTGCTTTGGCTTAGGAACAAGCTTGGGGGACCATGCGGGCTCCGGTACACTTGCAACATATCTCAATACATTGAGCTATAAGAAAAGTCAGGTCATTGTGACGCCTGCGGGAAACGAGGGCAATACGTCGCATCATTTTCATGCCGAGATGAGCATGCGGGAGGCGTATAAGGACGTGCAGCTTCGCGTCGGGGAGAATGAGCGGGGATTTGTCATGGATTTGTGGGGGGAGGCGCCGTATTATTACAACGTAACGGTGCGCACGCCCGGCGGAGAAGGAATCCGTTGGAGCAATCCGCGCAGTCCGCAGCCGCAGGAATTTACCTTTGTGTTTGAAAAGACGCGGATTATCATTGAATATTTTTGGGTGGAGCATACTTCGGGGGCAGAGCTGATTCGGTTCCGGTTTATCGAGCCCACGGCGGGCGTTTGGAATATCCGGGTCAATTCTGCGGGAAATGTGGCGGGCGGCTGCTTTGACATTTGGCTGCCGATTTCGCAGTTTCTTTCGTCCGATACCTATTTTCTCGAGGCAAGTCCGCAGACCACCATCACGGAGCCGGCTTACGCCGAAGGGACCATCACGGTGTCCAACTATCAGTCCTCAAATGTCAGCATCGCGCCTTCGTCGGGGCGCGGGTTTGGGAAAAACGGGCTTGTCGTGCCGGACATCGCAGCGCCGGGCGTCAATGTTTCCACACCGTTTGGTCCGGGAAACGGCACAAGCATCTCGGCGGCAATCACGGCTGGCGGCTGTGCGCAGCTGTTGGAGTGGGCGGTGGTGAACCAAAACGACCTTTTTGTAAACTCCACGGCAATCAAAAATTATCTGATTCGTGGGGCGGACAGGGAGGATTACCTGGAGTATCCGAATCGTGAATGGGGCTACGGCAGCCTCAACATCGCAGGTGTTTTTGAGTTTCTTGCGGAGCTTGGGTGAAAATGGTCGGAGTTTTCTTGTATTAAAAAATGATTAATAATATCAAGTCATGCAAAAGACGGAAAACGGTATCTGTATGATATTTTAAGGACAAAAAAAGAAACGAGCAAGCCGCTTGAGCAATAGCTGTACGGTCGAAAAACCCATTCCTCTTTATAACTCGCATTTTAAAGGCATATGGCAGTTTTGTCAAGAGTAAAAATTTTATATTGAAACGTTTCTGAAATTGAGAAAGAATAGATAAAAACCAATAAAAGAAAACCCCCTGCCGCACAAACCGACAGGGGGGATTTTTTTACCGCTTAATATCATAATTCATATTCATCAGATTCCGAATACTAGCCACATCGTCCGTGATATTCGCGTCGCCTCGTATGGTATGCTTAATCACGCTGCTTGCCACCGCGAAATTGACCATATCCATAGGTCTGTACCCGTGCATCATCGCGTAAATCAGCCCGCTCGCAAACGCGTCGCCGCCGCCGACACGGTCGAGGATATTGAACGTAAAAAGCTTGCTCTCGAATGTATGGTCTTCGTACCAAAGAAAGGCTTTCAGGCTATTCTCCGAACCACTATGCGCATAACGCACATGGCGCGCAATACACTTGATGTTCGGATAGCGCTCCACAAAGGCGTGGAAAATTTCGTCCTGCTGCTCGTAGCTTAACTGCAAAGGCACGCCGTCCTTCACATCGCCCTTCGCGTGGTTTTCCTCGTCCTTCCACAAATGATACGGCTCAATGCCAAACAACACGTCCACATAAGGCAGGCACTGCGTACAGAAATCCCTTGCCTGCTCCCATGTCCAAAGCTTGCTACGGAAATTTCCGTCAAAGCTGACCGTCAGCCCCATCTCTTTTGCCACTTTCAGGCAGTTCATAATCAGCTCCGCGCAGTTTGGTGCAAGCGCGGGTGTGATACCGCTCAAATGCAGCCATGTAAAGCCTTCAAACAAGGCGTGCAAATCAACCTTGCTAAAATCATATTCCGTAATCGCACTGTTCTTTCGGTCATAGATGACCTTGCTTGGACGGATTCCGTATCCGGTCTCAAGATAGTAGCTGCCAAGACGGTGCGTGGGCGTTTCCTCCGGCGTGCTTAAAATGACGGGCGTACAGTGCACGTCGTTGCTGCGCAGCATACGGACTGCACTCTTTCCCAAACTGTTGTTCGGAACAACGCTGAAAAATGTGCTGTCGATACCGAGGTTGGCAAGCGCAAGCGCGATGTTTGCCTCGCTTCCGCCGTAGCTTGCCTCGAAATTTGAGGTCATACGGATTTTTTCGTAGTTTGGCGGCGTCAGACGAAGCATGATTTCGCCGATGGTGATAAATTTGTTCGTGCTGTCATTGCCGTGAAGCAGGGGATTGCTATGTTGCATGAAATACCTCCTTTGTGGTACATAAAAATTTTTTGATTTTATAATTCTATTTTAGTCTAATTCTGAAAGTATTTCAATCATTTTCAAATTTATCATGCATATTTTCGCCAAAAAAGAGAAATGCTGATAGTGACAAAAAATATCAGAACGAAAATGGAGGAAATCGTTATGAAGGTTATAAAAAAGAAAAGTATGTTCAAAAAAGTAGCAGTGACAACCGCACTGACCTGCGCAGTGGCGCTTTGCGTTTCCGCGTGCGGCAAAAAGGACAAGGTCAATGACAATCAGGACCCGCTTACGGGACAGACCTCCCAAAGCTCGGAGTCCTCACAGGAAGGCAGCAGTGAGGGCGGCAGCGGGGAAAACGGCGACGGCACTGCTGGCGACGGCAGTGGCAGTGGCAGTGGGGATTATAGCGAGTTTGACGCCATGATTGGCGATGAGGGCACTGACCCCAACAATATCATGGATTATATCAATACAAACATTGTCAGCGCGGGAGCGGCGGACGTGGAGCGTTTTTTCTCGGGGATTTTAAGCTTTGGCGATGACATCAGGAATATTGATTTTGCAGGATTAAACGAGAGCAGGCAGTATATGCCCGAGGACATGGTAGCGTTTATGGATTTAATGAAGCTTGAGAATGAAAAGCCGTCCATGGCAATGTCTGATGAGGAGAACCGCAAGGTCATTAACATGACGCTCTCGGAAATGCTTGAGCGCGCGCTTTTGTTTGAAAAGCACCTTGAGAAATTTCCAAACCATCTGACAACGGACGCGGCGTCAAAGCTTTATGAGGAGATTGCGACAAACGCGATTTCCGGCGGCTATAACAGCGCGGAAGGCACGGAGCACTATTACAAGGGCGAGACGGACGACGTGGTGGACAAGGAGTCGCTCCAGTATTACCGCAAGTTTGCGGACGCCAATCCCGACAGCAATTTGGGGAAATTAGTAAAAGAGTATATTACCGTTCTTGAGTCAAACCAGTTTCAGATTAACGGCGCAATGGAGGACTTTTATATGGGACTGCACGGCAAGCTGAATGTGCGGAACCAAAACGGCACAGGTAATGGCAATGGCAATGGCAGTGGAGCTGGTACAGGAACGGGCACAGGCGAGTCCCAGTCCGAGACAGGGGAGAGCAGCTCGGGTGCCTCTGACGCCGGAAACGCGACGGCGGACGCCGCAAACACGGTGATTGAGGGAACAATCAGACGATAACAATCAGACGATAAGGAATTGACAGGGACGCCTTTTTTGTGATAGCTTAGAGGTAAACAGGCAGCAGGAAAGGAGTGCAGGTCGATGGGATATTTTATGACACTCGTGTCATTTTTCGCGGCAGACTGCGGGATAAAGCACTACATTGAAGGGCACGTCGCACCGGAGGACAAAATTCCGGCAGCAGGAGGGCGCATTTGCATAAAAAAGCACCACAACACAGGCGCAATGCTGCACCTTGGCGCAAAAAACGCAAAGCTTGTGGCAATGCTCTCGCTCGTCTTTAGCGCGTTCATGACCGGAATTTTTGCGGCGACGCTCACGACAAAGGGAAACGCCGTGTTAAAGGGCGGACTGGCGCTGCTGCTTGGCGGCGCGTACAGCAACACCTATGACAGGCTGAAACGCGGATATGTGGTCGATTACGTTTCCTTCTGTCTTCCACCCGTTAAAAACAAGGTGCTCGCAAAACTGAAAAATGCGTTGGAGGCAGTCGTCTTTAATGTATCGGACTTTGCCATCATCATCGGCGCAATGCTGATTTTGGTCAGGGAGCTGCTGCAAAACGAAGAAAAAGCGTCATGACGGTTTGTGCATGACGCTTTTTTACGCTATTTTGTAATCACGGTACCCACCTTGTCGTTAATCACATCGGACGTTTTGTCAAGCGCGGTGATAATGACCTTGCCGTTTGGCGTTTCTTCAAGATAGGCGATTGCCGCCAGTATCTTTGGCAGCATATCGGTCTCGCCAAACTGCCCCTGTTCGATATATTCCTTTGCCTGTGCGACGTTCATGCTCTGAATGGGCGTCTGGTTTTCCTTGCCGAAATTCAGGTAGACATAATCCACGCTTGTCAGGATAAACAGCTCGTCCGCCTTCAAATCCGCCGCAAGCTTTCCGGCAATGCTGTCCTTCTCGATAACGGCAGACGCGCCCTTTAAGACATGCTGCTGCTCGATGACGGGAATACCGCCGCCGCCGCACGCAATGACCACCTGCCCCGCGTCGGCAAGCGTCCGGATTGCCGCGATTTCCACAATGTCAATCGGCTTTGGCGCGGCGACAATCCTGCGGTAGCCGTCCGCCTGCTTAATGACATAATTTCCCTTGTTAATCTCAATGTCGGCATCGTCCTTTGACATGTATCTGCCGATTGCCTTTTTCGGCTCGTAAAAACCCTCGTCATAAGGATCAACGGTCACCTGCGTCAAAATCGTGCTCACGGGCTTTGAAATGCCGCGCTTTAAAAGCTCCGATTTGAGGGAATTTTGAATATCATAGCCCACATAGCCCTGACTCATGGCGGAGCACACGCACATCGGGGCGGGCGTGTAGTCGATATAAATGCGGCGCAGCTCGGTCATTGCCTTGTGGATCATGCTGACCTGAGGGCCATTGCTGTGGGTAATCGTAAGCTGATAGCCCGCCTCCACCAAGTCCGCCAGTGCCTTTGCCGTCTTCTTTACCGCGTCCTGCTGTTCCACAATGGTAGATCCAAGTGCGTCATGCCCTAACGCGACAACTGCTTTTTTCTTACTCATATAATAGAAAACCTCCGTTCTTGCTCTTTCTTTTCTTCTGAAATTGGTTTATGATATATTATAACAAATCAAATGGTGTTTGTACACATGAAAAGTGTTTGTGCATGAACGCATTGACATCGGATTTTGTTAATGTTATAGTAAGAATAGATAAAAAAACAGATAAAAATTCAGCATAATAAACAAAAGTGTAGAAAAATTTGGTAAGTGCACACGCAGGAGGAGCATTTATGACAAACAGAGAGGCACAGATTTTTCAGTGGATTGTGGAAAATCCTATGATTTCGCAGGAGGAGCTGGCGGCAAAGGCGGGCATTGCGCGCTCGTCGGCAGCAGTACACATTTCCAATCTGATGAAAAAGGGCTATATTTTGGGAAAGGGCTATGTGACGAACGGGCCAAGCTACTGTACGGTCGTCGGCGGCGCAAACATTGACATTGGCGGCGTGCCGGACGCAGCGCTTGTGGACAGGGACTCCAATCCCGGAAAGACCATTCTTTCACTTGGCGGCGTGGGAAGGAACATCGCGCATAATTTGCGGCTTTTGGGGGCGGACGTCAAGCTTGTGACTGCAATGGGGGACGACGTGTACGCGGGACAGCTTACGGAAAGCTGCCGCGAGCTTGGCATTGAGCTGCAGGACAGTCTGCGCGTCACGAACGAAAGCACATCAACCTATCTGTATATCGCAGATGAAAACGGGGACATGAAGCTTGCGCTCTCGGACATGCGGATTTACGAGCATATCACGCCGGAATATATACAGACTAAACTTGAGCTTATAAATCGCGGAAGGCTTGTGGTGATTGATACCAACATACCCGCATGCACGGTCGAATGTATCTGTGAAAAGAGCAAGTCGCCCATTTTTGCAGACCCCGTTTCCGGAAAAAAAGCCGAAAAGCTGTTACCGGTACTGGATAAGCTGTATGCCGTCACGCCAAACAAGCATGAGGCGCAGGTGTTAAGCGGCGTTTCGATTGCAGGCGACGCGGATTTGGAAAGGGCGGCATCCGTGCTTTTGGAAAAGGGTGTAAAAAACGTGTTTATCACGCTTGGCGAGCGGGGTGTCTACTGTGCGAACGAGACGCAGCAGTTCCTTCTTGAGGTCGAGGCGGCAAGGGCAGCCAGCACGACAGGCGCAGGCGACGCGTTCATGGCAGGCTTGGCGCTTGGCTATATGAAGCGGCTTGGCATTCGGGAGATGGCGCAGCTTGGCATTGCGGCGGCTGGCATTACCATCGAGAGCGCGCAGACCATCAATCCGATGTTAAGTGCGGCGGAGGTTGAAAAAAGAGCGGGAATAGAGCTTTTGTAATTTTTGGAAACGTGCTATAATGGCGGTATGAGCCATGCAGGTATCAGGCAGGAAGCATGGAAAAGGATTATTTTATAAAGAAAAGGAGTTTAACGCGTATGGAGAAAAATCAATATTTGGACATTGCACCGGAGGTTGCGCAGGCGCTTGCGGAAAACAAACCGGTCGTGGCTTTGGAGTCCACCATTATCTCACATGGTATGCCCTATCCGCAGAACGTGGAAACGGCATTGAAGGTGGAGCAGGTTATCCGTGACAACGGCGCCATTCCGGCAACGATTGCGATTATCGGCGGAAGGCTGAAGGCGGGGCTGACAAAGGACGAGATTGAACACCTTGGAAAGACCGGCTATGACGTGCCGAAAGTTTCAAGACGCGATTTGCCGATTATTATCGCAAAGGGCATGGACGGCGCGACGACAGTGACAACGACGATGATTATCGCAAGCCTTGCAGGCATTCAAATTTTTGCGACAGGCGGTATCGGCGGCGTTCACAGGGGCGCGGAGACGACGATGGACATTTCGGCGGATTTGGAGGAGCTTGCAATGACGCCCGTGATGGTGATCTGTGCAGGTGCAAAGTCCATTTTGGATTTGGGACTGACGCTCGAATATTTGGAGACGAAGGGCGTGCCCGTGATTGGCTATGGCACGAAGGAGCTTCCGGCATTTTACACGAGAAAGAGCGGCTTTGGTGTGGATTATGAGCTGGATACGCCGCTTGAGCTTGCGACAGCGTTTCATGTAAAGCAGGAAATCGGCTTAAAGGGCGGAATGCTTGTCACAAATCCCATTCCTGAGGAATTTTCAATGGAGCCGGACGTCATTAACAAGGCGATTGACGAGGCGATTGCACAGAGCAAAAAAGAGGGCATTCATGGAAAGGACACGACGCCGTTTCTGCTTGCGAAGGTAAAGGAGATTACAGGCGGGGACAGCTTGGACTCGAACATTCAGCTTGTTTATAATAATGCGCGGCTTGCGGCTAAGACGGCTGTGGAGCTGAGTAAATTAGGTTAGTTCGTAATAAAAAAATGCAAACCATTGCGCGTGGTTTGCATTTTTTTATTGTAAAAATCTATGTTAATAATGAAAGGGGGGGCGTAATTAAGGCATTGACCAGAAGAACTCAAACGGATCAAAATACCCATTCTCAGGAATTTCCATTTCATTTCTGTCGTCCTGTCCGGCGTCCCTGTCTGTATCCTGCTTGTTTGGCGATAGGGTTTCCCCGCCAAAGCTCTCCTTTGTCCCAAGCATAAGCGTAAAGGTCTTTTCCACATAGCCGTCTGCACCCTGAACCATTGCAACGACATCAACGGTCTCGCCTGCGCGGTAGTAGGTCAGGACGGTTACCAAGTCATTCCATGTCTTGATGGTCTGCCCGTCAAATTTTGTGATGATATTGCCCTTTGCAAGCCCAGCGGAAGCGGCGGGCGAGCCGTCATAAATCTTGGTGATAAACACGCCAAGCGGCAAATCATAGGTTTCGTTGATTTCGTTTGTCACATCGGTACCGCTAATGCCAAGATACCCCTGTGCGCTTTCGGAAACCACCTCGCGGCTCTCCTTTAACATCAGCTCCTCGATAATTGACTGCACGTCGGAAATCGGAATGGCATAACCCATGCCCTCAACGGAGCTTGAGGAAACCTTCACCGAATTGATACCAATTAACTCTCCGTTCATATTTAAAAGCGCACCGCCGGAGTTTCCGGGATTGATTGCGGCGTCGGTCTGAATTAATTTGTTGGTAATCGTACCGCCGTTGTCATCAGAGACAGTGACTTCGCGGTTTAACGCACTGATGATACCGGTTGTAACGGACTGACCATAGCCGAGTGCGTTTCCGATTGCGACAACCTCCTGCCCAAGCTCAAGGTCAGAGGAGCTGCCGATGGTTGCGACCTTGATTTGCGCACGCATTTCATCGGTAACCTCGCTTAAGGGAACGGCGATGACTGCCAAATCCTTGTCCGCGTCATAGCCCTTGATTTTTGCGGTTACAATGGACGGATCGTCGCTGTCCTCGTCATAGCTGAACACAACCGTCAGTTCATTGCCGCCCGATACCACATGATAGTTTGTGACAATTAACAGCTCCGTGTCGTTCTCGCCGATAATGATACCGGAGCCGCTGCCCTCCGTATCCTGCAAATATTTGCCAAAGAATGTCTGCACCTCCGTGACACCCTTATTGGTAATGGAAACGACGCTTGGCAGGCAGTTCTTTGCAATTGCCGCGATATTGGCGTCAACCTTGTTTTTGGAGTATGCGGCGTTCGAGGTCGTAAGTCCGTTTGTGGTCGTGGAGAGGGATGCAGAGCCTTGTGTCCCGGGAAGGCTGTCACCTGTCTGCGCCTGTGCCTGCTCCAGTGCCGCCTTTGCCTGATTTAATTCCTTGACACTCATGTAGGCGGGAACGCTGAACACCGCACCTGCCGTCACTCCGAACACCAGTCCGAGACAGGCGACGCTGACCACCTTTTTTCCAAAACCATTGCCTTTTTTCCTTTTTTTCTTGTCGGGGTTGACATCAATGGTCTGACTGTACTTGCTTCCGGTGGTGTAGTAATATTCCTGATACCCGCCGTTTGTGGAAGTGTTGTTTGTTTCCTGTGAATAGCTGTCATTGTTATCATACATAATGAAATCGCTCCTTCTTCATGATAATCTTGTTTTATTTTTTTTCCTGTTCGGTTTTGCTTTCCTGTTGACAATACTAAATATAAACCCAATTTGTGTTTTAAATGTTACCTAAATGTGATGAAACTGTGAATTTCGTGAAGAAACTGTGAACCACGGTTTTGCGTGTTTTTGGGGTGTTATTTTGGAAAGTATATAGAATTTTGCAGGTGCGTATGATAGGATATGTTTAGGTTTTACTTTTATTTTTGGGCTTTTCTATTTTTGCAGAAACGGAGGAAACAGATGATTAAGGTGGTATTGTGGGATATTGACGGGACGCTCTTGAATTTCGCAAAGGCGGAGAATTACGCCATGAAAAAATGCTTTGCGGTTTTGGATATGGGCGTCTGTACCGATGAGATGGTGGAGCGTTACGCCGCGATTAATATAAAGTATTGGGAGCGTCTTGAGCGAAACGAGATAAGCAAGCAGGAGGTGCTGATAGGACGCTTCCTTGAATTTTTTGAGACCGAGGGACTTCCAAAAGAAAAAGCGGAGCCGTTTAATGAGGAATATCAGCTACGAATGGGCGATAAGGTCTTTTTTAACGACAATGCGAAAACGCTTGTGGAATCGCTTCGGGCGCGGGGAATGATACAGGCTGCCGCGACAAACGGAACGGTTGCGGCGCAGAGAAGAAAGCTTGCGGCGTCAGGCTTTGACAAGCTGTTTGACGCAGTGATGATTTCGGACGAAATCGGGGTGCAGAAGCCAAATGCCGGGTTTTTCGAATATACATTCGAGGCGCTTTCGCGGTTTGGGACATTCCAAAAAGACGAAATCATGATTGTCGGCGACTCCCTCACAAGCGACATGCAGGGCGGAAACAATGCGGGAATTGTGTGCTGCTGGTACAATCCCGAGGGACTTCAGAATACAAAGGGACTGCGTATTGATTATGAGATAAAAAATTTGGAGGAATTGGAGGAAATTTTGTTTACGAATGCGGCTGTAATTGATAAAATATAAATGATTTAAGCGGTTTTTTCAAATATTTTAAATAGGAAACGGAGGGTGATTATGTCGGACTATATGAAAGGAATGGATATTTCATCGCTTGATGAAATTGAACGGCTCGGCGCGCGGTTTTTCGATAATGGCAGGGAAGGGGATTTGATTGAAATCCTGAAAAGCTATGATGTCAATTATATCCGCCTGCGTCTTTGGAACGATCCCAAATCGCCGGAGGGTGTGCCCTATGGCGGCGGAAACAACGACTATGCGGCGACGCTTCGCATGGCAAAGCGCGTAAAGGCGGCAGGGCTTGGATTTCTGCTGGATTTTCATTACAGTGATTTTTGGACAGACCCCGGAAAACAGCGCAAACCCAAGGCGTGGGAAGGCTATAATGTGGAGCAGCTTGAGCAGGCGGTGTATGATTTTACGAAGCAGACACTCGCAGATTTTGCCCGCGACGGTGCGGTGCCCGATATGGTTCAGGTCGGAAATGAGCTGACAAACGGTCTGCTCTGGCCGGAGGGACAGGTGCCGCATTATGACAATATTGCGCGCTTTGTAAGTGCCGGAGTACGGGCGGTCAGGGAGGCGTGTCCGGCTGCAAGGGTTATGATTCATTTGGACAACGGCGGAAAGAATGAGCTTTACCGCACATGGTTTGACCAGTACATATATGAAAATAAAGGCGCCGATTTTGACATTATCGGGCTTTCGTATTATCCGTTTTGGCATGGCTCACTCGACGACCTTGCAAACAACATGAACGACATTGCGGTTCGCTATGGAAAGGAGCTGGTTGTTGCCGAGGTGTCAATGGGGCATACAACGCAGGATTATATTGCGTATGAAAAGCTTGCACCCGACAAGCGAAAGGGCATGGCGACCAAGCCCGAGCTTTGCGCGAAGGTGCCGTTTGCCATGACAAAGGAGGGGCAGTGTGACTTTATGAAGGCGTTTTTGCAGACGCTTGAAAACGTGCCGGAAAAGAAGGGCAGGGGCTTTTTCTACTGGGAGCCTGCGTGGCTTCCCGTAAGCGGCAGCGGCTGGGCGACGGAAACATCGCTTCCTTATATTCAGGAAAAGGGGCCATGCGGAAACGAATGGGCAAATCAGGCGCTTTTTGATTACGACGGAAACGCGCTTCCGGCATTGCAGGTAATCAAGGCATATCAACCGCAGGATGAAATCGTTAAAGGAGGAAAATCATGATTACAGAGAATATCGCCACACTGGTACAATATGCGATGACAGCAGGACTTTTAGATGAGACGGACAGGATTTATGCAATCAACAGCCTTTTGGAGCTGTTTGGCATTGAGGATTATGAGGAGCCGGAGACGCTTCCTGAAATAAAAGATCCGGCAGAATTTGATTTGGAGGGCTTGTTAAAGGAGCTGCTTGACTATGCGGCAGCGCATGGGCTTTTGACGGACGACAGCATTGTCTACAGGGATTTGTTTGATACGAAGATTATGGGAAGGCTTGTGCCGCGCCCGTCCGATGTGATTTATACCTTCAACCATATTTATGAGGAACAGGGCGCAAAGGCGGCGACAGACTGGTACTATGCGTTTAGTCAGAATACGGACTATATCCGGCGCTACCGCATTGCGCGCGACAGGAAGTGGAAGGCGGGCACGGAGTATGGCGAGATGGATATTACGATTAATCTCTCCAAGCCGGAGAAGGACCCGAAGGCGATTGCGGCGGCGAAAAACGCAAAGCAGAGCGGCTATCCGAAATGCCAGCTTTGTATGGAAAACGAGGGCTATGCCGGACGGGTAAACCACCCCGCAAGGCAGAACCACAGGATTATCCCCGTGGAAATTCAGGGAAACCAGTGGGGCTTCCAGTACTCTCCTTATGTATATTATAACGAGCACTGCATTGTGTTTAATTCGCAGCACATTCCGATGAAAATCAATCATGACACGTTTGTCAAGCTCTTTCATTTTGTGGAGCAGTTTCCGCATTATTTTGTCGGCTCCAACGCGGATTTGCCGATTGTCGGCGGTTCGATTTTAAGCCACGACCATTTTCAGGGCGGCTGCTACGAGTTTGCGATGGCGAAGGCTCCGGTAGAAAAAACCCTTGTGGTAAAGGGCTTTGAGGACATTGCGTCAGGCATTGTGAAGTGGCCGATGTCGGTAATCCGTCTTTCCCATGCGGACTATAACCGCATTATTGCGCTTGCGGACATTATTTTAAATAAGTGGCGGGGCTATACGGACGAGGACGCGTTTATCTTTGCCGAGACGGACGGCGAGCCGCACAATACGATTACGCCGATTGCAAGAAAGCGCGGTGGGAATTATGAGCTTGACCTTGTGCTGCGCAACAACATCACGACCGAGGAGCACCCGCTTGGCGTTTACCACCCGCACGCAGAATTACATCATATTAAGAAGGAAAACATCGGATTAATTGAGGTCATGGGACTTGCCGTACTGCCGTCGCGCCTAAAGTCAGAGCTTGAGCTTTTAGCTGACGCGATTGTCAATCAGGCGGATATTCGTGCCGATGAAACGCTCGAAAAGCACGCGGACTGGGTGGAGGAAATCCTGCCAAAATATGATACCGTGACGAAAGAGAATGTTATGGAAATCCTGCAAAAGGAGGTCGGCATTGTTTTTGGTCAGGTGCTTGAGCACGCCGGCGTTTATAAGCGGGACGAGAAGGGGCAGGCAGCGTTTATGCGTTTTATCGGGAGCCTGCAGCCATAACAGGCAGGTGCTTGTAGCTGTATGAAAATGCGCAGGTTATGCAAGACGGAGGTTTGATATGTCCAAGAAGAAAAAGGAGTCCACAGAATTTCGATTTTATGAGCTTTCCAATGATAAACCTGCGCTTGTTTTAGTCGGCGACAAGTGGAAGCAGGTATATGGTGAAAATATTAACAATCTTCATTTCCATAACCTGCTGGAAATCGGCTACTGCCATTATGGAACAGGTGATTTGGTGATTGAGGAGGATATGCACCGCTTTGACGCGCAGATGGTATCCTGCATTCCGGCAAATTTCCTGCATGTGACAAGAAGCGATCAGGAGGTAGTTGCGTATTGGGAATATATCTATATCGACCCCAAGGAGCTGCTCAAGCGCAGTAACAGGACGCCGCAGGAAATTCGCAATATATTGGAGACGGTAAATGACAGGGCATTTTTTGTGCAGGCGCAGGAGCACCCGGCTTTTGCGACGCTGGTTCGTACGCTTTTGGAGGAATTTCGGCATAAGGGGGAATACCATCAGGAGTGCATATGGGGCATTGCGTATGCGCTTGTGTTTGAAATTGCGCGCTTTAATGATAAAAACGAGGCGCATACGCAAATCCGCAACGGAACGTTACAACTTGAGCGGGCGATTGATTATGTGGAGAAAAATTATTCCAACAATTTCCGAATTGCGGATTTGGCGCAGGTCTGCCATATGAGTGAAACCCATTTCCGACGCGTTTTTCAGGAAAAAATGAACATGACGCCGATTGAGTATGTCAATTTCGTGCGTATCCGAAAAGCGTGTGAGCTGATTGACAAGACGGACATCAGCATGGAGGAGGTGGCGCAGAAGGTCGGCTTTGTCACCCCGTCCACCTTTAACAGGAATTTCCGGCGCATTGTGGGGACTTCGCCGTACCAGTGGAAAAAGCGTCCCGACAGCCATGAGCGCAAGCTTGCGGATTACAAAATTTCCGCGCTCAAGGGCTGGTGACAGAATGGTTGAAATTGCACGAAATTAAATGGATATTGGATACAAAAAACAGACAGAAATGCTATACTTCATCTATAAGCCGTCGTGAAATGGCAATAAGATGATAGAAGGAGGAAGAACAGTGGATAAATTTGTGGTAAATATTATCCATCGCCCGGAGATGGTTCCGGAATATGCGGAAAAGGTGACAGGGCATGGAAAAACGGAGGATATCGGAAGAAAAGCGCTGCTTACGGAGTCGCTCGACATTTTTAAGACGCAGCAGGAGTGTGCGCACAAAAATGGCTTGAAGACAACCATTCAGATGACGTACGCAAGCCTGTTCAACGATGAGGCGGTTGCGCTTGCAAAGGAGCACCACGAACAATATGGTGATGAGATTGCGCTCACCTTGTTAGGGCTTCCCTGCACGGAGTTTCGCGAGAAGTATAAGACGAAGGACTTCTGCATTTGGATGTTTTCCATGGAAGATAAAAAATCGATTGTGGACGATGTGTTTGGCAAATTCCATGAGCGGTTCGGCTTTTATCCCGAGTCGACAGGCTCTTATTATATGGACGCAGACCTTATTAATTACATAAAGAGCAAATATCCGATGGTAAAATGTGCCGTTGCGACCTGCTGGGAGGAAGGCCCGAAGGCATACCATACCTGCAACAATTCGTGGTATACTTTTATGGACGGCGGCCCGTGGGCACCGTGGATTCCCTCAAAGCAGAATACACATGCACCTGCCGCAAACGAGGCGGAGGATTCGGGCATTGTGGCAATCCCGCATTTGTCAAGGGATTTGATTGCGTGCTATGACGGAAACGGCTCGAACTTCGGCACGCACCCGCAAAACGTCTTGCGCGGCATGATTTATGATTCCAAGACATGGGATTTTCCTTACATGTACAACCTGATTGACCAGTACAGGGATTTGGAGAAATACAATAACGGCTACGCTTACAATATGATGTTTGTCGGCCCCGGCTGGATGAACAAGATGGGGCGCTGGGAAGCGCCGTATGAGCTTTTGTTAAAGTCGTATGAGGACGGCTGCGCATATTACGGGCAGTTGAAAAAAGAGGGAAAGCTTGACGATATGACCATGTCGGAGTTTGCCGATTACTACAGGGAGAAGAAGGGCGTGACAAAGGGCGTTTACACGGAGCCGGAGTGTGCGCTTTGGAGAGATATTTTATATGGTTCCGAGAAACAGCTTTTCTGGTACTGTGACCCGTTTATGAGGGCGTGCGTCAACATGGATCAGGGCGGCGCGATTGTGGACTTGCGTCCGTATGCCGCAAAGCTTGAGTGGCAGACTGGTATCGGGACAAAGCACGTTTGGGACGCGTCGTATCCGTTCCTTATTCAGGAGAAGTACCGGGCGGGTTACTTCACGCATTACGCAGGCGAGGGCACGGTCAGGAGTGCGAAGGTATGTTATAACGGCGAGGAGGTTGACCTTTGCTTATGCCGTACGAAAGCGCATTTTTCGGAGGAGCCGAATGCGAATGGACAGGGTAAGACGCGTATCCTGACGCTGGACCCGGTGGATATTGAGTTTTATGATTTGACGGTGAAATTGCAGTCAAGGGTTATCTTTGAGGAAGGCAGCTCGGATATTAAGATTGAGCGTACGATTTTGGAGATGTCAAAGCCGGACGCAGAGGTGGAAATCAACGAGTATATCGTTTGCTGCTACGGTACGACGGAGTACTCGGAGGATATGAACGGCATTACGCTTCGCTGCGTGGGTGAGAACGAGACAAAGACCATCGACTACGCATACAAGTGCAGGGAGGAAAGCCTTGCAGGTGCAAAGGAGGTGTCGGCAGTCATTCCGCCGATTGAAACGAAGGTATCAATGGCAGCCTGCGGAACAGACTTCACGGGCTATGTGAAGGAGGGCTATGCATTCTCACCAATGCTCACATTAGGCTACACGACCACGCTCAGGAATAAGGAGGTATTTGCGACATGTCTCAAGGTAGAAAAGGCAAATTAAATTACAGATGTCCTTCGTGCTTTATGAGGGACTTGGATATCGATATGTTTTACGACAAGGAAAAGGACGAGTTTTACTGTATGCGCTGCCAGTACACAGGCAAGGAGGCGGACGTGCTCGAGAAGAACGAGATGGTACGCTTCCGGTACCGGGATATGGCAAAACGGTTTACGAAGTTTGATTTTGACTGATTAGAAGGATTGTTTAACAGGGCTGTTGTTTCATGGTGGGGGTGCTGGCTGTGGAATGATGGCTCTGTTTTTGTAAATTCAGTCTTTAAACGTGTTTCATGTTGTGAAATTCTTGAATTTGGGGTGGCATAATGATATGATAAAGACACAAACAGGAAGGAAATAGAAGCTGGCGGAGTTAAAAGCGGAGTATCAGAAAATCCTAGAAAGGCTTGACGAACTGGAGCAACAAGGCGTAATCGGAGCGTTTGACAAGCGGACAATTATAGAGCTATCCAGTGATGTGATTAAGGAAATTGCACAGAAATATGAAAACATACAGAAAGGCGTAGGTGAGGTTATGGGCGGAGCATTGATTGAAACAAGCGCAAGGGCAATTTTAAAGGAAACCGCACTGCGGATGTTGAAAAGAGGGAAGATGACAGTTGGGGAGATAGCGGAAGACACGGGACTTAGTCTTGCAGAAGTACAAAGGCTCAGAAAAACGCTGGACGAAGTAACGCAGCAGGTAAGGAATAGTCAATGATTAATGCTTTATAATATTCATATTATTTTCCAAGCTTGACTTTTATCATGTTCAGTCATAATATTATTAAAGTAAAGACGATAAACCATAAAAACTCAAAGGAGAACACCGATGAAAAAAGTTTTTATCGACGGCAGCGAGGGCACGACGGGGCTTCGCATTTTCGAGCGTTTTGAGGGACGCGACGACATTGAAATCCTGAAAATCCCGTCAGAGCTGCGAAAAAATCCTGACGAAATCAAAAAATACATCAACGCGTCCGACATCACATTTCTGTGCCTGCCTGACGCGGCGGCAAGGGAAGCAGTCGCAATGGTGGAAAACGACAACACCATTATCATAGACACCTCCACCGCACACCGCACACAGGAAGGCTGGGCGTACGGATACCCCGAGCTTTCGTGGGAGCACAGGGAAGCAATCAAAACCGGAAAACGCATAGCCGTCCCCGGCTGTTACGCGACAGGCTTTATCACAATCGCCTACCCGATGGTTGCCAAAGGAATGCTCCCCAAGGATTACCCTGTAGCGGCATTTGCGATGTCCGGCTACAGCGGCGCCGGAAAAAAGACAATCGAAGTTTATGAGTCCTGCGTACGGGAGGAAGAGCTCGACGCGCCAAGGGAATACGCGCTGTCGCAAAACCACAAGCACTTAAAGGAAATGCAGGCAGTCACGGGACTTGCAAGAACACCACTGTTTTCGCCGCTCATCTGCGATTACTACAGTGGCATGGTCGTAACCCTGCAGTTTTACACAGACATGCTAAACGGTAAGCCGACGCCCGAACAAGTGCACGAGCTGTTTGAAGCCTACTACAAAGGCGAGCCGTTTGTCAAAGTCATGCCGTTTGGAAAAGAAGCCGAATACAACGGATTTTTGGCAGGAAACACCTGTTCAGGGTGGGACGGCATAGAGGTCTATGTGACGGGAAATGAGGACAGACTCCTTGTGAGCACGCGCTTTGACAACCTCGGAAAGGGAGCGTCCGGCGCGGCAGTACAATGCCTGAACATCATTCTCGGCTGTGAAGAAAATAAGGGACTTGTATTATGATAAAGTTACCAAAAGCGTTTGAACTCAGAATGCAGGATATGCTTGGAAATGCGTATCCTGCGTTCGTGCGTAGTTATGAAAAACCAAAAATGCAGGCGCTGCGTGTCAACACCCTAAAAACAAGTGCACAGGAATTTTTGCAGAAAGCGCCTTACTTTGAAAACGCGCAGGCGCGCCGTGTGCCGTGGGAGCCAAATGGATTCTATTATGAGGAAGCCATGCCGTTTGGAAAGCACCCGTTTCACGAGGCGGGCGTCTACTACATACAGGAGCCAAGCGCAATGACGCCCGTGCCCTGTCTGGACGCAAAGCCCGGTGAAAAAATCCTTGACCTGTGCGCAGCGCCCGGCGGAAAAACGACGCAGATTGCCGCGTACATGCAAAATGAAGGACTTTTGGTGTGCAATGAAATCCACCCTGCGCGGGCAAAAATCCTCTCTGAAAATATAGAGCGCATGGGTATTCAAAACGCGCTTGTGACAAACGAAGCACCAAAGCGGCTGTCAGAGCTGTTTGATGCATATTTTGATAAAATCCTCGTTGACGCGCCCTGCTCGGGAGAGGGCATGTTTCGCAAAAACGAGGAGGCATGCAGGGAATGGAGCCTTGAAAACGTGAGGCTTTGTGCGGACAGACAGGACGAAATTTTAGACTGCGCCAATCAGATGCTGCGTCCGGGCGGCAGGCTTGTGTACTCCACCTGCACCTTCGCACCGGAGGAAAATGAAGGAACGATCGCACGGTTTTTGGCACGCCACCCGGATTATGAGATTGTCAGGGTTGAAAAAAAAGAAGGAATGAGCGATGGCAGGGCAGCATGGACAGGTGGTTTAGACGTAAAAAATATTGCGGATACAATAAGGCTGTTTCCCCATCTGATAGACGGGGAGGGTCACTATGTGGCTGTTTTGCAAAAGGCGGGAGAAGTGCCGGACGCTTATCAGGGATTTTTAAAAAACGGACTACAAAAGGGCAGTCCGGCAAAAGATGTGAAGGAATTTTTTACCTTCCAGCAGGAAAATCTGACAATCAATCTCTTAGAAGGGAAAGAGGACTGCCTGCTTTGTTTTGGCGAGCAGCTCTACCGAATGCCGCAGGGAATGCCGTCCATCAAAGGACTAAAGGTACTGCGCGCCGGACTGCATTTGGGAACCTTCAAAAAGAACCGCTTTGAACCGTCGCACGCACTTGCGCTTGCACTCAAAAAAGAGGACGTAAAGCGCCACATGGAGCTATGTGCAGGAGAGGATAAAAATGACACGAGTGTCATAAATGCCTATTTAAACGGGCAGACACTAAACTACGAAGGAGAAAAGGGCTGGTATCTGATAACCTGCGCAGGCTACAGTATCGGCTGGGGAAAGCTTGCGGGGCAGATTATGAAAAACCACTATCCAAAGGGATTGAGAAAATGACATGAAAGCATCGAAAACAACATTAAACCTGACACAGGGCAGACCGTTAAAGCGCATTTTATTATTTGCAATTCCCATTTTTTTAGGGAATTTGTTTCAGATTTTTTATAATTTGGTAGACACAAAGATTGTGGGAAGTATTTTGGGCGAGGACGCGCTTGCGGCAGTGGGGGCGGTTTCATCACTCTACGCGTTGTTCACAGGTTTTTTCAACGGCTTGAGCTTGGGGTTTAGCGTGATTACTTCAAGGTATTTTGGAAGCGGTGACGAGAGGGGGCTGAAACGAAATGTGGCAGGCTCCATTCTTCTTGGCTTTGCCACGGCTGCGGTTCTGATTGTGGGAACCGTGCTGTTTATCCAGCCGATTTTGCTCCTCTTAAATGTACCGGATAAACAGCTTGAGACGGCATGTGCCTATATCAGCATTTTGATATGGGGAATGTTTGTCACACTCGCATACAATCTGTGCGCCAACATGCTTCGGGCAATCGGCGACTCGCTGACACCGCTGATTTTTCTTGTGATTGCCTCTGTCTTAAACGTTGTTCTCGACTATGCGTTTATTCTCGGATTTGGCACGGGCGTAAAGGGCGCCGCAGTGGCGACGGTTTTGGCACAGCTTGTATCCGTGATATTATGCCTCATTCGGATTTACGTGGGCTTTCCGGTTCTGCATATCACAAGGTCGGATTTCGCGCTCACCAAAAGTCAGGTTTTGGCAATGTACGAGAGCGGGCTTTCGATGGGGCTGATGTCAAGTCTTGTCAATTTTGGCTCACTGGTGCTGCAAAGCGGCATTAACCAGCTTGGGACAACGATTATTGTGGCACATACGGCGGCGCGCAAGGTGTTTGAGATTTGGAACCTTCCGGTCAGCGTCTTGGGAGCGGCGATGGCGACCTATTGCGGTCAGAATTTCGGCGCGGGCAAATACGACAGGATACGCAAGGGAATGAAGGACGCCCTGCTTTTAGGAAGTATGTGGGTTGCGTTTATTTTCGTCCTTGCGCACACGGTTTCGCCGTACTTAATTGCGTTTCTTGCAAGCACGGACAATGCGAAAATCATTTACTGGGGCGCGACTTATCTGAAGGTGGACATGTCCTTTTTGATTGTTGTCGTGTTTATCGTCATTCTGCGCAATTCCATGCAGGGCTTTGGCGATTACAAAACGCCGATTTTTTCCAGCTTTATCGAGCTTGTCGGTAAGCTTGTGTTTACCTTTGTGTTTGTACGGCTGTTTGGATACTGGGGAATTATCTGGACGGAGCCGGTAATTTGGTTTCTGATGGTCATTCCATTGATTGTGATGACCTTGCGCAATCCGATATGGAGCGGGACAAAACAGATGGCGGATAACATGGAAAATGTGTGAAAGAGAGGGTGTAGGTCATGAAGAAGAAATATGAAATCGATATGTGCAGCGGTTCGGTATTTCAGAAAATGCTGCTCTTTGCCATTCCACTGATGTGTTCGAGCATTTTACAGCTTTTGTTTAATGCGGCAGACATTGTGGTGGTTGGACGTTTTGCAGGTGACAACGCGCTTGCTGCTGTTGGTTCAAACAGCTCACTGATTAATCTGCTAACCAATGTATTTGTGGGACTTTCAATAGGAACGAATGTTCTAGTAGCGCAGTATTACGGCGCAAAAAAGGAGAAGGATTTAAAGGAAACCGTCCATACGTCGATTTTGCTAAGCATTTGCAGCGGCATTATCCTGACAATTATAGGAATTTTAGGTGCAAAACCGCTTTTGGAGCTGATGCAGGCACCCGAGGAGGTTTTGGGGCTTGCGGTCATATATCTGCGCATTTACTTTCTCGGAATGACATCAACAATGGTTTACAATTTCGGAAGCGCCATTTTGCGCGCGGTCGGCGATACGCAAAGACCGCTCTACTATCTGCTTGGCGCAGGGATTATCAACGTGATTTTAAATCTCTTTTTTGTCATTGTCTGTCATATGGGCGTGGCAGGCGTGGCGGCGGCAACCGCGATTTCGCAAACGATTTCGGCGCTTCTTGTCGTGCGCTGTTTAATAAAGGAGCAGGGAGGTATCCATTTAGAGCTAAGGGAGCTTCGGATTTATGGGGCAAAGTTTGTAAGGATTGTCAAAATCGGTCTGCCGGCAGGCTTTCAGGGAATGGTGTTTTCGCTGTCGAACGTGGTCATTCAGTCGGCGGTGAACTCGTTTGGTGCGGTGGCGGTTGCCGGAAATTCGGCGGCGGCAAATATTGAAGGCTTTGTCTACATGGCAATGAATGCCTTTTATCAGGCGACCATTTCCTTTACCAGCCAGAATTATGGTGCAAAAGAGTACAAGCGCATTTACAAAATTTTGTTTGCGGGTGAGCTGTATGTCATCATCACGGGAGCTGTGCTCGGAAATCTTGCGGTGCTTTTCGGGGAACCGCTGCTTGGCATTTATTCGCCAAATGCAGATGTGGTGGCGGCAGGGCTGGGACGAATGCACGTGATTTGCACGCTTTACGCGCTTTGCGGAATGATGGACGTGTTTGTCGGGGCGCTAAGGGGAATTGGATATTCCGTCGTTCCGATGATTGTGTCTTTGATTGGTGCCTGCGGACTGCGGCTTTTATGGATTGCGACAATTTTCCAAATCCCAGAGTACCACACCATGAAAACGATTTACATATCGTATCCGGTCACTTGGACAGTCACATTTTTGGTGCATGCGCTTACGTTCCTGATTGTTTCCCGCAAAGCGCTTCGGACGGATAAGGCATAGGCGGAATATGCAGAAAATGTATAAAAATGTCACAAAGACCATATAAGAACCGGTTGCCTGATAGAAATCTTGTAATATGAGATAATACAAAAGGGAAGCACGTATGGACAATAACTGATACGTTTGCGGAACTTTTATGAGAAATTATTTCATATAGAGGTGAAGGGCAATTGAAGACACAGGAAGCAGTAGTGTGCAGAATCAAAAAACTTTGTGATGAAAGGAACTTGAAGATCTCACAATTGGCGTATAATGCGGGAATGCCGCCATCAACACTGAAAAACATCATGAACGGAAACAGCAAAAATACGGGAATTGTGACAATTAAAGTAATCTGTGACGGTTTGAATATCCCGCTGGACGAATTTTTCCACAGCGGATTGTTCCACGATTTGGAGCAGGAAATCGGTTAGCATTGGGCATGCTGTAAACTATGAAAAGAAATGTACTGATAATTGAGGACAATAGATCATGTATGGAAGCACTGGCGGAATTGACACGAAAATGTGACACTGTCGGTGCTGTTTTTTGCGTTGATAATAGTGCGGACGCGTATAAGTATGCGATGGAAAATGAAATTGACCTGTTCTTGGTGGATATCATTTTGGACGGCGAAAACGCACATGATATTTCGGGGATTGTGCTGATAGACAGACTCAGAAAATATAAGCGCTATGAATTTACACCTGTTATTTTTATCACAAGCCTTGTAGATGAGGCGATGAACGCGTTTCACAATCTGCATTGTTATGATTACATTGAAAAGCCTTTCGATATGGACAATGTAGGCAAAATCATAAGCCGTGCATTACAGGCACCTCTTTGTGATGACAGGGACAGCGGCGTTTTCTATTACAGGAAGGACGGCGTGCTTTATGCCCTGAATATCGACAGAATGATTTATTTGGAGACAAGCTTTAGAAATGTCATGATTTACACGCTCGACGAGACGATTGAAATTCCATATGCATCGCTGAAAAATCTTATGAAGGATTTGCCAAGAAAGCATTTTGTCCAATGCAGCAGAAATACCGTCGTGAACAGGCGGTTTATTGAGTATGTGGATAAGGTGAATTTGATGGTGAAGCTGCGGAATGGGAAGGTTGTTCGGATTGGCGGTAGGATGAAGAAGGGGTTTTTTGAGGAATTATGATTGGTAATTTTTTGAAACTATTTACGGAGTATGTGAGTATTGTACTTTGTATACATAAAATGGCTAATAAGAAGATTAATATTAGCTGGATTAGTGTTTTTGATTTTGCATTTTATATGTTATTAATATTTATACTAGAAGGGACTAGTTTCGGTAATTTAATATTGTATGTATATTGGTTTCTGTATATAAGAATTAGAATAACGAATACATGGAAACGGGCAATAAAACCATTTGGTGTAACAATATGTACGATACCAATGCTTCAACTTTTGATATATGCGGCAATTGGTGAGTCAATACTTAAAATATTTGATATTTATTTGGTAATGATAATTATAAATATTTTAATTGCAGCATTTTTTTTAATATGGAAAAGGGAATATTTTAACATATTGGTGAATATAGTTACCAAGTTTGGAAGAGTTATTTTTATTATATTGCTATTTTTTTTGCTAATATGTTTGATTTCATATTTTACAGAATATAAAGTGATTAATGCATATTCTATGCGACAAATGGTAATTTGCTTTTTGATAGTAGCACTAATGCTTATTCTTTGGATTAATTCAGAAAACGAGAAGAAACATAAGGAAGAGGAATTGAGAACTTATGAGTTATATACAAAAACATTTGAAGATGCAGTGACTACAATTAGACTGAAGCAGCATGAATTTGATAATCATATTAATGCAATTAAATGTATGCGATATACAATTCGAAATATAGAAGAATTATTTGATGAACAAGATAAATATTGTGAGAGAATATTACAGGATAATAAATATAATAAATTATTGAAATTGAATATGTCCCCAATTTTAGTAGGTTATTTATACTCTAAGTTCACAACTGCGTCCGCATACAATATTAACATAACATATGAAATACAAGATATTAATATTGAACATATTGCAGTAAATGATTTAATAGAGATTATCGGTATTCTCTTTGATAATGCTATTGAAGCGCTCAGAGAACAAGGGGATACAGAAATGGAGTTAAGATTGGGAAAAAAAGAGAGCAAAATTTTATTTTCTATAGCTAATATAAGTAGTTGGAAGACCAATAGTGAGATTGAAAAATTTTTTGAGTATGGATATAGCACAAAGGGGGAGAAACATGGAGTTGGACTATATAGAGTGAATATATTATTGAAAAAATATAAAGCAAGTATTCAAGCAGAAAACATCACAAAAGATAATATGAATTACTTATGTTTTAAAGTGTGTTTTTAGAAATCTATAAATAAGTAAATTTAAAATTCTGTACAAATTTGTCTCCCTAACAATGACAATTTCAGAGTCTTATATTTGCTTTGTTCGTGAGTGGTATATAAAAATTATTTTATGCGGTTTTATGTGGTTTTTTATATTTGCTTAAATATAGTAGAAATAATGATATTCGAAGCTTTTTATCGTATAGGAAATTTCCTATACGATAAAAATGCGAGAATAATAGAGCTTACTCATCAAATGGATATTCAGGCTCTCCAAAGAAGAAAGTACACAGACCTGTATAAGGCAAATCAACAATTAAAGTAATAAGAACAGTTGCAAAAGCAGAAGCCAAAAGTAACTCAACCTTTTCCAAAGACAATTTCTTAAGCATTTCTTTCACCACCTTTCTTAACAATAAACGCTATTACCAACTGCAACGTATGCAAAATAATAGTCCAATACCCCACACTGGCAAGCTCGCTATCAAAAAACAATACAACCAGTACCGCTTCATAACAAACAATGCTAAACGCCTTCTTACGGTGCTCCGCAAATTCCTGCTTACTCAACGCAGGTCTTGAAGGCGGACGTATCGGCCCTATCGCATAAATGACAGTTGCGCAAACTGCCAAGATAGGGACGACAACCGCAAGTTCCAGTGTCAGAGGTGAAAGCACTGCAACAACAAGAAGCATATAAACAAATGAGAACACCAAACAGGAAAAATAGTGCTTAAAATGAAGCCCACCGGATATCTGCCGTATCGGATAAAAAATCAGAAAGGCGAAGATAAAACCGCTTAGCTTATGCATCACCGCAAAAAATGCCGTAAACAAAATCAATTTACTGATATCGTATAAAATACATTTCAGACGGAATATTAAAAACTTTTGCTCCTTAGAGTTTAGATTGGCACTCTCGCTCGCCATATGTAAAATGTTTTGCAACTCACATCCCTCCACCTCGCCCATATTAATACAAAAAGCATAATGTAATGGAAAATCGGAATAAAGTATGTGAAATCGCGTATAAAATACCAAAAATTGGAGAATATTGTCGTTAAAACGCGATTTCGCATACTTTAATACATTTTTCGACAAAAATCGCGCAACATATATTATGTTAACTCATACCACTGCCCGAGCACGAAGCGGCAGCAGTGAGAAGGTATTAATTGGAACACAAAGGTAACAGTCCAGCTCAAGGAAGGCCAAAGGCAGAGCTGGCACACGCAAAAAGAGAAAGGGAAGAAATTATGATTAGTCAGATTTATGTGAAAGCAGGGGAACGAATTCACCAGTTAAGACTCACCAAGGGTTACACAAGAGATTATCTCGCAAGCAAATCAAATGTATCATCGAAATTTCTATATGAAATCGAAACAGGAAAGAAAGGCTTTACGGCAGAGGTGCTCTATCACCTGTCCGACGCGCTTGAGGTAAAATGTGACTATATTCTTGTCGGAAAAAGCGGAGAAGAGCCTTGTAACCTGTACATCAACAAGCTTCTGAATAAGTACAACGACTATCAAAAACAAAATGTATTGAGAATTTTGGAGCTCATATGTGAATTATCATAATTGGAAAAAGGTTCCAAAAGAAATTTAAAAAACATACTTGCAATCAGAACAAATGTGTGTTACTATAAATACGAACAAAATTTCTGAATAAATGTTCGAGGTGGCATAATGGGACAGATTTCAAGTGATTTGGCGTCAGAAAACGTCGTTTGTGAAAATGAAATAAAGCTTGAATTGTACTCCACAACAAGAAAGTCGATTATGGAAAAGCTTGAAATCCTGACAGACGCGGCAAAGTATGATGTGGCATGTACAAGCTCCGGTGTTAACAGGAAGGGAAACGGACGTGATATGGGCAACTGTCTGGCGGCAGGCATTTGCCACAGCTTCTCATCAGACGGAAGATGCATTTCCTTATTAAAAATACTCATGTCAAATGAGTGCGTTTATGACTGTAAGTACTGCATCAACCGCAGAAGCAATGACGTACCAAGAGCCACCTTCACGCCGGAAGAGATTTGTGAGCTTACCATGAATTTTTATAAGCGCAATTATATAGAAGGATTTTTTCTAAGCTCCGGCATTGTCAATAATCCGAACGATACAATGGAACGGATTTATCAGACTTTATACCTGCTTCGGAACGTGTACCGTTTCCGCGGGTATGTTCATGTCAAGGGCATTCCGGGAGCCGATCCGGTGCTCATTCAGCAGACGGGATATCTTGCGGACAGAATGAGTGTCAATCTGGAGCTGCCAACCGCGGAGGGGTTAGAAAAGCTTGCGCCCAATAAGCACCGGAAAAGCATTCTAAAGCCGATGCGTCAGATACAAAACGGTATTGCACAGGGGAAGCAGGAGCTTGCGCTTTATAAAAGTGCGCCATCGTTTGTGCCTGCGGGACAATCAACGCAAATGATTATCGGGGCAACGCCGGAGAGCGATTATCAGATTATGTCGGTAGCAGAGAGCTTATATGACAAATTTGCTTTGAAAAGGGTTTTCTATTCCGCATATGTGGGTGTGAATGAGGATAAAGCGCTCCCTGCGGTGACGACGGCATCTCCGCTTCTTCGGGAGCACCGCCTTTATCAGGCAGATTGGCTGCTTCGTTACTACAGCTTTCGGGTAAACGAGCTTTTAAATGAAAAGCACCAAAATTTCAATATCCTCTTAGATCCAAAGTGCGACTGGGCGCTCCGCCATTTAGAGCAGTTTCCGGTGGAGATTAACAAGGCGGACTACACAACGCTGCTGCGCGTGCCGGGAATTGGCGTAAAGAGCGCACAGCGTATCTGCAAGGCAAGAAAAAGCAGTGCGCTTGGCTTTGACAATCTAAAGAAAATCGGTGTGGTGCTCAAAAGAGCATTGTACTTTATCACCTGCAATGGAAAAATGATGTACCATACCAAGATTGATGAGGACTACATTACACGCAACCTTTTATCGGAGCATGAGAAGCTGCCCTTTGACAAGGACGGCATGACCTATAAGCAGTTGTCGCTGTTTGATGACGGCATGGAAAACGCGGCAATGTTTGGCATGGCGCACGAAGGGAAGGGGACGGCATATGTGTGAGTATGTATTGCTGTGTGAGGACAGCATGGAGGGGATTTTAAGCGGTGTTTATGAAGCATACAGGTTTAAAAAGGAACAAGGCATAGAGAGTCACGAGGTCATTCACTTAGCCGTAAACAATCCTGATACCTATCGTCTTTTCACGGATTACAGAACGGTTGAAACAAATTATGAAAATGCGGATAAGGTCATCAATACGATCAGAAGCAGGCTTGGCAATGAGGTCTATTATCGTTTGTGTCTTGCAATGGTGTCATGCTTTATGGAGAAGGCAGATGCGGTCTACCATACCATTGTGCTGGCACTCAGAAACAATGACAGCCTGATTATGGACAGGCTTGGCGAGGACTGGGTGCAGCAGACATTCAAATATGCGCGGGCATCTTCCAATGAATTGGGGCACATGATAGAATTTACGCGCTTTGCGGAGCTTGAGGGAGGGATACTGTACGCAAAGATTAATGTCAAGCACCATATTCTGCCGTTTCTGATGCCGCATTTTGCAGACAGGCTTCCTTCCGAAAATTTCATGATTTACGATGAAAATACAGATGTATACGGGATTCATGAAAAACAAAAGCAGTGGTATCTTGTGCAGGGAATCGAGATTGACAGTGAGAGATTAAACCTGACAGCGGCAGAGAAGGACTATCAGGAGCTGTTCAGACGGTTCTGCAAGACGATTGCCATCGAATCAAGAACGAATAAAAGGCTCCAGACAGGCTTCCTGCCGCTGCGGTTCAGACCGAATATGACAGAGTTCCAGTCACCTTAAATATTTTCCAAAATCCGGATATCTACGGCAGTATAGTTATATTCCTGCTCCGGCAGTTCTCCGGTGGTAAGGTATGAAAAGAGAATATCAAGCGGTTTTTTGCCCTGTGTGCGCGGCTGCTGGCAGATTACGGCAGACAGAATGCCTTTTCTTAAGAAATCCTCGGTTGTGTCCGCCTTATCATAAGCAATAATTTTGAGCTTACGCGCAAGCCCTAGGGAGGATACTGCGCGGCACCCGCCATATACGCCGCCCGCGGCAAAATACAATGCATTGATTTCAGGGTGTTCCTTTAACAGCGCTGTGGTTTTTTCATAGCTCTCTATTTCATCATCATGTGTTTCCGTAATGGAAACAATGTGAATGCGCTCCTGATCGGGAGCAAGCGTGTTTGAAAAGCCCGCAATGCGCTCTGTATGGCATAAAATATCAGACGAACCGGTCAGTATGCCGACAAAGACCTCTTCGCTTGTCATAAGCCGCAAAAGCCCTGCGGCAGTAGCGCCGCTTTTGGTGTAATGGCTGCCGACATATGCAATACGTTTCGCGTTTTCAATATCCGTGTTAAGGGTGACAACAGGAATTCCCTGTTCAACCAGCTCATTGATGCGGGCGCGGATACGGTTGTCATTGCAGGGGGCAAGCGCGATGCCGTTGACCTCTGCGGCGACCAGCTCATCAATTGCCTTTAGCTGCAATTCCGTATTGATTGGAATTTGCTTGATGAGCACGGAGCACCCGTATTCAGCAAGCTCTTCCGCTTTATCATTGATGCCGTTTAGCACATCGGAGAAAAACGGATTTTCCGCGGAAAATATGATGACTCCGAGCTTAAGCCTCTTTTTCGAGGCAGCAAGCACAAGACCTGCCTTGTTTGGCCTGTAGTCAAGCGCTTTGGCGATTTCCCTTATTTTTTCGGCGGTGTTGGGGTTTACGCAGCCGCGGTTGTTGAGCACACGGTCAACCGTTCCGCGGGAGACTCCGGCGAGTGCTGCAATTTCTTTTATGGTAGCCATATTGTGTCCCTATGCTTTCTATTATATTGGTGGCAGATACCTATAGCAGCTTTGCGGGCAATGCTCAACTGTCGCAAAGTATCTGACTGTTTCGGGGCTGTTGGTTTTATTATATGTGCACGTGCTCCATTTTGCAAGAGAAATATAAAAAAGCACGCCAAAGGGCACGTTAAAAAGCACGTTCCAAACGCGCAGTATGTAGTACGGCATGCAACAGGGTAGAAGTCTAGGCATTTTTAACAGAATTTGCGTAGCAAAATACAATATTTTGACGAAAAATAAATATTAACAAAATGTTACTTGATTTTTGGACAGACAGCAACTATGATAGAGTTAGTTGTTAACTGTGCACGAGCACATCAACAGAATAACAAAAAGTGTGATACGATAGCTTGTTTTTAAGGAGGATTTCAAAATGAATAATTTACCGCAGGTAAAAGTTGGTATTGTGGCTGTAAGCCGTGACTGTTTTCCCGAGAGCCTGTCAGTGGACAGAAGAAAAGCTTTGATAAAGGCGTACACGGAAAAATTTGGCGCAGATGCGATTTATGAATGCCCGATTTGTATTGTAGAGAGCGAGATACATATGGTTCAGGCACTTGAGGACATCAAGAAGGCAGGTTGTAACGCACTTTGTGTATATCTTGGAAACTTCGGTCCCGAGATTTCAGAGACGCTTCTCGCAAAGCACTTTGACGGTCCTGCAATGTTTATTGCGGCGGCAGAGGAGACACAGGGGAACCTTGTCGGCGGGCGCGGCGATGCTTACTGCGGAATGTTAAATGCAAGCTATAATTTGAAACTGCGCAATATCAAGGCATATATTCCCGAGTATCCGGTGGGTACGGCGGAGGAATGTGCCGTTATGATAAACGAATTTTTACCGATTGCAAGAGCGATTATCGGTCTTTCTGATTTAAAGATTATTTCATTTGGCCCGAGACCGTTAAACTTCCTTGCATGTAATGCGCCGATTAAGCAGCTCTACAATCTTGGCGTTGAGATTGAGGAAAATTCCGAGCTTGACCTTTTTGAGGCGTTCAAAAAGCATGATGGCGACGAGCGTATTCCGGCAAAGATTAAAGAGATGGAGGAAGAGCTTGGCGAGGGCAACTTAAAGCCCGAGGTGCTTCCGAAGCTTGCGCAGTATGAGCTGACGCTTCTTGACTGGGTTGAGGCGCATAAGGGATACAGAAAATATGTTGCAATCGCCGGAAAGTGCTGGCCTGCATTCCAGACACAGTTTGGATTTGTTCCTTGTTATGTAAACAGCCGCCTGACAGGCATGGGCATTCCTGTTTCCTGCGAGGTTGATATTTACGGCTGTCTGAGTGAGTTTATCGGTACATGTGTCAGTCAGGACGCTGTTACGCTTCTTGACATCAACAATACGGTTCCGGCAGACATGTATCAGGAGTCGATTAAGGATAAGTTCCAGTATACACACAACGATACGTTCATGGGATTCCACTGCGGAAATACGAATACCAAGAAGCTTAGCTTCTGCAATATGAAGTATCAGATGATTATGGCTAGAACGCTTCCCGAGGAGGTTACACAGGGAACGCTTGAGGGCGACATTATCCCCGGCGATATTACGTTCTACCGTTTACAGTCAACAGCGGACTGCAAGCTGCGTGCGTATATCGCACAGGGCGAGGTTCTTCCGGTGGCAACAAAGTCGTTCGGTAGCATTGGCGTATTTGCAATTCCCGAAATGCAGCGGTTCTACAGACACGTTTTGATTGAGAAGAATTATCCGCACCACGGGGCGGTTGCGTTCGGGCATTTCGGTAAGGCACTGTATGAAGTATTTAAGTATATCGGCGTACCGGTAGAGGACTTAAACTACAACCAGCCAAAGTCCCTTCCGTACCCGACAGAAAATCCGTTTGCTTAATGGCAGGATAGAACAGGATATTGCATAAAAATAGGCGGTCTGGCATTTCAGAATGCGGGACCGCTTATAATATGCGCTATTCTAATTTACAAACTTTTCCGAAAACTCCTGATACGGACAAGGTTTTCCAAAGTAATATCCCTGATAGTAATCCGGCAAAAGCTCCTTCATGCGGCTAAGCTCAGTCGTATTTTCCACACCCTCGACGCAAATGCGCAAATCCATGCTGTGTACCATATTGCTCATCAAGGACAGCATCTTAAATTCGTAGTCGTTTGCAACCGCCTTCAGGGTAAAGGTGCGGTCTATCTTGATAATGTCGGGTTTCAGCTCATTTAAATAATGGAAATTGGAATAGCCTGTTCCAAAGTCGTCAAGCGCAAGGCGTATTCCCCTTTCCTTCAAGCGCTGCCACAGCTTGGTAATGCGGGTGTCAAGCTCGACAATTCCGCTTTCCGTAAGCTCGATGATAACGGTTGCGGGCGGAATTTGATAATAATCAACAGCGTTTAAAATTTCCGCGATAATGTTACTTTTGACAATCTGCACATAGGAGATGTTAATGCTGATTTTAAAGTCCGGGATTTTTTTCTGTATTTTATGGCAAAAATGCATTGCCTCATTGAGCATCCACTTTCCGACCGGAATAATCAAACCGGTTTCCTCAAGCAGCGGGATAAATTCGCCGGGCGATACCATGCCAAATTCCTGTGTGTGGAACCGCATGAGGGATTCCGCGCCGTAAATTGTGTTGGTGTCCGTGTCAATCAGCGGCTGTAAGTATGCTTCAAAGCCTTCAAAATCATGCGTGACGGCACGACGCAGCAATTGAGACAGCTTGCGCCTCCTCAAAAATTTTTCATAGTCTGCCTGACAGAAAATATAACAGCAGTTTTTACCATGTCGTTTCGCCTCGTTGAGTGAAAATTCAGAGAATTTCATTGCATCAGAGAAAGAGCACCCGATAAACTGTTCGCTTTTTAGAATTCCGCCCGAGATTGTATAGATGACTTCATAATTGTTTTCCTTAATAAAAGTATCGATTGTCTGGCGTATGTGTTTATATTGGTCGATGGCTTCTTCCGTGCTGCGATCCGAGAAATTGATAATGAGGTATTCGTCGGCGACTGCGCGAAACAGCTTTTGGTTTGGCAAGAGGCAGGCGGTGATACATTCCGCGGTACGTTTCAGGATTAAATCACCGTAATCGCTGCCAAGCTTTTCGTTGATTTCTTTAAAATCATCAAGACCAAGCCGCAGCAGGTAGCCGATTGGGGGCGTTTCCTCCTCCAAAAAATAGTTCTGCAGGCTTGTGACGCCAAGCAGTCCGCTGACATTGTCCGCTTTTTGGCGCGCGCCGATTTCGTTGATACAGCCAAGCATATATAGCGGCGTGCCTTCATGCCGCACGACAAACCCGCGGCAGTTAATCCATATGGGATCGTTGTCCACCGAAATCCAACGGTAGAGCAGGTCGTGAAATTCCTTCTTTCCGGCGACCAGCTCCTCAAGATCCTGCTGGAGCATGGGAATGTCTGCGGGGTATACAAATTTTGCATGGTTTTCGATTACGTTATGAAATCGATTGGAAGGCAGGCAGAAACGTTCTACTGCAAGCTTCGAAATGTAATAAAAGTCATTGACCAGATCATAGACATAAACAAAATCATCCATACATGGGGTGAGTGTGTCAATAGCCTCGCAGATTTGGGCAACAGAAAGACCGGTAAATTCGGATGCCAAAAAAATCCCTCCCTGATTATGAAACGCCGGTGTGTTTTAGAACCGACAGATTGGACTAAGAAATGTGAAAAAATTAACATGCATTTCCTAATATTTAACAACTATACATACTATTTTATCAAAGAAAAAGGAAAATACAAGGTATTTTTGCTACAAATTGCATAAAAATATTGTAATCGGTGATTTATTTGTGATATTGTAGTTATACGGTGCTGAGATTGCGGCATTCTATTATTAGAAAGGTAAGGAGACGGATCAAATGAAGAGAGAGAGTTTGTGGCTTGGGTACAAGGACGAGGACAAAAAAGAGCTGGAGAAGGTGTGCAGTCTTTATAAGACCTGCATGGACGAGGGAAAGACCGAGCGGGAATGCGTAGAGGTTATCGTAAAAATGGCGCAGGAGAAGGGCTATCGGGAGCTTTACGCGGCGCTTGAGGCGGGGGAGGTGCCAAAGGCAGGCGATAAGCTTTATGTGGTTCAGATGAACAAGAGCGTGGCGCTGTTTCAGCTCGGCAAAAAGCCGTTATCCGCGGGAATGAATATTTTGGGCGCGCATATTGACTCGCCGAGGATTGATGTCAAGCAAAACCCGTTGTATGAAAAGGACGGCTTTGCATATTTTGACACGCATTATTATGGCGGTATCAAGAAATACCAGTGGACGGCAATCCCTTTGGCGCTTCACGGGGTAGTGGCGAAGAAGGACGGCACGACGGTGCGGGTTTGCATTGGCGAGAAGGACGATGATCCCGTATTTGTCATTACGGATTTGCTTGTCCATCTTGCGGGGGAGCAGATGGCGAAAAAGGCAAACGAGGTTGTGACAGGAGAAAACCTTGACCTTTTAATCGGAAACTGTCCGCTTGAGGAAAACGAGGAGCTTGAGAAGGAGGAGAAGGAAGCGCTCAAGGCAAATATCATAAAGCTTTTGAAGGAGACCTATGAGATTGAGGAGGAGGACTTTTTGTCTGCGGAGCTTGAGATTGTCCCGGCGGGGAAGGCAAGGGATTTGGGCTTTGACAGGAGCATGATTTTGGCGTACGGACAGGACGACCGGATTTGTGCGTTCACCTCGCTTTTTGCAATGCTGGACTTGGCTTCGGAGGTTACGGACAGGACGCTTTGCTGCCTTTTGGTGGACAAGGAGGAGATTGGCAGTGTGGGCGCTACGGGAATGCATTCGCTGTTTTTTGAGAATGCGGTTGCGGAGCTGGTTGCGGCTACCGAGCAGGAGTCGCAGCGCTTGGTGCGCAGGGCGCTTGCAAATTCCAACATGCTTTCCTCTGATGTGAGCGCGGGCTATGATCCGCTGTACGCGAGCGCGTTTGAGAAAAATAACGCGGCATTTTTGGCGCATGGGCTTACGTTCAACAAATTTACGGGTTCGCGCGGAAAGAGCGGCTCGAACGACGCGAATGCGGAGTACATTGCGCAGCTTCGCAAGGTCATGGACGACGCGAATGTAAAGTATCAGTTTGCGGAGCTTGGAAAGGTCGATGTCGGCGGAGGCGGTACGATTGCCTATATTATGGCAAATTACGGAATGAACGTGATTGACAGCGGCGTCGCGGTGCTCAACATGCATGCGCCGTATGAGGGCAGCAGCAAGGCGGACATTTATGAGGCGGTCAGAGGCTATACGGCATTTTTAAGGTCATGACAGAAATTGAATAGGGACATAAAAACAGGGCATTTTGTTATGAAATGCCCTGTAATCGTTTTTGAAATTCACTGTGCGGAAGCGGTTTGTCGTACAAAAAGCCCTGTATCATATCGCAGCCAAGCCGTGTCAGCAAATCCTTTTGTTCCTCATTTTCCACGCCGGAGCAGATAACCCGAATGCCAAGTGCGTGCGCCATTTCAATAATTGCTTTGATGACAACGGTGTTGTTCTGCGCGCGTTTCAGGGTTGTCCTGCCATTTGCGGCTGCGGCGTCGTCTTTCTTTTGGGCAAGATCGGATGTGTCAGCAAGAAAAGACTTGTCAAGCTTAATCACGTCGATTTCGAGGTCGCTCATCAGCTTTAGGGAAGAATAGCCCGTGCCGAAATTATCAATGGACGTGAAAACGCCGTAATGCTTAATTCTGTTTATAAAATCGGAGAGCGAGGCAAAATCCTCGTATCCGCTGCTTTCGGTCAGCTCAATTTCAATATATTCGGGAGGAATGGCGTATTTGTTGATAATGCCCATAATGTCCTCCGCAAGAAAACGGTTGTGCAGGTGCACCTTCGAAAAATTGGTGGAAATGCGCACGGGCGTCAGTCCCAAATCAAGCCATGCGCGCAGCTTTATGCAGACCTCCTCAAGCACGTAAAGGTCGAGGGCGCAGACGGTTCCGTCCTTTTCAAGCACATGTAAAAAATCGGGAGGCGCAAGCAGACCGTCCGTCCTGCTCCAGCGCACCAACGCCTCGCAGCCGCACAGCGAACTGTCGTTTAGGTCGAGTTTTGGCTGGTAGTAGACGTCAAATTCCTTTAGGGCGATTGCCTTCGAGAAGCTGCTTGCAATTTCCTGCTCGCGCTTGAGCGTGTCAAGCATATGCGGTTCAAACCATATATGGTTACTGTCGGGCATTCCCTTTGACTGGTTGATTGCAATGGAAATATTGTACAAAATCGTGCTTGCGGTATCGCCTTTTGCAATCGGGTAGACGCAGGTTTTGGATTGGATATTGAAGGTGTTGAGCATGTCGCCAATGTTGAGCCGTAAGCGGATGTCGGAAATATATTCCAAAAACTTGTTCGTGCGCTCGTTTTTGATGACGACAAGGTAGGTATCGTCGCCAAGCCTGCCGCAGACCTCGTCCCTGCGCAGAAAATCGCGCAGGCGCTCGGCATATTCTTTTAAGATCATGTCGCTGTATTTTGCGCCGAGCTGTCGGTTAAAATAGCGGAAGTTTTTGATGTTTGTGTAAAGCGCGGTGTATGCGGTTTCTACGCCGCGTGCGCAGCAGTCCGCGATAAAGGCATTTAAGCCTTCCGTGTTTGCGATTCCGGTAACGGCGTCGGTGACAGACGAAATGCCTGCAAGCTTTGCCAGTCCAGCCTTTCCGCAAAGGACGTTGATAATGGACGCAAAAAAGCGCAGGTATTCCAAATCGCCGCTGTTCCATACAACCAGCTCGCGCGGGTAAAATAAAATCTCTGCGGTTCCGCCGGAGTGCGTGGTATAGAGATTGCGCAGCGGGGTATTGACGTAACCCTCCGCAAAGCAATATAACATTGTGAGATTGTCTTTAATGCGCTCCTCGTAAGGCGATTCGGGGTTGTTCAGACACAGCTCGATTTTACCAATCCCAAGTGCGTCACACACGGGCGGAACGGATTTTGCAATGTACCCGGAAAGCTCCTCGATTGAGCCTGCTGTGTCGGGAATTGCCATAAAAAAATCTAAAAATTCATTACTGCACAAGTTCATCTGCGGTTTCTCCTTCGCCATATTTCTCCATGATAATCCTATCATATCATTAAACGGCAGTGGGCACAATATTTAACATTTGATATTTATTTCGTCTGTTTTTGTAAATTTGTCACATAAAATTGCATAAATTGTTGCAACAATTTGAAAAATAGTGTAATATATATGTTATAAGGGTTAAAATGTCATCGTATTTGGATATACTGATTGTATAGGAAGGGGATGATCGGATGAACGAGACACATATTATGATGAATAGAAGGTACTATGAGCCTACGGATATTATTAACGGCTTTGAGGTAAGACCGGGGAAATTTTTGAGAAACGGTGCAACCTGCGTGCAGGGGGGGATTAATTTCACAATCCACTCAAACGGCGCAACGTCGTGTACATTATGTCTTTTTCACAGGAATGAGGAGGAGCCGTATGCGGTGATACCGTTCCCCGAATCATACTGCCTTGGGAACACATATTCGATGGTTGTGTTCGGACTGGATCCGAAGGATCTTGAGTATGCATACCAGTTTGACGGTGAGTATGACGTTCAGAAGGGACTGTTGTTTGACAAGTCCAATTATATTTTGGATCCGTATGCGAAGGCGGTAGCAGGGCAGGGCATATGGGGCGACAAAAAGGATATGGATAAACGTGTTTACAAGGCGCGTGTGGTTGACAGCGGATATGACTGGGGCAACTTCAAAAACACATGCCTTGAGCCAAAGGACATGATTATTTATGAAATGCACGTGCGCGGTTTTACGAACGACGAGTCGTCGGGCGTCAGACACAGAGGTACGTTTGAGGGCATTCGGGAAAAAATCCCGTATTTGCTTGAGCTTGGTGTCAATGCCGTGGAGCTGATGCCGATTTTTGAGTTTGACGAGCTGGAGGACGTGCGGGAGGTTGACGGCGAAAAGCTTCTCAATTACTGGGGATATAATACGGTCTGCTTTTTTGCGCCGAACACGGCATACGCTTCAAAGCATGAATATAATAAAGAAGGAAATGAGCTTCGTGAGTTAATTCATGAGCTTAACAGGAATGGTATTGAGGTAATCCTTGATGTCGTGTTTAACCATACGGCGGAGGGAAATGAACTTGGCCCATGCTTTTCTTTTAAAGGAATTGATAATAACATTTATTATATGCTCACGCCTGACGGGAAATACTATAATTTCAGCGGCTGCGGCAATGTTTTAAACTGCAATCACCCGATTGTGCAGCAGTTTATCATGGAATGCCTACGTTACTGGGTTGTTTCCTACCGGGTTGACGGGTTCCGGTTTGACCTTGCGTCCATTTTGGGACGAAACGAGGACGGTTCACCGATGAGCAAGCCGCCGCTTTTACAGAGCCTTGCGTTTGATCCGGTGCTTGGAAAGGTGAAGCTGATTGCGGAGGCGTGGGACGCGGGTGGTCTTTATCAGGTCGGAAGCTTTCCGTCGTGGAACCGCTGGGCGGAGTGGAACGGCAGGTACCGCGATGATATGCGCTGCTTTTTAAAGGGCGATTACGGTATGGCGCAGGCGGCAATCAACCGCATTACGGGTTCGCTTGACTTATATGGAAAGGAAAACCGTGGGGAGAATGCGACCGTGAATTTCATCAACTGCCATGACGGATTCACACTTTATGACATGTATGCATACAATACAAAGCATAATGAAAAGAACGGCTGGAACAATACGGACGGCGCAAATGACAACAATAGCTGGAACTGCGGCGTGGAGGGCGAGACGGACGATCCCGAGGTGCTTGCGCTGCGCAACAGGCTGCGCAAAAACGCGTTTGCGATTTTGATGTGCAGCAGGGGTTCGGCAATGTTTTTGGCGGGCGACGAGTTCTGCAACACACAGTTTGGCAACAACAATGCGTACTGTCAGGACAATATTATTTCATGGCTTGACTGGAACCGTAAGGAACAGTACAACGAGATGTTTGAATTTTGCAAGTTCATGATACATCTGCGCCGGCAGCACCCGATTTTGCGCGGGCGTTCCGGGCCTAGCGGCTGCGGATTTCCGGAGGTTTCCATTCACAATAAGACGGCGTGGAACAGCCAGTGCGATCCTGACACGCGTACCATCGGCATTATGTTTGCCGGACGTACCGATGGAAACCTTGAGGACGATATTATTTACATCGGCGTGAATGCGTTTTGGGAGTATGAGGACGTGCAGCTTCCGAACCTGCCGCTTGGCAGGAAATGGCGTATGCTTGTCAACACGGAATTTGAGCACAAGAAAAATGTGGACTATCACGCACTCACAAACTGGACGGCGGCAGATACCGTCAGAATGTGCCCGCGGTCGGTCATTGTGGCAATAGTTGTAAAACGATAGAACAACCGTATGGATATGAAACAAAAATAGAATAAAAACAACAAAAATAAGGCGCGGATTTTTGGAAAAGTTATGTGTTTTGACGAAAAAGCGAAAAACAGACAACTTTTCGCACAAAAGTCCGCATTTTTATGTTATATTAATGGTTAGAGATGGTTTCCACAGATACATAAACTATAAAAAATAAACAAAAAGTATACAACTTTGCGATGACACTGTAATGATATTTTGGAAAGGATCGGATCCATGAATAGGAAAAACAAACTCAGACGGTTGGGGAACAAGGTAAGGGTTGCAATTCTTACGGCAGCATTGCTGCTTCATACTGCCACATCAAATACGCTGCTTGCATATGCGGCGGAGGACAACTCTGCTGAGTCAGAAGTGGAGACGACTTCACAGGAGGACAACGCGGACGAAGGCGGCGATGACGCGGTGAATGATGGCGACAATGGAGAGGACGGCGTGTCAGATGACGGGGAAGCCACACAGGACGAACAGCAAAATCAGGAGGAAGCAGAAAATCAAAATACGTCTGACAGCACCGATACGAAAACAGATACAACCGATACCGATACAATAGAAGCGACAGAAGCTGCGACTGCGACGGAAACGCAGGCACCTGCTGACACGGATTTTGAGGGTGTTACTACAACCGAACCGCAGACAGATATGGAGCATACGACAGAGGAAGCCACGCAGACAGATACTGCTTCACAGGAAACCACAACCGCAGAGGAAACCGAAATCATTACAGAGGAAGAGACAACAGAAGAGGAGCTGACAGAGGAAGAAAATAAAGAGGCGGTTACGCTTGAATTTGGTGAGAAACAGAAATCATCGGCAAAGTCTTTTATCCGCTCGATTGACAGGGTAAAGAGCTTTGTAATTTATGCAAGGGATTATACGCCGCGTACCCACATTGACGGTAATATTGCCGTTAAAAACCTGAATAGTTGGCTTGAGGCATTGAAAACAGAAAACAATAAGGTGGGTTCAGGATACATATCATATATTGAAAATGTTGGCAGCAATGCAAGGATTGCAGTAAACAACGGTGGAACAATTGTTCTAGGAAATACAAACGGAAGACTGGGAAATGATATTTGTCCGAACAACAATAACGGAAGACTTGTTGATTTGTCCGAAGTTTCAAAGACAGACGTGTCCGCAGTGCGGGCTGCATTGCAGACCGAGGGAATTAGTGCCAACTTTGCAAACCATATGCAGATTGACGGAAACCTTGCCAGTATCAGCACAGCGGCGAAGAGTGTTTCGCCGGCACAGGGCGCTGCCGGAAGGGAAGCCGTTTCGGCAGTTATCAGGCAGCTTGAGAGTGGTGAGCTAAGCGCAGGAGACGTGATAGCCATTGCAATCAATGCCAATGAGATTGGGAATGAAGTGCAGGAGCTATATAATAAAAACAAAAATGTTGGCGCGACAATTATATTTAATGTAGCAAATAGTGGCGACAGCATTCAAATCAGCAATCCTGTAAACAGTGACGCATATGCGTCAGATACAGCACATTTTATTTGGAATTTTGGCGGCTATTCGGGAACGGTACAAATTTCACAGACAATCCCCGGTATCATTATTGCACCGAATGCGAGTGTTCAGGGCTGGGGTGTCATTAATGGTGCAATTGTT
The DNA here is from genome assembly GCA_947567595.1 of uncultured Lachnospiraceae bacterium. GTDB lineage: Bacteria > Bacillota > Clostridia > Lachnospirales > Lachnospiraceae > COE1. Next base: position 33,317 of record CANOMQ010000008.1, on the reverse strand, counting down.
GCAAGTGCAGTAGAGCATTCAATGGAAATTCATCTTCCTAATAATAATGATAAGACAGAGGAAACACCTGAGGAGACACCAAGTGAGGAGGAAAGCTCTAAAACAGAAGAAAGCTCGAAAGTCGAGGAAAGCTCTAAAACAGAGGAGAGCTCAAAGGTAGAGGAAAGTTCCAAAACAGAAGAAAGTTCGAAAGTCGAGGAAAGTTCAAAGACCGAAGAGAGTTCAAAAGTAGAGGAGAGCTCGAAGACGGAAGAAAGCTCAAAAGTAGAAGAAAGTTCTAAAATAGAGGAAAGTTCAAAGACTGAGGAAAGCTCAAAAGTAGAAGAAAGCTCTAAAACAGAAGAAAGCTCAAAAGTTGAAGAAAGTTCGAAAGTAGAGGAAAGCTCCAAAACCGAGGAAAGCCCTGAGGAGGAGGAAGGTTCATCAACCCCGGAAAGCGAGACCGAACCGGACAGTGAGCCATACAAGCCGGAGGAAGAAAGCTCATCCAGCGACGAGTCAAGCGTTCCGAACGAAGACCCAAGCGAGTCCAGCGAGAGCAAGCCAAGCGGACAGACGCCAAGCGGCTCTGATCCGGACCCCGACGACACACCCGAGGACGAAAGCTCTACACCGACAACAACCATTCCTGACGAGAGCGTACCGACAACAGAGAAGCCCAGCGAGGAGGAGAGCGTAAGCGAAGAATCAAGCTCCAGCGAGGAGTCAAGCTCCACACCGGGAACGAAGCCTTCGAAGCCCTCAAAACCTTCAAAGCCTTCTAAACCGTCAAAACCAAGCGACGATACACCAACCAATCCGACGACACCGACACCAACTGTTCCGACGCTGCCAGTGATACCGGAAGAACCGATACCGCTAATCCCGGTACCGGATCTTGTAACACTGATTGATGAAGACACACCGCTTGCAAGTATGCCGGATACCATCACCATTCTTGACGAGGAAGTACCGCTTGCGGTAATCATTGACGAGGAGGTACCATTAGCAAGTATGCCGGACACGGGCGACTACTCAAGAAACCCCGCACCGTTCGCACTTGCAGGAACACTGGCGCTTGCGGCAGCTTACGCGGCAAACAGAAAACGCCAGCAGGAGTTAGAAGAAAAATAAAACGTTATTTTACCGCCACCCAGCTTACGGGTGGCGGCTGTTTTCAGAACGTCAGAAAGGAATACAATGAAAAAATTTCGGTTTGACCTGCTGTTTCTTGCCATAGCGGTTGTATGCTTTGGCATTTACGGTGCGATAAGTTATCACAATGCAGCGCTTGCCAAACAGGCGGGCGCGGTGCGTGCAAGAATACAGGAGGAATACGCGCCTGTCAGGACGGCGCAGGAGGAGTCCGTCTATCAAAGCCCGTACGCAGCCGTTTTCGCGTCCAACGAGGACTGTATCGCATGGCTGAACATACCGGACACCAACATTGACTACCCCGTCATGCAGACAATGGACGACGAGGAATATTACCTGTACCGGAATTTCTTCGGGGAGGACGACAAAAACGGTACCCTGTTTATGGACACGGACTGCGACTTAGGGAAGGAGCGCAGCAACTTAATTATACACGGTCATCACATGAAATCCGGCGCGATGTTCGGAAGCCTTGAAAAATATGCGGACGCGGATTTTTGCAAAGCGCATTCCAAGATTTACCTTTATACAAAAGACGAGGTGCGCACATATGAGGTGCTTGCGGCGTTTCAGGCAAAGGTGTACAAGAACAAAACAGACAAATTCCGCTATTACGCATATTTTGGCTTTGATACAGCAGAACAGTTTGACGAATACTATGACAACATCAAACGATTGTCGTTGTACGATACAGGCGTGACAGCGCAGTTTGGCGACGAAATCCTGACGCTTTCCACCTGCGCGTACCACACGAAAAACGGGCGTTTTGCGGTCGCTGCAAAACGGGTGGAATAAAAAAGAATATTTTTTTGAAAAAAATTCAAAATAACGGTAGACAAACCGTTATTTTTGTTGTATTATTAAGAAAACGTTTTCAGAAAACGTTTTCCAAAAGAAGGAGGGCGAAGGATTACGTGGTTTCCATCAGAGACGTTGCAAAAGAAGCAGGCGTGGCAATCTCCACGGTTTCAAAGGTTCTAAACAACTATCCAAACGTGCGCGGCGAGACAAAGGAGCGGGTGAACAGGGCAATCGAGCAGTTAGGCTTTGTACCAAACTCCATAGCTTCCGCACTTTCCTCCAAACGATCGGGACGCGTGGCGCTGGTGCTTGACGTGAACCGCAACGCGCAGGCGGTCGATGAAATTCCAATGCAGTACATGATTGGCGCAATCAATCGGGCAAAGGAGCTTGGAATGGACATCATCACCGTGTTTGCGGCAATGCTTAGCGACATGAGCGCCGAGGAAATGACACGCTATTTCCAGTCGCAGAGCGTCGAGGCGCTGATTGTATGCAGCCTTTCGCGCACGGAGGACGAGGCGCTTTGCAAGATGGTGAAGAGCGGTAATTTTAAGACGGTACTAATCAATGCGCCCGGCGTGGACGAAAATACATCAAGCATTCACATTGACAACCAAAAGGCGCAGTATGAGGTGGCAAAAACGTTCCTGACAGAAAGCACCGCATTTTGCACGTCAAAACGGATACTCTATATAGCAGGAAAAAAGGAAGGCTATGTGTCGGGAGAACGTTTGAAGGGAATGCAGAAGCTTGCACAGGAAATGGAGCTTTCGCTCTTAGTACGTGTGGGGAATTTCAGCGAGCTTGAGGCAAGAAAGCTCACCATGCAGTACGCACCGCACAAAGACGCGATTATCTGCGCGTCGGACTTGATGGCAATCGGTGCGATGAAGGCGCTGATTGACATGGATATTTACCGCCCGGTGTGCGGCTTTGACGGTACGAACCTGATGGGCTATGCGGGGAAGCAGATGCATACGGTCGGTCAGGATTTTAAAAGGACAGCGGCGTGCGCCGTCGAGGAGGCGGGACGGCTGATTGGCGGAGAGGCAGGCAGGGAAATCATCATGCCGCATAAGCTGATGCGCATTAAATACTTGGACGTAATTTCATAACAATATATCTTAGAAACCAATTAACTTTCTCATATAAGAAAAGGAGTAAAACAATGAGCGTGAAAACAAGTTTGGAAACAATGACACAGAAAATGTACGGAAAGGCAGTCAGGGACTTAAGCGACAAAGACCTTTATTTTGCCATTCTGAACATGACCAAGGACATGATGGAAGGTAAAGGCGTCATCAAGGGTACGAAAAAAGTGTACTATATTTCGGCAGAGTTCTTAATCGGAAAGCTTTTGTCAAACAACCTGATTAATTTAGGCATTTACGAGGAGCTTGCGGATGTTTTGAAGCAGGAAGGAAAGGATTTGAGTCTGATCGAGGAGGCGGAGCCGGAGCCTTCGCTTGGAAACGGCGGACTTGGACGTCTTGCAGCGTGCTTTTTGGACTCGATTGCAAGCCTGGGACTTGCGGGCGACGGTATTGGTTTAAATTATCATTTCGGACTGTTTAAACAGGTTTTCCAAAACAGACAGCAGACTGCCGAGAAGAACGACTGGATTGAGAAGCAGTCATGGCTGACCAAGACAGACATTTCGTTTCCCGTATATTTTGGCGATAAGAAGGTTGTCTCAAGACTGTATGACATTGATGTCATCGGTTATGAGCAGGGCATGAACAAGCTGCATTTGTTTGACATTGAGACAGTGGATGAGAGCATTGTAAAAGAAGGCATTGATTTTGATAAAGAAGATATTGATAAGAATTTAACACTTTTCCTCTATCCCGACGATTCCGACGAGGCAGGTCAGCAGCTTCGTATTTACCAGCAGTATTTTATGGTATGCAACGGCGCACAGTTGATTTTAAAGGAAATGAAGGAGAACGGTTATGACCTTCACAAGTTAAACGAGCACGCAGTCATTCAGATTAACGATACGCACCCGACAATGGTCATTCCGGAGTTAATCCGCATTCTGACAGAAGAAGAGGGCTTTCACATGGACGAGGCGATTGAGGTTGTCAGCAAGACCTGCGCTTACACCAACCACACCATCCTTGCAGAGGCGCTTGAAAAATGGCCTGTAAGTTTCCTTGAGAAGGTGGTTCCGCAGTTGATGCCGATTATCAGAGAGCTTGACAAGCGCGTTGCGGCGAAGTACACTGAAGAGAAGGTGCAGATTATCGACAAGGACAACAGGGTGCATATGGCGCACATCGACATTCACTACGGATTTTCGGTAAACGGCGTTGCGGCAATCCATACGGAGATTTTGAAGGATACGGAGTTAAATCATTTCTACAAGATTTATCCCGAGAAGTTCAACAACAAGACAAACGGCATTACCTTCCGGCGCTGGCTGCTTTCGTGCAACAGGGAGCTTGCGGCGTGCATTACAAAGACCATCGGAGAGGGCTATAAGAAGGATGCGGCGCAGTTGGAAAATCTGTTAAAGCATATGGATGACGAGGCGCTTCTGACGGAAATCAAGGCGATTAAGAAGGATAAAAAGGCAGAGCTTGCGGCTTATATCAAGGAGCATGAGGGCGTGGAGATTAATCCAAACTCCATCTTCGACATTCAGATTAAGCGGCTTCATGAGTATAAGCGCCAGCAGATGAACGCGCTGTATATTATCCACAAGTATCTTGAGATTAAGGGCGGCAAAAAGCCTTCTACACCGATTACGTTTATCTTTGGCGCAAAAGCGGCTCCGGCGTATGTGATTGCGCAGGATATTATCCACTTGCTTTTATGCCTGCAGGAAATCATCAACAATGATCCGGACGTGAAGGATTACATGAAGGTGGTTATGGTCGAAAATTACAATGTCAGCTATGCGGAGCGCCTGATTCCGGCGTGTGACATTTCGGAGCAGATTTCCCTTGCGTCTAAGGAGGCAAGCGGTACCGGAAACATGAAGTTTATGTTAAACGGTGCAGTAACGCTTGGCACGAGCGACGGCGCGAATGTGGAAATCCATGAGCTGGTGGGCGATGACAATATCTATATCTTCGGCGAGAAGTCGGAGGAGGTCATTGCGCATTATGAAAAGGCGGATTATGTGGCGAAGGACTTCTATAAGAAGAGCAAGACCATCAGGGAGGCAGTGGACTTTATTACAAGCAAGGAGATTTTAAAGGCAGGCAACAAGACACGCCTTGTCAGATTGCAGAAGGAATTAATCAACAAGGACTGGTTCATGACGCTGCTTGACCTTGAGGATTATATTGCCACAAAGGACAGAATGTTTGAGGATTATCAGAACGAGGAAAAATGGAAACGCATGATGCTGGTTAATATTGCGAAGGCAGGATTCTTCTCATCAGACAGAACCATAGCCGAGTACGACCGCGATATCTGGAAACTGTAAGAACTGTAAAAAAAAGAAATACGAAGGCGGCAAAATACGCCGCCTGAGTATTTTTAAATTTTACGGTCAATTTTTGCGTAAACGTAATATTTGTTGGGGCGGAATGCGGAGTATGGTGTGCACGGAACACAGAAAGGACAATCAATTAAAATGAAAATTGCAGTAGCAGGAATCGGATATGTAGGGCTTTCGAATGCCATCCTTCTTGCGCAGCACAATGAGGTGACTGCGGTGGATGTATTTGCAGAGAAGGCAGATATGATTAACAACAGGAAATCACCGATTATCGACAAGGAAATCGAGGAGTATCTCGCCAACAAGGAGCTGCATTTAAAGGCGACCACAAACGGCGAGGAAGCATATCGGGACGCGGAATATATTATTATTGCAACGCCGACAAACTATGATCCGGATAAAAACTTTTTTGACACGAGCTCTATTGAGACGGTAATTGAACTGGTACAAAAAGTCAATCCGTCAGCGGTCATGATCATTAAATCGACGGTTCCCGTAGGCTATACGGAAGAGACAAAAAAGCGCTACGGTATTGACAACCTGATTTTTTCACCGGAATTTCTGCGCGAGGGCAAGGCGCTTTATGACAACCTGTATCCGTCGCGGATTATTGTGGGTGAGTGTTCCAAGCGCGCGGAAACGTTTGCAAATTTATTAAAAGAGGGCGCAATCAAGCAGGATATTCCGACGCTTTTTACGGGTGCGACGGAAGCCGAGTCCATCAAGCTCTTCTCCAACACGTACCTTGCGCTTCGCGTGGCGTATTTTAACGAGCTTGATACCTATGCGGAGGTGCGCGGGCTCAACACGAAGCAGATTATCGAGGGCGTAGGGCTTGACCCGCGAATTGGCACGCACTACAATAACCCGTCGTTTGGCTACGGTGGCTACTGTCTGCCAAAGGACACAAAGCAGCTTCGCGCGAATTTCCACAATGTGCCGAACAACATTATCTCGGCGATTGTTGACGCGAACCGCACGAGAAAGGATCATATCGCGGACATGATCTTGGCGAAGCGCCCGCAGATTGTCGGCGTCTATCGTCTGACCATGAAAACGAACTCCGACAATTTCAGGCAGTCGTCCATTCAGGGCATTATGAAGCGCATTAAGGCAAAGGGCATCGAGGTTGTCGTTTACGAGCCGTCCCTAAAGGAGGAGCATTTCTTCCGTTCTAGGGTGATACGGGATTTGGCGGCATTCAAGGAAATGTCGGACGTCATCATTGCAAATCGTATGACGGACGAGCTTGCAGATGTGGCGGAAAAAATTTATACAAGGGATATTTACGGACGCGATTAGTACGGCGCGGCGGGACGGATATCCGAAAAATTGTGCAGTGTCTTACATTTGTATCATTGTGGGACGCTGCACATTTTATTTTCCTGTCTGTTTTGCACAAAATACTATCTGAAAAACTGCCATAACTACCAAAAAAAAGTTTATTTTTATTTCACTATTGCAATTTATTCGGCAAAATGCTATTATACAATTGTCACTTGGAAACGTTACCGATAACGTTACTGGAAACGGTGCCGAAAACGTTTCGGAATAATATTTCCGCAAATCAGTAATACTAAAAAAACAGAAAAAAGAAAGAGGTATGTCATTATGAAAAAGAAATTAATCAGCGCCATTCTGAGCGCGACAATGGTAGCGGCAATGCTTACAGGCTGTGGCAGCAGCGACAGTGGCAGCACAGACGCACAGCAGCCCGCACAGGATCAGGCACAGCAACAGCAGCCGGCAGCAGATACACAGCAGCCCGCGGCAGACGCACAGACACCCGCAGCTTCCGGCGAGGGAAAGGTTTACTACTTAAACTTCAAGCCTGAGCAGGGACCGGCATGGGAAGCGCTTGCGGCAAAATACACGGAGGAGACAGGCGTTCCCGTTTCCGTACAGACAGCAGCGTCAGGAACATATGAGTCAACCTTGAAGTCAGAAATCGCAAAGACAGAAGCGCCGACACTGTTTCAGGTAAACGACCCGGTCGGACTTGCGACATGGAAGGATTACTGCTATGACCTTTCCGGCTCTGATGTTTACGGACAGTTAAAGAGCGACGACTTCGCATTGAAAGAGGGCGATGAGGTTAAGGGTCTTGCATACGTTGTAGAGACATATGGCTTGATTTACAATGTGGATATTTTAAATGACTACTTCACAAAGGATTATGCGGTTGTGACAAGCGTTGAGGAAATCAATTCGTTTGACCAGTTGAAGGCAGTTGCGGACAGCATTCAGGCAAACGCTGACGACCTTGGCGTAAAGGGCGCATTCACATCAGCAGGTATGGACTCAAGCTCTGACTGGAGATTTAAGACACACCTTGCAAACCTTCCGATTTACTATGAGTATCAGGCAGACGGCATTGGCTCGACAGACGCAATCAAGGGAACATACTTAGATAACTACAAGAACATTTGGGATTTATATATCACAGATTCTGTATGCGCACCGACACTGCTTTCAAGCAAGACCGGTGAGGACGCAACGGCTGACTTCGCACTTGGCGACGCGGTATTCTATCAGAACGGTACATGGGCTTACAATGATTTGGTAGATGCAGGCATGGACGGTGACTCCCTTGGAATGCTTCCGATTTACATCGGTGTGGACGGCGAGGAAAATCAGGGACTTTGCACAGGCAGCGAGAACTACTGGTGCGTGAACAAGAATGCTTCTCCCGAGGACATTCAGGCGACACTTGACTTCATGAACTGGGTTGTAACATCGGATACAGGCTGCAAGTCACTCACAGAGGATATGGGCTTTGTATGTCCGTTCAAGGCATTTGACAACTATCCTGCAAGCAATCCGCTTGTAAACATTGCAAACGACTATGTTTCAGACGGCAAGACTTCCGTAGCATGGACATTTACGACAATGCCTTCTGAGAACTGGAAGAACAATGTCGGCAGCGCGCTCTTGGAGTATGCACAGGGCACAGGCCAGTGGGACGCAGTTGTAACAGCATTTGTTGATGGCTGGGCTGAGGAGTATGCGGCAGTAAACAACTAAATAAAAACTTTAACGGCTAAGACAGGTGCATCGTGCAGTAACGACTGCACCTGTTTTTTCAACACAATTTTCAACAGATTACAGACGAAAGAAAAGAAAATGAAAATCAAGAAAGGTGAATGATTATGGAAAAAGCAATTAAACGATATTTCCCAATATTCGCACTGCCGACGCTTGCAGCGTTTACAATCGGGTTTATCCTTCCGTTCCTGTTGGGCTTGTATCTGTCCTTTTGTGAGTTTACCACGGTAACGGACTCCAAATTTGTAGGCTTCAAAAACTACATCAGAATTTGGGGGGACTCCACCTTTACCCATTCCCTTTGGTACACGGCGCTGTTTACAATTGTGTCGGTGCTTTTAATCAACATCATCGCATTTGCAGTGGCAATGCTTCTGACAAAGGGAATTAAGGGAACAAATATTTTCAGAACGGTTTTCTTCATGCCGAACTTAATCGGCGGTATCATCTTGGGTTACATCTGGCAGTTGATTTTAAACGGTCTTTTGGCAAACCTTGAGCGTACCTTGACATACAACTCGGCTTACGGCTTTTGGGGCTTGATTATCCTGATGTGCTGGCAGCAGGTCGGATACATGATGATTATTTACATCGCGGGCATTCAGAACATTCCCGGCGATTTGATTGAAGCGGCAAAGATTGACGGTGCAAACAGCAGACAGCTCCTGCGACATGTGACATTGCCGATGGTCATGCCGTCCATCACAATCTGTTCATTTTTGACCTTGACAAATTCGTTCAAGCTCTTTGACCAGAACCTTGCGCTGACCGCAGGTGAGCCGTCAAACAAGTCAGAAATGCTCGCCCTCAACATTTTTAACACATTCTATGGAAGAAACGGCTGGGAGGGCGTTGGTCAGGCAAAGGCAGTCGTATTCTCAATCCTTGTAGCAATTATTGCGATTGTCCAGCTTCGCGCAACGAGAGATAAGGAGGTGCAGGCATAATGTCAGACGTAAGAAAGGCAAAACACGGCGGACTTTTAACGGCGATTTTCTCCGTGGTATCCGTGATTTATATCATGCCGATTATCATTGTGTTGTACAACTCGTTTAAAAAGAAAATCTTTATCAGCAACCGTCCGTTTGCGCTTCCCGACGCGAAGTCGTTTGTCGGACTGGAGAACTATATCAGCGGTTTTGAAAAGATTGAGCTTCCAAAGGCGTTTGGCTACTCGCTCTTTATTACGGTCTGCTCTGTATTTGTGATTATCCTGTGTACTTCCATGTGCGCTTGGTACATCACAAGGGTAAAAAATAAGTTTACATCAGGTATGTATATGCTCTTTGCATTTTCCATGATTGTACCGTTCCAAATGGTAATGTTTACCTTGTCGAAAATTGCAGATATGTTGCATTTGGGCAATCCGGTTGGTATAATTATTGTATACCTTGGCTTTGGCGCGGGGCTTGCAGTGTTCATGTTCTGCGGCTTTGTGAAGTCGATACCGCTTGAGATTGAAGAGGCGGCGATGATTGACGGCTGCACACCCATTCAGACTTATTTCAAGATTGTATTTCCGGTTATGAAGCCGACAGCGATTTCAGTTGCGATTTTGGAGGCAATGTGGGTTTGGAATGACTATCTTCTCCCATACCTTGTACTTGACATCAAGAAATATAAGACCATTCCAATTGCAATCCAGTACTTAAAAGGCGGTTACGGCGCGATTGATATGGGCGCGATGATGGCGATGATCGTGCTTGCGATTATTCCGATTATCATTTTCTACATTTCATGTCAGAAATACATCATTGAAGGCGTTGTTGCAGGCGCGGTCAAAGGCTAATACGAGTTATTACGAAAAGAAAGGGAATGTGCAATATGAGAAGATGTGGCGTATTAATGCCTGTATCGAGTATTCCGACGCGTTTTGGCATCGGGGGCTTTTCCAAGGATGCGTATGACTTTGTGGATTTTCTGGCAGAGTCGGGGCAGTCGCTTTGGCAAATTCTTCCCCTTGGCCCTACGGGCTACGGGGATTCCCCCTACCAGTCCTTCTCGACCTTTGCGGGCAATCCGTATTATATCAGCCTTGAGAGCCTGATTGACGAGGGACTGCTTACGGAAGCGGAGTGTATGGAGGCAGACTGCGGGGACGACGCAGGGAAGGTGGACTACGAAAAGATTTACAATACGCGGTTTGTGCTGCTTCGGAAGGCGTTTGACAGGTCGCATATCGGTGAGAATGCCGATTACAGGAAATTCGTGGAGGAAAACGACGGGTGGCTTAAGGACTATGCCATGTATATGGCGGTCAAGGACTCGCTTGACGGTGTTTCATGGATTGAGTGGGACGAGGGGCTTCGCCTTAGAAAACCCGAGGTGATGGCGGAGTACGAGAAGAAGCTTGCCGACGAGATTGTGTTTTACTGTTACCAGCAGTACCTGTTTGCGTCACAGTGGCTCGCGCTTAAGGCGTATGCGAACAAAAAGGGCATTGAGATTGTGGGCGACATTCCGATTTATGTGGCATTTGACAGCGCCGATACATGGGCAAGCCCGGAGCTGTTCCAGCTTGACGAAAACAATTATCCCGTGGCGGTGGCAGGCTGTCCGCCCGACGCGTTCTCAGCGACGGGGCAGCTTTGGGGAAACCCATTGTACCGATGGGATTACCATGAAAAGACGAACTTTGCTTGGTGGATTAAGCGGCTTGCGTATTGCTTCAAGATTTATGATGTGGTGCGTATTGACCATTTCCGCGGATTTGACGAATACTGGTCTATTCCGTACGGAGACGATACCGCTCAGAACGGTGAGTGGAAGAAGGGACCGGGTTATAAGCTGTTTGAGACGGTGAAGAAGGCGCTTGGGAACCGCGCGGTCATTGCGGAGGACTTAGGCTTCCTTACGCCGAGTGTCTTAAAGCTTGTGAAAAAGACGGGGTATCCGGGCATGAAGGTCTTGCAGTTCGCGTTTGATTCGCGGGAGGAGAGTGATTATCTTCCCTATAATTATCCCAAGAACTGTGTGGTCTATACGGGAACGCATGACAACGACACGGTAAACGGCTGGATTACGAGCCTTAGCAGGAAGGATTTGTCGTTTGCAAAGAAGTATCTTGGCGTGAAACGAAACGCTGCAATCTGCGACAGCTTAATCCGTGCGGCGCTTGGGTGCGTGGCGGACACGGCGGTCATTCCGATTCAGGATTACTTGGAGCTTGGCGGCGAGGCGCGGATTAACACGCCGTCCACACTTGGCGGAAACTGGGAGTGGAGAATGGGGCATGACGCACTTACAAAGGAGCTTTCAGCGCGTATGCTGGAGCTTGCGCGTCTTTACGGAAGGGCAAAAAGATACTAGCCCTCGGACGAAACGACATTAAGAGGAATGAGGTGGTTCGGTGTTTGAACCGACAATTAAGGACATTGCAAAGATATGCGGTGTGGGGGTCAGCACGGTATCGCGGGCGATGAACAATCACCCCGACATCAATCCGGCTACGAAGGAGAAAATACTTGAGACCATCAAGGAATATGGCTATGTTCCGAATGACAGCGCACGCAACCTGAAGCGTTCGGACGCACGGGCGATTGCGGTGCTTGTCAAGGGCATTTCCAATCCGTTCTTTACGAATATGATTGCCATAATCGAGCAGGAATGCAAGAAAAAAGGCTATGCAATGGAGCTGTCCCACATTGAATCCGATGAAGATGAGGTGGATATTGCACAAAAAGTAGTGAAAGAAAAACGGCTTCGTGGTATAATATTTCTCGGAGGATATTTTTCGCGCTCGGAGGAGAAGCTAAAGAAGCTCAATGTCCCGTTTGTGTTCAGCACGGCGGGCGGGATTCCGGAAAATATTGCAAAGGAGTCATACTCCAATATCGGGGTGGACGACCGCTTGGAAAGTGAAAAGATGGTGGATTATTTAATCAGCCTTGGGCATAAGCGCATTGCGATTATCGCGGCGGAGACTTATGAGGAATGTATCGGGCGGCTGCGCCTTGAGGGCTATTATGACGCGCTCAAAAAGCATGGCATTGCAGCGGACGAGAAGCTGATTTTTGAGACAGACGAGGAAATCAACCACTTTTCGATGGAAAACGGTTATATCACGACGAAACGCCTGATTGAGAGCGGCGAAAAATTCAGTGCAGTTTACGCGGTGTCAGACACGCTTGCAATCGGCGCGTGCAGGGCGTTGTACGAGGCAGGCTACCATATCCCGGACGATGTTTCGGTCGCGGGCTATGACGGCATTGACATCGGAAACTACATAACTCCCCGTCTTACCACCATGCGCCAGCCGGTGGAGGACATGGCAAGGGCAACGGTTAAGCTTTTGTTTGCCATTATATCAGGGCAGAAGGAGCATCAGCACATGGTATATGAGGCAACGCTTATGGAGAGAGAGTCAACAGGGGGAATTGTGAATTGATGGGAAAGCCAAGGAATAAAATACGGATATTAAAAATGAGCATACTTGCCGCGACGGCGGCAGTATGCCTTTTTGGCTGTGGGAAGAAGGCACAGAATACGAATTTGGAACAGGGAATGGCACTTGTCGAGCAGTACGATTTTCAGGGTGCGCTTGAATGCTTTGACTTGGCAAGGCTTGGCAAGGAGGATTTGCAGCTTACAAGCCGGGGCGAGGGGCTTGCCTATATGGGGCTTGGCGACTATGCGGCGGCGGAGGGCGCGTTTTTAGAGTCGATACAAAATGCCGGAAATACGCTTACGGCGCTCGAATACGACACGAATTATTATCTTGCAGCGACGTATATGAAGCAGGGGAAGTATGACGACGCAGAGGCGATTTATTCGGCAATCATTGCGCTAAAGCGTAAGGAGCTGGACGCGTATTACCTTCGTGCCTGTGTATCGCTTAGGAAAAACGATTACGAGAAGGCGGTTGCCGATTTTGAGAAGGCATTTTCGCTTGCGCCGGACAACCTGACGCTTGTGACGGACGCTTATGTGGAGATGGAGGCGGCGGGCTTTGGCGAGGAGGGGAAGAAATACCTTTCCGACCTGATGGAGCAGAAGGGCAAGAAGCTTTCCGACGGGGAGCGTGGCACGATTTATTATTATCTTGAGGATTATCAGAATGCGCGGACGTATCTTGACGGGTTTCTGAATGGGAATGACGCGTCAAAATCGCTGATTTTGGGGCAGACGTATGAAAAGCTTGGCGACATGAACTACGCGACGACGGTGTATCAGACGTATCTTAGCGGCAATAATCCCGACGCCGCGATTTACAATAATTTGGGAATGTGCCTTGTGAAGCAGGAAAAGTACGAGGAAGCGCTTGAAGCGTTTGAGGCGGGGATTGACATGGGAAGCTCGGATTATTTGCAGGAGCTTAAGTACAATCAGATTGTGGTCAATGAGTATCTCGGGAATTTTTCACAGGCAAAGAGCCTGATGGAGGCGTACCTGCAAAGCTATCCTGACGACGCGAAGGCGAAGCGGGAGAACGAGTTTCTGCAGACGCGCTAAAGGTGACAGGGGTGTCATAAAAACACAAGATATTGTATTGACATAAAAACAACACCTGATATTTAGTAGTGTTCGATTGACTTGCCTTTCTGTATCTGATATGATTTACTCATATGGTTACTTGCCATAGGAAGGAGCAGGTTGAGGTAGATGTTTGAGGTGATTAAGCGTGATGGCAGTGAGACGCAGTTTGGGCTGGGGAAAATCAGCTCTGCCATTGTCAAGGCATTTGAGGCAACGCAGGTGCAGTATAATCAAGATATTGTGGATTTACTGGCGCTTCGCGTGACTGCGGACATTCAGGATAAGGTAAAGGCGGGAATGGTTCACGTTGAGGATATTCAGGACAGCGTGGAGAAGGTTTTGGAGCAGGCGGGGTATACGCAGACGGCGAAGGCGTTTATCCTGTACCGCAAACAGCGGGAAAAAATGCGCAATATGAAATCGACCATTCTTGACTACAGGGAGGTTGTCAACAGCTATGTGAAGGTTGAGGACTGGCGCGTAAAGGAAAATTCGACGGTGACGTACTCTGTCGGCGGTCTGATTTTATCCAATTCGGGGGCTGTCACGGCAAATTACTGGCTTTCGGAGATTTATGACGAGGAGATTGCCAATGCGCACAGGAACGCGGATATCCATATCCATGATTTGTCCATGCTGACGGGGTATTGTGCAGGCTGGTCGCTCAAGCAGTTGATTAAGGAGGGGCTTGGCGGCATTTCGGGGAAGATTACTTCCGCTCCGGCAAGACATCTGTCCGTGCTCTGCAACCAAATGGTGAATTTTCTTGGAATTATGCAGAACGAATGGGCAGGCGCACAGGCGTTCTCTTCTTTTGATACGTATCTTGCGCCGTTTGTGAAGGTTGATAAGCTTTCCTATGCGGAGGTGAAAAAGTGCATTGAGGCGTTTATCTATGGCGTGAACACGCCAAGCCGCTGGGGGACGCAGGCGCCCTTTAGCAATATTACGCTGGACTGGACGGTGCCGAATGATTTGGCAGAGCTGCCCGTGATTGTCGGTGGCAGGGAGATGGATTTCTGCTATAAGGACTGCAAGCGTGAGATGGATATGATAAACAAGGCGTTTATTGAGACGATGATTGAGGGTGATTCGAATGGCAGAGGGTTCCAGTACCCGATACCGACGTATTCGATAACGCGTGATTTTGATTGGTCGGACACAGAAAACAACCGCCTGTTATTTGAAATGACGGCAAAGTACGGGACGCCGTATTTTTCCAACTATATCAACTCGGACATGGAGCCCTCCGACGTGCGCAGCATGTGCTGCCGCCTGCGTCTTGACTTGCGGGAGCTTCGTAAAAAAACAGGTGGTTTCTTTGGCTCGGGCGAGAGCACGGGGAGCGTCGGCGTCGTGACGATTAACATGCCGCGCATTGCGTATCTTGCCACGGACGAAAAGGACTTTTACCGGCGTCTTGACCGCATGATGGATATTAGTGCGCGTTCGCTGAAGGTGAAGCGCAGCGTGATTTCGAAGCTTTTGGACGAGGGGCTTTATCCTTATACAAAGCGCTATCTTGGCAGTTTTGACAACCATTTTTCGACAATCGGGCTGATTGGCATGAATGAGGCGGGGTTAAACGCCAAGTGGCTTAGGAAGGATTTATCGCACAAGGAGACGCAGGACTTTACAAAAGAGGTCTTGAATCATATGCGTGAGCGGCTTTCGGATTATCAGGAGCTTTACGGGGATTTGTACAACCTTGAGGCGACGCCTGCGGAGAGTACGACGTACCGGCTTGCAAAGCATGATAAGGAGCAGTTTGCGGACATCATCACAGCGGGGAATGCGGGCGACACGCCTTATTACACCAATTCTTCCCATTTGCCGGTTGACTATACGACGGACATTTTTGACGCGCTTGACGTGCAGGACGAATTGCAGACGCTCTATACGTCGGGAACAGTGTTCCATGCCTTTTTGGGCGAGAAGTTGCCGGACTGGAAGGCGGCGGCGCAGCTTGTGCGGACGATTGCGGAACATTATAAGCTTCCTTATTATACGATGTCTCCTACGTACTCGATTTGCCGGGAGCATGGTTACCTGAGCGGGGAGCAGAAGCGCTGCCCGAGCTGTGGAAGCGTCACGGAGGTTTACAGCCGGATTACGGGGTATTACCGTCCGGTGCAGAACTGGAATGACGGAAAGCTTCAGGAATATGAAAACCGCACGGAGTACAAGATGGGCGGTATGGTTTATGCGGCGCATGAGAAAGCGGCGAAAGGAGCTGCCGCGCAAAGTGCGGGGAAAAAGACGGCAGTGCGTGAGAGCGTGGCGACAGGGCGCGCAGGTGCGCAGAGTGCCGGAAAGCGCAGTGACCGGAGTAAGACAATGCTCTTTACCACCAAGACTTGTCCGAACTGCAAGCTTGCAAAGGAGTATTTGAAGGACGTGGATTATATGGTGGTTGACGCGGAGGAGAATTATGACCTTGCGGTACAGTATGGCGTTATGCAGGCGCCGACGCTGGTCATTGTGTCGGGGCAGTCGCAGCAGAAGTACGTGAACGCGTCAAATATCAGGCGTTATGCAGAGTTTTTGCGGACGCGGATATAGGATTTGATATACATAACGGTTGATATTTTATAGAGAACAGAGGAAAATGCGATGATAGACCAGTTGATAAAATTGATAGTAAACACGGGAGCGCCGATTGTTGTGGGGCTTGACCCGATGATGAAGTTTATACCAAAGCACCTTCAGGAAAGGGCGTTTGCGGAGAAGGGCGAGACGCTTGAGGGTGCGGCGGAAGCGGTTTGGCTTTATAATAAGGAAATCATTGATCACATTTATGACTTAATTCCGGCGGTGAAGCCGCAGATTGCGATGTATGAGCAGTTCGGCATTCCGGGGCTTGTGGCGTTTCAAAGGACGGTGCAGTATTGCAAGGAAAAAGGGCTGATTGTGATTGGCGACATTAAGCGCGGCGATATTGGCTCGACTTCCGCGGCGTATGCGGCGGCGCATTTGGGCAAGGTGCAGGTCGGGGCGAATGTGTATGCTGGCTTTGGCGAGGATTTTGTGACGGTCAATCCGTATTTTGGGATTGATGGTGTGCAGCCGTTTATTGACGTTTGCAGGGAGGAGAAGAAGGGGCTGTTTCTTTTGGTCAAGACCTCGAATCCAAGCAGCGGCGAGTTTCAGGACAGGCTGATTGATGGCAGACCGCTTTATGAGCATGTCGGCGAGAAGGTTGCGGCGTGGGGTGAACAGATTGTGGGCACGGAAGGCTACAGCTATGTCGGGGCGGTTGTGGGCGCGACGTATCCCGAACAGGGGAAGGTTTTGCGCAAGTTGATGCCGCATTCGTTTATTCTTGTGCCGGGCTATGGCGCACAGGGGGCGTCCGGGAAGGATTTGGTGCATTTCTTTGACAAGCAGGGCTTGGGCGCGATTGTCAATTCCTCGCGGGGGATTATTGCGGCTTATCAGAATGAGAAGTATCAGAAGTTTGGGGCGGAGCATTTCGCGGAGGCTTCCAGACAGGCAGTGATTGATATGCGGGAGGATATTGACGCGGCGCTTGGGAATGCGTAAATCAAACGGTGGGTTAGATAAAAGTGATGACTGACAAACAGGTAAGATTTTTAATATGGTTAATTACGACAGTAACAGATCAATGTACAACGATTGAGGAAGTGCATGAACTGAATAAGGAAATCAGACAGCATTCTGACGGGTTGATAGATTTGGCGGAGAAAGAGAATGAATAAAAACGACAAAGAGTGGTATCCGTTGCCACTCTTTTTTGACGTGTTTGCGCTTGTTTACGCTTTGTTAATCGAAAATTCATTGAATTTATATTTTGAATCTGTTACAATACATAATAGTGTGTGCAATCGCGCACTGTAGGATTATAGATTTAGGAATGATTGGAGCAGACATGAGTATTATAGAAAAAGTATTTGGTACGCACAGCGACCGTGAGCTTAGAAGAATTGAGCCGATCGTGAAAAAAATTGAGAGCTATCGTGAGGAGATGGGACGGCTTACGGACGACGAGCTGCGGGCGAAGACTGCGGAGTTTAAAAAGCGCGTTTCGGAGGGGACAAGTCTTGACGATATTCTGCCGGAGGCGTATGCGGTCGTGCGCGAGGGCGCAAAGCGCGTGCTTAATCAGGAACATTACAGGGTACAGTTGATAGGCGGCATTATCCTTCATCAGGGACGGATTGCCGAGATGAGGACAGGTGAAGGTAAGACACAGACCGCGCTTCTTCCCGCGTATCTGAATGCGCTGGAGGGAAAGGGCGTCCACGTTGTCACGGTAAATGACTATCTTGCAAAGCGAGATGCCGAGTGGATGGGACAGGTGCATGAATTTTTGGGCTTGAAGGTTGGCGTTGTCTTAAATGACATGAAGCCCGAGGAGCGGCGCGAAGCATACGGTTGCGACATTACCTATGTCACAAATAACGAACTTGGGTTCGACTATCTGCGTGACAATATGGTTATCTACAAGGAACAGCTTGTTTTGCGGGATTTGCATTATGCAATCATCGACGAGGTGGACTCCGTTTTAATCGACGAGGCGAGAACCCCGCTCATCATTTCAGGACAGAGCAGCAAGTCCACAAAGCTTTACGAGGTCTGCGATATTTTGGCAAGACAGATGAAGCGCGGCGAGGACGTTCCCGAGATGACAAAAATGGATTTTGTCATGGGCGTCGAGCAGGAGGAAACGGGAGACTTTATCGTAAACGAGAAGGATAAAGTTGTCAATCTGACGGCGGCAGGCGTGGACAGGGTTGAGAAGTTTTTCCAGATTGAAAATCTTGCAGACCCCGAAAACCTTGAAATCCAGCATAACATTATTTTGGCATTGCGGGCACACAACCTGATGTTCCGCGACCAAGATTACGTTGTCAAAGACGACCAAGTATTGATTGTCGATGAGTTTACGGGGCGTATCATGCCGGGGCGGCGTTATTCCGACGGACTACATCAGGCGATTGAGGCGAAGGAGCATGTGAAGGTGAAGCGTGAGAGCAAGACACTTGCGACAATCACGTTTCAGAACTTTTTCAATAAATTTGACAAAAAGTGCGGCATGACGGGTACGGCGCTGACAGAAGAACATGAGTTCCGTGATATTTACGGAATGGACGTTGTGGCGGTTCCGACAAACCGTCCGGTTGCGCGTGTGGACCAGCAGGACAGTGTTTATAAGACAAGGAAGGAAAAGCTGCACGCGATTGTGGACGCGGTGGAGGCGGCGCACGCGACAGGGCAGCCGGTGCTTGTCGGTACGATTACGATTGACGCGAGTGAGGAGTTAAGCAAGCTTTTGACACGGCGCGGCATTCAGCATAAGGTTTTGAATGCGAAATTCCATGAGCTTGAGGCGGAAATCGTGGCGGACGCAGGACAGCACGGCGCGGTTACGATTGCGACCAACATGGCTGGACGTGGTACGGATATCAAGCTTGACGAGGAGGCGCGCGCTGCGGGTGGTCTGATGATTATCGGCACGGAGCGGCACGAGTCAAGGCGTATTGACAATCAGCTCCGCGGTCGTTCCGGACGACAGGGCGATCCGGGTATGTCACGGTTTTATATTTCGTTGGAAGACGATTTGATGCGTCTGTTTGGTTCGGAGCGTCTGATTAACATGTTTAATACGCTCGGCATTCCCGAGGGACAGGAGATTGAGCATAAAATGCTCACGAGCGCGATTGAGAACGCGCAGAAGAAGATTGAGAGCAACAACTTTGGTATCAGAAAGAACCTGCTCGAATATGATCAGGTAATGAATGAGCAGAGGGAGATTATCTATGAGGAGCGCCGCCGCGTGCTAAACGGCGAGAGTATGCGCGACTTTATCTATAAGATGATTACGGACATTGTGGAGAGTGCGGTCGATACGGCGATCAATGAGGATTTGGAGCCGGAAGAGTGGGATTTGAAGGAACTGAACACACTTTTGCTGCCGATTATCCCGTTACAGCCTGTTGTACTTGACCGGATTAGCAAAAAGACGAAAAACGGCGTGAAGCACCAGTTGAAGGAAGAGGCGGTTAAGCTTTATGAGAGCAAGGAGGCGGAGTTCCCCGAGCCGGAGAGTATCCGTGAGGCGGAGCGCGTGATTTTGCTCAAGGTCATTGACCGCAAGTGGATGGATCATCTTGATGATATGGATCAGCTTCGCCAAGGCGTCGGCTTACAGGCATATGGGCAGAAAAATCCGCTTGTTGAGTACAAGATGAGCGGCTATGACATGTTTGACGCGATGATTGCGAGCATGAAGCAGGATACGGTGCGCCTGTTAATGCATGTGAAGGTAGAGCAGAAGGTAGAGCGTGAGGAGGTTGCCAAGGTGACGGGCACCAACAAGGACGATACGGTGCAGAAGGGACCTGTCAAGAAGGAGGCAAGGATTTATCCGAACGATCCGTGTCCGTGCGGCAGCGGCAAGAAGTATAAGATGTGTTGTGGCAGGAAAGCATAAGGAAATTTTCGAAGTCGGCAAAGGACATGAATTAAGAAAGCCGAACGCTACATGTAAAATAACGGAATTAGAATAAAGGTGGTGAAACGCAATGGTAGAACTCGACCAAATGAAACAGGAGTTACAGACCTACGAAAGTCCATTAGCGGAAGTGAGGGATTCACTTTGACCTCGCTGGCAGGGAAAAGCGCATAGAGGAGCTTGAGCGGGAGATGGAGGCGCCCGGATTTTGGGACGATCCCGACCGTTCCAACAAGCTGATGAAGGAATTGAAGCAGCTTAAGGACACGGTTGACGAGTGCAATGGATTAAAGACGCAGTATGAGGACATTGAGACACTGATTGAGATGGGATATGAGGCGCAGGACGCCGAGATGATACCGGAAATCAGGGAGGAGCTTGACCGGTTTATCGAAGCCTTTGAGACACTGCGGATTGGCACGCTTTTATCGGAGGAGTACGACAAGTGCAATGCGATTTTGAAGTTGAACGCGGGTGCGGGCGGTACGGAGAGCTGCGACTGGGCAGGAATGCTTTACCGCATGTATACGCGGTGGGCGGAGCGCAAGGGCTTTTCGATTGACGTGCTTGACTTTTTGGACGGCGACGAGGCGGGGATTAAGTCGGTTACGTTTCAGGTAAACGGGGAAAACGCTTACGGGTACTTGAAGTCGGAGAAGGGCGTGCACAGGCTTGTGCGCATTTCACCGTTCAATGCACAGGGAAAGCGGCAGACCTCCTTTGTGTCGCTTGATGTAATGCCGGATATTGAGGAGGACTTGGACGTTGAAATCAATGAGGACGATTTGCGTATCGACACATATCGAAGCAGCGGCGCGGGCGGTCAGCATATCAACAAGACGTCTTCGGCAATCCGCATTACGCATATTCCGACAGGAACTGTTGTTCAGTGCCAGAATGAGCGTTCGCAGTTTCAGAATAAGGACAAGGCAATGCAGATGTTGAAGGCAAAGCTCTTTTTGCTCAAGCAGGAGGCGAATGCGGAAAAATTATCCGATATTCGCGGCGAGGTCAAGGAGATTGGCTGGGGAAACCAAATCCGGTCGTATGTCATGCAGCCTTATACAATGGTGAAAGACCACAGAACCAATTTTGAGTCCGGCAATGTGGACGCTGTCATGGACGGCGGGCTGGACGGGTTTATCAATGCATTTTTGAAGTGGAGAAGCAGCGGTGCCGCACAGAAGGGATAGGCATTTATGAAAAGAATATGTAAGCAGTGCGGCAAAGAGTTTGTGCTGTCGGAAAGTGAAATCAGTTTTTATAAGAGCAAGGGACTGGCACTGCCCAAGCGCTGTAAGGCGTGTAGGGATCAGAATAAGGGGCAGGGCGGTCGTGCTGCGGTATCACAGGGGCAAAAACAGGGGCAGACGCAGACACCCGTTTCGGTGGAGCGTGCTGCTTCGAATGATGTAAGGAGTGGGCAGGGCAGCGGTCGTAATCAAAATGGAACGGATAAGAGTCGTCTTGTCATATCGGTGGCGGCGGTGCTGTTCATTGTGCTTGCGGTTCTGATAAAGGGTGTTTTGGGCAGCTTGGCTGATGCGCCGGCGGTTCAGGAAGATGTTGTTTCGCCCAATATAGAGGCAGGACAGGAAGCGCAGGCGCAGCTTCCAGAGGAGATACCGAAGGACGCGCTGCCAACGGAAAGCGTTGGAGATACCAAGCAGCAGGAAACGCAGCTTTCCGTGTTGCCGACAGCAGAGGCAACGCAGGAAGTAGCGGTAAAAGAAACGGCTGAGCCGCTTGCAGATGTGCAGGAAGTACAGGAAACGCAGGAGCCAGCCGCCGATGTAGAGTTGGAGCCTGCACCTGAAGCGAAAACGTACAGTTTCCGAAAGCAGCAGTATCTTACGGAGCATTTTGAAAAGCACGGCGCGGAGTTTCCGTATGCCACGCAGGAGGACTATCTGCTTGGCGCAAACAATGTCATTCAAAATCCCGACGCGCTCCATAAGCTTGAAGCGGAGGACGGGGACGATGTTTATTATGTGGAAAGCACAAGGGAGTTTGTCGTCGTTTCCACAGATGGATACATTCGGACGTATTTTTTGGCGGATCTTGATTATTATAACAGGCAGTAAAAAAAGCCGGACACTTTGGAAAACGCAAGTGTCCGACTTTTTTTGTTCTATGTTTATAGCAAAGAAGCCCGAAGCTCCTCCCCGCTCTTTGCGCTAAGATACGCGGGTGCAATGTCAAATACGGTTTTGCAGCCGCTTTGTCCTTCCTCTGCAAGGCGGTGCGCAGCCCTTGCGTAGGCGATTAGGACGCTTGATGTAAATTCCGGGTTGGAGTCAAGCTTTAAGCTGTATTCGATTAAATGCTTGTTTTCTTTATTCCACCCCGTCACGCCGCTTCGCAGCACAAATCCTCCATGCGGTATGCCGCTGTGGTTTGCGAGCAGCTCCTCTTCGCTGATAAAATGAACGGTTGTGTCATAATCCGCAAAGTAATTTGGCATTGTCTTGATTTCCTGTTCGATTTTTGCCGCATCAGCGCCGTCCTCCAAAACGACAAAGCATTCCCTCGTATGCTTTTCGCGTGTGGAAAGCTCCGGGTTGCTGCCTGCGCGGACTGCCTCAAGCGCGCTGTCAATGGGAATGGTATACTGCTTGGCATTTTTTACGCCCTCAATGCGGCGCAGCGCGTCGGAATGCCCCTGGCTGACGCCCTTGCCCCAAAAGGTGTAGTCCTTGCCGTCCGGTAAAATCGCGTTTGCATAAAGGCGGTTTAGGGAAAACATTCCGGGGTCCCAGCCGACAGAAATAATGCCGATATGCCCATGCTCCTTTGCGGCAGCGTCCACATTTGCAAAGTGCTCGGGAATGCGTGCATGGGTGTCAAAGCTGTCAATGACGTTAAAATATTTGACATATTTCGGTGTCTGCTGTGGCAAATCCGTTGCGCTGCCACCGCATAAAATCAGGACGTCAAGCTTGTCCTTCCAGTCTGCCACCGTATCGACGGAACAAACCTGCGCACATTCTGTAAGAATGGAAACGTCGGCAGGGTTGCGCCTTGTAAAGACCGCGATAAGCTCCATGTCCTCGTTTTGGCGCACGGCGCATTCCACGCCGCGTCCGAGATTTCCATAACCTAAAATTCCAATCCGTGTTTTCATAACATTGTATCTCCTTTCTTAACCGTTGTTCATGTTTCTGTTTTTGACTGCCATAATATCAAGGTAAAAATTCGCGTTCGTCATCTGCATGTAAGGCGCAACCCAAATCATTGTCAGACCGCAGGTAAAGACGCTCAAAAGGATAAGGGGCAGGAAGCTGATTTGCAAAAGCACATAGCGCAGCTTATTTCCATGCATGACCTCAATACTTTTTTTGAGGATTTTCATTGCGCCCCATTCGGGAAAGTCGAGCATGAGATAGTAGGCGGGGACGAACACAAGCTGTAACAGAAATGACACAAGGATACAGGCAAGGGTGAGCAGGTAGTAGGTGCCCATGATACTGTAAAATATGCCGTAAAATTCCATCATTTCATTGAGTGTGGTCGTTTCCGTAATCTCGGGAACGGACAGGGCGGGCGAGTTGAGCACGCGTATGCTCATGATGTCAGAAGGAATCATGCAGACGGAGCTGATGATTGTGAGCAAAAGCCCAATCTCTAGCACGACGGGCAGATTGTTTCGAAAGCCGTCAAACAAATCGCCAATCTGCGCGGGCATGTTGCAGGCTGTCTTTAAATAAATCAGGGTTGCACCGACCTGCAGGACGGAAAGCAACGTCTGAATGATAATGCCTATCACAAAATTGACAAGATAGCTTTGGGATAACAGAATGCTGGTGCAGAAAAAGGAAATGAGAAAGGGTATGAGCATTGTCCCGATTAACAGACCAAAGTGCCCGCCCATCTGCATTCGCGCGAGGTATTTCAGCTCCGCGTTGCTTTTATAGTGTGACTGTTCCATAATAAAACCTCCATTTTTGTGTGCACGGAATGCTTTGCCGTGCATTGTAGTCCATTCTACCACGTTATGGGGAATAAAACAATGAAATCGAAATAAAAGTTTGTGCGGTTTTGACGATGGAAAAAATCATTGATTGGTAAACGGCTATCAGACAAGAAGCGGTGCGTGCCTGTACATTGCTGTTGTGGTAGAAATATATCATATTGTCCTGACACAAGCTTCATTATAATCTTTTAATAAGTGATCATGTGTTAGGAAGGTCATACCTTCTGTTTTTGCCTGAGCGATGAGTATTCTGTCAAACGGATCGTTGTGGGGTGGTGTATTTTTCGCACGGCTAAGGCATGTCACGGCAATGACATGCTCCTTTGTGATTGGTAATGAGCGCATATCAGCTTTATCGCAGCCCTCGGCTAAAAGCTGGCTGGAAATCGGCATTTTTTCTGGGGATTTATTATGCTTAATCCCAATTTCCCAAACAGAGGCAACGCTGTAATAAATTTCGTTTTTCGGATCATTGATAACAGTAAAGGCTTCCTGTGGCAGTTTTTCATCAGCAAATAAAGCCCAAATCAGGATATGGGAATCTAATAAGTATTTCATAAGGTGCCTCCATAAAACAGATCTTCAATTTCTTTATCAAGTGCGTCAAAGGTTTCATCGAAATCATCTGGCAGAGTTACTGCTTTTTTCGAAAGACCAGTCCGTTTAAAGGATTCCGCGGGTGCTTTTGCTGTCATATTTTCCTTTGGGGACATTGTTTGAAGCAGCTCCACAATCAACTGGATATTTTTCTCGGACTGTCCCTGCATAAGGGTATATGCTTCCTGCAATAATGTCATTTGTTCCTGCCTCCTTTTTTATGGTTTTTAAAAGCGTATCATAATTTAAAGTAAAAATCAATAACACGATAGAGCCAAGCCAGTTTTATATTGTTTTATTATAGAAGCCGTTCTTTGCGGAATTGTTTGCATTGTCTGGTGAGAATTGATATAATTTTAGAAGCATTAGCACAGGACGCGCAAGGGGGGATTTTCATGACAGTATGTCTGAATACGGAGTTTTTGATGTAAGAGAAAAGCTTCTTGAACCCAACCCCAATTTATCATATAATAGAGAAGCGGCGTTGTCCGTGACAATAAATACCGGAAAAGGAATAGAGCAATGGATATTATTTTAAAACTAAAAGAGGAATTAGGCATTGAAAAGTGGCAGGCGGAGGCGGCGGTCAAGCTGATTGACGAGGGGAACACCATTCCCTTCATCTCAAGATACCGCAAGGAGGTCACGGGTTCTTTGAACGATGAGGTGCTAAGAAACCTAAACGAACGGCTTGGCTATCTTAGAAATCTTGAGGAGAAAAAGACTCAGGTGCTTGGAAGTATAGAGGAGCAGGGTAAGCTTACCGACGAGCTGCGAGAAAAAATCCTTGCGGCGGAGACGATGGTGGCAGTTGATGATTTGTATCTTCCGTATCGTCCGAAGCGAAAGACGAGGGCAAGCGTGGCAAAGGAACGGGGACTGGAAGGACTGGCGCAGATTATCCTTGCACAGGAAACACAGAATACGCTGATTGCGGAAGCAGAGCCTTATGTCAATGAGGAGAAGGAAGTCAAAAACGTCAAGGAAGCATTACAGGGCGCAATGGATATTATTGCGGAACAGATTTCGGACAATGCCGAATTTAGAACATACATTCGAGAAGCAACCTTTGAGGAAGGAAAGCTCATTAGTCAGGCAAAGGATGAGAAGGCACAGAGCGTGTATGAAATGTACTATGATTTTGAGGAACCGGTAAGCAAGGTTGCAGGTCACAGGGTGCTTGCGATTAACCGCGGCGAGAACGAAAAAATTCTGACCGTCAAGGTGGAAGCGCCTGAAGAGCGCATTATCCGCTTCCTTGAGACAAAGGTGATTACTGCCGACAACGAAAATACGACGCCCGCATTGCAGGAAACCATCAAGGACAGTTACGAGCGTCTGATTGCGCCTGCGATTGAGCGTGATATCCGAAACGAGCTGACGGAAAAGGCGGAGGACGGTGCGATCTCCGTCTTCGGAAAGAATTTGGAGCAGCTTTTAATGCAGCCGCCAATCGCGGGCAAGGTTGTGCTGGGCTGGGACCCTGCGTTTCGGACAGGCTGTAAGCTTGCCGTTGTGGACGCGACGGGAAAGGTTCTTGATACAAAGGTGATTTATCCGACTGCTCCCCAAAACAAGGTGGAGGAGTCAAAGAAGGAGCTGAAAAAGCTTATTAGCAAGTACAATGTCAGTCTCATTTCTGTTGGAAACGGCACGGCGTCAAGGGAGTCGGAGCAGGTGATTGTGGAGCTGATTAAGGAGCTTGATACTCCGGTACAGTATGTAATCGTGAACGAGGCGGGCGCGTCGGTTTATTCGGCGAGCAAGCTTGCGACGGAGGAGTTTCCGAATTTTGACGTGGGGCAAAGAAGTGCGGCATCGATTGCGAGACGTTTGCAGGACCCGCTTGCGGAGCTGGTAAAGATAGATCCGAAGTCGATTGGCGTGGGGCAGTATCAGCATGACATGAACCAAAAGAAATTAAGTGAGGCGTTAAACGGCGTGGTGGAGGACTCCGTAAACAAGGTTGGCGTGGATTTGAACACGGCGTCTGCGTCGCTGTTGGAATATATCTCGGGCATTAACAAGACGATTGCGAAGAATATTGTTGATTACCGCGAGACAAACGGAAGGTTTACAAACAGAAAGCAGCTTCTAAAGGTGGCCAAGCTTGGACCAAAGGCATTTGAGCAGTGTGCAGGCTTTATGCGGATTACGGATGGCGAGAATCCGCTTGACGCGACAAGCGTCCACCCAGAGTCTTATGCGGCGGCAATGCAGCTTTTGGACAGGCTTGGCGTGTCGATGGAGGACTTGAAGGAAATTCAGAAAAAGGCGGCGCTTGCAAAGCCGGCAAAGACGAAGCCCGCGAAGCAGGACAAAAACAAAAATAACCGCAATAAAAAGCAGTCCATTGTTATCCGCAACACGAATACGGCAATGGGAAAAGCGCTTGCGGCGGCAATCGGGCAGATGGAAGTCGATACGGGCAGTACGAAGAAAAATGACACAGGTGTCATAAAGGAAGCGGAAACCTCGGCGGCAGTATCAGCAGGGAGCCTTGAAAAGCGCGTGAAGGATAAGGCGAAGATGGCCGAGGAGCTTGGTATCGGTGAAATTACGCTGACGGATATTTTAAAGGAGCTTGAAAAGCCTGCAAGAGATCCGCGCGAGGATATGCCAAAACCGATTTTGCGCAGTGACGTGCTGGATATGAAGGACTTAAAGCCCGGCATGATTTTGAAAGGAACGGTCAGGAACGTCATTGATTTTGGCGTGTTTGTGGATATTGGCGTCCATCAGGACGGACTGGTGCACATTTCGCAGATTACCGAAAAATATATCAAGCACCCCCTTGAGGCGGTGAGCGTCGGTGATATTGTGGATGTAAAGGTGCTCGACGTGGATATGGCAAAGAAGCGCATTTCGCTGACCATGCGGCTTGCGGACGCGAAGGCTTAATGAAAGGGACGAGGGCAGACCAAACGGTACTGCCCTCTTTCAAATGATAGAATAACATTGGTTTGTCAATGATTATACGCAAGCCAGCACCATAACCTCACAAGGCGCAAGCGTAAGCGTCTCTTTTGCCTGCCATGTTGTTCGCGCAGGCGGCTGCGTTTGGTTGGTTAAAAGAACCGCATTCACGTCATATTCCAAAACAAGCTGCGCCGGTGTTTCCCCGAAGTTAGCAGCGACGAATACCCGCTTGTTTTCGTCCGCACGGTAATACGCCATCACATTTTCCACCGTCTCATACGCCGGAATAAACTCCCCATAAGTAAATACTTCCCGATACGCGTCAGACTTGCGCAGCGCAATCAAATTGCGGTAGTAATGCAGTACGGAGTCTTCGTCCTGCTCCTGCTTTGCCACATTGATTTCGGGATAGTTGGAATTGACCTTCATCCAAGGAGTACCTGTGGTAAATCCGGCATTTTGCGCGTCACTCCACTGCACAGGTGTTCTTGCATTGTCACGGCTCATCTTGCTGCACGCTTCCAAAGCCTCGGCGTCGGAACAGCCTGCCGCGCGCGCCATCTGATACTGGTCTTTTGTGCTAATGTCGTCATATTCTTCAATGCTATTCCATGTGGCATTTGTCATGCCGATTTCCTGCCCCTGATAGAGGAACGGAATGCCGCGCAGAAGGACGTTGACGGTGCCAAGCATTTTGGCGCCCGCGGGTGTTTTGGCGTGGTCTGGAAGAAAACGGGACACGCCTCTTGGCTCATCGTGGTTTTCGATGATATTTGCCTTAAAACCGCATCTTTGCGCTTCAAGCTGGGCGTTTATGATGGTTTTTCTCCAACGGTTAAATTCAATTGGCGGCGCGTCGTACCAGCCATGCTCGCCGTCGCTTAGGCAGTGGGCGCTAAAATCAAAGATGGTGGAAAAATGTCCGTTTTCGCCGATAAACTGCTCTAAAGCGTCTTCATCAATGGAGAACACCTCGCCGACTGTAAACGCGTTATATTTATCAAACGTGTTTTTCTTTAAATCCTGCAAAAGGTTCCCAAGCCGCTCCATGCTGTCAATCATTTTCCAACAGCTTGCAAGCCCGTCTGGTCCATCCGGCTCATAGGAAGGGAAGGCCGTATTTTTTCCGATATTGACAATGGCATCAATCCGAAAGCCCGCCACGCCCTTGTCAAGCCACCAGTTAATCATGGTGTAAAGCTCGTTTAACAATTTCGGGTTTTCCCAGTTTAAGTCCGGCTGCTCCTTGGCAAACATATGGAAATAATATTTGTCCGTGCCTGCAATTGGTTCCCAGCAGTTTCCACCAAAGTAAGAGCGGCAGTTGCTGGGCGGATTGCCGTCTGTTCCCTTGCGGATATAAAAGTAGTCCGCGTATTCCCCGTCGGGATTTTCCAACGCCTTTTGAAACCACTCGTGCTTGTCGGAGCAGTGGTTGATGACCAAATCCATCACAAGATACATTCCCCGCTTTTTGGTTTCCATAAGCAGCTCGTCAAAATCTTCCATCGTACCAAATTCTTCCGCAATTGCATAGTAATCCGCAATATCATAGCCTTGGTCAACGAACGGGGATTTGTAGATGGGGGAGAGCCATATAATGTCAATGCCAAGCTCCTTTAAATAATCAAGCTTTGTGATAATTCCCCGCAAGTCGCCGATACCGTCCCCGTTTGTGTCCAAAAAGCTCTTGGGATAAATCTGATACGCAGCCTTGTCGTGCCACCATTTCTTTGCGATGTCCATAAGTCCATACCTCCTTCATATCGTTTCCTGCGCTTTTCTTGCGCTTTCCTTTTCAATGTATTATACTGCTATTATATAGGGAGATTTTTAATTTTTCTTGCAATATTGTTACATGTTATAACACAATACTGCTATATGCAGTGGATTGGAGGAATTGATGAAAAAGCTGCATTCGCTTGTACTCGAGCAGAAGGAAGCGACAAAGCACGGGGAAGCTGCCTTTCCGGTGAAAAAATACGTCACGCATTTTAACGAGGAGCATCCGTCGGTTGTGCTTCACTGGCATGATGAGGCGGAATTTACGCTGATTACGCAGGGGGCGTGCCTGTATCAGATTGATTTGACGGATCACGCGGTGAAGGAGGGCGATTTGCTGTTTGTGCCGCCGCTGCTGCTTCACGCGATTTCGCGCAGCGGGGAGGAGCAGGCAGTTTCGGAGACGTATGTGTTTCACATGAATTTTTTGGGCGGCAATTCGACGGACATCTGTTCGACGCGTTATCTGACGCCGATTTTCAATCAGGAGATTTCCCTTCCCTGCCTGATTACGCCTTCGCATCCAGCCTATGGTTTTTTGCGGGAGATTTTTGGGCAGATTGCTTCTTTATATAATAAGGAAATGACGGGCTATGAGCTTGCAATCAAGTCGCTTTTTTTGCAGGCGGTGTTTTTACTGCTGCAATACCGCGGGGAATCGTCGTCCGCCGACACGAAGGTGTTTTCCGACAAGCTCAAGCAGGTGCTTGATTATATCGAGGCGCATTACGCGGAGCAAATCAGCGTTTCTGAGTTGGCAAAGTTATGCTATTTCAGCGATTATCATTTTATGCGTTTTTTTAAAAAACATATGAGCATGACCTGCATAGAATATATTAACAACCTGCGGCTTGAGAAGTCGGTGGAGCTGTTTGAGAAGGGGAATACGTCCATTTTGGAGGTCTCGTTGTCCGTCGGCTTTCACAATCTTTCCTATTTTCACAGGGCATTTAAGAAAAAATACCACATGACGCCGCGCTCGTTTATACAGGAAATTAATGGAGACTGAAATATCAGACAATTTTGCAAAACTGATTGAAAAATTCTGAAATTTCCTGTACAATATAGATAACAGAACAAAGACACCCCCTCTTTTGTCAATGGCAGCATTGATAATTTTTTAACAAGAGGGGACGATTGGGAAAGGAGATTTTTGATGAAAAGAACGATTAGTCAGTCCTTGATGACATCTATTTTAAACGGCATTTCGATTGTGTCGTTGATTTTTTTAGTGGTTTCCCTGTTTTCCTACGGGCGGGCAAACAATGCGCTGAATACTGCAAACGAGCAGCGCTTTGATTTGACCTACAATGCAAACCGCTTTATGAATGGCTCCGCTTATCTGACAAACGAGGTGCGGGCGTATGCGGCGACGGCAAATCAGGAGCACTATGATAATTATTGGAACGAGGTCAACAACCTCAAAAACCGTGACAAGGGTGTTGCCGCCATGCAGGAAATTGGGATTACTTCGGAAGAGCAAAAGATGATTGACGATATGTATGCGCTTTCCAACCAACTGGTTCCGTTGGAGGAGGAGGCGATGAAGAACGTGCAGGCGGGCGAACGGGTAGCCGCGTTTGACTATGTTTACGGTGAGGAATATAGCAATGCGATTGCAAAAATCAACGCCTTGAAGGAGCAGTTTCTGTCGGCATTGAATACGCGCACGCTGGCACAGGTGGATTACTTAATCAAGCAGACCAATCAGATTAGAATAGAAATGATTGTGGTCTTTATAATCGTTGCCATCATGCAATTTAGTAATATGCTTTATATTCAGGCAAAAGTTTTACGCCCTGTAAGAATTGTGAAAGGTCAAATGCTTGAGATTTCAAAAGGAAATCTGTCCACGCAATTTGACTTGCAGTCTGATACTTCGGAAATCGGCAGGCTTGTGGACTCTATCCATGAGACAAAGCGCGAGTTGAAAAAGTATATCAGTGATATTGACGCGAAGCTTACACAGATGGCACAGGGGAATATGGATCTGACAATTGACAGCGATTACCGCGGCGAATTTCTTCCGATTCAGAGTGCAATGCGTCAAATTTTGGAGGCGTTAAACGGTGCGCTGTTAAAAATCAATGTGACTTCCGAGCAGGTGGCAGAGGAGTCCGACCGGGTAGCGATGGGTTCACACCGCCTTTCAAGCGGCACAGTACAACAGGCGGCAGCAGTCGAGGAGCTTTCCGCAAGCATTCAGGAAATCTCCAAGGAGGTCAACAGCACGTCCGCGGACGCGGAGGATGCCCGCAAGGCGTCAATGAGCGCGATGACACATCTGATGACCTGCAACGAAAAGATGGAAGCGCTAAAGGCGGCAATTGAGGACATTTCCACATCATCGCGTCAAATTGGTGGCATTACCAAAACGATTGAGGATATTTCATTCCAGACGAATATCCTTGCACTGAATGCTTCCGTGGAAGCGGCGCGCGCAGGTGAGGCAGGAAAAGGATTTGCAGTCGTTGCGGATGAGGTGCAGAGTTTGGCAAACAAAAGTTCAGATTCGGCGAAGAATATTGCGGAGCTGATTGAAAATTCGATTAAGCTGGTGCAAAGCGGTGCTTCGCTGTCCGTTGATACGATGGAAGCTCTGACGCACGTCATTGCCGGAGGGCAGCAGTCAACAGAGCTGGTTGACCGGATTGCAGAATCGGCAATGCAGCAGGCGCAGTCTTTGGCACAGGTAACGGAAGGAATGCGTCAAATTTCTGATGTGGTACAGTCCAATGCGGCGACTGCACAGGAGTCGGCGGCTTCTGCAGAGGAATTGCAGAACCATGCAAAAGATTTGAAGATTTCTGTTCAGAAATTCCGGCTTCGTGGAAACGGGCATTAAGAGGATGTCAGGAGGATGTGAAAAAAGACTTGCATTTGGTATAATATTGTATTACAATGAACGGGTAAACAAAATAGAAAATTCTTCGGGGCAGGGTGAAATTCCCATAGCTCAAAACCGTGTAAAATAAGGCATTTCAGAGGGTACAGTAGGTGTGTTTACACCAGTTTTACACCAAACGCAAAATGAGAGCCTTAATATGATATGAACTAAATATTTGGACATCTGAATAAGTCCATTATCAGTTATAGAAATATGATTGATGGTGGGCTTATTTTAGTGCGCCAAAAACAGTAAGACAAAAAAATATTAAGGAGGTATCACAATGGAGATAATCAATTTTGAAGAGGTAAAAGCAAGGAAACAGTCAAAAGCAGGGAAACATGCGAAATCAAAATCGCAATCAAGGCAAAAGATTACGGAACATTTATCAGGGACAGACAATGGTGTGTTGGAACTGCAAAGGCAGTATCAGGAGCTTGCCCGTTTTTATAACCAATGGTATGACGAACATGTACTCGGGCAGGACGAAAATGGGGGATGGATATACAAGGATCGATAAAATCCTTAGTGCTAAAAGTCCTGTGTGTCATATTTTCGGTAAGGCATACAGGGCTTATTTTAGTGATTGAAATTATATAGCGACAAACTTATATATGTAACATTAAAACGTCTGTACAAGCCTTACAGTAACTCACAAAGGCATTGTGCAAACACATTTGGACGGTAACTTAAAATGACGATTTCATTGTGGCAAATTTCAATTTTTAGGTAATTGTTAAATGATTTTATTCTTCGATGTGGATAACTTTCCACT
>CANOMQ010000007.1 GCA_947567595.1 uncultured Lachnospiraceae bacterium | reverse complement strand
AACAGGCGCATTTAATGTGAAGAATCTGGGTGCAGATAATTCGCCGAACAACACCACAAAGCCGCCCCGGTACGCCGAGAGCAGCTCGTCCACAATCAGCATTTGATAGCACTCCTCCTTCACTGCCTTAATCATTGCCTTCACCGCCTTGTCGTTTCGCATTCGCAGCTTTATCCGCTGGTCGTCGTTCATGTTCCATGTAAATCCGTACGTATTTTTTACTGCATACACCTCTATCTGTCCTATTTTTTTGAGCACGCCAAGCTCCGCGGAAGACGCGTCCTTCATGAGCTGCACGAACGCCACGCGCATGCCTGCCCCCGCCGCGCGCACCGCAAGTCCCACTGCCGCCGTCGTCTTCCCTTTGCCGTCCCCGTGATAAATATGCATGAGTCCCTTCACATTCGTTTCCCCCGTTTCCGTATTATTGTATTTCGTTGTACTTCCTCATACACGAACAACAGAGTAGGGGAAAAGTCTTTCCCCTACTCGTATAAATTAATTGTCCTGTAATTGTCCGGCTGCGCCGTTGTTCTCCTGCGCACCGTTTGCGTTCACCACCATGTTCACGCCGTCAAGACCATTCACCGTAATATTCCTGTTGACCTTTGCGTCGTACGACTCCGCGTTGATGATGTTTGCAAGGTCAATGCCTGTCGTCTCCTTCATCGACTCAAACAGCTTTGTCATCACCGCAGGCACGTTTCCCGCCACCTGCTCCACGCCGTTTGCGCCGCCGTCGCCGCCGATAATCGTAATCTTGTCAATCTGTGCAAGCGGTTCCGCAATTTTTCCTGCGATGTCCGGAAGCACCTTAATCATCATTTCCGCCACGGCTGCCTTATTGTACTTCGCGTAAGCCTCCGCCTTCTTTTCCATTGCCTCCGCTTCCGCAAGACCTTTTGCCTGAATTGCTTCTGCCTCCGCAAGACCTTTTGCCTTTACCGCGGCTGCCTCTGCCTCTCCGTATGCCTTGACACCCTGCGCCTCCTGCTCTTTAGAGAAACGGTCTGCCTCGGCTTGTGCCTTTCTTGCCTCTGCTTCCCTTTGTGCCTCGAACTGCTGCGCTTCCGCCTGCTTCTGCCTTTGATAGAGGCTTGCGTCTGCCTTCTGCTGCGCGGCGTATTTCTCCGCCTCCGCCTGCTTCTTGACCTCCGCCTCAAGCGCACGCTCCTTTACGGCTACCTCCTTCTGCTTTAACTCAATCTCGCGCTCCTGCCTTGCAATATCGGCATTTGCGGTCGCAACCTCGATGGTCTTACGCTGCTCCTCCTTTTGGATTTCGTAAGCGGCGTCCGCCATCGCGCGCTTTGTGTCCGATTCCATCTTAAGCTCTGACTTCTTGATGGCAAGCTCGTTCTGCTTCTTGGCGATTTCTGTCTGCGCCGCAACTGCCGCGTCGTTTGACTCCTTGTCGGCTGCCGCCTGCGCAACCTTGATGTCTCTTTCGCTCTCTGCCCTTGCGATTGCCGCTGCTTTCTTAATCTTGACGATATTGTCAATACCAAGGTTCTCAATCACATCGTTGCCGTCCACGAAATTCTGCACGTTAAAGCTGATGACGTCCAAGCCCATTGCCGCAAGGTCTGGCTCCGCGTTCTCCTTTACCAGCTCCGCGAACTTCTGACGGTCGGAAACCATCTCCTCAAGGCGCATACGCCCCACGATTTCACGCACGTTGCCCTCAAGCACCTCACGCGCGACGCTTGCTATGTACTCCGTGTTTTTATTCAGGAAGTTCTCCGCGGCAAGCCGCAGCTTGTCCGGTTGGTTACTGATTTTGATGTTGACGGTCGCGTCCACGTTGATGTTGATGTAATCCGCGGTCGGAACGGCATTGCTTGTCTTCACGTCGATTGGTATCAGACGAAGGTTTAACTTGTCAAGCCGCTCAAAAAACGGAACGCGGATACTCGCCTTTCCGATGACTACCTTTGACTTTGTCTTGATACCCGAAATGATAAACGCCATATCGGGCGGCGCCTTCACATACCCCATACAGAACAGTACGATGACCAGTATCGCAACAATAATTCCTACCACAATCCCTATCAAATCTTTCATTCTTTTGCCCTTTCTTTCGCTTTCCTTTTGTTTGCGAACTTTTGTTTAGGGACACCCTATTATGTCCATAAACAGTATAGCACACTGGCAGTTGAATGTCACTTGATTTCTGTTTCCAATTGGTTCATGGCAATGCAAACCCAAAAAGCAACTATGCTTAAAGCCCTTCCACAAACGCCGCATACTCCTGCTTCACGTCCTGATAGCGTGCCTTTGGTACGGAAAGCTGCTCTCCCGTTGTCAGCGTCAGCACATAGCTGCTGATTTTCTGCACAAAGCGCATGTTGACAAGAAAGCTTTGGTGCGTCCGCAGAAAGCCAAGCCCTTCCAGCTCCTTTTGCAGCTCGCCGATTTTGCGGTATATGCTATAGCTCTCGTCCTTTGTGTGAAAGATATTTTTGTGCCGGTTCGTCTCGATATAGATTACCTCTTCCATGTTGATTGTTCTCTTTCCTTCCACAAACGGAAAGGTGCGCAGATAGTTTGCGTCGCTCATTTCATCCCCACCTCGTTGACGGTACGCTGCCAAAAAAACAGGACAGCACGAATAAACCTATTCGCTGCTGTCCCTAGCATTTTGTAACATCCATGTACCGTATTCATCTTTATATTCAAACATTATATCGGAGCATTTTTTCCCGTAATGCAACGGTATTGCATAAATCGACTATGTATCTCACAAAACGACTATCCCCGTTTTTCGGGCACTAAATGCTATAGTCAAACTGCCGTCCGACCTTCTGCTCCATCTCCCTTAGTTTGTCCTCGGGCCGCTCGGTGTACTCCATATTTTCAATCTTTTTAATTAACTCGTCAATGGAATCCGCCTCAAACGTAAGCTCGTCATTCTCCTTGATTTCCCTACGTTCCGTCCTGCCTTCCTCAATCTTTTCCTGCTGCTTCTTCTTTTGCGCCTTCTTCTCCTGCGCTTTCTTTTCCGCCTTCTTTGCAGCCTGCCGCTCGGCACGCTTTTTATTTTGCGCCTTAAAGTCCTTATCTACCGTCGCAAAGAAAGACGACGCACCGTTGTCGTTGACCTTGATTCCACAGCTCTTTACATTCACGCCAAGCTGTGCGAGCTTATTCTTCATCTGCGACAGACCGTTTGCACCTTGTGCAATCACGTTCTCGTACTGCTTGCGGTACTTCTCGTCCTCCGCCATGCGCTCGATTTTTTCCTCGTCAATCAGCACGACCATCTTGTTGGCGTTGCCGTATTTGGAAGCATTCGCCTTTGCGTACTCCTTTTGGTCCTTGCTCACGAGAATGAAGTCCATGTTGCCGTATTTTTTCTTTAATTCCTCGTAATACTTTGCCGCCTTTTCGCTCAGCATGGGATTGCCGACCGTCCTGCCGCTGACGTGCACCTTCTGGGTACCCTCGTCCTTTTTTACGATTTCCATTTTTTCATCTGTCGTGGATTTCTTGTCCTGTGTTTTTTTGTCTTGGGTTTTTTTGTCCTGAGCGGACGTGTTGTTGTAGACTGCCGCGGCTTCCGCGTAGTTTGTCATCGTATTAGATATTGTACTCATTGTTGTCCCTCCCTGACTCTTGAGTAAATGGCGAAAATCCGTTTTGCCATTTTTGTTTCACTGCTCTTTTTGGAAAATTCATTCCATTTTAGTTTATATCGGTTGAAATAAATTCGTTCTTTACACAAACTGCACCAATCGACCATAAATTCTTTTCGCTGCGCAAGCCTATACCATGCAGTCAATATGTCCTCCCTCTGTCACCACCATCTCGGGCGGCGGCGCTGCCTCCACCGGAACCTCCACCCCGCAAAGCTCAAGGGACGCGCCCTGTGTATCCGCCATCGCATTCGCATAGGCGTTCGCAATGCTCTGTCCTGCTTCCTTCTCCTTTTGCAGCTTGTTAAAGATTGCCTTTAAATACTTCATGTCCGCCTCAAGAATGTCCTTTAGCTCCTCGCTGCGGTGCTTCTTTTTCATTGCCTCCAGATCCTCCGGATCCATATCCGCCGAAAAAGAAGCGCCCAGCTCCTCCATCAGCTCACCAAGCCCACTCTCCTCCATGGTCTCCTCAAGCATCTGCTGCAGCTCCTCCTGCATTGCCTTCATGGCATCCTTGTGCAGCTCCTGCTGCAAGTCACGCAAAATCTCTTCCTCACTCTCCTGTATGTCCGTATCCTCTGCGGGCGCGGCGTTCATAGTTTCCTCCTTAAGCTCCTCCTCGAGCTTTTCTTCCATCTCCTCCTGCCCGCCTGCGCACGGTCCGCCCTTTTTTGCAGCCTCCTCCTCCTGAAGGTGCTTGAGCTTTTTCTTGGCAACCCGCATAATCTTTGTCGCATGGATAATCGCGTGCTCCAGCTCATAGCGGTCAATGCCGTAATCGTACATCTGACGCTTAAGCTGCGCAACCTTTGCACGCGCACCCGTCAGCGCCATGCGCGCGCTGCCGGAGGTCTTGCACTTTAAAATCCGTGCCGAAATCTGGCGCATATTGTAGTTAATGCGCTTGGTCGGTTTCTTGTTTGCGCTGCTTCTGCTGGTAGAAACACGCCCGACCACCTTTCCGCTTTTGTCCTTTATCTCCCTTGAATACCGGTTCCCAACCGTAACTCCAATTAATCCTGCTATCATAGAAAGGTTCCCTCCTTTTGCCTGCTTACGGGCGCGTGTGAAAAATCCGTTTTTCACTGTCCTTATCCTTACGTCCTATACCTTGATGTCAATTGACGCGTACTTGGCTCTTACATATTCCTCCGTCATCTCTTCCTGCGCGATGATGTCAGGCTGTGCCTGTGTCAAAGCTGCGCTCTCCAAGCTCTCCTGAACCATCTCTTCTTCGGCAACTGCTTCCTCGGCAAGCTCTTCTTCGAGGATAATCATTTTTTCCATCGTCTCGTCAAGCAGCTCCTCCATCATGCCGCCCTCGTCCTCGGTGCCAAGCGCCTCTTCGATTTCGTCGCGTCTTCTCTCTTCGGGCGTCTTTGGCTCGAGCTTTTCTTTCGCCTCTGCAATCTTCTCGCCAAGCTCCCTTGCCTCGTCCATTGTACGCATCATCTGCTCCTGATTATATTGCTGCTTCACCGCCACAATCTGCGCGTCGTAATTGTTAAACAGCTCCAGCTTTCGCCCGATTTCCTCAAGCGTCTCGCACTTCATGTTTTTGAGGTTTGCCTTCTGATTTTCAAAAAAATCAATCTGCGACTGCGCCTTTTGCTGCCGCTCCTCTTTTTCCTCCGTGCTCTTTAGCTTGTTGCCATGCTGAAATAGTACCGAGCGGCTGTTTAATGTAATGTTCATCACTTCTCCTCCTTTATCCTTTTTCCTTAAATATTTACAAATGTAAATGATTGTCGTTTAAGAGAAGGCGGAACCAAAGTCCGCCTTATAACCATTTTAAAAGCATTTCCGCCATACGGTTTTCAATGGTGTCCGCCGACACATACCATGTATCGGTGCTGTCCGCCACATTCACCATGACGACTTCACCACTGCCGCCCATTCCGGGAAGCTTCATCACCGTGCCATAACTTACATACACGTACTCCCCCGCAACGTCCTCCTGTGCCAAGAAGCGCCCAAACGCCTCGTCATCAACATGGAGCGTCCTGCCCTCCACCCAGAACGCGTCACGCACCTCTTGCGTATCGCAGGCAATCAGCTTCAAATCCTCACCATATACATAAATCTCCTCAAGAACAGTATAGCGCGGATATGAAGTCGCGCCAATGAGCGCAAACGCCGCCAACACAAAAACCATTGTCACTGCCGCGCCAACGCACATCTGCCGCGAAAGCCCTGCGCTGTCCGCACACTTTTTGCCAATGTGCGTAATCCTGCGCTTTAATCTGCGAAAATCACCTTTATCCGTAAAGGACGCAACGGCAATATTCGTATTGGGGCGAAACCGTGTAATCATTCCAAGCAGCACATACCCGTATCCCTGACGCGTAATGCCCGTCTGTGCAATCGTGCACTCGTCGCAGGCAAGCTCAATGTCCTCCCGCAGCAAATTCTGACAGACATACACCAAAGGATTAATCCACCATAAAAACGTCAACAGCTTCATCACGGTCAGAAGCACGATATGCCCGGAACGGATATGCGTCAGCTCATGGCTTAAAATTACCGTCCTGCTGTTCTCGTCAAGCTGCTCCCATGCTGCCTTTGGAACGACGATGTAGGGCTTTATGATACCGCCCGAAAAAGGACTTTCCTTTGTGTCGCAGCAGTAAATCCGCACGCGTCTTAGGTACCACACCCCTATTTTAGACGCCCCGCCCGCAAGCGTATTTATGACACACGTGTCATAAATTTGCGGCATTTGACCAAGCCGTCTTCGCAGCATAACATTTCTTGCAATAAATACTGCCAAGAAAAAAAACATCACGCCAAAGTATAGGTATCCGAACCACGCCCTGAGATACCTGTCAATATATGCCGTCACATACAGAAAATATCTTTGGTAAAAGAGTCTGCTCATTCCCATAAACGCCGCAGGCAAAAGCAGCAGCCACAGATAACAACGCAAAACCGCGCTCTTTTTTTGCAGGACTCTGTGTACAAAAAGAAGCAGCAGCATGACACAGATTCCGCAAAGCAGTGTTTTCATGCATTTTTCAAGCCAGTATATGCAGGCAAACCAACCCGTATTGCCAAGTGCCACGAGAATTTTATCAAGTTCCATTGTGCTGATTTTCCTCCTCAAGCGTTTCCACTAAGCTTTTGAGTTCCTGCAGCTCCTCCCTGGACAGCTGTGCTGAGCGCAAAAAGCTTGCCACCGCAAGCGACGCGTTTCCTTTAAAGTAATTGTTCACAAAGCGCGTGCTCTTTTGGCTTAAGCACGCCTCCCTGCTTTTTTTCGGATAATAATGGTAAACCCTTGCGTCATGTGAATCCACCTCAAAGGCAATCACATCCTTGCCAAGAAGCCTGTTAATCATCACGCGGATTGTATTTTTGTTTACGTCCAGGGTGCCCTTTAGCGCGTCGATAATCTCCGACGCCGTCATGGCAGCGTCATGCTCCCACAGAACCTCCATTATCAGCCACTCGCTCTCACTGGGTATCAGTTCTCCCACGCTGTCCCTCCTTCTACGGTTATGTCTTTTCCGCCGGAAGACCTCTCCGTAATTTATATCGGTTTACATTTGTAAATAATTAACCGTCCTGTACCGATTTTTTATATTTTGACTGCACCAACCGCACGGATATTCATCGGGTAAACGTTCTCCTCACCGACATACGCCGCGATATGGTTTACATAATTTTGTATCTCCGCAACCGGCACCAAGCACGCAATCACGCCCGCAAAGCCCCCGCCATGCACGCGGCAGACGCCGTCACCGATTTTGTTTAAGAATAACTGCGTCAGAGCAAGGGTGAGCGTAATCTTCTGCTCCTCGCAATTTTGCAGCGAATAGCAGTTCTGCAAAAGCTCCCATGACGACGTGCCGGACTCCTGTATCAGGCGCAGGATTTTTGCCGTATCGTCCTGTGCAATCGCGTCCGCAAGCTCCCCGACGCGCCTGTCCTCCTCAAAGAAATGGATTGCGCGAAGCACTGCCCTGTCGTTCGAAATTTTATCCACGTTTGCCAAAAGCGCCTCCAAATTCGTCTCGCAAAGACGCTCTGCGCCAATCACCTTTGCCGCCGCCTTCATTTCATTTGGAATGCTTGAATACTCGTCGCTTAAATCCGCGTGCCCCTTGCCCGTATTGACAATGACAAGGCGGTAGCCCTTGCTTTGGAACGAAAAGTCAAGCGGTTTATATTCCGGCTGGCTGCCGTTTGCAAAGCTGAACAAAACCGGGCCTCCGACCGCGCACGCCATCTGGTCCATCATGCCGGATGCCTTGTTCCAAAAAACGTTTTCGGAATACTGCCCGATTCTTGCGTAATCCGACACGCTCATTTTGCCGTCGTTAAACAGATGATTGACAATCGTGCAGACCAGCATTTCAAACGATGCCGACGAGCTCACACCTGCCGCCGCAATCACGTTTGTCGATACATACGCGTCAAAGCCGCCCGTCTCAAATCCGAACTTTTTCGCCGCTTCCATCATGCCCGCAACAAGCGACGGTGTTCCGACCACTTTGGGAATGCTGTCAAGCTTTGTGAGGTCAACCACGATTTCCTCCGCGTAGCCCTCGCTTGTGATATGTATGACACTGCTGTCATTTTTTGCCGCCGCACCAATCGTGTCAAGGTCAATGCTGCCCGCAATCACCCTGCCGCCGTTGTGGTCGGTGTGGTTTCCGATGATTTCCGTGCGTCCCGGCGATGTAAAATATGCCGCCTCATCGTGTCCGTAAATTTTTTTAAAGTTGTCCGCAAGCGCGCCAAATCGCTCCGCGCTTTTTGTGCTCTCGCCGTAAATGGCTTCCAGTCTTTCACTACTAGGGATATTCATTGTGCAATTCCTCCTTGTTTTTCCGAAGGAAAAATGCGACTGTCCATCAGTCGCAGAGGAATTTTCCTCCTTGTTTTTCCTTCTTAAAAATTTATTTCGCATTTTCTGTTATTTTTCATTATACACATGCGCAGGCAATTTTGCAATGAACAAACTTATCTCCTTTTGGTACATCAGGCACACTGCAATGTTCGTATCTCTCACATCTGGTAGAACACTGACAAATGAGCCACACCATATATATCTTCCGATTAACTTTTTCATTGAAAACGTTGCGACATGATTGGCTGTGTGATACAATTCATAATGACATAAAACATTTTACTCATTTGAATAATGCAAAACCCGAATGTCCTTGCGCCATTGGAGGCTGATTACCTAAGATAAACACCCATTTTCGAACATTTGTTCAAAACTTGTGCCCGCAGATATTCATACCGCTCCCGTTTTTCCTCTTTTGCAAAGTGTACCTCCCTGAACTGTTCCGGACAGTTGCCATAATCGAGCACTTCCTCCCCGAACTGTTCACTGGTCAGGTCAAACACACAGCCATCTGCCACGTTAAAACAATGATAGTTTCCATCAGGTCTTAAGATACCATATACCTTACCGCCAAAGATATCCTGCATCAGGAACGCCGTAATTGAGCACTGCCCAAGTGTAGGATTAAGGACACTCCATCTGTCCCTCATCCGTGGTGCGCAGGTGTCGGCACACCAAATGTCAGAAAGAATATCGTAATAGTCTCTCGGTGTCAGACCGTTCACGTCCTTTATATCAGCAGATTCCCATCCATAAAATTGATACGATTTCATTTGTTGTTCCCTCCTATGATTGATTAATCCCAGTCCAAGCTTCTTCCGCAGACAAAATACACTGCGACCAAATACAGGACAGCTTTCAGCTTTCGGAATGCTGCACTGTCATATGGAGTATTTCCGTAATTTTACCATATTTTCTCCATCAGTTCCACGAAAATTTCCAATAGCAATAAACATTTATAGCGGACAGGCATTTCCCATACCTGTCCGCCGACTTTTTCCAGCAATACTCTATTCACTTCTTCGGTCTGTAAACGACATACGTTACCGTACCGTCCTCATTTAAAACATACACATCAATCAGCAAATCCTCCAACGCATTCTCCGAATAAGAATACCCGCCAATCTGATATTCTCCCGCCTTCGTCTCTGGCGTAACCCAAAAGGCACTGCTGCCTGCGGCACCGTTTTCCAGCTCATAAGAGCCTGAAACCATGCCCTCTTTATCCGGCGTCAGCACCATTCTTGTAGCCTCCACAGGCGCAGCATATTCGTCAAGGTTTTCTGCCGTCAGCTTTTCCATAAACGCCTCAACCGCCAAATCCGACGCGTCCGCTTTCCCCATTTGGAAGTCATACGAGCCTTGCGCAGGCGTCTCCCACT
Organism: uncultured Lachnospiraceae bacterium; assembly: GCA_947567595.1. Taxonomy (GTDB): domain Bacteria; phylum Bacillota; class Clostridia; order Lachnospirales; family Lachnospiraceae; genus COE1. Next base: position 121,448 of record CANOMQ010000007.1, on the reverse strand, counting down.
CGGCGCGCAGCTCCTTCAAATACGCCTCGGCAGCCGCGCTATCCGCCTTGCTTTTGTCCACAGGCAATGTAAACAGCGCATTCACGCCCTGATACCCCGTATTCGGGCTGATTTCGCCGCTGCCCTCGTCAAAACGGTACGCCGCACTATCATAAAACGTCCCCGAGCTGACACCGACATAAATCCCCTTATCCGCAAACATCTCAATATTGTCCATTTCCACCATGCGGTACATCACGCCGTCCCTTACAGCCGTCGAATAACCGCCGCCCATACTCTGTAGGCTATACACATTCGGATCTAATCCGCGGATATAATGCGACACATAAAGCGGCTCCTTGTCATAATCGTCCGACGACGTATCCGGCATCGGTGTCCCGTCCGCACGCTCAATCGCCACGACCGTATAAATTTTATCCTCCTCTACCATGCCCTTATCGTCCGTTATCATATAATCGCTGAGATTTTTCCCCGCAACGCTCCCCAACAGCGTAATGCGGTAGCCGCCGCTCTCCTGCGTTTCATTGACAAGCACCGCACCCTCGCCCGAAAACGCCTTCGCAAGCGTCTCGTTTTCAAACTCCGTGGCAATCTCCGCCGGGCTAAAATACCGCCTCGCCGCAACCGCCGTCATTGAACCAAGCAGCACTACACATACCGCAGCGGCAACCGCCGCCGGAATCCTTTTTTGATGTTTCATCATTTCTCTCTCCTTTGCCCGCAAAAGAACCTGACAATTCAGCCGTTCGGGAGGCATATCCGTCGGAATTAGTGATTTTTTTAACAAGCTATCCATATCCTCTTTCATTTTTCGCTCCATGCTCCTTTCCCAGCCTGTGGCAGTTCTTCTGCCACAAGCGCGCCCAGCTTCTGCCGCAATATCTGCTTTGCGCGGTGCAGCCTGCTCTTGACTGTGCCCTCCGGCAGCTTCAGCACCGCCGCAATCTCCGCAAGCGACAGTTCCTCCATGTAAAACAGCAGCACCGGAAGTCTGTAGCGGTCTGGCAGCGCATTCACCGCGCACCGCACCGCCGCGCATTCCTCCCGCACAACGACCTCCTCCTCCAAAAGCCGCCCGTCTGCCGCAATATCCTCGTCCATCTCCTCCACGGACTGCCACACTCCCGCAATCCGTCGCCGCACGGACAGCTTGCGCCGCTCATTGCGGTAACGGTTCACCGCAATCCCCATCAGATAGCTTTTTGGATTTTTCGTAATCACAACCTGTTCCCCGATTTCATAAAGCTTTAAAAACGTGTCCTGATACAAGTCCTCCGCCTCCTGACTGTTGCGCGTCACCGCACGGCAAAACGAAAACAAGTCCTTTCCGTACGCCTGTATATATTGTTCCAGTTCTTCCTGCCTCATTGCTAACCTCCTGCAACACCGCCCGCCCTCATGAAAACGGCCGGAAAATAGGATACCCTATATCGTGAAAGAATTTCAACCCTTTCACTAATATAGGGTAATAGCCGCAAAAAAAGTTCCGTTTTTTTTACAACTGCACAACCCGCGTCGCAATCCGCTCCTCAAAACGCACGTCATGCTCCACCGCAAGCATGGTTGGCTGGTATTTCAAAATCAGGTTTTCAATCTGCATCCGCGAAAACACGTCGATATAGTTGAGCGGTTCGTCCCAAATATACAGGTGCGCAGGCTTTAACAGGCTCGCCGCAATCAGCACCTTCTTTTTCTGTCCCTCCGAAAAGTCCTCCATCTGCTTTGCAAACTGCACCCGCTCCAAATCAAGCTGGCGCAAAATGGCGTAAAACAGGCTTTCGTCCAAATCGTGCCCTGCCGCAAAGGTCTTTAAGTCCCCACGAAGGTGCGACGTATCCTGATTGATATACGAAATGACCAGCCCCGCCGCCGTTGTAAGCGTTCCCGTCTCCTGCATGGTGGTGTCTGTCCTCTCCGCGCAGGTTGCGTCTGCACGCTCCCGCTCCATGCTTCGCAGCAGGATTGCCTTGATCAGGCTTGATTTTCCACACCCGTTTTTCCCATGCAGAAACACCCGCTCGCCCTGCCGTACCGCAAAGTCCAAATCCCGAAACACCGCATGGCAGTCCGCACCCTCCGCACTTCCATAGGAAATCCCGTACTCCCGCGCCGAAACCAGCACCTCCTTGTGGTGACGCATTGGCATGAGCTTTAAATCCACAGGCGTCTCAATATCCAGCAATAATCCCTGCTTCTCCTCTATCTCGTCCGCAATGCGCTTTTGCATATTCATTACCCGCTTCTGCATTTTCTTTGTCTTTGCGCCGATATAAGGTCTTGTACCCTTGCATCTGTCAGGCTCTTTTATCGGATCAAAACCGATTTTGGTGCGCTCATTCTTGTCCGCCCAGTCCGCAGTGCGCCTTGCCATCTGCTCCAGCCGCCCAATCTCCTTTTTGTGCTTTTCATTTTCCGCCTGATGGAACGCGTCCATACGGCTTTTATTCTCCCACCACGACGAAAAATTCCCGTTTTGCACCTCAATGCTATGACGGTTTAGCACCAGCACATGGTCAACGCACGCGTCCAGCAAATCGCGGTCATGCGACACCAGTATAAATCCCTTTTTCTGCGCAAGGTAAGCCTTCACCACCTCCCGCGACGCTTGGTCTAAATGGTTTGTCGGCTCGTCAATCAGCAGAAAATCATTTTCTCCCGAAAACAATACCGCAAGCAGGACTTTTGTCCGTTCTCCGTGGCTGAGCGTCCCGAACGGACGGTAAAGCACCTCCGTGTCCAGCCGCAGCTTTTCCAGCTCACACAATACACGCCAAAATTCACATCCCGGCTTTAGCTGTTCATAAAATTCCGCACAGCTTTGCCGCTCCTGCGCCGCCGTAACCGGATACGGAAAGTAGTCAAATACCGCATTCGTGCGGATACTGCCCTGATAATCGTATTTGCCCAGCAGCAAATTTAAGAATGTCGTCTTTCCCTTGCCGTTTCTCCCAATCAATCCCAGTTTCCAGTCCGTGTCGATGATAAAGGTCATCTTTTCAAAAATATTGTCAAAGCTTCCCTCGTAGTGGAAGGTTACATCTGATACACTGATTTGTGCCATAAAACAACCGCCTCCTTTTCACGCCCGCCGTTTTCACCGTCTGCGCCACGCAAAAAAGGATTTTTTCCACACAAAAAGAGAGGCTGTGCAGAACATAACCCACTTTTGGCAACAGGACAAAAACAGCGGCGCTTTTCATAAAAAACACCTTACTGTCCATCAAAATCCATGTTTTCCAAAATCGGTTATTTCCGCATCTTTTCACCTCTCTCGCTTTTTGTTTTTAATTAAATTAGTTTTAGTTATTTGCAATCCTGCGTCTGCAAGACTGACTACGCTTATTATATAGGACTGTGCAGCGGTTTGTCAACCATTTTCTTGCTTGAAATTTTCCCTTGTAAAAGATATAAAAAACAAGGCTTCCCGCTTCTAGGAAACCTTATTTTTATTCCTTAAATTCTGTCAATGCCCCCTGATATCCAATTCATGAAAAACCGTATGGTTCTCGCCCCACGAATAAACAATATAATACCCTTCCTGCGCCGCGTCCGTCTCAAAGGAAAGCCTGCCATGCTCTATCACAGCCACGTCCGTGCCTGTCTGCCGTTCAACCACGCACTCCCATTCGTGCTCCGCAAAACTCCCATAATATTCCTGCAGTTCCTCCAACGACTGCCCGCTCTGTATCAGTATCGCCCCAAAATACTGCATTCCATTGCCGTTCCCGACCAGCTTCCCCGCCTGATACACCTCCTCAAGCAGCTTCGTACCGCCTGGCAGCGGCAAATCCGCAAGCCCGTCCGCCGTCCTTTTCGCCACACGGTCATTGACAATCGGCGCCGCCGCCAAAACAGCAAAAAACACCAATATCACCACAACAATAACCGTCGTTACTGCCTTTTTCATACCTTCTCCTCTATGGACTACATTTTATGCCAAATCCGCAGACTTGCCTCTCTCCTTCAGCAGCATTTCAAAAAATTCCTCCTGCGGCATCGGTTTTGCATAGTAATACCCCTGCGCGCTGTCACAGCCGATTTTCGACAAAAGCTCCGCCTGCTCCCTCGTCTCCACGCCTTCCGCCAAAAGCCCGAGCTCCAGCTTGTTTGCCATCGACACGACATACTCCAAAATCAGCTTTCCTTTCTCCGAAGCCATCATGTTGTCCATAAATTTCTTATCCAGCTTAAGCACGTCAAACGGCGTCTCCAAAAGCACGTTCAGGGAAGAATAGCCGCTCCCGAAATCGTCCATCAGAAGCGTAAACCCGTCCCTTTTTAACTGCTCTGCCACCTTGCTGATTTTCTCCCCGCTTGCCGTCTCTGTAATTTCAAGCTCCAAAAGGGACTTGTCGATTTTGTTTTCGCCAATCAGCGTCACCAGCACCCGCATAAAATCCGTATCCTTCAAATGCTGCCTTGACAGATTGACCGAGACCGGACAGTCCGTAATTCCCAAATCCTCGCACCTGCGGATAAAATGACACGCTTCTTCCCAAATATAATAATCGACCATACGGATAAAACCGTTCTCCTCAAAAATCTGGATAAACTCATTCGGGAAAACCATGCCGCGCTGCGGGTGAATCCACCGCACAAGCGCCTCCGCGCCCACGATTTTATTCTGCGAAATACTGTACTTTGGCTGTAAGTACATCTTGAACTGCTTCTCGTCAATCGCCGCGTTCATGTTCTCCTCGATAAACTTGCGCGTGTACAAAAGCTCCTTAAACTGCTCCTGATAGAACAGACGGTTGGTGACCACCTCGTCCTTTGCCGCACGCCTTGCGATAGCCGCACGGTCCTCCATCTCAAGCAGGATTGTCCGCTCAACTGTCTTTTTGTACAAAATTCTGTCCCAGTCCCTCCTGCAAAAGCCTGTCATATTCCTCCCACGAAAGAAACCGTCCGCCCATGCTCTCCAAATGCTGCGTGTGAAACTGACAGTCAATCAGCAAAAAGTCCTGCTCCGCAAGTAGCCTTGCCAGTCCAATCAGAGCAAGCTTTGAGCCGTTTTCCCGCTCCGAAAACATGCTCTCCCCAAAAAAGCACCGTCCAATCACCACGCCATAAAGCCCTCCGGCAAGCAGCCCGTCCTCAAACGCCTCCACGCTCACCGCATACCCTGCCCTATGCAGCGCAGCATAAGCCTCCTCCATCTCGTCCGAAATCCACGTGCCCTCATCAAGCTCGCGCTTCATGCGGCAACGGTGCATCGTATCCGCAAAATCACGGTTTGGCCTGATGACAACCTCATGTTTCTTCATATACTTTTTCATGGAGCGCGAAATATGGACTTCGTTCGGGAAAATTACGAACCGCTCATGCGGGCACCACCAAAGGATTTCATCACCGGGATTGTACCACGGAAAAATCCCGTGTGAATAGGCAAGCAGTAACCGTTCCACGCACAAATCGCCGCCCACCGCCAAAAGTCCGTCCTCCTGCGCCAGCGTCGGATTTGGAAAACAGATTTCCTGTCTGCGCAATCGAAAAACCGGCATACGTTACTCCTTCCCTTCCCCAAACAAAACCCGGAATTCTCCTTCCAAAGCCGTAAGCGCGCAGTCGCCGCCCCCTTTGAGCCTCCCAAACAAGAGTTCGTCCACCAAAAGCGGCTTAATCCGCGCCCCAATCACGCGGTCAATCTCCCGCGCGCCGAACTCCGCACTTACGCCCTTTTCCCTCACAAGCGCCTTCGCCGCCAAATCCGCGCGAAAATGCACCTTGCGTTTTTCGAGCATGGCTTGCAGCTCGCCAAGCTTTTTCTCCACAATCCGCTCCGCCATCTTTTCGTCCATCGCATGGAACACCACAATCTTTGTCAGACGGTTGCGAAACTCCGGCTGGAAAATCCGCTTGACCTCCTCCATAATCACATCTGCCGTGACGTCCTGCGCCCAAAACCCGATACCGTGTTTCCCGATACGGCTTGCGCCCGCATTCGAGGTCATGATGACGATGACATTGCGAAAATCCGCCTTTCTTCCCTGATTGTCCGTGAGCGTCGCGTAATCCATGATTTGGAGTAAAATATTGTAAATATCGGCGTGCGCTTTCTCGATTTCATCTAATAACAGCACACAATGGGGGTGTTTTCTGATTTCCTCCGTCAAAAGTCCCCCTTCCTCATAGCCCACGTACCCTGCAGGCGCGCCAATCAGCTTTGCCACGGCATGCTTTTCCTCATATTCGCTCATGTCAAAACGCACAAGGGAAATGCCAAGCTCCTTTGCGAGGCTCCTTGCAATCTCCGTCTTGCCGACACCCGTAGGCCCCACAAACAGAAGGCTTGCAAGCGGCTTGCCCTCCTCTAAAAGTCCTGCCCTTGAAAACTTCACCGCGTTCACCACCTGCGAGAGCGCCTCGTCCTGCCCGTAAATGCACTGCTTCATGCGCACCTCAAGCGTGGAAAGGGTCTTTGTCTCGTCGTTTTCCACGCTTTGCTTTGGAATGTTACAGGTCTTTGCAATGATTTCATCAATCAGCGCCTTGCCGACCGTCTGTCTTTTTTTATCAAGCGGATACATGCGCCTGTACGCGCCCGCCTCGTCAATTAAATCAATTGCCTTGTCCGGCAGAAACCGCTCGTTAATATATTTCGACGCAAGCTCTGCCGCGTACGCAAACACGCCCTTCTCATACCGGACATGGTGGTACTCCTCATAATTCTTGCGCAGTCCCTCCAAAATCTCCACCGTGTCGGAGACGCTTGGCTCCTTGATGTCAATGTTTTGGAACCGCCGCACAAGGCTTTTGTTTTTCTCAAAATGCTTCTTGTATTCCTCATATGTCGTCGCCCCGATAAAGCGGACACGTCCGTCTGCAAGATAGGGCTTTAGCATGTTGGAAATGTCAAACGAGCCGCCGCCTACCGCGCCTGCGCCGACGATATTGTGGATTTCGTCAATGTAGACAATCGGATTTTCCTCCTCCAAAATACTGTCCATCACGCCCTTAAAGCGTTTCTCAAAATCGCCGCGGTACTGCGTGCCCGCAAGCAGACTTCCCAAATCCAGCGCAAAAATCCGCGCGTTCTGCAGCGGCTTTGGCACCTTATTTTCATTAATCAGCCTTGCAAGCCCGTAGGTAATCGCCGTCTTTCCGACACCCGGTTCCCCGATGTGCATGGGATTGTTTTTGTCCTTGCGGCACAAAATCTGCATGGTGCGTTCCAGCTCGTTTGTCCTTCCAATCAATGGATTGATGCCCTCAAGCGTATCGTTGATACAGACCGCAAACTCCTGCCAGAACGCCCCGCGCTGCTCCTGTTCATCGTCCTCATAGTCCGCATAATCCGCATCGTCCTGCTGCGCGTCTGTCCTGACATAGCCCCTGTTCTGTTCCCCGTCTATGATTGCCATTTCCTGCAAAAGCTGCGCGTGCTCAACGTTTTGTACGGTCATATAATAGACCGCGTAGCTGTCCGCAAGCTGGTACACGGCGTGCAGCATATGCGACAGCTCCGCCACTGCCTTCCCGCTGTTCTGCGCGCTCTCCCACGCCCGCACAAGCACCTCGCTCATTGCGTCGGAAAGCTCCGGCGTATGCCCCGCGTCATTTGTCTCCTCCATGTAACGGTCAAGGTAGCCCTTTAAATCCTCCTCAAGGCGCCTGACATCACCGCCGCAGCGCGCAAACGCCTTGGAAAAGCGTTTATTCGCGCAAATCATATACAACAAAAGCTCCGGCGTCACATACTCATAATGCGCGTCCTTTGCATAGGAAAAAATCATATTTAAAATGGACGCCACTTCGTTTGATACATGCATGCTTATCGTTCCTCCTCCAGTGTCATGCGAAACGGAAATCCCTCTTTTTGGGCGCGCTCCAAGGCACTGCGAACCTTTGTTGCCGCAATGTCATACGGATAGGTGCCGACCGCGGCTTTTCCGCTCTCATGCACCATCAGCATAAGCCGCTGTGCCTCCAACACGTCTTTTTTAAAAATGTCAATCAGAATTGCAACGACAAACTCCATTGACGTAAAATCATCATTGTGCATAATCACCCTGTAATGTCTTGGTTCGCGCAGGTTGATTTTTGTTTTTTCCTTTGTCTGTCCCTGTACTGCCATCTCCAAACTCCTGTTCTTCCAACGGAATGGTTTTTAGTACCTTGTCATAATGTAGCTGCCAGCGTCCACAAGCTGCGATTTCGGGATTTCCCGTCCCCAGTGGACAGCGCTGTTGAAATTCCCCTCCGCTACAACAACGCAGTCTTTCTTTACCTCAAGCACAATCACCGAATGCGTGTCATTGTCCACCCTTAAAATATCGCCAACCCTGATGTTGTCATAGTCCTTATGGATAACCGCGCGCGCATTGCCAAACGCCGCGTCGCTCACCGCAAAGGCAAACGCCGCACAGCCATATCCGCCCGAATAAATCCCGCCCTTCCAAGCGTAAAAATTGTCATTTGACCATGCCATTCCTTCCGGGAAATCTGCCTTCTGCGCAATGAGCTTCTCGTAAATGCCAGACGTCTCGTCCTGCTGTGCCTGTGCTTTTGGCATTTCCCCCGCAGTCAGACCAATCCCGTGCACATAGTAGGTCTGCCCGTCAAGCAGGATTTGGAAATACCCATTGCTTGTAACGCCTGTCACCTGAATCGGAAGCCCTGCCTCCACGCCTGATAAAATGACCGCGCTGTTCTCGTCCGCGTCCAAGCGGATTACCGTGTTTTCGTTGGTGAACAGCACCGCCTGCGCCTGTGTGACGCTAAATTCTGCCGCGCTTACATACAATGCATTCCCGCATGTGCCCAAGGTAAGCATTGCCGCCATCATAATTGCTGTGAACTCTTTCAAATAATTTCTTAAGATACCCATTGTTTCTTCCTCCTACCTGAAATCTGTTTTATTGACTATTTTTGCTTTATTGGATATAATACTTATTACATACAAATCAGAACTGTTTTCGTAGCTTTGAAAGGCGTGGTTATTATGTTTTCAAGATTTTATCATGTTATAATAAGGAACCTTCATCATATTTATATGATACCCCAGATGGAATATGTTTCCCGTCATCCGGAAAAGTACACCGAGGAACAGATGTACGAGCTTGACCGGCTTGCCATCAACCGGATGATTAAATCGGGGCGCATTACGACAGAAGGGTTTGGCATGAATAATCTTCCGAAAAACGGCGGCTATATCATGTGCCCCAACCATCAGGGAAAATACGATACGCTTGGCATTATGCTTACACACGACATGCCCTGTTCGGTCGTGATGGACATTGACAAATCCAATTCGCCGCTCGTCAAACAGTTTATCAACCTCGTGCGCGGGAAACGCATGGACAGACAGGACGCAAAGCAGTCCATCAGAATTATCCGCGAAATGGCAAACGAGGCAAAGCAGGGACGCAAATTCATCATTTTCCCCGAAGGCGGCTACCACCGCAACGGAAACTCGACGACGGAATTTAAGCCCGGCGCGTTTAAAAGCGCGGTGTGGTCGAAGGTTCCGATTGTGCCCGTCGTGCTGATTGACTCCTACCGGGTGTTTGAGGAGCGCAATTTAAAGCCCATCAAAACGTTTGTCTATTATTTAAAGCCGCTCTACTACGCCGACTACAAGGATATGACGACGATTGAGATTGCACAGACCGTACAGCGGCGCATACAGGAGATCTTAAACCTGTACAAACAGGGCACCTCCCCCAGCTCCCTTGCGAAGCACTGTTAATCAATGAAATAAAAGCTTTTTATAACCGGGTGCACTACGTATTTCCATGTATGCGCTCGGTTTTTTTATTCTTTTTTATTCATACGGTCTTTGGTAAAACCGTCCCGAAACCTGTTGTGTGTTAATCACATTCACAAACGCCTTCGGATCCACTTCTTTAATCCCGTCCAGAATATCCTTGCACTCCGCCCGCGAAACGACCGAGTAGACAATCTTGCGCTCCTGATGCTCATAGGAGCCTTCCGCGTCAATAATCGTCGCACCGTGATGGCTGTTCTTGGAAATGACCTCGTACACGCGCCGCGCGTGGTTCGTCACGACAAACAGTGTGTGCTGGCGATACTGCTTAAACAGCATACGCAGCACCTGTGTGGACGTATACTGGAAAATAATCGAGTACAGCGCCTTTTCCCAGCCGAACAAAAAGCCTGCAACCACCAAAAGCACCGCGTTAAAGCCAAGCACTATGTTAAACGAATCCACGCCGTTTTTCTCCGACAGATAAATCCCGATAAAATCCGTCCCGCCCGTCGTCGCGTTCATCATCAGGCACATGCTGATTGCAAGCCCGCTGAAAATGCCGCCAAACACGCTGATTAACAGCGTATCATACGTAATCGCAAACGACGGCAGAATGTCCGTCAGGATATTGGTCAACATGATGGACAGGCATGAATACAGGGTGAATTTTTTGCCGATAAAACGAAACCCGATGTAAATCGGTATCAGGTTGAGCAGCACGTTAATCAGCGTATAGGGCAGCTCAAAGCCAAAAAACAGCTCCACCACGCGCTGGATTAACAGCGTAAGTCCCGATGCACCGCCCGGATACAGACCGCCCGTGCGCACAAAGGTCTTGATGTCAAGCGCCATGATAACGGACGCAAGACAGATTATGATAATCCGTTTCCCATCTTCTTTTAAACTGAATTTCATATACCATTCCTCCGTCAGGCAACCGTTTATTCTGCTTCAAACGCCTGTTTTATGCTGTCATAGTGCAAAAACCTTCCCTGTGCCGCAAACGCCTCAATCTGTGCGGTCGTCGCAAGCATACAGTCGTCAGTCTCCGCTTTTTGTATGGTAACGTCGGACAAGTCAAAATCCGCCGTAAAGCGGTAAATATCCACGAAATAATTATCGCCCTCCCCCGGATTTTCCCGCTTGTAGCTAAACAGATAGCCGCCGTCCCAGCCGCTCACGTCAAGCCCCGTTTCCTCCCGCACCTCGCGCAAAACGGCGTCCTTTGAGTCCTCTCCCGCCTGCACCGCGCCGCCGGAAACTTCCCACCAGCCGGGTGCCCACGCCTTTGTCATGACGCGCTTTGTAATCAGGAAGCGTCCGTCCGTATGCCGGATTACGCCAAGCACCGTCAGATGGTACTCCCCTTCTTTCAGGCACCAGTCGTTTTTTTTCATGGTTCTTCCCGTGCGCTTTTTATCCGCGTCGTAAATATCCCACAGTTCCATTTGAATAACCCTACTCCTTTCCTAAGTAAATCCCTAATTCCTTCTTCCATGCCTCCACAAGCCGTTCCAAGCTCCATGCCGCATTCGCGGGGCTTGTGGAGGGAAGCTTCACCACCGGAATCTCCTGTGCGCAGTCCTTTTTGCAGTATTTATGAAACAGCGTGTCCGCCTTTGCGCCGTTTGTAAAAATTGCCCGAATCGGCGCCGCCTCCAAAATGACACGCATGTCATTTTCCTTGACGTTTTTAATCGTGCTGTCCGCCGAGCCGATAATATCACATGACGCAATCACGTCCCAAAGCGCAATCCGGTTTGCAAGCAGGAGGCTTCGCTTGTCCGCAATCGTGGCAGGAGCCTCGTCCATGCCAAGCACGCCCGCAAGCACCCGCCAGAAACGGTTCTGCGGGTGACCATAGTAAAACTGCTGCTCCCTTGATTTTACGGAAGGCATGGAGCCTAGGATAATGATTTGCGACGCCCCGTCATAGACTGGCCCAAATTCGTGCGTCACATGCACATAGTCGTTTTTTGGCGTTTTCATGGTTTTCCCTCCCGTCCGTTTTGGTACCGTTATTGATAACCTATTTGATTATAACAACAATACCACTTATTTTTCAACCCTCCCCATAACTTTTGTCAAAACAGTTGAAAAAATGAAATATTTCCACTATAATAAAACTGATTGAGGGCTCGTTCAACACAGGAGCCGCTTATGATGAAGGAGAATAAATGAAGGAGGATTGACATGAGATTAATAACACGTTCCGATTTTGACGGGCTTGCCTGTGGGGCGCTTTTGAAGGAGGCAGGCATTATAGACAGTTGGAAATTCGCACACCCGAAGGATTTGCAGGACGGGCTTGTGGAGGTCAATGAAAACGACTGCCTTGCAAACGTGCCCTATGTCGAGGGCTGCGGTCTTTGGTTTGACCATCATTCCAGCGAGCATGAGCGCCTTGCGCTTGAGGGAAAATATAAAGGAGAAAGCCGGATTACTCCTTCCTGCGCGCGCATTATTTATGAATATTATGGCGGACGGGAGAAGTTCCCGCAGTTTGACGATATGATGGAGGCGGTTGACAAGGTTGATTCGGGGAACCTTACGATTGATGAAATCCAGAACCCAAAGGGCTGGATTTTAGTCGGATTTCTGATGGACCCCAGAACAGGGCTTGGACGCTGGCGCAACTTTACCATCTCCAACTATCAGTTGATGGAAAAGCTGATTGACGCGTGCCGCACCATGACGACGGACGAGATTTTAAACCTTCCCGATGTCAGGGAACGAATTGAGGTGTACTGGGAGCAGAATGAAAAATTCATGGAAATGGTGAAGCAGTACACGCGCGTGGACGGGAACCTGATTATTTCCGATTTAAGGGGCGTTGATCCGATTTATTCCGGCAACCGTTTCCTGATTTACAGCATGTATCCCGACCAGAATATTTCCGCATGGATTGTCAGCGGACGCGGTGGCGCGGGCTGTTCTGCGGCGTGCGGATACAGCATTCTCAACAAGACCTCGAATGTAGATGTCGGAAGCCTGATGTTAAAATACGGCGGCGGCGGACATAAGAAAGTCGGCACCTGCCAGTTTAGCGATGACAATATGGCAGAAGAGCTGCCAAAGCTGCTCGCGGAGCTTTCGCAGTTGGCAAACGCATAATTTTAAAACCGTACGGTTCCAAGCTTTGACCGTACGGTTTTTTATTACCCTTTTATGAGCCATATTGCCTGCGTTATCCAAGCGTCAGGTTGAGGTACCCGTCCTCACATGTCCACCCTTCCAGCTCCTTTGTGCGCAGTATCATGCCGCCCTCGTTTTTCTCATACGCCCGACAGGTATGCGTACCTTGCAAAAGAGGCGGAAGCACCTGCGCAAGCTCCTGCTCGTTGAGCGTTGTTTCCACGACCTGCAATGCCCTTTCACCGCCCTGCGCACACACGCGGTACATCAGCACGCGCTCCCTGCCGGTTTCGACATCAATCAGCTTTTTTGTCCCGCCGCCGCAGTAGGCGTTTTCTTTTATCGCATAGGCAATCGCGTCCTCGTCCCATTCCACATACCCCTCGCCCGCAAAATAATCGTCGCGCAGCTTTTTGTACTCTTTTGCGAAAATGTCCTGCGTCTGCCATGCGCCAAGCTGTGCCGCCCGGATTTCATAGCGGCTCTCGGGCACAAACGTCAAATCCTGCGCAAGCTCATACTGCGCATTTTCTGACACGCGTGTCATTTTTTCCGTGCATGAATTGTAAATCCAGCACGGGCTTTGCCGGAAGGTCTCGTCAAAGCCAAGCCGTTCATAGTAGCGCCGCAGCCCCTCGTCGGCAGGCTGTAAAATCAGCGGCTCTCCATATTTTTGGAAGGCATGTTCAATCAGCCTTGACGCATATCCCCTTCCCCGGTACGCAGGCAGTGTCGCCACAGCGTACACATACCGCGCCGCGCGCTGTTCCCCGCCAATGGTGACAGTCACAGGCAGGAGGCTTAACATGGAAACCGGTCTGCCGTCCGCGTGGATAACGAGCATGTTTTCCGTCTGAAAGCGGTTGGAAAGATACAGGTCAATATATCCGCGCTCGTCCCCAAAGCAGGTCTGCCAAAGCCTGCGCACCGCGTCCGTATCCGTCTCATTTGCAAAGACGACGCTGCTCTGTGCCACCCTGTACTTTTTGAGCAGAATATCGGGATAATAGGAAAGCTTCGCCTTTCTAAGCCCCAAATCGCCTGTATCCTCCTCACGGTTTACATAAGTAAAACCCGCACCCTCATGCAGGATAAACTGCTGGTTAATCATCGGATAGGCACCCTGCAAATCGGGATAGGCTTTTTCAAAATGTACGACAAGCGTGTCAGCGTTCAACCGTTCCCCAATGGTAAACGCCACGATTTCGTCCGCCTTATAAAGCACACCGCCCACAAAGCCAAGCTTTGCAAAGTTATCCAACGCTACGTCAAGCACGTCCAGCTCTTCCTCCATGCTGTCATTCCACTTGTCGGCACGCATACGCTCCCATTTCTTGGACATCGCACGGCACCCCTCAAGGTTTGCCGCGCTCATCGGCTCATAACGCCAGTCGTCCTCGTCCATGAACCGCGCGATATGGTTGCGCTTTCCATGAAGCTTTTTTCCCCTTAGGCTCGCAAGCTTTTCCACGGTATAGAGATAGTCAAAATCGCCCCTGTCCGCGTCAATCTCAAACTGCCCCTGAAACCACGCAATCAGGAGCTTTCTGTCCTCCTCCAAAACAGGATAGATTTGCAGCGTCTGCCCGTCCTGTTCACAAAGCGCCTGCATGGTTTCCAATGCCGCCCGTTTATCCCCATTGCCAAACGGAAACGAGTAACTGTACTGTCCTTTCTTTTTCCGGTCGCGGTAGCGTATGACGCCGCACCCCGAAAGCTCGCCTACCTGCACGTCATATCGCTTCGCATAGATAAAATTGTTTGCAAAGCTGTATTCACATGACGCATAATTGCTTTCCCGCAGTCTTTCATTCACCCACGCCCTGTCCGAAAGACTGATGGGGTGAAATTTATTTTCATTCTTTTCCGTCATTCCTGTAATCCTCCGGCAATCTAGTGTCTATTTGTTTAGTATTTCCCGCCGCTTTTATTTCATGTATTTTTATGAACTGCCGCCAAAAAAGGACAGATGATGCGTTCATCTGCCCTAAAAAACACCGAAACCTAAATTCCAAGCTTTTCCTTTAAAGCCGCAAGCTCATTATCCACCGACGCGTCGTTTCCGCTGCCCGCGTATTTATCCGTCAGGCTTTCCACGCTGATTTCCTGCGCGTCAAGCTGTGCCGCGGCATTTGCCTCGGCAAGCATCCGCTCCGCCTTCTGCTCATATTTGTTGAACGCGTCCTCATTGATTGTGCTGTTTGCCTTTGCCGCCGAATTGTTAATCTGCTCCTGCGCCTTTGCCAGCGAAATTTTTGCCTTTGCAGCGTCCTTTCTCTGCTCAAGCTCCTCGATGTTGCGCACCAGCTTATTGTAGCCCTCCTGCATCATCTGCGCATTCTTCTTCGCAACCGCCAGATTTTGCGCAAGGCTCTCGCGTGTCGTCTCAAGGCTCTGCTTTGCGGCAATCAGGGTACGTGCATCCTCTTCGTTTCCTGCCTTTAAGGCATTCTCCGCCGCCTTCTGCTTTCTTGCAATGCTTTCATCGCAGTCCGCAAGCTTTTTTTCCGCAAGCGATACATCTGCCATCACTGCCGCGGTATCCTTCTTGACATCTGCCAAATCCCTCTTGTAATCAATCAAAAGCTGATCAATCATTTTTGCCGGATCCTCGCATTTATCCAGTACCGCATTAATATTTGCCTCCAAAATCTTGGGTATTCTGCCCAACGTGTCCATTAATCCCATATTCTGTGACCTTTCCTTTCTTATTGCAATTTTTTTTACTATTTATTTTTTGATATTTATTTCAAATACTTGTCTTCAAGATGATCCGTCGTGATATCACCGACAGGGGTATTTAAAATCCTCGCGTCCTCTTCTGCCTTTTCCTTCGCGCGCTTGTGAAGCATTTTCACAACCAGCACAATTGCCACTACAATGACAATCACAACTACCAGTATAATACACCATAAAATGACATCCGTTCCCGTCGCCGACACATGCATGATTGCCTTTGCCGTACTCTGAAACGTATTGATAAACACATCGTCCGTTGCCATATCCGACGTCCAGTATCCGTCAAGATAGTTCCAAAAGATTTCCATGGCTTCCGCGTCCATGACCGCCGATGTCTGATACCCGTTTGCATATGCCATAAATCCGACATCGTTATCCGTATCCTGCTCTGCAAAATAAACGTAGAGAAAGATATTTTCCGTGTCAAAATGCGTATCGTAATAGTCTATTGCCCACTGCTTTTTCTGCTCCTCCGTCTTAATCGCCGGATCATATGCCTTTAATATAATGAACGGCTGCACGCCTGTTTCTTCCCAAAACGACTTTAACTGCGCTGACGTCTTTGTCGGATTGTTAAACCACCCGATTTCATCAATAATACAGTCATTGATGTACGCGTTTCCCGTTTCGAGCTTTTCCCGCACAATCGTGCTTTTCACGGAATTGTACGAATTTGTACTGCCCGAACCGCGGATTGCGCCCAAAACAATCGCTATAATTGCAATCCATACAATCAGCACAATGATTGTAGCCGCCAATCCGCCCCCACCGCCATAGCTCACGCCTCCGTAGCCGCCATAGCCATAATGTCTGTAGTGTCTGTACCTTCTTGGCATTCCATATCCTGACGGTGGCGGTGTGTATCCGCCGCTGCTCATCCTGCTGCCGCTTCCTGCCCGGCTGTGGCTTCCACCGCTGCCGCCAATCCGATGACCGCCGCCTGACCGATGGACGCTGTGCCCACCGCCGCTTGACCGGTGTCCGCCGCCTCCGGCGCCTGCTCTGCCCATAAATTCCCTCTTTTCCATATCTATGATTGGTTTTGTTTCTTTTTCAGTTTATAGGGTATTGGTTTGTTTGTCAACTAAAATATGGCACGTCTTTTTATGCGTCTTTTTCTATATCATCTGGAATTGCTTTGCAAACCTTACATGCAGATATTGACAGCGGCACGCAAAACGCCTAAAATAGAAAAAGCGAATATATTTTCGAAAAATTATATTTTGTAAAATAATACAACGAGGTAACGACAATGGCACAGTTAAGCCTTTTTGATAACGACAACACGACAACTGCCCCGCTCGCAAGCCGTCTGCGTCCGGAAACCTTAGACGAGTATGTCGGGCAAAGACATCTGCTTGACAAAGGAAAAATCCTGCGGCAGTTAATCGACAAAGACCAAATCTCCTCCATGATTTTCTGGGGACCGCCCGGCGTAGGCAAAACGACGCTCGCGCGGATTATCGCGGGGCGTACAAACGCGACCTTTATGGAATTCAGTGCGGTGTCAAGCGGCATTAAGGAAATCAAGGAGGTGATGGAGCAGGCGCAGCAGAACCGTTTTCTTGGTGTGCGCACGATTTTGTTCGCCGACGAAATCCACCGCTTTAACAAGGCGCAGCAGGACGCGTTTCTGCCCTATGTCGAAAAAGGCAGCATTATCCTGATTGGCGCGACGACGGAAAATCCGTCCTTTGAAATTAACTCCGCTTTGTTGTCACGCTGCAAGGTGTTTGTCTTAAAATCGCTTGACGAAACGGACTTGACGCGCCTGCTCTCCCATGCCCTGAAAAGTCCGAAGGGGTTTGGGACGACAAGCATTGCCATGGAAGAAACACATCTTCACGCCATCGCCCGCTTTGCAAACGGCGACGCCCGCACAGCCCTCAATACACTGGAAATGGCGGTGCTGAACGGTGAAATTGACGGCAGCGGAACCATTCATGTGGACAATGAAGTGCTCGCGCAGTGCATGAACAGACGTTCTTTGCTCTATGATAAAAACGGTGAGGAGCATTATAACTTAATTTCTGCTCTCCACAAATCCATGCGCAACAGCGATCCCGACGCGGCGGTTTACTGGCTGTGCCGTATGTTGGACGGCGGCGAGGAGCCGCTCTATATCGCAAGAAGGCTGGTGCGTTTTGCCAGTGAAGATGTCGGTATTGCGGACTCACAGGCGTTACAGGTGGCAGTTGCCGCCTATCAGGCGTGTCATTTTTTAGGTATGCCCGAGTGTGACGTGCATTTGACACATGCTGTCGTTTACCTGTCGATGGCGCCAAAGTCCAATGCGCTTTATATGGCGTGCGAGCACGCAAAGGAGGACGTGCGTACGTTGCCTGCAGAGCCTGTGCCGCTTCAAATCTGCAATGCACCAACGGCTCTGATGAAGGAGCTTGATTATGGAAAAGGGTATGTTTATGCGCATGAAACGCAGGAAAAGCTCTCCAAAATGAAATGCCTTCCTGACAGTCTTGCGGACAGACGTTACTATCTGCCGACCGAGGAAGGCAAGGAAAAGGCAGTGAAGGAACGGTTAGAGGAAATTCTTGCGTGGAAGAACGGGTGAGCGTCAGGATAAAAAGCAGTTTTGATAAGAAGTTTTCACAAAATCATAGTCAAACGCTTTTCTTGCCTGCGCAAACTGGCTGCCAAAACGGTCTGCCTTTGTCCCCATATAGGCGCTGACCGCCAGTGTAGCCGTTTGCCCGTTTTTGTCTGTTTCAAGCTCAGAAAGCGCAATGGACACTGTATGGATGCCGCTTTTGTCAAGCAGACTGAAATAACACCACAGATTTAGGTAGGAACACAAATTTCCGTATGTCGTTGACTGCCCTTCTTTTTCAAGAACCTTCTCCACTGCATAGCGCAAATCATCCTCATATCCTCCAAAATCATCTATGGCAGCACATAATAATCGTCTAAAGCTGCCAGAGTCGGAATCGCGCCGATTTTCATGTGGCAATTTCTTCCAATATTTTTCAAGAAAATAGGCAAACATCTCCTTTTCCCCGGTTTGAACGCAGGCATCTAACACTATTATATACATTGACACCGGCTTTGCTCTCTCACAGTATTGATACCAGCTTAAATACTTCTTCGGAATATTTTTATCAATCAAATCAATCATCAGCGTTTCCGCCTGCCTGCCCTGACCAAGCAATACGAGCTGCTGCAAATAGGTCATATGCTCACACACATAACACCCTCTAATCTCACGCTCATGGTTTTTGAACTTGCGCGCCGCCTCCTTTGCCCGCTCCTTGTCATGGTATAAAATCCCCATTTGCATCTCAGCATTGTAATACATATACCGTTCTCCATATTTATGCGTGACATCCTCATATTTTCGCATAAACACATCCATTTTCGCATCATCAATCTCACAGCATTGAAAATATACATTAAAAATATATTGACAAATCCACACGTTCGTAAACGCCATGGTTGTCCTCGAATAGTTTGGAAGCATCTTGTCCATATAAAGTGCGCTGTCTTTATAATACACTTCTGCATATTTGATAATTTCTTTATAATTATAATTCCTAGAACGCCCGTCCAAGTACATCAAATCCTCTATAGCATGAAAATAGATTGACCATTCGTTCTCCTGCTTGGAGACTTTTATAATTCTCTTTAACATTGTTGATAATGTCTTATAATTTTTATCATATTCATCATAGCTGCCGCGCGTCATATTTTGCACACTGCGTAGCAAATTCGCAAGCTCTGGTGTAAAAGTATCCGGATTACTACCATTAAACATCATATCAGCATTCCCCCTGCTCCGTTTATCCTTTGATTACTTACCATATAGCGCATATTCCATCAGCCGCTGCAGACACCCACTCATCAGTTCCATTTCCTTTCCGCCCAATGTGTAATGCCCGGCAAGCAATGCCTGTATGTAAATTACCTGAATCATGTAAAAGTATCCGGATTACTACCATTAAACATCATATCAGCATTCCCCCTGCTCCGTTTATCCTTTGATTACTTACCATATAGCGCATATTCCATCAGCCGCTGCAGACACCCACTCATCAGTTCCATTTCCTTTCCGCCCAATGTGTAATGCCCGGCAAGCAATGCCTGTATGTAAATTACCTGAATCATCGTCTGCGCAAGCTTAGGCTCCTGTACCTGTCCAAGGCTTTTGACAAAACTGTTGTTACTGTTTAAATACAGTCTGTTCCCGCCTTCTTCTTCCTCGTCCTCCCCAAAATCAAACCCCTCAAAAAATCCCGAAAAACTACTTTCGCCCATCGCGTCAGCAAAAAAAGCGTCTTCTCCCGGCACATACAGCGCCTGTAAGCTGTTTGGAGAAAAGCTTTTAAAGGAAACAACACACCCAAACGCACTTAAGCCTTCTTGCGCCCAACCCTGAAACAATGCCAATTCACGCACAAACGCCTCCGGCGCCTCCTCCAAAATATGCTCATAAGAACGATTGTCAAACATCTCTATCTTCACGTTTTTATAAAACTTTGGCAATTTCTGCAAAAGCCCCGCGTCATAAATATAGCCGCCATTTACAAGCAGGCTCTTTGTCCCCTCCAAAAGCGGGCAGAGCCGCCGGAAATCATCAAGCTCCACACAATAACTTACCGGAACCTTTTTCGATGCATTGACAATCTGAAATCCCGTCAGAGTTCCCTGATTGGTCGGAAACGGAAAAAACGGAAAAAACAGCTTGTAAATCTGCTCATTTTCCATTGCAAGCGATTTGATTGCCACATTATGGATTTGTGTCAACTGTTTTAATTTCCGGACATCATATTGGGACAACGACACAAAATAATCAAAAATACACTTTTCAATTTGATTTTTTGCCTTCATCAGCTTATTGTCCCTTGTAAAGCCTTCCCTTGACGCAGTCGGCGTGAGGTCGTCCATATCGACAATGCATCTTGTAAAAAATGCCCATTGCGGAATCAAATCCCTGCCATCATCTGTAACATACATGCTTTTCAGAAATATTTTATGATGTACAGACGTACTGACGTTTGTCTGCCTTGTGGAAACATAGGCATATCCCCGAATCCCTTCACCAGTCAGTGTAATCACATCAAAAAAAGACTCGTCGAAAAGCTGTTCCCCAAATTCCATAATGCTGTCCGCCATGCTAAGCTGCTGCCGCCACGGGATAAAATTGTCATTGACTATCCTCTGCCAGTTTTTCCCCTCAAAAGAAATCGGCACGCGCAGCAAAAAGCCGTACTCCGCCAAATCGTCCATGATTTCGCGCTCCGTAAAAAATTCGTCCTTGTCCCCTGTCAGCTTGAGCAAAACCTGCGTGCCCGGCTCCATACTCTTTTTCGGCTCCGTAATCACATAAGAGCCGTCGCTTTTGCCAACCCACTGATAACATGTTTCCTCCGTAACCGAACGTGTAAGCACCTTGATTTCATTGGTCACAAGAAAGCAGGACAAAAGCCCGATGCCAAACTGCCCGATAAAGCTGTTTCGCACCGTGCTGTCCCGCTTTGATGACTGCCCGATTACCGACAAAAAGGAATGGATTTCCTCCTTCGTCAGCCCGATTCCGTTATCCGCAAACGTAAGCTGCGCCCCGCCCCTTGTTCTTTGATACGTGACCGTTATTTTCCCTTCCATATACGCCTTGTCCGCCTTTTTGCGCGCGTCAATCGCGTCCACCGCATTTTGCAATAACTCGCGCAAAAACACCTTGTCACTTGAATATAAGTTATCGCTCAAAAGACGGATAATGCCCTTTAAATCAACCTTGAAATTGTAATTTGCCATAATCTTCCTCGTATTGTATTCTGATTTTTTTCTTTATTTTAGCGCAATACAGGATATACTTCAAGCAAAACGAGCGCATTCCTTTTACATATTTTCTAAAATCCCGGCAATCTCCTCAACGCCCTTCTTCCCAAACAGCACCTCTTTCCCTTCGTCAATCACAAGACAGGGAACCGCCATGATGTTGTACTTTTCCTTCAGCTCCGGGAATTTTGACAAATCATACATCTCCGCCTCAATCGTGTCGGAAATCGCGGCAAGCTTCTGCGTCGCCATCACGACCTCGGGGCAGTTCGTGCAGCTAAGCGTCGCCATCACCTGCAGCAAATGCTTATGCTGTAATCCCCGTATGCGCTGCCGCGTGTTCTCACCAACGCTGTTTTTGCCTGCACCCGAAGCGCCGTAAAGCGCCACCACAAACGAGTTAAACTCATGACCGCCGGGTACACTGTAATACCGGATGCCAATACTTCCCTGTTCATTACAAATATCAACATACGGTTTTGCGTCACCCGTTTGGAGCGTCTTATCATCAATTTCGGTCTTTACCTTTTCGTGAATACCGACAAGCTCGTTGACAAAACTCTCAAGCTCCGCCGAAACTGTATCCTGCCCGACGACCGCCCTGACAATCACCGTATTCGGAAACTTTTCAAAAACCTCCACAAGCTGCCCGCGCATTTCCTTTGTTAAAAATCCGTCCTTAGCCGCACTGTCCGATGATTCCGCTATCCCCTGTGCATTCGCGCCGCCCTCTACTGCTGCCTGCGTTTCCTGCGCTGTTTGCTTGGATGCCCCAAGATTTAGCCGCTCGCGTGTCTGTGCAATATACTGCTCCAGCGAAGTTGCCGCAATCGCCCCGTCCGACACTGCCGTCACAACCTGCCGCAGATTTTTAATACACACGTCTCCCGCCGCATACACACCCGCGATGTTCGTCCGCTGGTTTTGGTCAGTCACCACATAACCCTGTTCATTTAGGACAATCTTGTCCTTAACCATATCCGTCGCAGGCGCATAGCCCACAAACACAAAAATTCCGATGTTTCCGCCGTCCTGCGCACGGTATTCACTAATCTCGCCCGTTTTGGTATCCCTGATTTTTGCATACTCCACAGTCTTGTCGCCGCCCGCCTCAATCAGCTCCGTCTCAAAACGCACCTCAATCTGCGGATAATTCTTCAACTGTTCATACACACCGCGCGCACACGTGAAGTTTTCCGTAATCACAAGCATTGTTATTTTTTTCACATACCGTGTTAAGAAAATCGATTCCTGTACCGCGGCAAAACCGCCGCCGACCACAAGCACCTCTTTGCCCGTAAAAAATTCCCCGTCGCAGGTCGCACAGTACGCCACGCCGCGCCCCTTAAATTTCGGCTCTCCCAAAAATCCAAGATGTCTTGGATTGGCTCCAAGCGCAAGCACAATGCCAAGCGCCTGATACACCGTGCCGTCCGTCGTCGTCACCTGCTTGACATCATGATCCATCTCAATATCCGAAACGTTTGCAATCGCAAACTCCGCGCCAAAGCTCTGTGCCTGTAAGCGCATGGTTTCGGTGAGTGCACTCCCGCTTGCCTTTTTCACGCCGGGATAATTGACAATGTCCGAGGTAATCGTAATCTGACCGCCAAACCGTTCCTTTTCCAACACAATTACGCGATACCGCGCGCGTCCCAAATAGATTGCGGCAGAAAGTCCCGCAGGACCCCCGCCGACAATCACCGCATCATATAAATCCGTTTTCTGCCCTGCCATTACAAGATACCTACCAAATCAAGACTGGGTTTCAGTGTTTCCGCACCCGGCTGCCATTTTGCCGGACAAACCTCATCGCCATGCTCCGCGACAAACTGCAATGCCTGCACCTTGCGCAAAAGCTCCTCGGCGTTTCTGCCCACGTTTCCGGCGCTGATTTCGTACGCCGCAATCTTTCCCTCGGGATTGATGATAAACGTACCGCGCTCCGCCTGCCCTGCCTCCTCGATTAAAACGTCAAAGTCAATGCAAAGCGCATGCGTCGGGTCTGCAAGCATCGGGTATTCCAGCTTTTTGATGCGCTCTGACGCGTCCTTCCAAGCCTTGTGAACAAAGTGCGAATCCGTCGACACCGCATAAATCTCACAGCCCAGTTTTTGAAACTCCTGATACTTGTTCTGCAAATCCTCAAGCTCCGTCGGGCACACGAACGTAAAGTCCGCAGGATAAAAGAAAAATACCGCCCATTTTCCCAAAATGTCCTTCTTTGTCACGGTCGTAAAGCTGTCCTTGTGGAACGCATTGACTGAAAAATCGCTTACTTCTTTTAAAATCATTGACATATCGTTTCTCTCCTTTTCTATCTTTGCCCCACAAGACGCAGCATTCCGACTGCCGCAGCTTGGAAGCATATAGGGATAGATTTTGTAAAAATAAGGATTTTATACATAAAACCTTGCCCGCGCATAAATTTTCCGGTTCCGTTCCACCACATAGTAAAAGTTCACATAAATTGTTTAAAATGTCTTGTTATTTTGTCAAATACAGATTTTTTGGCGTATTTTCTTAAAAATTTATTAAAACATTATTGATTATCTGACAAAAATGCGATAACATAGAATAGAGAATAATTATTGTTCCAATTTTTATAAAATTCAAGGGGGAACTGAGTGTGGAAGGTTTAAGGAATATCATGGAAGATGATGTGGAACGCCAGCTTAACAAACTGCTGCCCACAATGCCGAATATATGCAGCTGCGAAATCTGCCGGTCAGATATGGCTGCCTATGCGCTCAACCGTTTAAAGCCGAACTACGTGCGCTCAGACAAGGGAGAGCTTTTTCATAAAGTCAATACCTCGTCCACACAGGCGAAAACCGACTTGATGACCGCAGTCATTACTGCCATTAATATTATCGGCGCACGTCCCAACCATAGCTAGACGATTACAACATAATCATACAACCAATCAAAAAAGGATTAATCCACCAATGAATTAATCCTTTTTTCCAATCCATCAAATCCGCTTCGCGCAAATATCCTCAAGACAGCACTTCTCACAATACGGCTTCGTGCGCGCCGTACAGACCTCGCGCCCGTGGTCTACAAGCCTGTGGCAGAAATCGCTGCCCTCCTCGGGCGGGATAATCTCCCAAAGCGCCATCTCCACCTTCTTTGGCTCCTTAATCCCGTCCACAAGCCCAATCCGGTTTGTCAGCCGGATACAGTGCGTGTCCGTCACAATCGCAGGCTTTCCAAACACGTCCCCCATAATCAGGTTCGCGCTCTTCCTTCCCACGCCGGGCAGCTTCAAAAGCTTGTCAAAATCGTCCGGCACCTTATCGTCATATTCCTCATGCAGCGTCCGCATACATGCGCTGATGTCACGCGCCTTGCTATGCCCGAGACCGCAGGGCTTTACAATCTCCTCAATCTCCGAAACCTCTGCCGCAGCCAGTGCCGCAACCGTCGGGAACTTCTCATACAAGCCCTGTACCACCACATTCACACGCGCGTCCGTACACTGCGCCGCAAGCCGCACACTCACCAAAAGC
Organism: uncultured Lachnospiraceae bacterium; assembly: GCA_947567595.1. Taxonomy (GTDB): domain Bacteria; phylum Bacillota; class Clostridia; order Lachnospirales; family Lachnospiraceae; genus COE1. The sequence continues at coordinate 96,557 of CANOMQ010000007.1, read as the reverse complement.
TTCCACGCCTCATTGTAATCCAGCGTGCAGTCAGAATGCGGATATTCCTGTTTCAGCCGCGCAATGACCTCCAATGCGAGCGCCTTCTTTTCCTTTGTTTTTTTACTTTCCTTCATTAATTCACCATTTTTTACGATTGCAATCCCAAGCTCTTCAAGCTGAACCGCGTCCACCACGTTCGGAGCGTCCGTCATCAGACACGACGCGTCCTTCACCTTCGGGAACGCAATCACCTCACGAATGGAATCCGCCTTCGCCATCAGCATTACCATACGATCAAGCCCAAACGCAAGCCCCGCGTGAGGCGGCACGCCGTACTTGAATGCATTGAGCAAAAATCCGAACCGCTCGTTCGCCGTTTCCTTCGAAAGCCCGATAATCTCAAACATCTTCTCCTGAATATGGTTTTGGAAAATACGCACGCTTCCGCCGCCAAGCTCTGTACCGTTCAAGACAATGTCATATGCCTTCGCACGCACCTTGCCCGGCTCCGTGTCAAGCAGCTCCAAGTCCTCCTCCATCGGCATGGTAAACGGGTGGTGCATTGCCACATAGCGGTTTTCCTCCTCGCTCCACTCAAGCAGCGGAAACTCCGTTACCCAAAGGAAGTTATACTGGTTTTTATCAAGTAAATCAAGGTTCCTTGCAATCTCAAGACGCAGATTGCCAAGCACGTCCCATACAATCTTATTCTTATCCGCCGCAAACAACAGCAAATCGCCGTTCTCGCCGCCCATTGCCTTGACAAGCGCCGCCATCTGCTCCTCTGTCATAAACTTCGCAAACGAAGATTTCTGCGTCCCGTCCGGCTGGATTGCAATATACGCCAAGCCCTTCGCGCCAAACCCCTTCGCGAACTCGACAAGGGCGTCAATCTTCTTTCTTGGCATTTCACCCTGCCCTTTCGCGTTGATACCGCGCACCGAGCCGCCGTTTGCGAGCGCACCCGTAAACACGCCAAAGCCACAGTCCTTCACCACGTCGCTCACATTCACAAGCTCCATGCCAAAACGCGTATCCGGCTTGTCCGAACCAAAACGATCCATCGCCTCCTGCCATGTCATTCTCTGAATGGGCAATTGAATGTCAATCCCGACCGTATCCTTAAATACATCTTTTAACAATCTCTCATTTACTTCAATCACATCATCTACGTCGACAAACGAAAGCTCCATATCCACCTGCGTGAACTCCGGCTGCCTGTCCGCACGCAAATCCTCGTCGCGGAAGCACTTTGCAATCTGAAAATACCGGTCATAGCCCGAGCACATCAAAAGCTGCTTAAAGAGCTGCGGCGACTGCGGTAGCGCATAGAAAGTTCCCTGATGGATACGGCTTGGCACAAGATAATCCCTCGCCCCCTCCGGCGTTGACTTATTCAAAATCGGCGTCTCAATCTCCAAAAAGCCCTCGTTTGTCATAAACTCACGGATTTTAGCGACAACACGGCTGCGCAGCATAATCTTTTCCTGCAAATCCGGTCTGCGCAAATCCAAATAGCGGTATTTCAGACGCAGTTCCTCTTTCGTCTTGGAGTCCGCCTCAATCGGAAACGGCGGCGTCTCCGACTCCGACAAAATGCGTAACTGTGTCGCACGCACCTCAATGTCACCTGTCTTCATCGCCGTGTTTGTATTGCCCTCGCGACGCTCTACCTTACCGACAACCGCAATCACAAACTCACTGCGCAGCGACTCCGCCTTCGCAAAATTCTCCGCGTCCACCGCACGGCTCAAATCCGCACCCTGCTCAAAAATAATCTGCAAAATGCCGCTCCTGTCCCGAAGGTCCACGAAAATAATGCCGCCCTTGTTTCTGTTCTTCTGCACCCAGCCCATAACGGTGACTTCCTCACCGACATTTGCAGCCGATAGTTCTGTACATCTGTGGGTTCTCTTCAACCCCTTCATTGATTCTGCCATAATCTTAACCTCTTTTTAATTCTTCTTTATAAAAATCCCGAAACTCCTCATACCCTTGCGCCGTAAGCTGCTCCTTTTGGAATTTCCTGTTTTTGTTCATCCGCACGACAAGCACCTGTGCACCGCTCTCCCGCTCCTTTTGCGCCTTGCCGATGACCTCACACAGCGCATCTTTGGATACGCCCTTCTCCACAAGGTACGCGATCTTTTTACTCTGATTCGGGATTTGGAAACCGTTCTCCTGCAAAATCAGAATAATCCGCTCAAAGCCAATGGAAAAGCCGCACGCCGGAACATCTTTTCCCGTAAACCTGCCGACCATTCTGTCATAGCGTCCGCCGCCTCCGCAGCTGATGCCAAGCTCCGGCATTGCAATCTCAAAAATTGTTCCTGTATAATAGGACATACCGCGCACGAGCGTCGGGTCAAACACCAGTTTAAAACAATCGCTCTTCGTCGCGTTCACACTCTCGATAATTTCCCGAAAGCTTGTCCGTACCTCGTCCTCCAAAAAGCCTGTCATTTTTTCCTCAATAAAGCTGAGCGTATCTTCCGCCGCCTGCAATCCCTGAAAAAGCGACAGATATTTGTCAACATGCTCTTTCGCGTATCCGTCTGCAAGCAGTTCTTTTTCCACACCATCAAGACCGATTTTGTCCATCTTGTCAAGCGTGATAAAAATGCTGTCGTATTGCGCTTCCTCAAAACCGCTGTACGCCGCCATTGCCTTTAAAATCCTGCGGTCATTGATACGGATTTCAAAATTCTGAAAACCCAAATTGCCAAGCGTCGTCGTTGTCGCCAAAATCAGCTCAATTTCCGCAAGGTTGGACGCCTCGCCTAAAATGTCAATATCACACTGCATAAACTGGCGGTATCTGCCCTTCTGCGGTCTGTCCGCACGCCACACGTTTCCAATCTGCAATGCCTTAAACGGTGCCGGCAGTTCATTTGCATGGTTGGAATAATACCGCACAAGCGGCACGGTAAGGTCATAGCGCATGCCGTAGTCAACAACATCTGCCTCCTCCTTTGCCGTCTCCAAATTCAGTTTTTCCCCACGCTTTAACACTTTAAAAACCAGCTTCTCATTCTCGCCGCCCTGTTTGCTGCTCAGATTTTGAATGTCCTCCATGCACGGCGTTTCAATCGAAGTGAATCCAAACTTTGCATATGTTTCCTTAATCACGCCGATGACATAGTCGCGTATCTGCATCTCCCCGGGCAGAATATCCTTCATGCCCGTTACAGGCTTTTTATTTAATGCCATAACCGGTACCTCATTTCCTTATTTTTATCTCCCATGATTTTACACTTTTTGCACAGGCTTTTCAAGTATTATCTCCAATTAAAACTTTGCATTAAAATTTTTAAATGCACTTTGTTTTGGTAACAGGCTTTTAGTCACACCCGAAGTTGCGCACACTTCCCTTCGCCCACGGACTGCCCACATCGCAGCGTCCGTGATGATACGCGGTGCTCACTGTGCCCTCGCTCTGCTCGTCGGACACCTCAACCTTAATGCGGCTCACACCGCCCGCAGTCTTTTCGTCCAGCATTTTGATAACATCCTCAATTTCCATCTCCTGCTGCCGTTTCTTTTGCTGCGCAAGCTCGTCCATATCCTCTAATCCACTAAATACTGCCATATCAATCACCATGCTCCTTTACAAAATTCTATTTGGTTTCCCTGCTCCAGTTTTCTTCGGGAATGGTCATCATATATCCGTCCCCAAAAACCGTTTCGTTCGAATCGCCTGTTGTATAACTGTCATACACCAAAAGAACAGTCCTAAGTGCATCCTTTGGAATATCGTATACCAGTTTTCCTTTTATCTCCTCACCGACCGTCGCAAGCCACACTTCCTCCAACTGTTCCCCGTCAATTCCTTCCTTCAGCGGATAAAGCTTTTCATAATCCTGCCCGACGGAATCCCCTGTAAAACAGACCATAAGGAATTCCTGCGCATACATATTAAAAATAAGCTCATCACCACAAGGCGTAATCGCAACGTCAAGAACCATGAACGCATGTCCGCTCTCTGCAATCACATCGCCAACCGCGTCCGTAAACGTAACCCCGTCAATCTGCAAGTCATAAAACATCGTGCTTATTTTGTCTTCCCGTTCAAAAAAATAGGTTTCCCCGACAGGAACATCTTCTGTTACAGCACCATCACTATCCGTTTCCGCCTCTGATTCTAACGATTCCTCTTTTAAATTCTCCGTATTAGGAATATTTGTTTGTATCTGTGTGTCCGGCTGACTGACACTTTGCGGATTGGCGGAGCACCCTGTACTCCAAGCAACAGCCGCTGCTGTCACAATTGCCAATCCCACTACCCCAAATTTCTTTTTTCCCAATAATCCCATGATTTTCTACCTGTGTTTTATATCCGTTTTCTGCCCGCAGCATATCCTCAATCCTACGATACGCAAACGGCGATTCGTCAAGCGTACCTCAACTTCCAATTCTGCTAATTGCTGTACTGTGATACATTTGTGCTGTCTACTTTTTCAAAGGGTACCCAAATGTATTTTCCGTCGTCGCTGACACCCTCCAGCGAGTCGAGTGATTCTCCCTTGGCAAATTGGATTGCCGCTTTTACCGCTGCTTCTCCCTGACCAACGCCGGACTGGAACACAGTAAATGCCATATCGCCGCTTTTGATTGCAGCACATCCGTCGGCAGTCGCATCCACACCCAGCACCGGCAGGGTATTCAAATCAATATTTGCCTCTTTACATGCTTCAATCACTCCAAGCGCCATCGAATCATTTTCACAAATCACGCAATCCACCGGCGAACCTGTCTTCAAGAAAATTTCAAACATATGTTTTGCAAGTCCCTGATCCCAGTCGCCATAATCCTCAAACACGTAATTTATTTTCTTCCCGCTTGCCTCCAGCGTCTGCTTTACTCCATTGGTTCTTCCAATTGTCGCAGAATGAACCTTTTCCCCTTTTAACAGCACCACATTAATCTCCTGCCTGTCCGCCAGCTTATTCAGCACATATTCTGCCTGAAACTGCCCTGACACAAATTCGTCGGAACCGGCATAAATATATTTCCCTTCTTTTAGCTGCTTTTCATCCGGAGAACTATTGATAAAAACAATCGGTATATCTCCTGCGCTTGCCTTCAGCTCCACAGCCGTCTCAGCAGATACCGGACTGCAAAGAATTACATCATAGCCCTCCTGCTCTGCCGCTTTCAGATAATTTACCTGATTTTCAATCGAGCCCTCTGCATCCTTGAACGCAAACTGCACACCCTGCGCCTCGGCGGTTTCCCTAGCCGCAGAAACAAGTGTTCCCCGGAAGCTGTCCATTTGGTTTAGGATTAGGAGAATTTTAATATCCTTATTGGAAGCAACGCTGCTGTCGCTCCCGCATCCGGTAAGTGCGAACAGTACCACCGCCAACAGTATTCCCAGCTTATTTCTCATTCTTCATTCCTCCCATCCACCTTGAACATGTTTACCTGATTTGCCAGCTCTACCGCAGACTCCGTCAGCTCCCTTGCACCCTGAGCAACGGTCTCGCTGTTTCCGGTGATGCCGCGTGCCTGTTCTACCATTGTATACGATGTCGCCAAAATCTCCTCTGAGCTTGCCGCCTGCTCCTCTGAAATTGCAGCCACATTGACTGCAACCTTATCTACCTGCTCTACCTTTTCCATCATCTTCTGTACCAGATTGTCAACCTCGTCAATATTATTGAATATCATATCAAATGTGCTCAACGCATTATGCACCAAATCGCTGCTGTTTTGGATATTGCCTACGCTGTCACCCGCCTGGCTGACTGCATCTTTTACAAGGACATTAATCTCGGAAATCAGACTCTCGATATCATGTACGGAATTTGAACTGGTCTGCGCGAGCTTTCCAATCTCCGTCGCGACTACCGCAAAACCCTTTCCCGCATCTCCTGCACGGGCTGCCTCAATCGAAGCGTTTAACGACAGCAGATTCGTCTCATCCGCAATGTCACTAATCACACCCGTAATCTTCGTGATTTCCTCGGAAGCGCTTCCTACCTTGTCGATTGCCTGCTGAAGCTTCACCGTTGCTTCATTGATGCTCTGCATCGCAACGCCAACATTCTGCATGTCCGCCTTTCCCTGACGGGAAACCTCTACCGTTGTTTTCACCTTGAGGTCTACCTGCTCGCCGTCTTCTCTCGTATTCGCCACGACTGACGCAAGCGTGGTGGCGTTTCCCGCAATCTCATTCACGGAAACAGAGAGCTGTTCTACCGTATTGTTCAGCTCCTGCATCGACTCGCTTTGCAGCTTTGAGGCATTATACATTTCATCAGAAACATCGTTGCTGTTGTCTGCCTGAACATGAAGCTTATCAGACACCCCGTGAATCGACAAAATCATACTGCGCATGGACTGAATAAACTGCTCCACACTGCGGCTCATAACACCGATTTCATCATTGGACTTCGCTGTCACACAAACCGTAAAATCACCATCTGTCATGGCAGTAATAATCCTTGTCAGCTCCTTAACCGGCTTAATCACTGCCTGAACAACACGCTCAATCAAAATGGCGAGCAGCAGAAGCGACACCAAACCAATCACAACCATCAGAATTCTGACACCGTTAATATCCGCATAAATTGTTTCCGTTGGAATATATGAAACCAAAACCCAGTCCGTTCCGTTTATTTCCGTGAACGCCGTCATCCTGCCGTCTATTTCCGTCATCCGATAATCCTTCTGACTGAATTTTTCATTCACGTCCTGCATAAATGCATCTCCGGTATCCGCAAGCCTCATGGAAATCAGGCTGTTATCCCGATGAGCAAGAATCGTACCGTCCTTGGAATTGACAAGGAATGCCTGTGCATCCTCCATCTCAATAAAACTGTTTACAATAATACTAATGCGCTGTAATGATAAGTCAGCCGAAATGACCTTCAACACACCGGAATTATCATCCAAAATACCGGAAGCACTGACAAGCGCTTCGCCATTCTCATTTGTATAGGCATCCGTAAATCCCATATTCAGCCGTGTGATACCGTCCCGGTACCACATGGATTCCAGCAGATTATTCTGCGTCTTTGTCGATTCAGATGCCTTCATAAGCTTTCCGTTTTGATCCGCCACATACAGCCCTTCCGGAAAATTATCATTAAACTGATAATAGCTGTCCAAAATGTTCTGCAGAGCCTCTTCATCCGGGTTTGTCTGCTCAATCACCTGCTTTACAGTCTGAAAAGCAGATAAATTCTCGTTCAGCCACGACTCAATTTCATTCGCCTGATTTGCAATGGAAGAGCTTAAGAGATTCTGCGAATATTCCGTGATAATATTCTTGGATATCAGATAAGAAGTTGTGGCAATAACTAAAACCATGACTGCAACTACCGGCAGTATCGTCCCTAACAGCTTCGCCTTAATAGGAAACATCTTCTTTTGTGCTTTTTTCCCCATATGTCATTCTTCCTCATATAATAAGCCTGCAACCCCGGCATTCAGGCATTGCCTGCTTATCCTTGTTGTCAGGATAGGAAAAACGAAGCATTGCTTCCCTTTTCCATCCATTGGTTGATAAGTTGCTTTCGTATCCATCGGCTCATCCCTGATGAAACCTTGTATATATTATACTATCATATTCCACGACACACAATAAAATAATTCTATTTTTCCGCCCCCGCCTTAAAATTATAAACGGGCTTTATGATTTTATCCACCGTCACCGTATCCCCGATGACCTTTAGCATATCCTCAATCCTGCGGTACGCAAACGGCGATTCGTCAAGCGTATCCCTGTTTACGCAAATCGAGTGAATGCCCTCCATTGCCTTCTTAAACTCGGACACCGTATGGTGCTCTTTGACCTCCGTACGCTTGTAAATCCGCCCCGAGCCGTGCGGCGCGGAACAGTTCCAGTCCGCATTGCCAAGCCCCGTTCCCAAGATAACGCCGTCACGCATATTGACCGGAATGATGACACGTTCGCCCGCCTTTGCGCTGATTGCGCCCTTTCGCAAAATGGGCACATCGTCCGAAAAGTCCACATAATTGTGAATGCAGGCAGCGCTGTCCTCCACCTTCCACTTCATTCCGCGCACAATCTCGTCAATCACAGCCTCGCGGTTATAGCGTGCGAAGTCCTGCACAAGTTTCAAATCATGCAGATAATGCTCCAGCAGCTCCCCCTCCAAGCAGGTCATTTCATATGACGCGTACCCCTGTTTATTCTTTTGGGACGCCTTCTGTCCTTCTTTTAAATAGTAGCTTGTCACTTCCATGCCAAGATGACGGCTTCCGGAATGTACCACAAGATACAACGCACCCTCCTCGTCCTTATCCACCTCAATAAAATGGTTTCCGCCGCCAAGCGTCCCGATACTGCGCTCTGCCTTGGACATGTCGATTGCCTTAAAGCAGTACAAGTCTTCGAGCGCAAGCATATCAACAAGCTTGTGGAACGTTTTGCGAATCCTTGGGCCGACCGGAACCGCTTCGCGGATAACCGTGTCCAGTTTTTGGCATTCTATCGTTTTTTGTTTGATTTTCGCAAGTGTCATACCGCACCCGATGTCCACGCCGACCAAGCTTGGAAGCAGGGACGCGCCGACTGTCATGGTCAGCCCGATTGTACCGACCTTTCCCGGGTGCACGTCCGGCATGACGCGGATTTTGCTTCCTGCGGCGCTTGGGTGGTCACAAATCATCTGTAGCTGTCTGCGCGCATATTCATCGATGGCGTATGTTTCGTTTTCCGTTGTGTAAACAATGGCATTTGTATATTTTCCGTATATTGTAATCATAAACTTCTCCTTTTTGACTTTGATTTTTTTTCTGCTTATTTTTTTATTTTTTCTTGGTGTTTTTATGCGCCTTACGATATTTGGGCAGCAAAAAAACACCCTAAATCAAGGTGTTTTTATCTGAAAAAGTTTTTGATTACCATGTCTTTTTTTTGCAAACAAATGTTCTAAACCCTTTCAAGGACAAATGCACCTTGGTTTTTTATGATGTTGTTGAAACTGTTTTTCAAATAATGCTGCATACTGTCCTCCTTATCGAAACTAGGGTTATCTGTTACACACAGGGCTCGTGCTCCCTGCTTATTGAAAAGTATACGCAGTCTAAGGGGAAATGTCAATAAAAATTTTCGCATTCCTTCATTATAAAATAAAAAGAAAAGGTCTCCTATGATTTTTTCATTTCTCATAGAAGACCTTTATCCTTACACAGCCCTACGCGAGCAGCTCGTCTGCGAGTGCCTCAAGCTGTGCGGTGTCGCCCGGCTTGAGTGCCGACTTGATTGTCACCATCTGCTCTGCAATTTTAAGCTCCTTCATGCCCTCGAGCACTGCCCTCATGCTTTTGCCTACGGTGGGTGCCCAAGTGCCGTTTTCAATCAGTCCGACCGTGCGCTTCTGATAGTTTTTCGCCTTGAGCTTATTTAAAAAGCTTTCCATCGCAGGAAACATTCCGGCGTCGTATGTAATCGTGGCAAGCACCAAATGGCTGTAGCGGAACGCGTCCTCGACCGCCTCGTGAATGTCGTCACGGCATAAGTCCGTGAGCACGACTTTTTTGGCGCCCTTTTGCTCGAGGATTTCCTTTAATTTCTGCGCCGCCTCCATCGTGTTGCCGTGAACGGACGCGCACGCAATCAGCACACCCTCGTCCTCCGGCTCGTAGCTGCTCCATGTCTGATATTTTCCGATGTAATAGTCCAAATCCTCGGTAAGCACCGGTCCGTGCAGCGGGCAGATAACGGCAATGTCAAGGGCTGCTGCCTTTTTGAGCAGTGCCTGCACCTGCGCGCCGTATTTGCCGCAGATGTTCATATAATATCTTCTCGCCTCGCATGTCCATGCCTCGTCGGCGTCGCGCGTACCGAATTTCCCGAAGCCGTCCGCGCTGAAGAACACCTTGTCCGTGCTCTCATAGCTGACCATGACCTCCGGCCAGTGCACCATCGGCGCCATGAAAAACCGCAGTGTGTGCGCACCGAGCGACAGCGTGTCATTTTCCTTAACTTCAATCGTTTTTCCTTCGATATCGACCTCGTAAAACTGCTTGAGCATGGTAAAGGTCTTCGCATTTCCCACCAGCTTCATTGCGGGGAACTTTGCAATCAGCTCTAAAATGCTTCCGCCGTGGTCCGGCTCCATGTGCTGTATGACAAGATAATCCACCGCGCGCCCGCCAAGCGCCGTATCGAGGTTTGCAAGCCATTCCTTGGTCGCCCGCTTGTCAACCGTGTCCATCACGGCAGTCTGCTCGTCCAAAATCAGATAGGAATTGTACGCCATGCCCTTCTCCACCTCGTACTGCCCCTCAAATAAGGTGATGTCCCTGTCGTTTACGCCAATGTTTACAATATCTTTTGTTACGTTTTCCATTGTCTCAATCCTGCTCCTTTCCAAAAAACGGCATTCTTCTGTCTTTTTTTTAACATTCTGCAACATTTTACCACATTCCTATCCGAAAGACAACGCCATCTGAAAAAAGTGCAAATGTTATTTTACTCACATGTTTCTAAATATTCCGACAGCAAGGCAGAAGCCGGATTTAACCGTAATGCCCTGTTGTACTCTGCGCCATCTCCATCGGGTGGTGCCTGTTCTACATTGATAACCACACGTTCCCGTTCTTCTCCCGTTCCAAACAGACCAGAACCATCAAGCCTTTTCATCGCCTCCTCCATGCAGTCAATCCGTACGCCCCACTCAACCTCATAAAGCGCATCCTCCGATAATTCACCTGCCCTTTTGTCCAGCAATGCACTTACTTCGCAAAAAAATTCGTCATACCCATAAACAGCATATGGGGAATCTGCACTATCCCATTTCCACCAGCTCTTATCTTCATCAGATATTTGCTGTTCCATAATTGATTTTTCCAAAGCCTCGTAAGACCATGCTGAAATATATGGGTGTAACCCCTCATCAAATATAAACGTATAGAAATAAAAATGTTCTTTGGTTGTTTCCTTCAAAGATAAAAATGCGGCTTTGGCAGCTTTGGCAAGGGCTTCAATCAGTTCTTCATTGTCGTTTTCAATACACATATCCGTTCCAGCCTTTCTATATTTTAATTCCGGTTTTTTGTTGGCTCTATTATACTACAATGTCTTTCCAAATAAAATAAGCCTTCACAAAAATTTTCACACCGCAAATTCATGAAAAAAGATTGATTTTAATACAATAAAGTGCGATACTTGTTATGTTGAATTTAAGAGAAATATCAATGGAGGCTAATAATAACAATGAAAAATCTGATTATTCCAAATGATTATCATTCCCAGTTGAATCTGCATGACACGCAGATTGCAATTAAGACGGTCAAGGATTTCTTTCAGAACCAGCTTGCGCAGCACCTGCACCTTACGCGTGTTTCCGCGCCGCTTTTTGTCGATCCCGCGTCGGGGTTAAACGACAACTTAAACGGTGTCGAGCGTCCCGTTGCGTTTGACATCAAGGAACAGGACGGGCGCATTGCGGAGGTTGTGCAGTCGCTTGCGAAGTGGAAACGCTACGCGCTGAAAAAATACGGCTTTTCGTTTGGCGAAGGCATTTACACGGACATGAACGCAATCCGCCGCGATGAGGACACCGACAATATCCACTCGATTTTCGTGGACCAGTGGGATTGGGAAAAGGTGATAAAGCTTGAGGACCGCAATACATATACTTTAAAGGAAACCGTGCGAAACGTATACAAGTGCCTGAAAAATACCGAGAAATTTATGGCAATCCAGTATGATTACATCGAGGAAATCCTGCCTGACGAGATTTATTTTGTCACAACGGAGGAGCTTGCGCAGATTTTCCCTGATAATACACCAAAGGAGCGCGAATATTATATTGCAAAGGCAAAGGGTGCTGTCTGCATTATGAAAATCGGTGACAAGCTGGAAAACGGGAAACCGCACGACGGGCGTTCGCCGGATTATGACGACTGGCAGTTGAATTGTGATATTTTGGTTTATTATCCGGTGCTGGATATCGGACTGGAGCTTTCTTCCATGGGAATCCGCGTTGATAAGGACGCGCTGCTTTCGCAGCTTGAAAAGGCAGGCTGTATGGAGCGCGCGAAGCTGCCGTATCAGAAGTCGATTATTGACGGCGAACTTCCGTTCACCATTGGCGGCGGTATCGGGCAGTCGCGTATCTGTATGTTCTTTTTGCGCAAGGCGCACATCGGCGAAGTACAGTCGTCTCTGTGGCCGGAGGAGATGGTTGCGGAATGTGCCGCTAGGGAGGTTCATTTGTTGTAAAAAACGTAATTTCACAACGACACTTTCCATTTTTAATGAGAATACACAAAAAAACTCCTATGTACCGACATTGTGTCCACATGTCATGTCAGTACATAGGAGAAAATATTGTCCCTTATTCACCAAACAAATCTGAATGCGTTCCGGTATCAATTAATGTCAGAACCAATATATCTTCTTCTATAAGATACACCAACAACCAATCTGGCTGAATATGACATTCTCTATATTTTGACAATCTGCCTTTGAGTGAATGATCCTGATATTTTTCTGCCAATGGAATTCTGTTTCTTATTTGTTCAACGACCTCTTCCAGCAACGAAATGTCCAAGCCTCTTTTTGCCGCTAATTTCAAGCCCTTCTTAAATTTGCCCGAATATTTAACCTCAAGCTTCATCTTCCAAAATCTCCCGAAACATTTCTTTGACATCTGTATAACCTTTGACATTCGGATCCTTGCTTATCCTCTCCGCTTCTTCAAAGGCTTCCAATGTTTCTTTGTTTAATTCTGCTCTTCCCCCGTCTGTAAGTCCCTGTAAATAGGTAATCGCATAACACAACTTATAATCCGGTATAGCGTCAACTAACTGGAATAATTTTTCTCTATCACTCATACAAATACCTTCTTTCCTATTGGTATCCTAATTATATCAAATTCCATGATTTATTCAAGCGATTTTCCTCCAAAATTCCCGTCAGCCTATTTGCGTCGCTGAAAATAGTCTGTTCCGATTTTCCTTTGCTCTATTTGGAATTATAACATCATCTTCCCTTCCATTCCCTCAAAATCAACGCACTTCTCCTCTCCCGTCTTTAACACCACTTTCACAGGACCATATCCGCCGCACGCCTCTTTATCCGTATAAACAATCTCTTTGATTGGAAACAGCTCTTCTTCCGAAAAGTCCGCAAGCTCCTCCTTCGTAATCACCTGCGAAATCAAAATCCCCTGCTCATAGCAGTTCTGCGCCTCCCGCTTCATGGAAGCATACACAATGACCGATTGCTCCGAGTCTGGATTTGTGCCGACGCTATGCACCACGTCAAGCGTCTCCCACCCGTCATAAATGGTCATCGCAAGCTGCTTTTCCTTCCCCGTAAAATCATGCCCCTTCAAAATAATTGCCGTCGCCGTTTTCTCCCCATACTGCGCCGTCTTTTTGATAATCTCCGTCCCATTATCCGCAAAGCCGTACGCACCAAGCGTCAGCGATACCGGCTTTTTGAAAAACCGCGTCCTGTCCACACGCATAATTCCATACGGCACCGTAAAATCCGCCAAATTCATTGCCTGTATCCAGTGGCATTCCGTCTCTAAATTGTAGTTGAAAAACTGCCTGCGGTAAAGCACGCCGTCCCGTTCCCCGTGCCAAAACGTCACATTGGCATACTCATAAGTATCCGTGGTGATGTCATGAAGCACATACTGCTGCGACTCCATATCGGAAATCTCGTTTCCGTCCACAATCGGCGCCGCCTCCCACGGATATTTCGTGTTAAAGCAGAGCTTGGAATAATTCCACATACCATGACGGTCTGACCGCTCCTTGACCACCTTGCCCGTGCGCAGAATGGTCTCACCGTTTGCCGCATGGTTGGAAAAGCACAGCGCAGGCCCGTCGAGCGTCGTCACCTTGACCTCGTTTTCGGAAAGCGTCTCCCAAGTACCGTTATTTTCCTTCTGCGTCCAAAACGGGTGGTCTTTTGGAAGGTGCAGGCACAAGAACGCCTTTCCAAGCCAAAACGGCGACTCCGCGCAGGAATACCCCTGTACCAGCGGCATAAACTGCCCGTAAAAGCCAAGCGTCGGGACACCCTCATACAAAAAATCCTCCCGCGTCAAAAACTGCAATAGAGAACCCGAGCAAATCCTCCGCGCAAGTCCTGCGTTAACCGAAGCGTTTTTCAGCATCAGGTTGCCGTCAAACGCACTCGTCGCGGCGTTGCGGTAAATGTTGCTCCTGCCCCACATATTCGTAAATCCGTCGCAATCGAAAAAGTCCCCATAAGTCTCCATCAGCGCATTGGAATTTTTCTCAAACTGCGCCGCAAGGTACGGCTCTTCCTCATACCCGTACCATAAATTCCAAAGCGGCGCGTACACATTAAACGCCCAACACGAATAATAGTCAAAGGAATGCCCGTCACGATACCACCCTGAGCCCGCGTGATAATTCAGGATATGCGCGGCGTGTTCCCGCATGATGCTCTTGTCAATCTCATACCCTTCCATATATAAGAAGGCAAGGACAAGCATATTGAACAAACGCCAGTTCTGCGGAACGGTATTCCCCTCGGCATACGCCTTCAAAAACAGGGCGATACGGTCTTTTTCCTCCTTTGTGTACGTATCCCATATCTCCGGCTTGCACAGCCACAGGCAGATGACCAAAGCACACGTTTCCACCGTCTGCTGGAACGTGCGGAACGGGTTACCGTCGTCAGACAACCGCCGCACTTCCTCGTATGTTCCCACACACAGCACATCTTCCGGCGTGCAGGAGCGCAGCACATGGCTTTTGTAATAGTCACGCAGCTTGTAGCCTGCAATCTCCAGCGTGGGGTTATCGTGGATTAACGGCGCCGCGATGAAAAACGAACGGGCAAGCCCCTCAAAATATTCCGCCTTTTGTTCCCTGACTGCGTCCGCGCTGTGCGGATAGGTGATTTTCGTCTCCTTTCGCGGCATCACGACCGGATCTGTAAACTGCTTGATATTTTGGAACACCCCCTGCAAGAGGTACTCCCCCGCCTCAATCCAGCTCTCGCGCGTCAATCCTGTATAAGGGCTTAGTGTATAATCTACTGTTTTCGGTTTAAAAATCATATCGTTCTACCTCCCAATCCACATTCAATTGTTATCCTGCACTCCGCCAAGGTCTCCCACTGTATTAGGTACACCGTCGTCTTGCTGCCGTCATGGCGCGCGTGTTCCTTTGGCAAAATCCGCAGACACTGCGCTTTCTGCCACTGCATACCTTCTTTTTCGCGACACGCAATCGCTATCCTGCATTCGCCCCGTTCCCCCGCAATCACAACCATATGTTCATCATGAATGACAGGCGTAAACGGCGTTACCAAATTTTCCGTTATCTTTTTCGTCTCCTTAGAACGCACAAAGCAATCCGTCACGAAAAGCCGCAAATCGCTTTCCTCCTCCATACGGATTGTTCGACTAATCCGGTCAATGCACCTCTGCGGATATGCCGCCGCAAACGAAATTTCCAACTCCTTCTTCTCCTCATTCCACGCAAACAAATCCGCACGGTACTGCGCCCCCGCACACTGCTCAAGGTCATTGACAAGCGGCACAGAATGCCCGAGAGAACGGTTGCACAAAATCCCATAACGCCCCGCACCAAAATAGTCCTTCGTGTACTCTCCCGCCCCCAAATCCGTCAGCAGCAGCTCCCCATTGTAAACGCACAAAAAATGCCCAACGTCATTGTGATTATGATTTTCGTCATTGTGACCGCCCTTTGCGGCAAAGCCGTTGCCCTGTTTATTTTTGCAGATAAGCCACTGCGCCGCAGGAAGCAGATTACAAAACGTAAAATCCGCCCCTGAACACGCCGCCTCGCCGCCGTACGCCATCAGCCACCGGATATTGCGCTCATTTGGCAGCCAGCGAAAGCACGCGTCGCCGCAAAACCGTCTCGCCGCCGTATAGGGCGGTGTTTTTGTCTGCGGAAAACAGTGCGTCAGATATGCCGCAAGCCCCGGCAAAAACCGCTCCGCGTCGCTCCCGTCCGAAAAGCTCAACGACACGCCCTGCCCGAAATAACACATTTCCTGAAAAGCCGCGATGCGTACACATTTCGGGTTGTCCATCAAATTGATTGTTTTCCCCGAGTCCTCATATAACAGCTCGGCAAACGCCGTATAATAACTCATTCCATATGAAAAATAGCCAAGCCCCTCCGTACACGCGCCGTCCTCCTCCATGCCGTCAAGATAACAGGCAAGCGCATCGCACACACGTTTGATGCAAGGCTCTTTCCACGCAGGCAAAAGCGCGCCCATGCGCTCCATATAAATCGCCGCCATGCCAATCGATCCGGCGCACACCGCAGACCAGTTGCAGCGGTCTGTCTCCCACCAGCTATAGGGAACGGCTGACTGGCAAAACGGCGCAAGCACCCGCCGCGTAATCTCCCGCTTTGCAAGCGCTGCAACGCGGGGGCTTAACCGCTCCCCCAAAACCGCAAGCAGCTCCGCCAACGTCTGCGCCGTTTCCGCGGCAAACAAATCGATTGTCGTCTCGTCCAAGTGCGCAAAATCAACATGCGCAGGAAGCGCCCAAAACCGTTCCCCGCACACCGCCACAATGGCTTCTTCCAGCTTTGCTATATCCTCGTCCCGTTTCCCAAACTCCGAAAGGATACCAAACACTGTCAAAAATTTCCTGCGCGCAAAATAGACATTCTCATAAACCAAGCGGTTTCCCGTTTTCTCAAACAGGAAAAAATCCTCCTCGGAAAGAGGAGGGAGCGCACGTTCCCTTAAAAGCGCCCCCTCCTCTTCTAATTCCTTCCAAAATGCCACAAGATATTCCGCTTCCTGTTTTTCAAGCCGCAACATCACATTCCCTCCCGTCAGTCCGGCACGACAGTAGTAACAGTTCAGCCTTTGGCTTCCTGTTACAGGCATCAAGCCATGCAAAACCACTTCGTGGTGGCTTGATGCATCTCTGCCACTACGTTAATTCACGGACTTTGCAGCGCAGTGCAAAGTCCTGCGTTCAACTGTTAACAACCGTACCATAAACCGCAAGCTGTGTCAGTGCAGGAAACGGCGACTCCTGCTCCGCCTTAATCAGGTTCTTCAATTCAAGCCACGTCACAACGCGTTTCTCAAAACAAATCTCCTGCCCGTCGGCGCATTTTTCAAGCGACGCGGTCAGCGTACTGCCGTCGGAAAACGCAAACGTCACTTCCTTCCACCAGTTATCATGCGGAAAGTCCGCCCGCAGGTAAATCACCGCCTTGTCAATCTCCACCGCACGCCCGAACTCCAGTTTGAATACCGCGTCGGGATTGCGGTTAATCCCCCACGACGTATAAGGCCACAACCCATGCGAGCTGTTTGCGCAGACGCCGTCAATCGCGTTGCGCGCCGCAAAAACAGCCTCGTTCCTTGTCTCCACGTTGGCGGACGCGTGTGGATACGAATTGGTATTATCATGGTTGTCATACACGTTGAGCGCCTGATTGCGGTACGCGTAAATCTCCTGCTGCGTCGCCACGCACGCATGGATATAATGGCATTCCCCCATAAACGCCTTCGGGGAGTATCCGTTTCTTGCCTCGCCAAACGGAACTGCAAGCTCCACATTTCCCGTGACGTAAATCAGCGCCTCGCCAAGCGCGTCGTCCGCCTGAAAACGGAAATAGCACGGCGCGCCCGCATATTCCAGCACAATCCGGTCGCCCTCCTCATAGGCATTTGTCACGACAAGCCAAGCCTCACGCTCTCCCCGCGCCACAAATTTCGTTTCCCCGTCAGCCTTTAATACTTTTATCGAAAACATTTTCGTTCTCTCCTTTCTCACGCACGAATTGTTCCTCACGCTGAAAAATCTGATGAAAAATAAGCGACTGCAAATATGCCGTCAGTCCCACCACAATGAGCAGCAAGCCCCAAAATACAAAGACGCCAAGCACAAGCAGGCAAAGCCCTGTCACAAGAATCAGGAGCGTCCAGCCGAAATAGCGAACTGACAGATAAAAGGCTGCCTTAAAATAGCGCGAAATCCCCGCGTCAAGCCACGCCATCACAGGAAATAAATACGCTGCCGTCATCAGAAAGACCAGTGTAATCAGAAGCGTCGCCGCAAGGAGCATGGACGCCGCCGGCGTACTGCTTTGCAGACAGAAGAAAAGGTCTCCAAACAGCACCACCCCCGCCGCAAGCAAAACCAGCCACGCCTTTGTCGCCTGCGCAAACACCTTCGCAAAGGTCTGAAAATACATACGCACCAGATACCCTTCCTGATCCTGCGTCATCTTTAACGTGATATAATAGACGCTCGTTGTCGCCGCCCCGATCGTGATAACCGGAAGAGACGTCACAACCCACAAAACCGTCAAAACAAGAAAATCCAACAGCCGCCCCATAAACTTCCAAACAGGGCTGTCATAAGAAAACACCGCCTTCATCGTCTGCCCGCTCCTTCCTTGTACCAAAGCTTTTCTACCGAATTTACCAATAAGGCTTCCAGTCTGTCATAAGCCGTGTCAGCGCTTCCATATAAAAGTAATCGCCCCACGAATTGCACTCGTCCACACCGTAATGATTGCACGTATTGTACGGCGAATGGTTCGAGTACGTGCTGTGCAACACAAGCCCGTTTGACTGGCTGTAATCCTTCACGGAGCACCTATCGTACACCGCCTTCATCAACTGCCTTGCCGCCGTCACATAATAGCCCCGCTCCTGCTCGGGAAGATACTTCACCATCTCAAGCATTCCGCACGCCGCAATCGACGCGCTTGAGGAATCCCTAGGCTGCTCGTCGCCCGAGGTAAATTCCAAATCCCAGTAAGGTATCAAATCCGTTGGCATATGCGAGAGGAAATACTCCGTCACATGCTTAAAAATGTCAATATATTCCGCACGCTTCGTATACCGGTATGCAAGCGCCATGCCGTAAATCCCCCACGCCTGCCCCCGCGTCCACGCCGAGCCGTCGCGGTAGCCCTGACAGGTTGCACCGTGGTCGGGCGCTCCCGTTTTCATGTCAAAGAAAAACGTATGCCATGTGGAATAGTCCTCACGAATAACATTTGCAACCGCCGTGTAGATATGCTTTTCTGCAATGTCGCGGTATTTTTGGTCGCCCGTCTCCTCCGACGCCCAGTAAAGCAGCGGCAGGTTGAGCAGGCAGTCAATAATCAGCCTGTAATTTTCGGGCGCGTCCATCGCCCCCCATGCCTGAATAAATTCCCCTACCGGGTGGAAACGCGTAATCAGTTGGTCTGCCGCCTTGATTGCCGCCTCGCGCCCCGTCTTAGAGCCTGTCAGCTTGTAGCCTGCAACGCACGAGGGCGTGTACAGAAAGCCCATGTCGTGATGCTCCACCTCTATTTTATTGACAATGCGGTTTAAAAACGAGTCTATCTGCACCTCGCCCGCACACTTCAGCGCATCTGCCGCCTGCGCCATATCATGCGCGCAGGCGTACTCATACGCAAGCCATATTTCCCCCGTCCAAAATCCTGTCGTCCAGTAATTGTTTTCAATCGGCTGGTAAAAGCCGTTCTCACTGTACGCCTTCTGAAATTTGTCCGTAAAGGTTTTTAAATTTTCGGTCACGCTCGAAACCGCAAACTGCATTGCCGCTTCCATTTCCTGCTTGGAAATTTCAGGATAACCCGTAAATTCTGTTCGTTTCATACGATACCTCCATTAACCTTTTAATCCGGTTGCGGCAACGCCCTCCACAAAGTATTTCTGCAAACATAGGAACACTGCCAAAACAGGAATTAAGGATAGCACAGAGCCTGCCATAATCAGTCCGTAATCGGACGAATACTGGCTGATAAACATCTTTAAGCCCAACTGAATAGTCTTTTTCTGCTCACTCTTCAAATAAATCAACGGCCCTAAATAGTCGTTCCACGTATTGACAAACGTAAAAATCGTCAGTGTGGAAAGCGCCGGCTTTGAGAGCGGCAGCATGATGGACGCATAAATCCGGTACTCGCTCATTCCGTCAATACGCGCCGCCTCGCACAATTCGTTTGGAATGTCCTCATAAAACTGTTTCATCATAAACACGCCAAACGCCGAGAACGCCTGTAAACAGATGATTGCAAGCAGCTTATCATTTAACCCGAATTTCCGCATCATGATAAACTGCGGCACCATGTAAACCTGCCACGGCATCGCAATTGTTGCGATATAAGCAAAAAACAAGGTATTTTTGTGCTTAAACTCCAGCTTTGCAAACGAGTACGCGGCAAAGCTGCTTGTCAGAAGCTGCAAAAACGTCACGACAATCGTCAAAAAGATGGTATTTTCCGCAAACCTAAGCATCGGGATTTTTGTCCAAATATCATGGTAATTGCTGAACTTCGGATTTTCCGGTATCAAAACAAACGGATTCATCTGAAACACTTCCCGGTCGCTCTTAATCGACGCCGAGAGCATCCATATAAACGGGATAATCATCAGTACCGCGATGAGAATTAAAATCGCATATACAATCACCTTGCCCGCAATCGCTTTTTTTCTTGCTGATTTCATACGCTTTTTCCCCCTCTCCTACTGATATTTTTTCTGTCCCCGGAACTGAATCATCGTCACCACAAAGACCATCAGAAACAGCACCATCGCAACCGCGCTCGAATAGCCAAGCTTCCAGTCAATAAACGCCTTTTGGTAGATATAATAAACCAGTACCGTAGATGAAATGGTCAGTTCTCCGCTGCCGCCGCCCGCGAGCATGATTGCAATATCATACACCTTGAAGCAGTTGATTGTCAGCATGACCACCACGAAGAAGGTCGTTGAGCGAAGCTGCGGCCATGTGACATAGCGGAATTTCTGCCATGTGTTCGCACCGTCGAGCGACGCCGCCTCGTAAAGCTCCGCGGAAATGCCCTGAAGCCCCGCAAGGTAAATGACCATATAATATCCCATGTATTTCCACACGCTGAACAAAATCATGCTAAGCAATACCAAACTGCCCGTAAACCACTGCGGAAGCTGCTCCATCGGCACGTGGAAATAGGTGTACAAAATGTTGTTGATTGGTCCTTTTGACGGGTGAAACAGCATCTTCCAAACGGAAGTCACCGCCACAAGCGACGCGACATAGGGGAAGAACGAAAGCGTCCTGAAAATGCCGCGCCCGACCACCTTTTGGTTCAGGACAATCGCAAGCGCAAGCGACGCAACCATGGTTAACGGCACTGTCCCGATACAGTAGATAATCGTGTTTTTGAGCGCTGCCTTAAAAAAGACATCTCCTGCAAGCTGCTTGAAATTGTTTAATCCGGCAAAGGTAATCGGATTGCTGCCGTCCCAGTTTAAAAAGGCAAGCGCAAACGCGAACACAATCGGAATCAAGGTAAATACGGCAAAGCCGATAAAGTTTGGCGCGATGAAGGAATACGCGACCAAATCCCGTTTTTTCTGACGGCTTAGTCCTTTCGTCATAATCAGCCCTCCTTAAACTTCGTTTTTTCTGAAAAAGAAGCCGGCATTGTGCCAGCCTCTTTTTCCATTGTTTTTTTATTTATTTAGTTTGTGATACCCTTCACAGCCTCGTTCATTGCCGCGATGCCCTCATCGATGGTCATCTCGCCGCTCATGATTGAGCCGTGGTAAGAGTCGAGTGCGCTGTTGATTTCGGATACATTCTCTGCATAAGGAACTTCCAGATACAGGTTCGATACGTTCAAAGCTTCCTTGGAAGCATCGTCTGTCGGGAAGCCCTCAAGACCTGTGATCAGGCTCATTGCCTCATCTGTCATGATTGCAGGGAAGTTTCCGGTTTCAGCCATCACTGCCGCGCCTTCCTCACCGCTTACCCACTTTACAAACGCCCAAGCTTCGTCAGGTGTATCAGACGCTGTCGTTACAGAAAGACCTGTGATTGTGCCCAGTGTCGAGCCCGGCTCAACGCCCTCTGCGTGCGGATACTTTACAATGCCCCAGTTTCCGCAAAGGTCTGCGTCATACTCGCCATTCTC
This sequence comes from uncultured Lachnospiraceae bacterium, assembly GCA_947567595.1. Lineage (GTDB taxonomy): Bacteria > Bacillota > Clostridia > Lachnospirales > Lachnospiraceae > COE1. The sequence continues at coordinate 74,675 of CANOMQ010000007.1, read as the reverse complement.
AAGGCTTGCAATCATGGTTGCCACAAACCACGAACCCATGTTCAGCATTGCCACGTCGCCGCCGGAAAATGCTGCGGAGTAGTGAAGTCCCTCTGCCTTCAAATCCGTATACTTACGACATACACCGTCTTTTTCCTGATTTAAGACCATCTCATAGTACGGCTTCATGAACTCATAATCGCCGTCAAGAATGGTGTGCTTGCCGTCAAGCACTGCAAACAACTGCACTGCGGAACGCCATGTATGGTAATGGGTACCGTAAATCTGCGCGCCAAAGCTTGTGTCTGTCATTTCCCTAGCAAGTGCGTCGTACTCGTCAAATGTCATGTCGTTTGTCGGATATGCAACGCCCTTGTCGTCAAATAAATCCTTGTTGTAGAACAATACCCAGAAGTCATTTCTGAAAGGCAGCTCGTACAGGCTTCCGTTTACCGTAACCTGATCGGTTGTCCCGGCATATTTGCTCAAATCAATGCCGTCTGCCGATATGTAGTCGTCGAGTGAAAGGATTGCGTTCTTCTGCACCAGTGTCGCATAGCCCGGAACGTCCTTAATCGTAACCACGTCAAAGTCCGAACCTTCGCCGGAAAGCTCTGTTGCAAGAACGGTCATGTAATCCGTCGAGCCAAGGTCTACCATCTCGATTGTCACATTGGGCGCAACGCTCTTATAAGCGTCCACCAATGCCTGCCAGTACGGCGTTGACTCCTTATCCCAAATTGCCCACTTTAAGGTAACCGCGTCGCCGCCAGCCGCATCTGCTGCCGCATCCTGTTTGTCCGCAGCCGGTGTCTCGGCAGGTGCTGCCTGTGCGGGCTCTTGTGCCTGCTGTGTCTCGGCGGGTGCCGCGGGCGCCTGTGTCTGTGTTCCAGAGCTGCCGCAGCCTGCAAGGGATACGACCATGCTTGCCGCAAGCATCAGACTTAATACTTTTCTTTTCATAAAATCTCTTCCCTTCTTTTTTATTTTGTAATTTGTTGTGTCATAGAAAGTATATCAATATTTGCCAAAAAAAGAAATGTTTTAATTGTACTTTTGATGTATTTTTTTATGCATTTTTTATCACAAGGATATACTTTTTTAAGAAAATATGTAAAATATTACAAAATGCTTTATGTATATGTGATTTTTTTGTATACTATTGGTATCTATCATTTTTATCACAGCCTATTTGGCTATGGTACTTTGATTTTGGTACTTTGATTTTGATACTGAATTTTCGCGGAGGGCTGCAATGCGTACACGATTTCCAAGGAAGGCTTCCTATAAACTACAGCGCCATATTATCCTGTTTACCCTGTTTATCACGCTTAGCGTAGGCATTTTGTTCAGCATGGTATTTACAGGGCTTTACCGCAATTACCTCTCCGAGTCGCTTGCCGCGTCAACCGCCATTAACATGAAGTTTCTTGCCGATTCCATTGACAATAACCTCGAATCGGTCAACCACCTAATCCGCTGGGCGCAGCAAAACACGACCATTGGCAAGTACATACAGGCGCCTGACAATGCGTCCTACGGCATTACCGCACTGCAGGCGCACACGCGTCTTACCGAGGAATATCAGAACAACCCCGTAAACGCCATGCTGCACCGCGTCGTCATCGGGAACAAAAACCAGCGGTTCATTCAGATTGTCGCCGCACAGTATTCCTCCACGCACAACCTAAGCGCAGCCATTCCCGCGCTGCCCTATTTTGCGGATTTGTATGACAATTCCGCAGGCAGGCTTTCCACAGGATTTGTCCCTGAACCGTTTTCCCCGACCTTGGAAAAGAAGGTCATACCGATTGTCGCGCCAATCTATGCACAGTATTACTCCGACAAGGCGGGCTGGATTTTTGTGGAGGTGACGCAGGATTTATTTACCGCGCCGTTAGAATACTACAGTTACGCGGAGGACGCAAAGCTGTATCTCGTTTTAGAGGAACATATGTACGAGCTGTCAAAAAATGATGTCACACCCTCTGATTTTTCCTATGAAATCAAAGACGAGCTGACCGGATTTGACGCCGACACGCCGCTTGCCCAAAACGGCTGCCACGCGTATACCGTGCATGAATTGCCTGCTGACAAAGACTCCGTAATTGTTATCCGCCCGCTCTCACAAAAAAACTGCTATCTGATACAGACGCTCTCCAATCAGGAAATCCACAGGCAGAACCAAATGCTTGCGCTGATTTGGGCGATTATTTTGATTTTAATGCTGTTTGTGGCGCTTTTGCTTATGGTCTTTTTACACCGTTTTATCGCCGTTCCCGTCCAAAAGCTGCGCCGTCAGATTGACTTGGTTGCCGAGGGGCATTTTAAGCCGGACGCTACGCTGGAATGGAATCACGAGCTGGGCGACATCGGACGCGGTGTCAACAAGCTTGCCTGCGACATGGAGCAGTTGATTGAGAAGCGCATTGCCGACGAAAAAGAGAAGAAGGATTTGGAGTACAAGATGCTGCAAAATCAGATTAACCCGCACTTTTTGTACAACACCTTAAATTCCATCAAGTGGATGGCGTCCGTTCAGGGTGCGGACGGCATTGCGGACATGACCACCTCCCTGTCAAGGCTGCTGCGCAGTATCGCAAAGGGAACGCAGCTCCTAATCCCGCTGTCGGAGGAAATCGCGCTTGTAAAGGACTATTTTAACATTCAGAATTACCGCTACGGCGGAACGATTGCGCTTGAGGTGGAATGTATGGACGATACGCTTTTGCAAGTGCCTATCATCAAATTCACGCTCCAGCCGCTTGTGGAAAACGCGATTTTTCACGGGCTAGAGCCGCGCGGAAACAGCGGGACAATCCGCATTATCATACAGGCAGAGCAAAGCGCCCCTGATCAGAATGTCGAAATTATTGTGTGGGACAACGGCGTCGGCATTGCCCCCGAGAAGGCAGAACAGCTTCTTTTAGATAACTCCTCGGAATTTTTCAAGGAAATCGGCATCGGCAACGTGCAGAAACGCCTGCAATACCAGTTTGGCGCGCAGTACGGCATTCATGTGGAAAGTGCGTTAAACCAATACACGAAAATGCACCTTATCATACCAAAAAACGGAGGCAACTGATGTACAAATTATTGATTATTGACGACGAGCCCTTGGTTCAGGCAGGAATCCGCTCCATGCTCTCTTGGGAGGAGCTTGGCATTGACGTATGCGGTATCGCCGCAAACGGGCAGGCTGGCTGGGAGCTGATGGAGCAGGAACACCCTGACATCATCATCACGGACGTGAAAATGCCAATCATGTCGGGGCTGGAGCTTTTGAAAAAGACAAGGGAGCATTACCCGCAGAAGGACTATCCCGCCTTTATCATTCTCACAAGCTATGAGGAATTTCAGATGGCAAAGGAGGCGCTTACCTACCGCGCCGCCGACTATCTTGTCAAAATCGAGCTGACGCCGGAGCTGTTAAAAGCGTCCGTTTTGCGCGCAATCGAGAGCATTGAGAAAACATCTGTTCTATCGGCACAAAAAATGGAGCTTTCCTCCGCCGACGTGCAGATGCTGCGCGAGAAGTTTTTTATCCGCCTACTGCACAACCTCTATGACTCCGCCGAGCAGTTCACGCTCTTGATGCAGGACTTGGACATTCCGTTTACCTACGCGGCTTACCAGTGCTGCTATTTTGAAATGCGCAATGACAGCGTTGACGCGATGGACATCAAGCGGCAGATTGTTTTGTACACCAACTCATACCAACTTTTGCAAAAGCTTGCCGAAAAGTATCTCGCCAAGCGTCAGATGAGCGCCTATTTCGTGACGCTTGACCGAAAGCACGGCAGCATCATCTTACTGTACGAAACCACTCCAAGCGATGGAAACGACACGCAGATTATCTCCGATTTGCAGCAAATCTGCACATCGCTTGTAAGCTACTATCAGACCTCCATGAAAATCGGCATCGGGACGGTGGTAAGCGAGCCGCTCTCCATCTCCGATTCGTATCAGAACGCCCGCGCCGCCTTCACAAGCATTACAGCGCCGTCCGGCATTGCGGGGTTTACGGACGTTTCGCCCGATAGCTGCATGATTTTTAACTTTTCCGTAATCAAGGACGACCTAGCCCGTGCCTTTTCCGAGTATGACGAAGCGCTGCTGCAAACGGTCCTAGCACAGGTCATCACCCTGTTTGAGGAACACCCGTCCCACTATGTACAGGCGCTTGACGCGGCGTGCAGCCTGCTGTTTTTGTCCATCTCGCTGATGCCAAACGGCGAGGAACTGCTGTCCGCGCTCTTTGCGGACTATCCCGACGGCTACCGCTCCATTTACCGTCAGAATACGACAGAGCAGGTTATCGGCTGGCTGCGCGAGTTTGGCGAGCGGCTCTGCCAAAGCTTTGTGGAGCATAAGAAAGAACACCGCCACCATATTGTGGACAATGTGAAGAAATATATTGAAATGCACGTGACGCAGAAGCTGAATTTGAATGACGTTGCGGCGATTTACGGGATTTCTCCCAATTATTTAAGCTCGCTTTTTAAGAAATATAATTCCTGCGGGTACTCCGAATATATCACGGAGCGCAAGATTGCGGAGGCGAAACGCATGATACAGGAGGGGAATGTGAAAATCTATGAAGTTGCGGACGCGTTGGGATTTGAGAGCGCCTTTTATTTTAGCAAGGTGTTTAAGAAGGTGGAAGGGATTTCGCCTACGGAATATTTAAACAGATTGGAGTGACCGCTTTACGCTATCAAAGTCCTCCGCTAACGGCTCCCATGTCGGGAGAAGCATTGTTTGTGCGCGCCGCAATACCGACGGCAGTTTTTTCGTCCAATGTTACAATTTCGTATTCCATATTCATGACCTTCCTTTCATTTGATGTTCTCATTCTATCAGGGCAATGACGACATCTGTGTGTCATGTTTTGGAGAAATTGACTTCAATATTACAGAAACAATGTATTCCTTTTATAGCCGCTGCATGCTTTTTTCAATTTCATGCTGCCCGCCGCAAGGAGCGCCTTATTGACACTGCGGGCATTCTGCGGACAGACGGCAATGCACCGCATACAGGAAATGCAGGTTTTTGTGTCTGTCTTGGACGGATTGTCGGCAGGAATTGCCCCGACCGGACATTGTTTTGCGCAAAGACCGCACCTGGCACAGCCTTTTTGCGCCTGCGGTTTCATCGGAACGCCGCCGTATTCCCGATAAGGACGGTCACCCGGGAGCGTCAGTGTTTCCGCCAATTCCCCCGCGTCGATTTTCGTGCGGATTTCCTGCGCAAAACCGGCAAGCTGCGTTTCGTCCTGCGCGTCGGGACGTCCTGTGGCAAACTGGCGCATGATGGAGTGTTCCGCAATGGCGGCAACCGCTGCGATGCATGCAAATCCCGCATCTGTCAGGGTATCCTGCAATTCCACAAGCGTATCCTCATATTCCCTGTTTCCGTAGACTGCAATCAGAATTGCACGCGCCCCGTTTCCTTTCATTTGGCGAAGGCGCGATACGGCAACGCCGGGAACACGCCCTCCATAGGAAGGGACAGACACAATGCAGATGTCCTGCGCATCAAACGAATATGCGGAAAAATCCGTTGCGCGCTCACATAAATCAATTGCCGTGCTTTCTGCACAAAACGCGTTTGTAAAGATACCGGATACTTTTTTTGTTCCCCCCGTGGGGCTGAATAGGATTTGATAAACAGACATATTGACTGTGTGCTCCTCTCTTGTTCTTTTGGCTCTTTTCTCTTTTATCAAATAATCCTGTACTGTCAGGAAGATTGATTCCGCAAAGAAAAATCTGCCGCTGCTGCCGCATCATTTCGGGAAAGCAGATACACGCAATATTGGTTCATACTAATCCCTTCTCTCTTGGAATGCTCCGCAAGTCAGGCTCCTGAATCGCTATCCCCTCTTCCAGCGCCGCCTCAATCCATGCTTTTTTTGCATCAAGAGCATTCTGCATTGCCGATTCAATGGTTTCTCCACAGGAAATACACCCCGGAAGGTCTGGATAGGAAACGACAAAGCCGCCTTCCTCTTTATCTTCCACAACCTCCATTCGGTAGGACATCGCCATGTAATGCTCCAATGTCTTCATCTCGATCACCATGCTCCTTTCAACGTCTACAAAATTCCATTTTTGAAAGTCAGACTTACTCATTTTCAACCTGTTCTTCACGTTCTACAACCTGCTTTACCATTTCAACATAAACCTTTTTAATTGGTTCATGCTTTGGGATTGTAATCGGCTGACAGCCTGCCTTGCGAAACGTAAAATCCCGTATTTCTGATGTATTCCATGTATTTGAAAGGCAATCCGTTTTGATATAATAGTATTCATACATCACTCTTTTTCTAACTCCGCCAACATCTGCGCCGGATTTTCCGCAGCTTTGACCTTGCCAAAGGCTTTGACAATCACGCCCTCCTCGTCAAGCAGATACGTCGTGCGCACCACGCCCATGCTGACTTTTCCGTAGTTCTTCTTCTCCTGCCACACATCGTAGGCTTCAATGCAGGTACGCTCCGTGTCGGAAAGCAGTGTGAACGGCAGTCCGTATTTTTCCTCAAATTTCTTGTGCGACGCCACGCTGTCCTTGCTCACGCCAAGTACCACCGCACCTTTTTCCAAAAACTGCGGATACAGTTCCCCAAAATTGCACGCCTGCTTGGTGCAGCCGGGGGTGTTATCCTTTGGGTAAAAATATAAAATTACTTTTTTGCCGCGATACTCCTCTAGGGTATGCATCTGCCCGTTTTGGTCGGGCAGAGAAAATGCGGGTGCTTTTGTTCCTGTCTGTAACATGCTGTGTTCCTCCTATCTCAAAACCGGAAGCCTTGTTGTCTTTTTCCGGTGTTCTATCTTCATATATTTTTATTACGACCTGTTTTCATCACGTTCCACTGATGCCCATCTGTCTTTGCACGTATTCCAGCTCCTTTTGATAGATTGGATTGCGCAAATCATACGCATACGAAACACGCGGCTGGCTTGCCCAAAACGGCTCGTTGGAATTTGCCCGGATACAGTCTTCAACAATTGTCTTATTGATATGAAAGCTGAAACTGATACCGCTGTATCGAAAATCCTTTTCCAAAAGCGAATTGCCTGCAAGCGGGATTTCACGGTACTCCTTCCCCCTGCAGTAACAGATTTTATCCCTGTCCTGCCCGTCAATGGAACGTCCGTACATAATCGGATAGTCGATTGTCTCTTGATTTTCAGGCAACGGCGCGTTCCCGATAATCTCATACTCACCGTAATAGAACCGATTGTCCATCATGTATTCGGACGGACAGCTCTTAAACGTCTGCAGCTCCTCAATGCTTACACTCGGATTTTCCGTGATAATATGGTACACCGAAACGCAGAGCGCCTTTCCCATCAGAATATCCCAAAATGCCCCGCCACCTTTGATAAACTGCCGCACATCCAGCAAAATCCTGCCATAGCCGTAATGCCTGCGGTCATAGCGGAACCGGAAAAAATCGCCCTCCCGATACTTGCAGTGGCGTCTTTTCGCGCCTGCAAACGCCTGAATTTCCGCCAAATCCGAGGCGTCCGTGTCAGCAATCCATTTGTCAAGAAATGCCCGCAGCTCGTCCGTATTCATGTACGGCTCTCCTGCAAAGGACGACGAATAATACGTCTGCTGCGTCGTATAATTCGCAATGCAGATACCGCCCCGCGCATCTGTTCCGCCGCTAAATTCAACGTACACCCCGTACGGCGTACAGCGCTGGATATTGACGCCGTTTAGGCGCTTTGGCTTACCCCGTTTTGTAATTGGCGCAATCATGGTGCGGTTGTCCTGCGTTTTGAGGCAGTACGCGCTCTCATGAAAACTGCCGCTTGCATATTCATGATTACTTTTTCCCTTTCATCATTCCTAATTTCTCATCAACCGTCAGCTCCATTGACAGCATTATTTTCGTATCTGCCAGCATTTTCCTGTCATACCTCCCTTTGATATCTGCCTGTAATAAAAAGCCACTCCCAAAAGGTATGACTTGGAACATATTATATCCCGAACGGCTTGCCAAAGCAACCTGTTTCTTTATTTCATTTTTCTCTATCTGCTCCATCAGATAATGGATTTATGCTGTTGCATTAACAAGTCAAAAGCAATGTCCTTTTTCATTTCGTTTCGCCCCTAAACACCGTCCGCCATCTCTTCCGACAGCCGCGCCGCAACACGCTGCACTTCATCCACATCCAAATTCGTCACCGCCTCCAAAAGCGCCTGCATATCCGCCTCAATTTCAGCAGGATACAAAAATTCGCGCAGCTTTGCCGCCGCCTCGTCCGCCGCATCAAATTCCATTTCCTGCATACTGACACGCACCATTTCCACAAGCGCACGGATTACCGAAAAATCACTTACCTCCTGCGCCGCCGAATCGCCAATCCCAAAAACCCCTTCCAGTCTTTGCCGGTAAGCGCGCCATTCCTCCAAAAAGACAGAGGTCATCGCCAAAACCGTCTCCGTTTTCCCGTCCCGCGCCGCATACTCCAAAACCCTTGCCATTCCAAAAAGCGTCACAATCCCGACCGTCCCCGCAAGGCTCTTCATCGCGTGCACCTGAATGCGGTACTGCTCCAACTGCCCCTCCTCGGACAAATGAAGGTACGCCTGCTCCAGCCGCCCAGCCGCCGTGTCAAGCTGCGCATAAAATTCCTTCACCGTGCTCTCCAAAAGCTCCATATCCGGCAAATGCAGCCACGCATAATCCCAATCCAAGCCTTCCACCAAAGGCAAATCCGCCAAGACCGTTTCCTGCGCATTGTCCGTTTTTTGTTCCGGCGCCGCGTCCGTTTCCTTGACCGGTGCAGTCATAAGCAACTCCTTTGGCAGATACGCCTTCAACATCGCTTCCAGTTTATCCGGCATAATCGGCTTTGACAAAAAATCATCAAACCCCTCCGCCAAGTATTTCTCCTTTGCCCCCGACACCGCATTCGCCGTCAGCACGATAATCGGCGTGTCCTTACAAGGGCACTGCGGCAAATCCTTGATACGGTGCAGCGTTTCGATTCCGTCCATCTCCGGCATCATATGGTCTAAAAAAATCAAGTCAAAATGCCGCTCCTGCACAAACCGCAGACACTGCGCACCGCCGTCCGCGTCCGTCACCTGAATTTGCGTTTCCTTGAGCAGACTGCGCAAAACCTTGCGGTTGACGGCATTGTCGTCCACCACCAGGATCTCCGCGTCCGGCGCGTAAACGCTCGTGTCATAGCTGTATGTATCCGCCGCCTGCTGCACCTTCGCCTCGAAATCCCCAATCGGCGTATGGTCAATCACCTTCTGCCCAATCTCAAACCAAAACCGGGAGCCCTTTCCATACGTGCTCTCCACCTGTAACCTGCTGCCCAAAAGCATCAAAAGCTGAATCGTAATATTCATGCCAAGCCCGCTGCCCTCGATATTGCGGTTCCTGTCCTCCTCAATCCGCTCAAACTCCGCAGACAGCTTCGGCAAATCCTCCTTCTTAATGCCAATGCCCGTGTCCTCCACTTCAAACAAAAGACGCACCGACTCCCCCGCGCCCTGACATTTTACCCGCAGCCACACCGTCCCCTCGTGCGTATACTTGACCGCATTAGTCAAAATATTGGTCAGCACCTGCCGCAGCCGCACATCGTCCCCATACAACCGCGCCGGAATTTCCCTGTCAATCTCCACCGTAAAGCAAAGGTTTTTGTCCGCCGCCCGCTGCATTGTCATATTCACCAAATCGTGGATAAAGCTGCTGAAATCATACACCACCGGCACAATTTCCATTTTCCCCGACTCAATCTTGGAAAAGTCCAAAATATCGTTAATCAGCGACAGCAGCGTCTGCCCCGCCGAATGAATGTCCATCGCGTATTCCTTGATATTGCGCTCGTTTGTCTCACGCAAAATCATCTCGTCCATGCCAAGCACCGCGTTAATCGGCGTGCGGATTTCGTGGGACATATGCGCCAGAAACTTCCCCTTCGCCTCGTTTGCGACAAGCGCCTCATGCCTTGCCATATCCGCGTTCTTTTTTGCCTGTGCAAGCAATATGCTCTGCTTCTCCGCCGTCTGAATGCGCTCATCCGCTTCCTCCCGGTACTCCTTGGAAACGCGCAGAATGTGCACGGCTGCCGTCACCACGCCAAAAACAGACATACCATACATTCCCGCCAAATTCCCATTCATATAAAAATGACAGCTATAAAAAATCAGCTTGGAAATCTCTCCTGCCAAAAGCACCGACAGCGAAATCAGCGACAGCAGCGTTTCCTTTTTCCGATCCCTGTTCTCAAGCTGAATCAGGCTCACAATGCCCATCACACAGACCACGCACAGCGTAAACGTTGATAACTCCGCCATATTTTCCAGCCGTCCCAGCCCCGTCCACTGCAAAAAAAGCTGCACGCCCGCGTTTAAAACCACAAAGCCAAGCAGGGCGGCAAACCTGCGCGGATAGAGCGTCCGCAGATTGTGTTCAAAATAAAACACCAAAAGCAGCGGCAGCATAAGGACAATATAGTCCTGCACCATATACGCGCCCTCTGTGCTATAAAAAAAGATACTAAGGGTATTTGTCCCAATAAAGGAATAAATCCCCGCAACCAAGCCAAACAGTCCCAAAGCCAGCTCGCCCCGCCCTGTCTTTCCGGTATGCCATCTGATCAGCGCAAGCATAAGCATGACAACCCCTGAAATCAAAATCAGCAGGCAGCATACAATATCAACAAGGTTATTCGCGTTCAGCCCAAGCACGACAATTTCCTGCATCTCAAGGACAATCTCCCCGAGCGCCGTCTCTGTGTCCGGCTCCAAAACCGTCAGCTCGATTTGCAGCTCCCCTTTGGAAAACGCCTCGGGAATGTCCACACAATGCTCCACATCTGTCCCTTCGCCCTCCTCCTGCCTGTAAAGCTCCTTTCCGTCCAGAAGAACACGCACCCACGCATTCTTGGAAAAAAAGCGCATGGTCGTGCCCTCAAAGTCCTCTGGCAGCGTATTTTCAAACACAAGCGTCCCCGTCTCGGGATGTGTCACGAAATACGGCAGCGTCACGTCCCTTGCCGCCTCGTCCCGCACAGCGACGCGCCAGTCCTCATCAAAATCATATTGCAGGCGCTCCGACATAAGCGATACCTGCGCGTCCGCCTGATACCGGATTAGTGCAAATACCATAAACACAGCAATAAAAAGAACGGTAAAACCTGCAAGCTTTCGTAAATATTTCATGACTCTCTCCCTACCTTCCCCGAAGAAATTGCCCCCACAGGGCAGACTGCCTTACACTTCCCGCAGCGGATACATTCGGGGCTGTTGATATTCCTTGTGACTTCCACCGCCATCGGACACGAGCGCTCACACTGCTTACAGTCAACACACTTTTCCTTGTCCAGCCGAAGCTGATAAAAGCTAAACCGCTGAAACAGCGCATAAAACGCCCCCAACGGACAAAGATAACGGCAGAACGGACGATGAATGCAGACCGACGCAAACACAATCACTAAAAGCACCAAAAGCTTCCATGTAAATAGCGCCCCTGCCGCCCTGCGCAAGGTCTCGTTTGCAAGCAAAAGCGGAATGCCGCCCTCAAGCGTCCCCGCAGGACAGATATATTTGCAAAAATACGGCGGTGCAATCCCTGTTTTATCCGCCGCAAACAGCGGTAACAAAAGCACCGTCACAAGCAAAATCCCATATTTCAGGTACCGCGCAGGCTTATCAATCTTTAACGGCACCTTGATTTTCGGCACCGGAATTTTATGCAGCAAATCCTGCACCAGCCCGAACGGGCACAAAAGACCACACGCCGCGCGCCCAATCAAAATCCCGACCAGCATCAGCATTCCCAGCACATAAAACGGAATATGGTGCCCTCTTGCGCCAAGCACCGTCTGCAATGAGCCAATCGGACACGCCCCCAGTGCGCCCGGACACGAATAACAGTTCAGCACGGGAACGCAGAGCGCCTTGCTCTTACCCGTATAAATTTTTCCCTTCTGAAAACCGACCACATAGCCATTGATCAAAACAGCAAACGCCACTTGGCAAATCCGCTGAAAAGACAGCCGCTTCAACCGATTCCGATGCATTCCAGACATACCATCACCGCCTTTTGCAGAACCTCCAAATGCTCCCCGTTTCCAACGCCGATTCCAATCAGCACAAGCGAAAGCGCCAAAATGCCAAACGAAATCACCCGACGCTTATTCTTCATCTCCAATCTCCGCCTTTCCCATCGCAAGCAGCGCGTCGTTGACCGCCGCCTTGTATGTTTCCTCCAAATCCTGCTGCCCGCCGACAATCGCGTTGCCCAGCATATTCCCGTTCTGGTCTACTAAGATGGTCGTCGGAATATATAAAATTTCCCCGCAGACACTTGCAAAATCGCCGTCCCCGTCCAAAAGCGTCGTGCCCTCATAGCCAGCCTCGTCCAAAATATCCTGCACCCCGTCCGGATTGCCCACGCCGTCAAGGCAGACCGTAATCATCTGCACATTGTCCGGCAGTGCCTTCTCAAACGCCGCAATATCCGGCATTTCCGCAAGGCATGGACCACAAAAGGTCGCCCAAAAGTTGATGATTGTGACATCCGTGTCAGAAAAATTGTCCTGCGTGTACGTTCCGCCGTCCAGTGTGTCCGCCGAAAAAGACGCCAAAATGCCGCCCCCGCCGTCTGTCTCACCCTCGTCCGTTTCTGCCTGCTGCACAGTGCCCTGCTCCTGCGAAGGCTGCGGGGCAGACGGCTTGTCACCACAGCCGCTTAATATCAGACCGCTTATCAGCAATGTTCCCATAAGCGTTGTAATTACCATCTTGTTTTTCATTCCTGTAACCCCTTTTCAATCATTTCCAAATTCCTGCCAAGCCTGACTTTGGCATTACCTATAGTCTATCACAATCCCGCCATGATAACTACTACATTTTCACTTTTTATCACCAAGCGCCACACGCCCCTCCTTTTCCAAATACTGCACCGAAAAGAAAAAACGGCTGCTTTTTATCACAGCCGCCAATTCCCCTAATACCCATACCGCCTCCGGTACCGCACAAACATTCCCACCGACAGCGCAAGCGCCATCAGCTCCGCTGCAGGCGTCGCAAGCCAAATCCCGTTCACGCCCAAAAACACCGGAAGCACCAGCATTGTAACTAACATAAACACAAACGACCGCGAAAACGCAAGCACCGCCGAAACCACCCCGTTTGACAACGCCGTAAACAACCCGCTCGCAAAAATATTGAACCCGATAAAAAACAGCGCAAACGTGCAAATCCGGTTCCCCGTCACCGCCAAATCATAAACCGGATTATCCGGTCTTGCAAAAACGGACACCAGTGGTCTTGTCAGCGCAAACGACGCCGCAACCGTCAAAACGGAAATCACCGCAATCACCTTCAGGCTGACCGCAACCAGCTTCCTTAACTTCTCCCGGTTCTGCTCCCCATAATAAAAACTAATCATCGGCGCTACCCCATACGAATACCCCGTATACAGGGAGCTTGCAAACATCAGCACATACATGATAATCGTAACCGCCGCAACGCCGTCCTCCCCCACATAGCGCAGCATTGTCCAGTTAAACATCATTGTGATAATCCCCGTGACAAGCGCCGTCGCCATCTCCGAACACCCATTTGTCGCCGCATTGACAAGCACCCGCCCCCGAACCACAGGCTTTTGAAAATGCAGCAGGCTCTTTTTCCTGCAAAACACAAACAGCCCCACGACCGCCGTCACCGAATAGCCAAGCCCCGTCGCAACCGCCGCGCCGCCAATCCCCATGTCAAAGCCCGCAATCAGCACATAATCCAACACCATATTCAGCACCCCGCCCGTCACCGAACAGACCAAAGAAAGCGTCGCCTTCTCGCTCGCAATCATGTAAAGCGTGAAATTATTCATCAGCAAAATCGGCACCGTAAACAAGAGATAACGGCTCAGGTACTCCACACAATACCCCTCCACGTCCGTCGACAAATGCATACCCGCAAACACCGAATGCATTGTCAGATACCCAAGCGCGCACATCACCACCCCGACCACGACATTCACCAAAATCAGAAACGCAAAGTCCTCCCGCGCCTCGTTTGTCTTCTGCTCCCCCATCTTTTTCATAATCACCGCACTGCCGCCCGTCGCAAGCATTGTCGAAATCGCCGTGACAAGCTGGATAACCGGCGCCGTCAGATTAATCGCGGACAGCGCGTCCGTGCCAATCAAATTCGACACAAACAGTCCGTCAACCATTGTGTAAAACGACATAAACACCGTCATCGCAATTGTCGGAACCGCAAATTTCAAAATATTTTTCAATGTAACAGGCTTTAAATAAACATTTTCCTTTTCCATCTGTTTTTCCTCCATATCAACAAAAAACACCGCCACAGGCTTGCATTTCTTCCCTGTATGGAGTATCATAAACCATACAGTAACAGTACGGTCAAGCAAAATTTTCACTTTTTTGAAAGGAGCACACCATCAAAATGAACGGACAAGACAAACTCCTCACCATCGGACAATTTGCCGCGCTGCACGGCATCAATAAAAAAACCCTGATGTGGTACGACGAAATCGGACTCTTCAAGCCCGCCGCCATCAACCCCGAAAACGGCTACCGCTGCTACAGCTACCACCAAAGCCCCGTCCTCGAAACCATTCTTTTGCTGCGCGAGCTCGACGTGTCCATAGCCGAAATACTGGATTTCATGAAAAACCGCTCCGCCGCCAACATGAAGCAGCTCCTTGCGGAAAAAATAGCAGACCTAGACCGCAGTATCTTGCACCTGCAGGCAGTCCGCAAGACCTTATGCAATTACCACCAAAACATGGAAACTTTGCTGACAATGGATTTATCCGAAATCCGTATCCTCGAAAAAGAAGAACGCTGCCTTGTCACAGTGGACATCGACAAAGACACCACCTTTGAGGAAGAGGTCGAACTGATTACCGCCAAAACGGAGCAGTACCAGCTCGGACGCCTCCACGACGCCTCCTACGGCTCCATGATTCCTGTCGCAAGCCTGCAAAACGGGAATTTTGACGATTACACCAAGCTCTTTATCGAAATCCCGTTTCTGACACATAAAAAAGGGCTGCATATCCAGCCCAAAGGGACGTATGTGAGAGCCTTTCACAAAGGCGGCTGGGACAAAATCCCGCAGCGTTATGAGGAAATTCTTGACTTTGCCAAGGCAAAAAATTTGTCATTGTCCGGCTATTCGTATGAAATGGGGATTAATGAAAATGTGATTGAGTGTGTGGAAGATTATATTGTGCAGATTGAAATACCGGTCTGCAAAAAATAAGCAGAGCGGTGTCTTTCATTGCTCACAGAAAAAAGACAATAAAAAATGCAGGAGATGGGACTTGAACCCACACGGTATTGCTACCACAGGCACCTGAAGCCTGCGCGTCTGCCATTCCACCACTCCTGCAAACAACTAGTATTTTACCGTGTTTTTTGGAATATGTCAACACATTTTTCAATTATTTCCATTATTTCCATTATTTTCCGTCCCGCACAAATTTACAAATGGTCTCAACATTCGCCGTCCAAGGAAACTGGTCAACTGCCGCCACCCGTTCCATCGCATACCCTCCGTCCAAAAGCATCTCCAAATCCCGCGCAAGGCTTGTCGGTTTGCAGCTTATGTAAACCAGCCTGTCCACCCCGTAATCAATAATCTTTCGCAGCGCCTTTGGGTGAACCCCGTCCCGCGGCGGGTCGAGCACGATAAAATCCGGCTTGTCCGCAATCCCATCAATCACCTTAAGCACGTCCCCTGCAATAAACGTACAGTTATCCAGTCCGTTGCGCCTTGCATTCTCTCTCGCCGCCTCGACTGCCTCCTCCACGATTTCCACGCCAATCACCTGCTTTGCCACCGGAGCCAATAGCTGCGCAATCGTTCCTGTCCCGCTATACAAGTCAAACACCGTCTTATCCCGCTTTCCGTCCCCCGAAATATCTCCCAAAAAATCACGCGCCGTCTCATAGAGCACCTCCGCGCCCAGTGTGTTCGTCTGAAAAAACGAGAACGGGGAAATCTGAAAACGAAGCCCCAAAAGCTCCTCATAAAAATAGTCCTGCCCATACAAAATACACGTCTCGTCGCTTTGTACAACATCTGCAACAGAATCATTCTTTATATGAAGCACACCTGTTATTTTTCCTTTAAGCGAAAGCTGCAAAAGCCTGTCCACCAGCGGCGTAAGGTTTTGTTCCTCCTGCGTCGTCGTCACAAGTGCAATCAGCAGCTCGCCCGTCTTTTGCGCCTTCCTGACCAGCAGATGCCGCAGATATCCCTCATGGCGTATTCTATGGAAATAACTGCTGTTATTTTCTTTAAAATAATCCAGCACACAGGAAAGCACTGCCCGATAATCCGCATCGACAATGCGGCAGTCCCTCACAGGCACAATATCATAAAAGCTCCCCCGCTTATGCATTCCCAGCGCAAGCGGACCGTCCTTATATTCATCGCCAAAGGAAAACTCCATTTTGTTCCTGTAATCCGTCTGGACAGGGCTTGGCTTAATCCCCTCAAAAATCCGGTCAATATAGGTATCCAAATCGCCGTCTTCTCCTTTTAATAACATCTGCTTTTCAAACATCGGGCGAAGCAGGCGCAGCACCTGTTCTTCCTTTAATTGAAGCTGCCCTTCATATGGAAGGTTCTGATAGCTGCACCCGCCGCAGGCTCCAAAATGCGGACAGGGACTCTGCCGTTCCCCTTCTGCCTGCCCTAGCACCTCCAAAAGCCGTCCTTCTGCTTTCCCTTTTCGTTTTTTATTGACCATAAAGGAGATACGCTGCCCCGGAAGTACGTTTTTTACGACCGCAATTTCCTCTTCACAGCGCACAATTCCCTTATTTGGAAAATCAAGACGCTCCACATATCCTTCATAAATCTGTCCTTTTTTCATAATCCCTCTCCGTTCTTATTCTGCCTGTTGACATCGTTCAAATCAAGTTCCGTGCGCCACTTTAGTGGCATATTTCTATGTGAAAAACTATCATATATGGTTTTTCACATTATGCACGGGGCTGTGCATAAAACGAAAAACAGGGGTGCTTTTTTATCAGCACCCCTACTGTCCGCCAACTTATTTCACAGTTGTATAATCATTTTCCTTTTCAGCGTCCTGCTCTGTCTCCGCCTCGTCTTCCTCATCATCAAAGAAATCGTCCTCAAAGTCATCATCAAACTCATCATCGAAATCGTCGAGATAGTCAGGAGTCATGTAGCGGTATACTGCATACGCGATGGCTGCCACTGCCGCAACCGCACCGATAATTGCAAGAACCCACAATAACGTATTTGCCTTCTTTTCATTTTCTGTCTTGAGCTCATTTTTCGCACAATATTTACTCAGGATATCACTGCTGACCAAATTTTTATCCTGCAAATATTCTACTAAATCGTCCCACTTCTTCATTTCAAAAAGCCCCTTTCTGTTTTTATTTCACGCTTGGTAAAATACCGTTGTATATATGATATCATCTTTTTTTCAATTTTACTACCATTTTGAAGCAATTTGTCATAATTTTTTTAACTTGGCAAACGCCGCATACATAATCTTATTCCCATACGCATCAAAGTCCACCGTCACCTTGAAATCCCTTGTATCCTTCACAATGTCAAGCACCGTTCCCGCTCCGTATTTCACATGCGTCACGCGGTCGCCCTTCACATATCCAAGTTCTCCCTGCGACATCACAGGCACGCCCTTTGTCAGTCCGTCCAAGGACTTTGCGATATACGGCTTATTTGCGGAAGGCGTTTCTTTCTTCTTTACCACCGCCTTTGGCTTTGAAGCGACGATTTGGGCAAAGCTCTTTTTCTCAAGGGAAACGGTCTGCGTATGCCCTTTGCCGGAAGCATTCTGTGAAGGGGGCTGCAAATCAAACACCGTATCGTCCAGCTTTACCGCCGGAGCATTCTGCTGCCTGTCCAAATAGGCGGCAGCCTCCAGCCAGTTATTCTGCCCCGACGCAAACGGCTTTGTCTTAAAAATATTCTTCTGATAGGAGTTTTCCTCATAATCATAGTCATCATCGCGGCGCCTTGCTGCCGACGGTCTGTTATCCAAAAGCTCCACGGGAATTTCGCTGACAAAACGGCTCACCCGGTTGTACTGCGTCTGTCCCCGAATCATGCGTGACTTTGCATATGTCACTGTCAAATCGTCCTTTGCCCGCGTAATCCCCACATAGGCAAGCCTGCGCTCCTCCTCGACCTCAAAAGGGTCGTCCGAGGTAATCGTCATATAGCTTGGAAAAACACCGTCCTCCAGTCCCGACAAATACACCTGCGGAAACTCCAGTCCCTTCGCGCTGTGAACTGTCATCAAAAGCACCTTATTGTCGTCTTTGTTCACATTGTCAATGTCCGCCACCAAAGCGACCTCCTCCAAAAATCCCGAAAGCGTCGCCTTCTCGCCTTTTTTATCCAGCTCCATCTCATAGCTGACTATTTTTGTAATCAGCTCATCAATATTTTCAATCCGGTCCTTTGCGTCCTCCTCGTCAGACGCTTCGAGCTCCTGCACATATCCGGTTGTTTCAATTACATCTGTTATCAAATCCTCAAGACTGCCGTTTCCCTGCGTCAGCTTTGTCCGAAACATTCGTATCATCAGTTCAAAGCTTTTTAATTTTTCCGCCGCCTTGCCCTTCCCAATCGAAGGAATTTCTTCCACCTGCTCAAGCGCCTCAAAAAAGCTAAGCCCCATTTCATCTGCATAGCTTTGCACCTTTAAAATGCTTGCCGCACCGATTCCGCGCCTTGGCACGTTGATAATCCGTTTGACCGCCAAATCGTCCTTCCCGTTATCAATCGTCTTTAAATAAGAAAGAATATCCTTGATTTCCCTTCTCGCATAGAAATTTACGCCTCCGACAATGTTATAGGGAATATTGAGCGCGACAAAATTTTCTTCCAAAATACGCGACTGCGCATTCGTCCGGTACAGCACGGCGCAATCACGGTAATCGCACAAAAGTTCCCGCTTCTTCTTTTTAATATCACCCGCTATGTATTGCCCTTCCTCAAAGGCGTTGTCAAATTCCCGGAAATGAATGCAGTTCCCGGCACCCTGATTGGTCCAAAGCGCCTTATCCTTACGCTCCGTATTGTTTTTAATCACCGCGTTGGCTGCGTCAAGGATATTCTGCGTGGAGCGGTAGTTCTGCTCCAGCTTAATGACCGTTGCCTCGGGATAAGTCTCCTCAAAATCAAGAATGTTTCGGATATTTGCCCCCCGGAACTTATAGATGGACTGGTCATCGTCACCCACCACACACAAGTTCTTGTTTTTCGCGGCAAGCAGCCGGATAAGCTCAAACTGCGCCAAATTCGTGTCCTGATATTCATCGACCATAATATAATGAAACCTGTTCTGATAATTTTCCAGCACATCGGGGCAGCTTTGAAAAAGCTCCACCGTCTTGACAATCAAATCGTCAAAATCAAGGGCGTTATTTTTTCGAAGCGTCAACTGATACTCCGCATATGCCATTGAAATACGCTTTTTTATATAATCGCCCGCGACTGCCCGCTCATACTCCGTCGTGGAAATCAGACTGTCCTTCGCGTGGGAAATTGCACCCAAAATCGTGCGTTCCTTGAGCATTTTTGTGTCAATTTCAAGCTTTTTGCACACGTCCTTCATCACACTCTTGGAATCGTCGGTATCGTATATCGTGAAATTTCTGTCAAACCCGATTCTGTCAATATAACGCCGTAAAATCTTCACACACGTGGAATGGAACGTCGATACCCACACCGCCTCGGAGCCATGACCGACAATCGCGTCAACACGCTCGCGCATTTCACCCGCCGCCTTGTTGGTAAACGTAATCGCCATGATGTTCCACGCCCGTACCCCCGCGTCATGAATTAAATACGCAATACGGTTTGTGAGTACGCTCGTCTTCCCGCTTCCTGCGCCTGCAAGGATTAACACAGGACCTTCTGTGGTAAAAACCCCTTTCTGCTGCTGTTCATTTAATCGATCATAAAGTCCCATTCTCTCTTATCCTTTCTGCTTTTCATCGTCTTCCCGTTTATCCGCCATTCAAAATTATATCATTTCCCTACTGCCGTTTCAATGGTTTTTCCAAGCACCTGATTTCCTTTTTGCGCATATGATAATCAAAACAATCATGGGAGACTCTATTATGAAAAACCGTAAAATACACTCCGTTTTGCTCGCCGTCGTGCTTATCATCGCAATGCTTCTAAGCGGCTGCGGCGGCAAGGAGGCTGCCGGCAAACCCGGTCTGACCAAAGTAACCTTAAATGAAGTCGCACATTCCATTTTTTACGCGCCGATGTACGTTGCAATTGAGGAGGGATATTTTGCCGAGGAAGGCATTGACCTTGCGCTTGTGACAGGCTATGGCGCCGACAAGACGATGACTGCACTGCTTACAGGGGAGGCAGACATTGGGTTTATGGGAAGCGAGGCGTCCATCTACACCTACCTGCAGGGCGCGCAGGATTATGCGGTCAATTTTGCACAGCTCACACAGCGCGCGGGAAATTTCCTTGTAAGCCGTACCCCGATTGACAATTTTGAGTGGGATATGATAAAGGGGACTTATGTGCTTGGCGGCAGAAAGGGCGGTATGCCGCAGATGGTCTTTGAATACATTCTCAAAATGAACCAAATCGATCCCGACAGCGACCTTACAATGGACACAAGCATTGACTTTGGTTCCACCGCCGCGGCGTTTTCCGGTGCGAAGGAGGGCGATGCAGGATATGCCGACTTTACCGTGGAGTTTGAGCCGCACGCAACGTCGCTTGAGGTACAGGGCAAGGGCTATATCGTCGCTTCCCTTGGCGTAGACTCCGGTTATGTGCCCTACACCGCATTCAGCGCAAAGAAAAGCTATCTCGAGGAAAAGCCGGAGGTCATTCTTGCATTCACAAAAGCATTGCAAAAAGGCATGGACTATGTGGCAAGCCACACTGCAGAAGAAATAGCAGCCGTTATTCAACCGCAGTTCCCGGAGACGGAGCTTTCCACAATCATCACGATTGTAAACCGTTATCAGTCGCAGGACACTTGGAAAAACGACCTTGTATTTTCCGAGGACAGCTTCATGCTCCTACAGAATATTCTGATGGAAGCCGGAGAGCTTGAAGAATACGTCCCTTATGAGACGCTCGTGGACAATACCTTCTCCAAGCAGGCAAAGCCATAAAAAATAACACCCGAAATACAAGTTGCGCCGCGAAAGCATTTTCACTCCTTTCGCGGCGCACACTGTTTCAGGTGCTACTGCACACAAATCAGCATATCCTGTTCCACCCTCACGCCCAGCATATCCGTGCCGTACACATGGGCAACATAGCTTCCTGCGCTGTTCAAATCATAAATTCCCGTCATTCTAAGCTGGTACGTCCCCAGCTCACGTACTTCCCCCTGCGGTGTACGCACTGCCAGCGCATTGTAGATATCATGGGCAGTCGCTCCCACCGGAAGGTACATCACGCCGTCGCCACTCCCATTGGTCAAGTGAAACGCCGGACGAAGCGTATTCCAAGGATTGTCCGCGTCGGTATCCGTCGGGTCCCATGTTTTATATGCATTCTCCGCCGAAATCTTAATCTCCTCCGGACGTCCGAGCGGTCCCGGATTTTGCGCGTCATCATACACCGTCACCACCGTGCCCGCCTTGCAGTTATCGTAAATCCACTTCGCGTCCGCACAGGCAAGGCGCACACAGCCAAGCGATGCCGCCTGTCCCAAAAGATTGTACTGCTCCCACTCCATGTCGCCCGCGTTCTTTGTATAGTACGGAATGGAATGGAACATGATACCGCGGTTAAACCGCACCGCGTAATGCCCGTATGAGCCGTCCACCATCAGCCGCCAGTCATAATAATTGCTTGTCCGAAACGTGCCAAGCGGCGTCTCGTGCCCTTCCCGTCCGCAAGAGCAGATAAACGCCCTGACCGGAACAGCTTCCCCGTCCTGCGTCTTCTCATACACCGTCACACAGTTCGCAGCGCGGTTCACCATAATCATGTAATCCTTTTTCTCCTCCTTAGCGCTCACCCGAAACCCACAAGTCCCATCTAAAATGCCAACACACATACACAGGGCAAGCAGCAGTGTAAAAACTCTTTTCACTTCTAAACCATACTCCTTTCAAAAGTTACATAACAAGTTTAATCATACACTATTTGACATTTTTTGGCAAGCAAAAAGAGCCATTCCCCAATGGCTCTTTTTGCAACGCAATGAATTGCAGATGCAATTGATTGCATTCCCTTCTACACAAATCATTAATTATTTGACTCCCCAGTCAAGATAACATAATCTCTTTGCAAGAATTATATTATCACATTTACATAATTTTGTAAATAGTCTGACAATAACTTTTTTTATTTTTTTTCACAAAATAATTCAAACTATTCAAACAATGCAAACCCGACGCCGTTTAACCGCTCGCGCAGACCATTCTGAAAGCCC
This sequence comes from uncultured Lachnospiraceae bacterium, assembly GCA_947567595.1. Lineage (GTDB taxonomy): Bacteria > Bacillota > Clostridia > Lachnospirales > Lachnospiraceae > COE1. The sequence goes on along the minus strand of CANOMQ010000007.1, from coordinate 52,234 downwards.
ATCATACCGATGGTATCCTTTAAATAAGACGCATAACCGTCGTCCTCCTGTGTCTGCCCATTATCGGAAAGCCTGCTCTCCTGCATACTTAACAGCTCGGCAAAATCACCTGTCGCCGTGTTCTTTGTCTTGGAAAGCTCGCCGTAATCCTTTACATATAACTCCTCTTCCGGTTTTTCCTGACCGATTACAAGCGCCCGCCCGCGCTGGTTTCCTATATTCCTGCCAATCTTCTGAATGGCATACATACTGTACGGATTGCCATGAATGGACGATATCCTGTAATCACGAAGCGAAGAAAAACCCGCAATAGCTGCTATTGACATAAAATCCCTCCCTTCCGAAATAGTTTACCCTTCCATTATCTTATATCGGCTTTTTTCTATATTTCTTCACTCTTTTTTTTCGCCTTGGCGTCCTGCTCGCGCGTATCCCGCATGCCGTCTATCAGCCGCTCGATAATCATCTTTTTCATGTAAACGTCAAAGCTTAGGGCACAGATAAAGGAAAACAGCTTTAAAAACTCCTTGTTCTCCTGCGGCGCGTCCTCAAAGGTCTCCATTGCGCAGTCATACTTGTCAATCACATCTGCCTTGAGCCGCTCCATCTGCTTTGCCTTCATGCCAAAGACCTCCTCATAGATGGTCTCAATGTCAAAGCCGCCGTCCTTCTGGAAAAAGTTGTCCGTCACAGGCGCTAACAAGGTCTGAATATCATTAATCGAAAGAATTCCTTTATAATAGTAGATAAAAATCAGCACCAGCACGTGCTCACGTGAATACTTCTTTTTCACCGGAGGCGGCAGCAAATCATTCTTTGCATAATTGTTAATCATGGTCTTGGTCATCACCTTGTCGGCGTCAGGATAACGCGAACCCCTGCGCAGGTTTTTGTCCATGAAGGTCGTCACCTGATCCATGTACAAATCAATATTCGGAATGTCCGACGCATTGATATGCCCGATGCTGTCAACATTCTCCATTATTTTATTCAATAAGTCCTTTGTATCCATAGTTCCTCTCAATCTGCCGCTTCCAACCGCGCGGCTGCTTGCGCACTACTGCTAAGCTACATTATATAGTATTAAAAACTACTTATCAAGACCTTTATAATATTTTTAATATGTTTCTGTGTTTACAGATGTTCGTTTCTATGTTACAATATTTAAAACTGTAAAACTTTACAGCGCGAAAGCACTGACCGGATACCAAATTCACATTGAAAGAGGACAGACATATGAACAAAAAGATTAAAACAGATGCCGTCGACCATTTGATTGATGCGCTTTTATGCATTGAGACCAAGGAGGAAGGCTACAATTTTTTGGAGGATTTGTGCACCGTAAACGAGCTTCTCTCCCTCTCACAGCGCTTTGAGGTCGCCACCATGCTGCGCGATCATAAGACGTATCTGGAAATCGCGGAAAAAACAGGCGCCTCGACTGCGACCATCAGCCGCGTAAACCGTTCCCTGAATTATGGAAGCGACGGCTATGAACTGATATTTGAACGATTGGGAAAAACGCCCTGAAAATAACGGCACATTCATCAGACAAAATGAATGTGCCGCTGTTTTATCCATACGTTTCCATAAATTCCAACGGATTGATATACTGGTTTTCCTGAATGATCTGATACCCAAGCCGCTCCTGTCCCGCCTCAATCACAAACAGCTCTGTCGCCTTCGTAACCTCGTCGCCCTCATCGACCTTCGGCTTTGAGCCGTTCCTGTATACGGAAAAATAGCCGTTCCCGTGGTCTACCATGATGATGTAACCGTTGCCGCTGCTTCCGGCAACCGACGAAACCGTACCGTTTGCCGTCGCAATCACGCCTGTTCCCGGCGCGACCTGAAAATACGCAATCGGCTGCCCGTCAAGCTCCGTCTCGTTTGCGTTATAGGACGCCGTTCCTTTCAGCGGAAACCCTGACGGCATACAGCTCTTTGCCCGCTGTGCCTCGCGCTGCTCCTCCTGATACAGTTTATCATTGACCGTATCACTCAAGATGTCCACCTTTTCCTGAAGCTTTTCGTTTTCCGACACAAGACGGCTGTTTTCCTCTATAATTTCCTCGCTCTGCATTCTGAGTGCCAAAATGCTGTTATTCGCAGCATCAAGCTCCTTCATCAAAATAGAACAGTACGTGAGCGCTATGACGACTAAAAACGCAATCGCCGCAAAAAACAAAACCAGCACTTCCATCTTGATGGAAAATGTTCTCATAGCCATTGTATCATCATCCGGCATAAACAGAATGTTGTAGCTGACACTTTTCTTCCTTTGTTTCTGCACCTTTTTTTCTACACGCTCTTCCATTCCTGCCCACCTCCTGTCTGTCTATTCTGACTTCTTCGTGTTTCTAGTATTATTTTATCACAGACAGGGTAAAACGAACAACTATTTATGCAATATTTTTCAAATATTTTTAATTCAATATTCTCTTTATTTAATTAAGAATTTACATAAAATACCACTTTTCGACTTATGCGTTCACATAACCTTTTTTCAGCAGGCTCTTATTCTCATACATCCTGCTATCCGCCGACATGACCGCCTCATCAATCTTTTCCTTATTCAGACTGTCGCAGATACAAAACCCATTGGCAATCTGCACCTCAAAGGTATGCTTTTTCGACCTGTTTTCCCCCTCAATGAAACGCCGGAATTCGCCAAGCCCCTCCTCATACTTTTCCTGCAGCGATATACCCGTAAGCAGGACGCAGAATTCATCGCCGCCAATGCGGTACGATTTTCCAAACCTGCCAAAGCTTTTCTCAATGATACGCGCCGCAAGCATAATCAGCTCGTCGCCCTTTTCATGCCCCTGATTGTCATTGACCTTCTTTAAATTATTCACGTCAAGAAACACAATCCCAAGCTTTGAAATTCCGGTATCGCCGCCCGCATACGCCTCAAGCTGCTCTAAGTAAGCAGTCCTGTTTCCAAGTCCGGTCAGTCCGTCCGAATAGGCAAGCCCTCGGATAATGTCAAACTTTAAGCCGTTTTCCAACAGCCGGTACGTCTCAAGCTGGCTGCTGACTGCAAGGCAGACCACAAAAACAAGCATTCCAATCCGAAGGTACTCCGCGCGGTCCATATGGTCAGACTGCGAGTAGCGCATCATTTCACAAAGCGCGGAAATCCATAAGCTGCACAGCCCTGACAATTGTAGGACATAATGCAGCACCTGCTTGTGCTCCTTAAGCATTCTGCGAAGCCGGATTACCACCCATGCAAGCAGTGACACGCAGCTTACAACCAGCGTAAGGATTGCCCCCGCGAGCATACCGTGCAAATCGTTGAGCCCTAAAAGCTGCATTCCTGCGCAAACCAGTATGTAAACCGCATTCAGAAAGCAGAATACCCGCATGAACCGGTTTTTGAAAATCTGATATTCGCAGTCCAGATAAAGCAGCAGCGGCATACTGTCCGTAATCATCACCATGTTGTTAATCAACTGCAAAATGCGCATATCCGCCACGAAAAACTGCATGACGTTCGTCTCAATCAGGCTCCATATACCAATCAGCGCGGAATACAGTCCAAGCCATATCATGCTGTGGTCTTTCCTCGCCTGTCCATATGCCGGCATCAAATCAAACGCAATCAGCACCAGCCCTATGAGAATCATCAGCGCACTCACCGCGACCGCCAGAAGCTTGTCCCGGCAAAAGGCTAAAATGATGTCCGCCTTGTCCCCCCACATTGTAGCGTCAACCGTGACTGCGTTCGCGTCATATACCATCTCAATCTGTATCTGTATAACTGCACCGGAATAACGGTCATCAATTTCCACCATGTTCCAAAGATTGCCCGGCGAGCGGTTGTAAAACCCGGAGTCATATACATCTGTCCTGTAAAGCTCCACACCATCAATCAGAACCTTTGTATACACGTCCTTTGACCGGTAAATGAGCGCCCTGTCGCCCTCCATGTCGGGAAGCCTCTGATAAATGGACAGGATACCGCTCTCCTCGTCCATATAGGAACCAAGCTTACTTAAATCCGCCGGCTCCGTTCCCGCCAAATCAAGCGTCCATCCGCCGCTGATATTCACACAGTCCACGGTGCCCCCGAACACTCCATCGTATTGCCTTGTGATACCGACCGCAATCAGGATACCAAGCATTCCCAGTAATCCCAGCACATATAAAGGAGCGATTGTTTTTCTGGCAATCGCCTCTGCACTCTTCATATTCCCACCTCAATTATCCTGCGTATCTACACTCCCTTATCCAATCAATTCCATAATGGTGTCAAGCGCCAAGGAGCCGCCAAACAAATCCAGCGCGCTTCCGACCGTGACATGGATTTTTCCGCCGCCAAGCGCCTTTAACAGCCGGATATCCTCATAGCTGTGCACGCCCCCTGCGTAGGTTATCGGCGTAGCGCCCTTCCAGCCTGCAAGCGCCCGCACAAGCGGTTCCTCAATTCCCTGATTTTTTCCTTCCACGTCCACCGCATGAATCAGAAACTCATCACAATAGTCCTTCAGCATATCGAGTGTGCGCCCGTCGATAACCTCATCGGTAAAATTCTGCCAGCGGTCTGTCACAATATAATATCTGCCGTCCCTCATACGGCAGCTTAAATCGAGCACCAGCCGTTCCTTCCCCACTGCCGCCCTCATGCGCTCCAGATTTTCCATATGAATGCGCCCGCCTTGGAAAACAAACGAGGTCACAATCACATGGGACGCCCCTTCGTCAAGGTACGCCTCCGCGTTCGTATCATTGATTCCGCCGCCAATCTGAAGCCCCTGCGGATAGCTCTTCAGCGCACGAAACGCCTGTGCCCTTGTCGCCTCATAATATTCGCTGGACGCAGGATTTAAGAGGATAATATGCCCCCCCTTAATCCCGCGTTCCCGGTACAGTCCGGCATAATAATCCGCGCCTTTTTCCGCAACAAAATTCTCCGTCGCACGATTTCCCGTATCCGCAAGCGAAGAGCCGACAATCTGCTTCACCCTTCCGTTATGAATGTCAATACAAGGCCGAAACTCCATATCAGACCCCACCAATCACATCTTTCATGTCATACCTGCCTGCCGGCTTTCCTTTCAGGAACTTCGCCGCCTGCACCGCGCCCTTTCCAAACAATGCCTTGGAGTACGCCCGGTGTGAAAACGTAATCACCTCGTCCTCACCCGCAAAAATAATGTCGTGGTCGCCCACAATCGTTCCGCCCCGCACCGCACTGATTCCGATTTCCTTGTCCGTGCGCCGCTCTCTTTTCTGACTCCTGTCGTACACATATTCGAACTGGTTGTCAAACTCCTCGTTAATCGAGTCCGCAAGCGCAAGCGCCGTGCCGCTAGGCGCGTCAACCTTGAGGTTGTGGTGCTTCTCCACGATTTCAATGTCAAACCCTGCCGGAACAAGCACCTGCGCCGCGTCCTTTAACAGCTTTAAGAGCATGTTCACGCCAAGCGACATGTTTGCGGACTTTAGCACCGCAACCTTTTTTGCCGCCTCGTCAACATGCGCAAGCTGCGCCTCCGAAAGCCCCGTTGTGCACAATACGCAGGGGATTTGTTTCTCCACACAATAATCGAGCAGTGCGTCAACCGCCGCCGCCGCGCAAAAATCAATGACCACGTCCGCCGCCACATCACATTTATCAATGCTGCGAAAAACAGGATAGGTATTTCTGATATGGTCAGACGCGTCCACGCCCGCCACAATCTCCATATCGTCCTCTGCGGCAATGATATTGGAAATCATCTGCCCCATTTTTCCGTTGCAGCCGTGCATTATCACCTTTGTCATGTCGTCCGTTATCCTTTCTTCTTCTTGGTTTTTATCAGATTTTATCAAAGCTTCCTATTTTAATATCCCGTAATTACGCATTGCCGTCTCAAGCTTCTTCGCATTCTCCGGCTCCATCTCGGTCAGCGGACGGCGCAGCACACCCGCGTTCATTCCCATCAAATTCAACGCCTTCTTCACCGGAATGGGATTGACCTCACAGAACAGCGCGTCGCAAAGCTCAATCATGCGAAGCTGCTCCTTGCAGCTCTCTGCAACCTTCCCGTCAAAATAAAGCTGGCAGATGTCGTGCGTCTGCTGCGGCGCGACATTGGAGGTCACGGAAATCACGCCCTTTCCGCCAAGTGAAAGAATTGGCACAATCTGATTGTCGTTTCCGGAATACAAATCCACACAGCCGTCCGCCAATGCCATCAGCTTTGCAATCTGCGAAATATCGCCGCTTGCTTCCTTCACACCCTTGATGTTCTCCACGTCCCTGCAAAGGCGTACCACCGTAGCCGGGGCGATATTGCAGCCAGTCCTGCTTGGCACATTGTATAAAATAATTGGCAGCTTCACGGACTCCGCAATCATCTTGTAGTGCTCATACAATCCGTTCTGCGTTGCCTTATTGTAGTAAGGCGTCACTAACAACAGTGCATCCACGCCTGCCTTCTCTGCCTCCTGCGAAAGATAAATCGCCGTCTCGGTACAGTTTGAGCCGGTTCCCGCAATGACGGGAAGCCTGCCGTTTACCTGCTTTACGCAGTATCTGATAACGTCAATGTGCTCCTCGTGCGTCAGCGTTGAGGACTCGCCTGTCGTACCGCAGACGATAATCGCGTCCGTGCCGTTCTCCACCTGAAATTCAATCAGCTTTGCAAACGCCTCATAATCCACTTCCCTGTTTTCCTTCATCGGTGTAACAATTGCCACTCCTGATCCTGTAAAAATTGCCATTGGTAAAATCCTCCTTCATATATAATATCATCCTAAAATAAATGCCTGATATGAAAAAAGCCGAACATCTCATCTTAGATGAACGGCATTCCATACTGAAAGATACCTCCGCCAGATACAACGGCTTTGGTAACACGATAGCGCTTCATCTGATGATGACAGTCATACGGCTCTTAACCGTATGCCCAAGACAGGAGCCTTCAGGGCAGCTCCCGCTTTCGGCGTCCTTTCCTTTCCCCGTTCCTCATCAGTGCCTGACACCTCCGAAAAGGTACTTTTAAAAAACGCAACCTCTATCTTCACAACTCTTTTCTATCTATTATATCGTCTGACAAGCGCACTGTCAACGTTTGCCGGAAAATTTCGTCCTTTTCTGGTAATCGTTCATCCCAAAGCTTTAATCTTATCGCAAATTATGGCTTACAAGCCATTGTATTTCCGTTTCCATACAAAAATCCGAAAAAATACTGCAAAAGCGCACCATACCTTTTCGGATTTTCTTGTATTCTCCATAAACATTTAATAAATCTTATAGTTTACCGCCTCAATCTGATAAATCTCGTCGGCGAACCGGCAGACCTCGTCGTTGAGCTTAATGCCTGTAAGGATAATGCCCACATCCTCTGCCTTTGCTTCCAGTATATGCTGCAAATCCTCAATGCTGATAATCCCGTTGTCAATCAGTCCAAGCACTTCGTCCAAAATCAGCAGCCCGCATTCCCCTGTCGTAAGGACTTTCTTCGCAAAGTTCAAGCCGTTTCGGATATTGTGGATTTCCTCCTGCTTGCGCTCCTCGGAAAGCTGCGAAAATTCCTCATTGCTTTTCTCAAAACGAAAAATCTTGATTTCAGGCTCCATGCGCTTCAAAAACGCGTCGCTCTGATTGCCCTTGAGAAAATTGATAATCACCACATCCTCGCCCATGCCTGCCATCTGTATGGCTTTCCCGAGCGCCGTGGCGGATTTGCCGTGCCCCTCTCCGCTGTATACCTGTATTAAACCATCTCCCATTTATTAATACCTTTTATCCTTTCTTCGCATAGCTTATATGTATAACGCAAACATAATAGCATAAGCGACAGGATTTTGCAAGTCTTTAGAACATTCATTCATCTTCCTCATCGTCAGGTATTTCCAGCTTGCTGACGGAAACCTCATAGGCAACCCGCTTTTCCAGTTCATCCTCCGAAAGCTTCTTCATATATTCTCTCGACTGGATACGCCCCCACACAAGGCACCGCTCGCCGACCGCAAAGTTCGCGGCATAGCGTGCATTTCTGCCCCAGCAGATGCAGGGAATGTAGTCGGACTTTCCATAAGGACGGTTTACCGCAAGAAGCAAATCCGCAATCTCGCGCCCAAGCGGCGTTTTCCTGTAAATCGGCTCCTTGCACACATAACCGTCCAAAAAAATCTGATTTGTCTTGATATTCTCACTCAGCTCATCCACAAACTCCAGCTCCCTTGCAAATACGGAAAGCACAAGCTTGTTTTTATGCTCCTCATGCCTGTTGTATGAACGGAACTGACCGTTGATGACCACCATCATGCCCTTGTAGTCGCCGCTCACATCGAGAAGTCGCTCCGAAACCATGACAGGTATGATATCCATCGACTCCGAAAGCCGCGCCACCTGAATATCTACCATATAAAAGCCTTCCGAAAAAATCTCATGACTGAACGTAAAATCGCTGACGATCTCGCCCATCACCGTCACCTGATTATTTTCTATCACCTGTTCATGATAACCATTTTTTGTCTTCATTGTTTCTTGCATTGATTTTAATCTCCCTTCGTCTTTCTGTTACCATCATATGCTACTTTATACGAAAAATAAAGCCGGAAATATCGCAGAAACCCTTAAATTTTTAGAAAGTTTTTTGTTCTTAGACAAAATCAGCAAAAACGGTGATTGCTTTTTTTGGGGATTGTGGGGGGATTTGTAGAAAATTGGATAAAAGTTTTGCATACCAGCATTGATGCACAGTCGAAACAGGATGCGGACGCGTATAAAAATCAGCAGGCGCAGTTTTTTAAGATGGCTTTCCCTGCTCTGTTATCAAGGCACCAAAAATGGCAGACTGCACACCGCCATTTTTGGTGTCATTGGTTTTTGATATCCTGATAAAGATTTATTTAGCCTGTAACCGTCGCGTTCTGCCGTCTGTAGGTGTCGTTGTCCTTTTGGCTTAGCTCGTTTTCCACCTGCGCCAGTTTTTTCTGCAATTCCCTGACCTTTGCCTCGTCGCCCTGTGCAGACTGGATTTGCTGTTCAATCTGCTGCTTCTTTTCCTTGAGCTTCTCGATTTCGCGGTCTACGTTGCCCGTGTCGGTTGTGCACTGCTCTGCGGCTTCCTCTGCACGTTCTTTCTTTTTTGCCTTCTTCGGGTCTTCAAAAACGATTTTTTTGTTTCCGTTTTCGTCCTGCTCAAGCCGGTAGAGCCCGCTTGGCTTTGCGCCAGACTGCTCGCTGCTGATGTATTCATCCTTCGGAGCGTCTGCCTGTTTGGACGCTTTTTCCTTCTCCTCCTTTGCTTCCTGTGCCTCCTTTGCCTTTTCCTCCCGAAGCGCCTGCTGCGTCTTTTTCCGCTCGGCGTAATCGGTCTGTGTGCGGTTGTAGGTTTCACGAATTTCCATTGACATAATGGTTCCCTCCTGTCTCAAATTTTTTCTGATGGGTGCGCCACCCTTCATTTGCTGTTTCGACTGTCCAAAGCGGTGTCTGAACTGTTTTGATGTAAGATGTTATCTGATTGCCGTGGAATGATGAGCAGGACGCTAAGGAGAAACGTTTTGCCCTGTACTGTTGTGCGCATTGCGCCGTGATATTTTTCCGCGACTGCTTTGATGTTTGACAATCCGGTTCCTTTTTGGAAAAGCGCGTTTCCACGGAAGCTGTTTTCAACCTCCAGCAGCAGAAAATCCCCCTGTGTACGTCCCGATACGTGGATGTAGCGCCCATCGCTGTCCTCCATTTTCTGACAGGCATGGATTGCGTTGTCAAGCGCGTTTGAGAGGATAATGCAAAAGTCAATGTCGCGCACAAAACAGGGATAAGGCAAAAGCAGGGAACAGCGGACGTCAATATTCATGCTTTTTGCCAGTCCCAGCTTGTTTCCCACCAAAATGTCTGCCACGGGATTGTTGGTGCTGCACGCAAAGGACAGCTCCTGTGTCTGTTCCGCCATGTCCGCAATGTAGGTCAGCGCTTTCTTTGTCTTGCCGCTTTGCAGCAGTTCGCTTAACACGGTCATGTGGTTTTTCAGGTCATGGCGGAAGGCTTTTGTTTTGTCGTAGCGCGCCCTTGCCTCTGCCACGTATTGGCTGAGGGAATGCTCCTGCTGTTCTAACAGCGACAGCTCTGTGCTGAGGCGGACGTTTTGCAGCAGTTTTTTGCAGGCGGACATGATACAGAACAGGCTTGCGATCCCCAAAAGCTGTATCACGAAAATCTGATAGTGGTTTGTATGGAGAATCCTTCCGCTGCTGTCTGTGACGCTGACGTTTCCGTAAATGACGGAGCTGATGTAGTCACTCATGAAAAAGATGAGCAAAATCGGTATCAGCACCATGAGCATGGATTGCTTCTGAATGGTTTCATAATAGGAAAAATATCTGCAAATCATGCGGTAGCAGAAAATGGCGGGCAGCAATGCAACGTGCCCTAAAATCATGAAGGCAATGCCGACGACTTTCTGATTGAGGCTGGCTGTGAACGGGTAAAGCATTAACAGCAGGGAATTGACTATGCCATAGCTTAGCTGCATGACCTCGACTGTCAGTGCGGCGTACAGCAGTGCGGGTTTCCAATTCGCGTGGCACAGGAGAATGCCGCTTGCTGTCAGAAGGAGAAAATATAATAAAAAATCGATAATGCTGCTGTCGGGAAGGACGGTGGTCATAAAAAGCCAAAAAACGGTTATCAGGATATAAACAAATGTTTTTGTTTTTTTATGTAATAATTTTATATAGAAATAAAATCCTACAAGCACTTGGATACCTGCCATCATCTGTGTGTAGAAAAAATCGAGATATGCCGGCATGTCTGCCCTCCTTTCCATTGCGTAAAGGTGTGTCACATGGTTTCCATATAGCGCAAAATCACGTTGGAAAATTCCTTGCTGCGCAGTCTTGATACCGGAATCTGCCTGCCGTTTTCCATGTATGCGGTGCTGTTTTTGTAGCTTTTTAAGTGCCTGAGGTTGATTAGGAAGCTTCTGTGGCAACGGAAAAAGCTGCTGCCAAGCTTTGTTTCCAAGTGTTCAATGCGCTCGTAATAGTCAACGACTTCGGACGAGGTGAGGTGCAGGTAGACTTTTCTGTCAATGATTTCGCAAAAGACGATTTCGTCAGACGGGATAATGGTGCGTTCATAGCCTTTCTGTACCAGCAGGCTTGTCTCGTTAGCAGTCTGCATGGAGGCAAAAAGGCGTTCCATTGTTTTTTGGAAATGGCTTTCCTTGATTGGTTTGACCAAGTAGTCGTATGCCTGTACGTCGAAAGACTCGAATACCAGTTCTTTCAGGATTGTTATGAAAATCAGGAATCCTTTAAAGCCGCGGGCGCGCAGTTTTTTCGCGGTTTCCATACCGTTTAGGGTTTTCATCTGAATGTCTAGGAATAAGATGTCTATCGGGGTGTCGTGGTTTAGCAAGTCCTCGCCGCAGGAAAATTGCACGATTACGGTGTCGGTGTTTTTGCTGCGGAAAAAATGGGTTACCATTGATTTGATGTTGTCCGACATTGTTTTTTCGTCGTCGCAGATTGCTATGCGTATCATGTAATCCCTCCTTGTTTTTCTCTTTGCTTTGAAAGAGTTTATTTTATCATTTCTTTTTAGGGAAGGCAATGGAACTGTATTGAAATGTGGTTTTTATGATGTGAACTGTTTTTCTCCCGCTATTTGCGGTATTCCCCTTTATGTGTTATAATTTTGATGCCGTAGATAACAGACAAACGAAAAATCGGAGGTACATTTATATTGAAAACTTTACCCATAAACGCCGGCAAGGCGGAAATCAAAAATCTAATCGTAGAATGGATTGAACTGTTAGCGCAGGAGAACTACGCGGAGGCGTTGGAGCTTTTCCTGCATGATGACACGCAGACGGTCGATGGCAGGCAATGGATATGGACGCCCCAAAACTTAGAGGCAGCAGTTTATACCTATGGCATGCCGTGGTTCACAAAAGAAGATATCAAGCGTGAATACGGCGCGGATTGCAAGGTTGACTACAAGGTCACTTCCATTTTGGCACGTCCTGACAAAGAGCAATTGCTGGAGAAAATTGACATTGATATTTTTGATTACGCCGTATCGCCCGAAATGGCAAAAACGTGGGGAATAACCGATTTGGATTATCCGCATATCATCGGCGACATCATATGCGACTGTATCCTGCTTGACGGCGAGCACAGCGATTTAAGCGCCCTGTTTTGGATACAGAAAACAGACGATGCGCATATGACACTCATCTTTCGGGAATTGCATGTGATGTAGTATTTTTATGCCTTTATTTTATTCCCGCGAGCAACGAGACAAATGGCTTGCGGGAATATAAATCACATCATATAATCCGCCCAGTTTTCGGAAATCTTATCCGTCAGTTGCACTACCTTCTCCTTTAATTGCTCCGGTCTTGTCTCATAAACAGCCATCATGGCATCTAAAACTCCCAAGACACGCCCCTCATTAAACTGTTCCATCTCCTGCATATGCGGTCTCATATGCTCACGGTACTTGTTCATGGCAAAAATAATATACGGCAGTCCCTTTGCATACTCCCCCGCAAGCCACATGCCAACGCCATACACCGCAGCCTGATCCATACACGCAAAATATATGTCACAAAAAACCACAATCTGAGAAACTCGGAAAATCTCTTTCTCCCCGTCTGGCCGCCTTTGGGGGTTCACCATAAAATCAAGCAGCTTCTCCACGCTCATCGCGTCCATATATGGCAGAATATAACGCTCCAATGCAAGCACCACGTCCTTCCACACAGCCTCAAAATGTTCCAGCTTGTAATAATAAGGGCCTTCCATCGGAATTTCCACATTCCACCAAAGATGTGTTTCAATCTGTTCCTGCGCCTTCATGACACGCCACAGGGAATTATTCACCAAATCCACATACAGGCTCGTAAAAGGCGCTTTTCTATAATAAATGTGAAAGCAGGGCGTCAGATGCGTACCGTCCGTGCGCAGGCTGACCTCGTCAATCAGTTCTTCCCGGACGCGCATCAGGCGGTTTCGCTCCTTTGGATGAGGCTGAAATCCGAGTGGCTTAAGCAGCTCCTTCAAGCGCTTGCGTACCAGCTTGACAGCATCCTTTTTTATAATGATTGTGTCGTCCATTTCCATATCCTTCTTTCTTCTATTGATAGCAAACTTTACCCGCTTTGGCGCTTCGTTCCGCCATCAGCCATTATTCCCCGAAACAACTCAAAAAACAGACCTTCTATATAAATCATAAACATCTATATCCTGCTCCACAAATACATCAAGCAGCTTCTCATAACCGTTTTTCTGCATAAACGCATATTCGTTTTCTGATATGGGATTTAACATCAGCCAAGTTATGACACGATTGTCAGTTTCTATTACGCCCAATTCATGACGAAGGGAAAACGGCGGAATTAAGAGAATGTGCTTCATGTCAATGTTGGGCTGGTATACCGGAATAATATCCTTATAGACCTCAAACGGATGCGCCCGCACTTTTCCTTTTATCATGGCAAATGCACAGGTCGATAAAAGCCCGCCAAACCAGTTATTCCTGCTATCGCAAATCCCCAAAAATTCCACATTCAATTCTTTATCATCTGCTGTCAGCAGATTTTCGCATTGATAAACACCCAAGGTTGAATAAGAAGTCACTCCTTCAAAAGGACTGTCCGCACGGCTTACAATCTCAACGGAAGCCTGTTCGTCGTCCGACACAAAGGGTTCGACCTGAACCGGATTTTCAAAAACCTCCTTGAGCCGCTGCAATACCAACTGTCTTTGTTCTTTATCTGAATATTCCTGTTCCATATTGTTCGTCCTTTCCTCTCTTTTACAATGTGCGCAAACTTTTGTTCGTCTGTTTTGATTTTATCATAATAATCACTGGGTTGCAATGAAAAACACGAAAAAAAGCCCCGTAGGGCTTTTCTCCTTTTTCACGAATTTTGCACAATGGAAAGCTGGCTTGAATTTAAAAACTCCCGTACCAGCCCTTTCGTGCGTTCTGTTGACTGATACGGCTTGCAGAACGAAAAATCCTGCGACAGCTCGTCAATTTCCTCCATCGCATTTTTCACATCCATCATCGCCTCAAGCGGAATCTGGGCAGCCGCCTACATTCTGCGTCAAATCCGGCACATCCTGTATGTTCGCGTTTTCAATATCCGCCCCGTAAAACGCAAAATTGAGCGGGCGGCTCACAAACATATGTTTCTTATAATCCTTCAGATGATTGACCGCAATGCGCAGCACCCATGTCGGAAAAGCGCTTTCGCCCCGAAACGAGGATAAATGCGTGACCATTTTCAGCAGAATGTCCTGCGTCGCGTCCTCCGCGTCCGCAAACGTCCCAAGCATTCGCAGGGATAAATTAAATACCATGTCCTGTACACTCATGGCAAGCGTTTCAAGGGCTTCTTTGTCGCCTTCCACCGCAGCTTTGGCTAAAGCCTGTAGTTCTTCGTTCGTTTTTCTGTTCATAAACTTGTACCTCCTATTATATTAGACAACATTTTTATGGCTGTGTGACAGAAAATCCGGAATTTTTCAAAAATTTTTACATGCTGCCGGTGAAAAGATATTTTATGGAATAACGCGCTGCGAATGATTGATATGCCGGAGGATGAAGCTGTCAGAAGGTATGTACAGTTTAATATGGAGTTCCTGCCCACAGCCATCATAAAACCCCTTATGATTACTCCAATGACAACGTAATCGTTTCCGTCACAACATTATACGCGTCCCCTTGATAATATTTCAAAACCAGCAGACCGTCTTCCCCAAGCATAATATCAATAACCGCAGAAACCGGATCTGCCGTCTTTGTAAAATCCCTTTCTATTTTTTCACAAAAAATATCTTTGTCAAAAATATCACAAACAAACAGCATTCCGTCTTCCATATACGCAATATACCGACTTGGTTCATTGCCCGCAGAAATTAAAATCGGGTTAAAAAACACGTCCGACACCCTGCCATTTTCCATATCATAATAAAAAACATACCGCGCAGGCGATCCGACACTTTGTGTGATTTCATACATTGTATCCGTTATCGGCGTGACACTCGTTTTTTCTATGACAGGAATGGTTTCCATTCTGTGTGTTTGCCCGTCATATAAAACAACCGCTTTTCCACTCCCCGTTTCTTCAAGAAAAATTTCCCCTTTCTGCCTTCCCATACAAAGCCCGACACATAACACAATGGAAAAAAGAATAGCACATAGTAAACCTTTTTTCATGATAAATCCTCCGTGCATCTCCCCATAACATTCGCATAAAAATTCTTTCCAATCCCATAATCCTTCCTACAACCGCACCACCCGATCAAACTCTGCAAACGCCCCCATCCGGTGCGTCACCATGATGACCACCTTCTGCCGCGCAAGCGCTTTCATCGCCTGTTGGATTTTTTTCTCGCTCTGCACGTCCAATGCGGAGGAGGGTTTATCCATCAAAAGAATTGGCGCGTCGCGCAAAAATGCCCTTGCAATCGCAATGCGCTGGCGTTGCCCTCCTTAAAGGTTTCTGCCGCGCGCCGCCAAAAGTACACCCACGCCAATCGTTCCAAAGC
This sequence comes from uncultured Lachnospiraceae bacterium, assembly GCA_947567595.1. GTDB lineage: Bacteria > Bacillota > Clostridia > Lachnospirales > Lachnospiraceae > COE1. Next base: position 36,721 of record CANOMQ010000007.1, on the reverse strand, counting down.
TTGCCAATATTCCAAAGAAAAACGACAGCATTTCGAGCGCCGCCAGCTTTTTCACACGCCGTTTTTCCTCGCCCGCCACCTGTTCGTTTTCGGTTTGGAAAAAGTCAACGACAATTGACGCGCCGCGAAACATCTTCAATATCGGAAAGCCCGACAAAATATCGCTCAGCCGCGCCGTAAGCTGCGCCATTTTCTTCTGAATATCCTTGTCCGTCCGGTTAATCTGCCGATTAATCTGAATGGAAAACGACACCGTTATAATGCAAAAGCCAATGGAAAACAATGCCAGCACAGGACTATAAACAAGCAATTTGCCGCAGCCGCTTTTTCCGACAATGGCAACGCGCTTTCCTTTTTCGATTGCCAAGTCCAAATGCGCCAAAACCATCTTCTCCTGTTCTTCCTGTCCCGCATAGGCAAACGACACATCCCGAAACATAAACATATACTTACTATTCTCGTCCATTTCTGTCTGCTTACCGCCCGCCTCTTCTATAGGCATTTCCATGATTTCGAATACTCTCCGAATCGATATCATTGCCATCTGCGCCCTGACAACCAGCTGGTATGCCCCCACAAGCGGTTCGTTAATCTTCTCAATGCCGCCGATAAATGCCGTCAGTACCCCCAGTGTCACATACCCATTAAGGGCAAGATACCCTCCAAAACACAGCGCGGCAGCTCTTGGCGCCTCCCTTATCAGACAAGAAAGCGGCTCAATGTTATACTGCCATAAATCGTTTCGGTTGGAAATGTCAAACGTTTCTTTCAGCGCAGCATAATAATTCTTCTGCATTTTTGTCTGTAAATGATACGCCTTTATCACATCTGCCCCGTCAAACGCCTCCTGAAGATGATTGTTTGTCATGCCTAACTGCTTTATATATGCAGACTGCGCCATTTTGACAGGTTTTAACAGACGGATACTCAGCGGCACCATAACGAGCAGCGGGCCAAGACATGCTGCAGCAAGCAGCGGCTGCATGGAAAACAGATATACGGCAAATACAATCACAATAATCGGCACGTACAAACAATCCTTAAAATAAGTCTGCATATATGCCGCAACGGTATCAATGTCCGACGACGCCCGCTCCATCATATCGCCAAAATTATGCCGCTCCATAAAATCCGGCGCCATTTTCATCATATGGTTTGTAAAATCGCGGCGCAAATCCTTCAAAACTCCTGCGCCAAAGTATCCTGTCATGCGCACGACAAAATAGTTGGATAAAATGCCTAAAACAATTGCCAGTATGGCATTTACAGCGAGATTTGGCAGTGTATCGGCAAGCTGCCTTTTCATGGACACATCAATGAGTTGCTTTAAAATGTCGATAATCCACACGTTTGCGGCAGAACACCCGATACCCGCCGCTATGGTGAAAATAAGCTGCCAACAGTATGGTTTTGCGTATTTTATCAGTCGCTGCATATTGTCTCCCTTCCTGTTCTGCTTTACATCGTTGCCGTTGTCTGTTATACTTTTTACAGTTTATCAAGGAAAAAATGAATTTACAAGTGCATATACGCATGACTTTTCTATACTATTTGCAGCATAATCAGGCAAAATGCTGCAAATAGTATAGAAATAAATAGAGGGGGATTTTTCATGCCGCAGCAAGACCGACACAAAGACCGTCTGATACCGATTGAATTTGATTTTTATGACACGCTGAGCGCTTTGCCAGGTTTTCTCCAACCAACGCCGACCTTATTCTTGAAGCGAATTTTCATGAGCGCGAGTTGAAAAAACTGCACCTGATTGCCAAAGAAAACCGATACGATGTACTCACATTGATTTTGCGGGGCAATGCGGAGGTTTTGTATCACAGATATGTTCACCGCATGAATGCGGAAAACAGGCACCCCGTACATCTGACGACGACATTAGATGTAAAAGCGGACTTCCTGAAAACGGCGGAATTTATCCGCAAAGAGAAGGTTTTGGGAAAAACGCTGACCATTGAGGCTTCGGACTTTTCCTATCAGAGTGATTTGGAAATACTGGAACAGATAGATGATTTCCTCAATAAAACTATATGATAAAACCCAAAGCAATTCAAAAGTAACCCCTTAGCATTTCCCCACGCCCGCGTTCCAAAGCGCATCAGCAAAATGATTTACCCAGTTCACGCCGTCCGCGCTCCAATCCGTCCGTTCCTTTGGCTTTATGTTGGGATTGTCTAAATTGAACTGATGGAGAATTAGCCTTGCACAGGGCGCCTCCATGATTTCGTTTACCCACTTCATATCCTCGGGATAACGATAATAAAGGGATAAATCAGGGTTAGGCGTTTCAAGCAGCCACTTGGCATAGCCCTCAAGAAACACATCATGCTTTGGCATTTGTAGCTGTTCAAACTGCTCTTTGGGCAGGACAAGACGGGCAAAGGCATACAAGCCATGAGCATAGACGCCAAACGGTCTTATCCCGAACGGAAACCGATGGAATTTCCGGTAACTCTTACAGACAGCAAGCAAATCCTGTGAGCCTTTTTCCATATTCTCTTCCTGCAAATCCATCAGAAACGCGACCATTGCCTTTTCCAAAAGCGTCGGCTTTTTCTGTGCCAAAAGACGCTCCCCCATGTCAACGCCTTCCGCAAGCGCTTTTTTATCGTGATACCACAGTCCGACCATCAGATGGGACGCAACGGGTGCAAACGGGGACAGGCAATTTTTGACCAATGCAAGCTCCGGCGGCAGTATTTGCGGGATATGCGCGGTATTTCCACAAGCGGCGCCTTCCAGCACGAGCCACGGGCTGCTTTCATGATGATAACCCCCATAAATATTCGGCAGCGCCGCACTTTTGAAGCGCTGGTTTGTGATACGGCACAAGCCCTGCCAGTCCTTGTTCTCGATACACTCCTGCGTCCATGCATTCCAGTATTTTGGGTCTAAATGGAATGTAATAAAACCTGTCACTTTGACCAAATGGCGAAACCGTTCCTGTTCCTCGGATACCTTGCCAAATGGCTTAAAACGGCTCATTTCATACTGGTATTTCTTCCGCATTTGTTCAAGGTCGTTTTCCTCGACGGCAAGTGCCTGCATACCCTGCTCTTCCATATTTTTCACTGTATTATTCATATGATTGCTATCCATTTTCGTCCTCCCGTTGTAAAAATCGTTATTTTGATTGCTTTTTTGGTGGTCTGCCAGCTTTCGTTATCTGCATTTATTATAAACAGCCTGCGCAGGCGTTGCAAGAGATTTCCTGTCTTTTTGCATGAAACAAAAATTTGAAGATATTTTACAAGTCTTTCTGATATTTCAGCGGTACAATATGTGCAGAAAGGAGCAAAAAAATATGGAGAAGGAAACAAGGACTGTAGTTTATGATGATGAAATAAGGATTGAAGCCTATCATTTTGAGGGAACCCGGCAGCCATTTCCAAACCATTTCCATGAGTATTATGTGGTAGGCTTTGTTGAGGACGGGCAACGTGTCTTATCTTGTAAAAATAAAAAATACATTATAGAAAGGGGCAACGTCATACTTTTTAATCCGGGGGATAACCATGCTTGTGTTCAAAGCGACAACGGAACTTTTGATTATCGCGGATTTAATATTTCAAAAAGTATCATGCTTGATTTAATGGAAGAAGTAACAGGCAGACGGGAGCTTCCCGGCTTTTCAAAAAATGTTATTTATGATGATGAAATTACCTGTTATCTGCGTCCGCTTCACGAAATGGTAATAAATGGAATTTCAGATTTTGGAAAGGAAGAAACTCTTTTATTCCTTATTTCAGAACTGGTGCAAAAGTACGGACAACCTTTTGAAAGCTGTATGCCGGAATGTCCGCAGGAAATTGAAAAAGCTTGTGAATTTATTGGGCAGCACTTTAATGAACGGATTTATTTAGATCAGATATGCCACTATGCCGGTTTAAGTAAATCTGCCTTGCTTCGGGCTTTTACCAAAATAAAAGGCATTACCCCGTACCGATATTTGGAAACAATCCGTATCAATGAATCAAAGGCTTTGTTGGGAAAAGGTATGCAGCCCGTAGAAGTGGCTATACAAACAGGATTTTCGGATCAAAGCCATTTTACAAATTATTTTACAAAATTTATCGGGCTTGCTCCCGGCGTTTACCGTGACATATTTTTTGACAGGAAAGGGGACGGTGAGCAACAAGATGGGTAAGGGCTTCTGCTCTTTGCTTTGTTACAGGGAAATTTGCCGTAAAAGAGTCAGGCGCAATAAAAATAAGGCAGAAAGGAAAAGTATTAAAACAACATCGGATATTGACATTAGTATCATTTTATAATAGTATAATATTATACTATTATTTTCTTGCAACAATAGTCTGCTCGTTCCAATCAAGAGCAGCTATCGTGTCCAACATACAGCATAAAAAACAGGGAGATGGTGCAATGTCTTTAGCGTTTGGAATTTTAGGTTTTTTAAATTACGGACCGATGAGCGGCTATGATTTGGTAAAGGCGTTTCAATCCTCTTTAGCATTTTTTTGGCACGCGCAAAACAGTCATATTTATTTGGAGTTGAAAAAGCTGGAAAAGAAGGATTACATCCGCGGGGAAACAGTTATCCAGTCGGAGCGTCCGAACAAAACGGTTTTTTCCATAACCGAAGCAGGGCAAAAGGCGTTTTTTGACTGGCTTGCCGAAAGCGAAGGGGAAAGCGCGCTGCAATTGAAAAGCGTTTTTCTGATGAAGGTCTTTTTTAGTGGAAACGTGCCGCCTGCACAGAGCATTGACAAGCTACGACAGTTTCGGGCGGATTGCGAGGCGTATTTGGAGCGAATGCAGTCCGTGCCCGCAAGTATCGAAGCGTATGGTTCCAATAAAAACGATTATCAGACCGTCTACTGGCAGTTTACGGCGGATTTCGGATTTTGCTTTATCAAAACCTGTATCGAGTGGGCGCAGCGGTGCATTGCGCAGTTGGAGGATATGGAATGAAGCGGTTTGATACGATAAAAAAATGGATTTTGCCCACCATGATGTGGCTGGTTTTCGAGACGATTGCCGTCACGCTTTGGCTTGCCAAGCGCAATGCCTTTTACCTGTTTAATTTCAGCTATATCGGCACAGCGATTGCCGTCGGTTTTCTGCTGTTTCAACTGCGCTACCGGCACGCGCGCAGGGTTGCGCAGTTTTTGGTCGGGACGTACATGCTTGTTTATCTTGGATTGCTTTCCAATGAAAACATGCAGATTGAGGGGTTTTGGTACTATCTGTTTACGGGCGTTTTTGAGGCAGCGACCATTCACTATGCGGTGGCAAAAATTTTTGGTCCGTTGATTTTCGGGCGTGGGTGGTGCGGGTTCGCTTGCTGGACGGCGATGATTTTGGATTTGCTCCCCTATAAAATCCCACAGCAGCCGCGAAAAAAGTGGGGCTGGTTCCGGTATGTCATGTTTGTGCTGTCCTTTCTTTTTGTCAGCGCCTTATTCCTTGCGCAGGTAAGTGACATGGAGCGTATCATGTTTTGGGCGTTTCTGATTGGGAATTGCCTGTATTATGCCGCCGGGATTGCTTTGGCGTTTGCGCTCAAGGACAACCGCGCGTTTTGCAAATATGTCTGCCCGATTACGGTGTTTTTAAAGCCGATGTCGTACTTTTCCCTGCTGCGTATCAAGTGCGACAAACGCAAATGCGTATCGTGCGGAAAATGCCGGCAGGTCTGCCCGATGAATGTCGATGTGACGGACAATGCGCGGACGCGGAAAAATGGGACGGAGTGTATCCTGTGTTTTGAGTGCGTGCGGGCGTGTCCTAAAAATGCGTTGTAAATCATATCCCTTGGTTATTTAGCGCACCACCGTCCACATTCATCACAATTTTACCGTTTATTGTTCCATTTTCCATATCCTCACACGTCTGCCTTGTGTTTTACCACGGTGTCAATAATATCAGGGATTTCAGAAATATTTGTCCCGGACACAGTTGTCATAATGACAGAACGGATTCCCGCTTTTTTGATACACTGTATTTTTTCCAGTGTGCAGTGAAAAGAGCCGGGTTTGCGAAACCAGTCATGTGTTTTTTCCATGCCGTCAAGGGACATTTGGTATTTTTCACAGCCCATCTCTTTTAGCTGCCTGCATACGGTGTCATTTAAGTGGAACGGATTGCCAAGTATGGTGAAGGGTACGCCGTTTTCTTTGAACAGGTTTAACAGCTTCCAAAAATCGGGGTGCAGGATTGGGTCGCCGCCGATGAGGTAAAAATAGGGAAGGCGGTTGTATTGATTGCACATTTCAAGGCAGTTTTCAAAGACAGACTGCATTTGCTCCCAAGACATGCTGTCCAATGCTTTACAGTTATTTTCCGAAAAAATATAACAGTGTTTGCAGCGTTAGTCCGTAATGTGCCATTGAAAAGCGAAATATTGTTTCATTGCAAAACCTCCTTGTTTTTCCGAAGGAAAATGCGACTGCCCAATCAGGAGCAGAGGAATTTTCCTCCTGTGTTTTTTTCTTTGTGTTTTGAGAGGTTTTCCTCTCGCTACAACGGTGCAGCTTATCGGAAATAAATGGAAATTGTTGATTATGCGCAATCTGCGTGTCAAACCGTGGCGGTTTAATGAGCTTCAAAAATCATTGGAGGGTATCAGTCAGAAAGTATTAACGGATAGCCTGCGCTCTATGGAAAGCGACGGCATTGTTACCCGTACGGTCTTTCCGGAAGTACCGCCAAGGGTGGAATATGCCCTTAGTGAATTAGGAAAATCCATGCTTCCGATTATTAACGCTATGGAAGAATGGGGGATAGCGTATAAAAAGCAGCAGTAAAAAAAACATTTAATGTAACGAGTTAATGAGATAATGACTTATGAACATACATTCTCGACATTCCCGGCTCGCCGTCGCCCTGTACCATACAGAAAAATTCCCACCCGTAACGCTCATAAAATGCCGTGTGGTCTGTTAAAAGATATAAGGTGTCAATACCCCTTTCTCTCATATCCGTGCACACATAATTAAGCAGCGCTCCTGCTATGCCCCTGCCGCGTTTGTCTTGTTCGACATAGACGGCGCAGACGTTTGGAGCAAGGTCTTTCCTGTTGTGGAAGTCGTTTTCGATGACGCCTAAGCCGCCGATGATTTTGCCATTTTCCATAGCTATGTACCATTGCGGCACAGGGGTTGCGTTTGTCAGGCACGCTTCCATGCTTTCCATGTATGCGGATAGCGGAATGTTCCATTTTTCGTGGAACCATTGCGCGGCTTGATTTTTTTGTTCGGGATTATCAATCAGCCGTATGATTTTATAGTCCATTGATAAAAACCTCCCATTTATTCTTCTTCCCACAAGCTATCCCACTCGATGCACTTTGGGCGTTCCAATGTATCCCAAAATTCTTCCATACCGTCAATGGCTTGTTCAAGCGGAATGATTACATACTCCGGCGCCGTCCACGCCTCGCCACCTGCAAGGAAGGTCACTTCTTCGTCAAAATCCCCGCAGGACTGCCACACTTCTCCATCGTCGTTTTGAAAATAATGGACGCAGGCATGACTCCCTTTCATCAAAATGGAAAGGCATGGATATGGCTGCTTGTTGTAATTGATTCATCTTTGACCCAAAAACAAAGTTCGTAATGTCACTTTGCACCATTATCTTACCACATGCACCGATCGGAATCCATTTTATTTTTAAATTTCCCACACTATGACAACAGTTCATTCACAGCTTCACTACCCGTCAACTCTTATTAACGCTTTATCCCTTTTCATTGTCAGGCGCTATTGTTTGCATAAGGGCATAGAAAGCCTCTGCATTTCCGGTACGAAAATATTCGTACCAAAATTCCAATGTGTCTGCCTGAAAAACACCTAAATGCGCAATGATTTGTCTTGCCCACAGCAAAGCCCCCGTAGGATTTGCTGTAATGAGGTTCTGATCTGCTACCGATGGCTCATCTACATAGAACTCCTGTCCTTTATAAGCGGGAGAAAACCGTTCGAGAAATCCCTGTCCATTGCTGGTATGCCGCCGATGGTCCAACAGCCCAAAATCAGCAAGTGCAACAGTCGCCCCGCAAATTGCACCGACGGTCGCCCCTACCGTGAGCAGTTCCCTTGCTTTTTGAATAATTACGCCGTGTTTCAGGTGGTCACTCCATGTATCTGCACCCGGTAACAGCAATACGCTTGTTTCTTTGACAACAATATCCGCAACCAAACAATCAGGTACGACTGTCAGCCCTCCCATTGTACGGATTGGCTCTTTGGAATAACTGACTGTTTGAAACGATACACGCCCGGTGTCCTTTTTGAAAAAGCGCCCCGAATGTAACTCCGAAGTAATATAACCTAATTCCCAGTCGGCTAATGTGTCAAGAACATAAACATAAATTGTAAGCATAAATTCCTCCATTTGCATTGTGCATTTGATTTGTTTGTCTTTTTATTGTATCATGGAATTGTTGACAGCATTATGGCAACAATCAATCGCACAAGAAAAATTTTGAAAGGAGGCTCTCCAATGAAAATTGACAGGCTCGTTAGTATCATTATGGTGCTTCTTGATAAAGAGCGGATTGGGGCGCAGGAATTAGCGGATCTGTTTGAAGTGTCGCCCCGCACAATCTACCGCGATATCGACACAATCAACATGGCAGGTATTCCTATCCGCTCCGTTTCGGGAGTGGGCGGCGGCTTTGAAATTATGCCAAACTATAAAATTGACAAAACCGTTTTTTCGGCTGATGACCTTTCCGCGATCCTCATGGGGCTTTCAAGCCTTTCTGATATGATACGGGGAAAGGAGCTAATCCATGCCCTCGCAAAAGTCAAACGTTTTATCCCCGCGGACAAAGCAAATGCCATTGAATTGAGAGCGAACCAAATCTGTATTGATTTAAACCCTTGGATTGGCAATCGAAGCACACAATCCTATTTGGATCGTATCAAAACAGCGCTACAGAGTTACAGGCTGGTTTCGTTTGAATACATAGCGCATCACGGAGCCAAAACGGTACGGACCGTTGAGCCGTATCAGCTTGTTTTAAAAAGCGGTCATTGGTATTTTCAAGGATATTGCCTGATTCGGAATGATTTTCGCCTATTCCGTTTATCCCGTATATCAAATCTGCAAATAAAAGCGGAAAATTTCACGCCGCGGGATTTTCAAAAACCGGTTTTTCACTATGAGGAAATTCTGCAGGAAATGCAAACGGAACTAAAAATCCGCATTCATCAATCAATCATGGACCGGGTACTTGATTATTGCACTTATGATCGCTTTTCTTCCGATAGTGACGAACATTACATTGTTGATTTTCCGTTTATCGAGAATGAATATTATTACGGCATTCTTCTTGGTTTTGGCAACAAGTGTGAGTGCTTAGAGCCGTTACATATTCGTGCCGAACTGAAACGCAGAATACACACTATGGCTGCGATATACGAAGACTAGAATGTGGGGGACTCTGTGCACAGTTCCGTAAAAATTTCATGGTATTGCGGATGCAATTATGCTATAATAGCGTCAGACAATATACGTGCCCGAATGGGCATGAATTAAATAGAATACAATTTCGAAAGGGGCGGTTTTTATGAACCGATTTAATAAAAAAATGATATGTATAAGTTTTCTGCTTGCCGGTGCATTGGCTGGCTGCCCGCAAAAAGAACTTGGAGACACTTCCGCTGTAACATCTGTAATGGCTTTCAATGAATCATCGCAATCAGACCAATCAGCGGAACAAAATAAGTTTTGATTTCATGCTATGCAAAATGACACGTGTGTCACTTTTTAGCACACCTATTGATACACAGACATTTTTCATTGTCAGAAATGGAGGATTACGATGTATATTGCAAAAGAAACGCGTTATGACAAAATGAAATATAACCGCTGCGGCGCAAGCGGGCTGCTGCTTCCTGCGGTATCGTTGGGGCTGTGGCATAATTTCGGCTCTAACGGCAATTTTGATAACATGGTTCAAATGTGCGAAACAGCGTTTGATAACGGGATTACGCATTTTGACTTGGCAAACAATTACGGTCCTGCACCGGGTTGCGCGGAGGAGAATTTTGGGCGCATTTTGGAAAAAAGTCTTGGCGTTTACAGGGACGAACTGATTATTTCCACAAAAGCGGGTTATGACATGTGGCCGGGACCCTACGGAAACTGGGGCAGCAAAAAGTATTTGGTGGCAAGTCTTGACCAAAGTCTTCGGCGAATGGGGCTGGAATATGTGGATATTTTTTATCATCACAGACTGCCGTGTCCGGACGGACGGGCGCTTTCTAAAGGAGGCTGCGATAACGCAGGAAACGTTAAGCAAGGTACGCGCACTGAACGCACTTGCAAAGAAACGCGGGCAAAGTCTTGCGCAGATGGCGCTTGCATGGATTTTGCGGGACGGGGATATTACGAGTGTTTTAATCGGTGCATCAAGCGCGTCGCAGATCTTGGATAATGTCGGAATGCTTGAAAATACGCAGTTTTGTCAGGAAGAGCGAGACGCGATTGAGGAGATTTTGAACGCATAATTCAAGCTGTTTTTGGGCTTATTGCTCACGGAAATCAACGGCAGAAAAGAAAGTTGCTTTTGGCATTGGAACAAGGTATACTAAACAAAACAGACAATGGGAGGAGGCGCAATATGTCTGAAAATTTACAGGAACTGTTGCGCAGATACGTTGAAGATGTGCATAACCTATATAGAAATTCCTTAAAACCGTGATTTTATATGGATCGTATGCACGCGGAGATTTCAGAACAGATTCGGATATTGATATTATGATATTGGTCGATTTGACAGACGAAAAAATTGCCGGAAAGGGACGTTCTCTTTCCGATATAACCTTTAATTATAACTTTGATAATAATCTGACAATCATGCCGCTTGTTAAAAATTACAATCATTTTCAGAAATGGCTGCGGGCATATCCGTTTTATTATCATATCAAAAAAGAAGGAGTAGAATTATATGCAGCTTAATTTAGACGATACTGGCGATGCAAAAGAAGTAATTGATATGGTAGAACAATATTTTCAAAAGCTTGAATAAGGAGCTCTGAAAGCCTGCGGTTTATAGAACGCTTGAAACCGCAGGCTTTTTCAATTATCCCCCTAATGTAATATCCTGCTTCTGATACCATTCTAACGCATCTAAAAATTGTTTTTCCTGAAAATCCGGCCATAGCTCCTTTATGCTATAAAAATCTGAATAAACGGTCTGAATTGGTAGAAATCCTGATAAACGACACATTCCACCCCAACGAATTACCATATCAATTCTTGGTATTTCGTTGGATGCCCAGCCATTTTTCATATCCCACTCCCAACCATAATTTACCAAAAAATTGACCTTTATTATCCCTTTTTCAAAACCAGAAGAATGCTCACGTTCTGCATAGGGAAGTAGTTCCATAGGAAAACTCGGAGAGCTGGTATTGCCAATCACATACAGCTTTACATTTTCCCGTTCAATCATTTTCACAGCCTCGACACAGGCTTTTGAAAATGCAGTGACCTGCTCTTTCGGACGCTTACAGTTATCAACGGTAAAGCCATAATAAGTAATCTCCTGTATCCCTTGATCTTGTGCTGCCCGAAGCAGTCTCACTCCGGGCTCTAATCCATATGCATAACCACCTTCTTTTTTTAGCCCATTTTGCTCTGCCCAACGTCTGTTGCCATCTGGAATAATACCAATATGTTTTGGAATACGTTTCATACAATCCTCCTGATATGCCCATATTTCTTCATGAATGATTTCTACAATGGAACACCCATGTTATCACTTAAAAACTGTAGGAAAATAACAGATACAGTTCCTTATCAATATAAACAAACTTGGAAAAATTATACACGGCTTCTAAAATGTACTCTATATTCACAAAAACCCCAAACCGTACGGTTTGGGGTTTCTAATCCAATATTATTTTTGAATTTTATAAGCTGATACCTGACGCATAGCCATCAATCACATAATAAGCCATGCCCTCCTCCGGCTTTATGTATACTTCAACATTCTTAATCGAAGCTGCCGAATGACCTTCATTTACATATGCCTGCTTTACACGCTCAACAAGACCTTCCATGGACAGCTCTTCTCTGCCGCTCATCTGCAAAACGATTTTCTGTGAAGCTGCTGCCTTTGTTGTCTTCGCGGGCTTTTCTGCCGGCTCCTTCTTTGCTGTTGCTGCCTTTGTCGTCTTCTTTGCCGCCGCGGACTTCTCCGTCTTCTTCGCCGCTGTCTTAGCTGCCTCTGCAGGCTTCTCTTCCACTACAGGCTCTGCTGCCGGAGCTTGAGTTTTTTCCTCTGCCGGAGTCTCTGCCTGAACCTCGGGCGTCTCCTCAACCTTAGCTACAGACTCTGCTGCCTTTACGGCGCTGACTGTTTTTTTCTCAACTGTTTTCTTTGCTGCTGTGTTTTTTTCTACCTTTTTTCTCACTTCTAACCTCTCCTGAACTAATCCTCTATTTTTATCTTTTCCATAGTCCCAAACCGGCACCCCTGCCATGCTTCCATTCAAACCAGCATCTCAAAGAATCCCGCTTTAGCTGTTTATGACTGACCGTTGCTGTTTACAGACTTCATAATGCACCTCTATTAATATACTCACATTTATTGATTTTGTCAATACCTGTGGCAGTTAAAATATGCAAAATCCAGTTCAAAATTCCATACTGAACCATTACAAAAATCAGTGCATTGATATCGTATCACATTATAACATTTATTTCAATTTAATATGTAAAGTTTATGAAAATATCACAGCTTTTACTGCCTTTTTTACTGATTATTAATAATATTTTATAAAAATCCGGCAGCTCCTGCATAACTTTTCATTTTATTACCACACTACCTTGTAGGAGACAGTATTCACTGCTCCTACCATATTATCACAGCATGGAGGCAAATTATGGGTAATAAATTCATTGACGCCATTGCACTGACCATCGCCATTGTCGGCGCCGTAAACTGGGGCTTAATCGGATTTTTTGATTTCAACTTAGTCGCGTACGTTTTTGGAAGCATGAGCTGGCTTTCGAGAATCATTTATGCCTTGGTCGGTATCTGCGGACTTTATCTGATATGCTTTTATATGCGTCTTGGCGGTTCGGCAGACGAGGCATAAGGCAAGGCTTCAAAAAATGCTATGACAAAAACCTCACGCAGCCACCTAGGCGCCGCATGAGGTTTTTGTCTGCCCTGTCAGTAATTGTTAATTGTTATAAAAAATCTGCGTAATCGGCGAATCCTTATCCAGAATAATCGTCTTATCCCCGCCCTGTATCGCACTTTCCAATGCGTCAAGGCTTCTGATAAAGCTGTAAAATTCCGCCTTCTGCGGACTGTCATAGGACTCCGCCATAATCTTCATATATTCCGCTTCACCCTCTGCCTTTAAAATCTCCGCCTTTTTTTCCGCCTCCGACACCAAAAGCGCCGTTTCCTTATCCGTCGTATTGCGGATAACCTGCGCCTCGGAATTTCCCTCTGCCGTATAAGTCGCCGCCATATTTTCACGCTCGGAAATCATACGCTCAAACACCGCGTCCTTATTATCCTCCGGCAAATCCAGAAGCTTGATTTCAACGGTTGCAATCTCAATGCCATACTGGCTGATTCCCGAAACATTCTGCATGATATAATCGGTAAGCTCACGCCCCCTAGCCGCAATAATATCCGACTGCGCCATACTGCTTATCACATTTTTTATCGCGTTATAGACAACCACATTGATACGCCCCTCCGCATTCACCGAAGAGGTATTCAAGGTCTGTGCAAACGTCTTTGGATCGGTCACGCGCCAAAGCACGAAGCTGTCAACAATCATGGATTTTTTATCCTTTGTAATGACGTCAGATTTTGCAATGTCATAAAGCAAAAGCTCCTTCGTGACCATATCCTTCTCCTGTATAAACGGTATCTTAAGATAAAGTCCCGGCTCGGAAATCACCCGCTCAATCCTGCCAAATTCCCGCACAAGCCCATACTGGTTTTCCTTGATGACAAACACGGAATTGGCGCCCACAAACAGCACTCCCAGCAATACCACCACAATCAATAATTTTCCAAATGTCTTTTTCATAGCTGCCTAATCCTCCTGTTCTGTCGTCTGTGTGTCATCTGTATTTTCCGGCTTTTGCGTAATATCCTCAAGCTGTAACTCGTCAAGATAAAGGGTTTTATTAAGATTGCCGCTGCCATCGTCAATAATCAGCTTCACGCCCGGAAGCACGGACTCCATCGCCTCATAAAACATTCTCTGCTTCGTGATGACCGGATTTTTTTCATATTCCGCATACATTTTTTGGAACCGCACCTGCTGCGCGCTTGCCTCATTAATACGCTCCTGCTTCTGCGCTTCTGCCTCCTGTATAATCTGGTCTGCCCGCGCATTCGCCTCGGGAAGCTTCTGGTTGCGGTATTTGTTTGCATTGTTCAATGCGGTCTCCTTGCCCTGCTTTGCCGTCTCTACCGCCTTAAATGCCTCGATAACCGAGTCTGTGGGCGGTTCTGCGTCCTGCATGGAAATATTGACCAGTATGAGCCCAATATCCTGCTCCTCAAGCTTCTCTGTCATCATTTCCCGGATTGCCGCCTGAATTTCACTCTTTCCGGTCGTGATTACATCATCGACCACATAGTTGCTGATGATGTTCCTGATACACGACTGCGCGATGTTTTTTAGGATTTCCTCCGGCTGTTTGGAATGATACAGGTATTTTACCGGATCGGATACCTTATACTCCACATAAAAATCAACATTGACAAAATTAAAATCCGAGGTAATCATAAGGGACTCTGCCGCCAGCAAATCGGCGCTGTCCGACTCCTCACCAAGCCGGTAGCCGATTGGAAAGCCTAAAATCATCGTGTTTACCTTTGTCACCTTCTGCACAAAGGGGATTTTAAAATGCAGCCCCGAGGTCGCAACGCCTGTCGCCTTGCCAAAGGTTGTCACGACGCCCTGTTCCTGCTCCCCAATCGAGTATACGGACTCAATGCCCAAAGCGCCTATCACAAGCGCCGCCGCTATTATCACGGCAACCCTGCGAAACGGGATTTTCTTTTTCTCCTTCTTCTCTTTTTTCTCATCGCCCTGCTGGTTTTCGCCTCTAAATTCCCTAAAATTATTCTCCATCGTTTCTCCATTCTGAAATTGTAATGTTATTGTAATTTCTAATGTCCTGCCTGTAATGCCTTACTTCTGTTTTAAGATTGCCAAAAGGTAATCCCACATCCGTTTCGTTGAGGAAATGCTAAGCCGTTCGTCTGTCGTGTGAATGTCAAAAATATCCGGTCCAAAGGACACACAGTCAAGCCCCGGTATCTTTGAAATCATGACGCCGCACTCAAGCCCCGCGTGGAGCGCCTCCACCCTGACCTCCTTGCCAAACAGCTCCTGATAAATCCGAATCATGTCCGCCCGAAGCCTTGAGTCCGGATTATACTGCCAGCCCGGATAATCGCCGTGCGTATCCATCTTACCGCCAAACGCCCTTGTAAGCGTGCGAAGCCACAGCTTAAGCTTTTCCTTTGACGTCTCTATCGCGCTTCTGACTGCAAAGCTCACAACCGCCTCGCCCTTCTCACATTCATAGCGCAAAATCCCCGCATTGAGCGACGTTTCCACAAGCCCCTCAATATCCGCACTCATTGCCATCACACCGTTTGGCATTGTTGTCAGAAATCCCACAAGTCTTGCCGTGCTCTCTTTGCCAAATATCTGTTCTGTTTTTACCTTATCTTCTTCGTATGGCACAGCGCTGATATAAAGCTTCTTCTCCTTGGACTGATACTCCTTTTTGGTCTCCTGCGCAATCCGCTCCAGCGCCTGCACCAGTTCCTTCTGCCCGCTTTTTGCAACGCACACAACCGCATGTGCCGCAATCGGTATCGCGTTGTCCTTTTCACCGCCACTAATGTCCACGATATGCAGCTCCATGCGCTCCAAAAGCTGCTGTAATGCAGTTCCCAGCATTTTAATGGCGTTCCCGCGCTCCTTATTGATTTCCGTGCCGGAATGCCCTCCTGCAAGCCCTCCAACGCTGATTTCCATGCATACACTATCGTTTGGTCTGTCCGTCAGGGTTATGGGAAGGCGGCAGTCCGCCCGCAATCCGCCCGCGCAGCTTGTCAGAAGAATTCCCTCCTCCTCCGAGTCAATATTGAGCATTCTTTTTGCTGTCAGCATGGACAAATCAATCGCCACGGCACCGTCCATTCCGACCTCCTCATCCGTCGTGATAACCGCCTCAATGCGTGGGTGCGGTATGTCGTCGGCGTCAAGGAGCGCAAGGATATAGGCAACCGCAATGCCATCGTCCCCGCCAAGACTGGTTCCCTTTGCGGACACGAAATCGCCCTCCACCTGTAACCGCAGTCCGTCCTTAGCCAAATCCAAATCACAGTCCGGCTCCTTAACCGCAACCATGTCCATATGTCCCTGCAAAATAACCGGCTCCGTGTCCTCATAGCCCGCAGTTGCTTCCTTTACGATAATGACATTGTTTGCCTGATCCCTGATATGAAAAAGCCCCCTGTCCTTTGCAAACTGCTCCAAATAAGCGCTTATCCTGTCAAGGTTTCCCGAACCATGCGGGATTTGGCAGATTTGCTCAAAATAGTGAAATACATTCCTTGGTTCCAAATTTTCTAATACACTCATGATTACCCTCCATTTGACTGCCATTTGCAAATTTTTCCATTTTCATCTGGTCTGATATGCCCGGCATCGTCAAAAAACTTTTCTTTCTTTATGGATTATATCATACATTTTTGCTTTCATACGGAATTTGTTAATTTTTTTACAATTTTTTACAAACATTTCACGACTTCCCATACGACAAAAAAATTGAGCACATCAGCGCCCAATTTTTTATCCGGTTTCTTCTGTTGTCAAAATCACAAAGCTTATGCAACACTGCTCTTTGCAAGCTCTGCGAGTGTCTTAAAGCCCTCTGCGTCATTGACTGCCATCTCTGCGAGCATTTTTCTGTTGATGTCAACGCCTGCAACCTTTAAGCCGTGCATCATCCTGCTGTACGAT
The DNA here is from genome assembly GCA_947567595.1 of uncultured Lachnospiraceae bacterium. Classification (GTDB taxonomy): domain Bacteria; phylum Bacillota; class Clostridia; order Lachnospirales; family Lachnospiraceae; genus COE1. The sequence continues at coordinate 19,718 of CANOMQ010000007.1, read as the reverse complement.
AAGCCGTTCAGTCTTGCCGCCGCGTTGATACGTGCAATCCAAAGCCTTCTGAACTGACGTTTTCTTTCCTTTCTGCCTGCGTATGAAGAAGCCAGCGCCCTCATTACGGACTGCTTTGCAACCCTGTACTGCTTAGAGCGTGCGCCCCTGTAGCCCTTTGCGAGCTTTAACACTCTGTTATGTCTTTTCTTTGCGTTTAAACCGCCTTTGATTCTTGCCATTTTCTAATCCTCCTAACAAATTCACAATCCTTTACCGTTTCTTCTGACACAGACTATGCGTACGGTAAAATCTTCTTCATATTCTTAACATTCGTTGCGTCGGTAATTGCCGGCTTTCTGAGATTTCTCTTTCTCTTTGCGGACTTCTTTGTCAAGATATGGCTCTTGTAAGCTTTTGCTCTCTTTAATTTACCTGTTCCTGTTACCTTAAAGCGCTTTGCTGCTGATCTGCTTGTTTTCATTTTTGGCATATCTGTTTCCTCCTAAATCATACTATTTTGCAGTTGTCCAACGTCAGACCGCTGCACATTTTCTATATTTTAACTGACCTAAGCCGTTTTGTGGGAATAACTGCTTATCGTTTTTCAGCTAAAAACATTGTCATGCTTCTGCCCTCAACCTTTGGCTCCTTCTCGACAACGGCAATATCGCTTAGGCTCTCGCCAAAATCCACAAGGATATGCTTGCTGTTTTGCATATGAGCCATCTCGCGTCCGCGGAAACGCAAGGTTACCTTGACCTTATCCCCCTTTGTCAGGAACTTGCGGGCAGCATTGATTTTTGTGTTCAGGTCATTCGTGTCAATGTTTGGAGATAGGCGGATTTCCTTTACGTCGATAATCTTCTGCTTTTTCTTCGCTTCCTTCTCCTTCCTTGTCTGCTCATACTTGAATTTTCCATAATCAACAATCTTACATACAGGGGGTTTTGCCGTAGGCGCGATTTTCACCAAATCAACACCTGCCTCCTCTGCAAGCTTCATCGCGTCTCTTGGCGACATGATACCAAGCTGTTCACCGTCCGCCCCGATCACACGCACCTCTCTGTCCCTAATCTGTTCGTTAATCATTAAATCGCTAATAACCTTACACCTCCATAATAAATCATAAGAAAATAAAAAAGTGGATAATTACAGAATTATCCACTTTGTTTTTCTTTTTATTCCTGTCATCTGATTTCTTTTGCGCATCCTAACATACGCACAAAACATCATCGAATAAAATTCAAAATTCATAAACGCCTATAAGCTGCCTGCCATAGGGTGAGAGCGGATACTCTGCTTTATTGTACCTGTCTGAATGTCTCAAACAAAAATACTTTACCACATGTTCTCCGCCCTGTCAATGGCTTTTACTTATTTTTCCTTAAAAGTCGCGCAAAGCGTCTCCATGCTTGTGCCTGCGTTTCCGCCCTTGATGTCAACATGGTCCGCATGGCAGCGGTAATCGCTGTTATAGACACACTTTACCGCCTCACAGTCAATGCTGATAGTCTTGCTCGGGTGTGAAACGGCGCTTGTAAAGCTGTCGCCGCTTCTCTTGTGGAAGCTCTCACAGCAGGTATTGTCGCAGTCACAGGCGTGCTTTCCGCCCACCATGATGTCGCCTTTGCAACAGCAGTAATCCTTGTTATAGGTACAGTTTGATACGCCACAGGTTAATTCTGACATTGTTTCCCTCCATTCCGAAGCCCCAAAAATTGTGCTTCCAGATTAATGTAATATTAACAGAGTCCATTGAACGATGAACCTGTGATTAGTATGCCATAATCAAACCTGCGTTATTCTTTTTTATGAATTATTTATTTTCCTCGTTTTGCTCTTCCTTGCGGATTTGCTTTGTCCTGATTTCCTCCGTAATGTCCGCAATAAAAGTGTCAAGCGATTTTGCACCCTCGTCCCCCAAAAAGCGGCTTCTTACGGATACGGTATTGTCCGCCTCCTCCTGCTGCCCGACTACAAGCATGTACGGCAGCTTATCCAGCCTTGCCTCGCGGATTTTAAAGCCGATTTTCTCCGAACGGCTGTCAACCGTCGCGTCAATTCCTGCCTTTTTCAATGTTTTGCAGACCTTCTGCGCATAGTCCTCATACTTATCCGAAATCGGCAGCACACGCACCTGCTCGGGGCACATCCATGTCGGGAACTTGCCCGCATATTTTTCAATCAGCCATGCAAGCGTACGCTCATAGCAGCCCATCGACGTCCTATGGATAATGTAGGGACGAACCTTGTCGCCGTTTTGGTCGATATAATACATGTCAAACTGCTCCGCAAGCAGCGCGTCCCACTGAACCGTAATCATCGTGTCTTCCTTGCCGTAAACATTCTTTGCGTTAATGTCCACCTTTGGACCATAGAACGCCGCCTCACCGACATCTTCCACAAACGGGATTTCAAGCTCTGTCAAAATGTCCCGGATATGCTGCTCCGTCTCATTCCAAACCTCCGGCTCGCCGATATATTTTTCCCTGTTGTCAGGATCCCATTTCGAAAGGTGATAGGTCACGTCGTCATTCACGCCAAGCGTTTCCAGACAGTATTTTGCAAGCGCAAGACAGTTTTTAAATTCCTCCACCATCTGATCCGGTCTGACAATCAAATGCCCCTCCGTAATTGTAAACTGACGCACACGTGTCAGTCCATGCATCTCTCCCGAATCCTCGTTTCTAAAAAGCGTAGAGGTCTCGCTGTATCTGCATGGAAGGTCTCGGTAGGATTTCTGCGAATTTTTGTAAACATAATACTGGAACGGACAGGTCATCGGACGCAGCGCATAGACTTCCTTATCCTTCTCCTCGTCACCGAACACAAACATGCCCTCTTTATAATGATCCCAATGCCCTGAAAGCTTATACAAATCCGATTTTGCCATTAAGGGCGTCCTCGTTCTCATATAACCCCACTCGTTATCCTCCAAGTCCTCAATCCAGCGCTGGAGCTTCATAATCATTTTCGTGCCCTTCGGTGTAAATAACGGCAGTCCCTGACCGATGACGTCCACGGTCGTAAACAAATCCATTTCCCGTCCAAGGCGGTTGTGGTCGCGGCGTTTCGCGTCCTCCATGCGCTCCAAATGCGCTGCAAGCTCCTCCTTTTTGTTGTAAGCCGTACCGTAAATACGCTGCAGGCGCGCCTTGTTGGAATCGCCTCTCCAGTACGCCATTGATGACGAGGTCAGCTTAAACGCCTTCACGCCCTTTGTACTCATCAGATGCGGTCCTGCGCAAAGATCTACAAATCCGCCTTGATCGTAAAAGCTGATTTCGGAATCCTCCGGCAAATCCTGAATTAGCTCCACTTTATACGGCTCGCCTTTTTCCTCCATATATTTTATCGCCTCTGCCCTTGGAAGCGTAAAACGTGTGATTTCATGCCCTTCCTTGATGATTTTTTTCATTTCCGCCTCAATTTTGTCCAAATCGTCCCTTGAAAACGGCTCCGCGTCAAAATCGTAATAAAAGCCCTCGTCAATCGCAGGTCCGATTGTCACCTTCGCGTTCGGGAACAGGCGCTTTACCGCCTCCGCAAGCACATGCGATGCCGTGTGGCGGATTACATGGAGCGCCTTTTCATCGGTCGCCGTAATGATATTTAATTCACAATCCTTGTCCAGTACCGTTCTTAAATCAACCGTTTCGCCGTCCACCTCGCCCGCACATGCCACGCGCGCAAGTCCCTCGCTAATGTCCTTTGCAATGTCAATGATTGCCTTTGCTTCGCCGTACTCCTTTACGGAGCCGTCCTTTAATGTGATTTTCATGTTCTCTCATTCCCCTTTCCTTTTATTTACTTTTTTGTCCGCCCATCAATATGTCCGCGGCGCTGTTTTTACTGCCATTGTTTGATCCGATTGTATTGCCGCTAAAAAGCGTTACCCTTCCGCTCTTTACCGGTGCCAGCAAAAAACCAATTAAAATCCCTACCACAAAACATAATGCTGGCAGCAGGTATCGGCTGTAGTTTGTCGTAACTTCTGTTTTCAATTCTTCCATTGGTTCATCTCCTTTGCTCTTTTTTAATCTTTTCCCGGCCCGCTTTCATACGCCTTATTGAATAAAAAAATCCCATACACTACGAATCCGTAATGCATGGGACGTATCAACGCGGTTCCACCCTGCTTGCCTGTTTTTTGCCTCATACAAAAAACAGACCACTCATGATTATAACGTAATCAACGGACCGGATTGGGGTCACTCGGAGGTAGTTTTCGGATATTTCCTGTAAGAATACTTTCAGCACAGACGGTATTCCTCTCTGATACATTCCAATATCGTACTCTTCTCGTCATCGTGTTTCCTGTTTCTGATTTTCTATTATTCTAATCCTATTTTCTGCAGTTGTAAAGCACTATTTTTTGCCACAGCATTTTTTATACTTTTTGCCGCTTCCGCAGGGACACGGATCGTTTGGATAAATCTTTGCCTCTTTTACGATTGTCGTCGAAGATTTCTGCTCCTTGTAAAGCTCCTTCTTGCGCTCCTCGCCAAGGATTTCGTCCCATGCCTCCAAACCGTAAAGCCAGTCTGCCTCCGCTGCCACCATGTTTTTGTACAACAGTTCTTTTTCAAACGCAAGGCTGACCTGTGTGTCCTCGTCCATTTCCTCAATCGGATTGGGTGTCTTTAAGCTGTCGTTAATGCCGTCAAGAAAGCCGGTCATTGTCATGATGTCTATATTATATTTCTCCGCAAGCTCTTTTACCGTACCCTTGACTTCCTCATCGGGATTTGCCAAAAGCTGCTGGTAAACTTCCTTTTCCTTCTGAAAATAGTCAATCCAAAGCTTCTGAAGCGTGTTTTTATCGGTATTTTCGTTGTATGCCACACTCCTCCACTGATCCAATAATGTCTTGTTCTCTGCCATGATTTTTACATCCTTTCGTCTTTATCGCATCTTTTCGTGCGGTCTGAATGCCTGTAGCCAAGCAGTACTAGTATATACCAAAGTTTACCGAAAGTCAAAGGAAACGGTTGCATTTCTTATAATTTCTTATTATAATCAGTTTTGATACGTTTTATGAAATTTTGGAAAGGACGGTTGCCCATGAAAAAAAAACCGAAACAGCTTGTCGCCATTGCCGCGCTTGCAGCGATTGTTCTGCTGATAATTGCCTTTGTGATTTCCGCCTTTACGGCAGGTCCCGGCGAGGCAGGGAACCGGTTTATGGCGCTTTTGTTCTGTATTGTCGCCATTCCGATTTTGGCGTGGCTGGTTTTATTTTGTGTCGGGAGAATACAGAAGAAGCATACAATGGCGGAATTTTTGCCGGAGCAGGAGGATGCGGAAAAAGACAACTGACCGTTAAAGGAGCAGTTGTCTTTTTTGCTAACCAAATAAATACACGTATTTTCAATCAAGTCAGTAAACACGCCCGTTTTTACCCGTTATGGCAGTCGGCAGGATTTTGAATTGCACCTTCTTTTCACCCGCATAGTCTCCAATCCCTTTGAATATGACTGTCGCCGTACCCTTCTTTATATTATTGCGATAGGCTGCAATCTCAAAATCCGTTCCAAGCTTCAATGTCTTTTTTGCCTTTCCGTCTTTTATTGTGGCAGATGTAATGTCCGAAGCTTTTATCATGACATGGTTTCCGGTGTAGGCTTGGGGCGCTATTTTGATAACCGCCTTTGAAAGGCTTGTCCCTTTTAATGTATATGTTGCTTTTACCGTTCCCGTATAGCCGCCCGTTCCCTTTAACGTGACCGTGATTGCCGTCCCTTCCATTGGATTACTGCCCTTATCCAGCTTTTTTGTTCCCACGCAATATCCCTCGATTGTATAATCCTTATTTTTCACAAGGATACCTCCGTCGCTGTCGGTCAGCACCGGATTGCTTTGATATTGATTGGGCTTTCCGCTGTACGCTACGTTTGGTACACGTATGGCAAGGTCAGGGCTTGTCAGTTCCTTTGCTGTTATCTGAAACGGCATTGTAAGGCTTCCGGCATAATTTCCCAATCCCTTTATGGTAATGGCTGCGGTGCCTGTCTGTTTATTGTTTTTATAAGACAGCGCATAATCCTTTCCTTCTACAAGTGTGCTCTTGTCCGCTACAAGCTTTGGCTTTGGCATTGCTCCGTTCTTCTGCATTTTGACGGTTTTTATTTTGGACTGGTTTGCAATCATGCCCTGCGTCAAAGTGACCGGGGTGCGTTTTATGGTAAAGCTTACTTTCTTTGTTCCCGCATATTCTCCCTTGCCTTTTATAATCAGCGTGGCTTTTCCGGGATAAATATTGTTGACATAGCTGACGGTATAATCGACATCCTTTTTCAGTGTGGTCTTTGCAAGCGTAACTTTAATCAGCCTGTCAGGCAGCTTTATCTCTGCTCCGTTTTGGTATTCCTGCACGGGTATTTTTTCGAGCATGGCTTTACAGATGTCTTGTTTTTGTCAACGATGATGATTTTGGCGTTGGAAACGCTTCCCTTGAAATTTCCAATTCCCTTAATTGTCGCGGTATATGTGCCTGCTGATGTGTAGTTGCCCTTGCCAAAGCTTGTGACCTTGAAATCCTTTTTTCCTTTAACGCCTTTCCTTTGTAGGTTACTTTGGGGGCTTTTTTGTGCGCTTTATTGTCATGGATATATACCGTGTCCTCAATTATGACATCCCTGTCATTTAATTCCCTTGGCTGAATGGTAAAGCTTTTCGTGACGGAACCGGTGAGGTTGCCCTTCGCTTTTATCGTAAGGAGCGCGGTTCCTGCGTTTTTATTGTTTTTGTAGGATATTGTGTAGTCTTTTCCCTCTTTTAGCGGGATTTTGTTGTAGTATACCTTGATGTCCTGCCTGATGGCGCTTCCGGTGTATGTTTTGGTCTGTAAGCCGGAAATGTACAGCCCATCTGATATATCGCCCTCTTCCGGAACTGAGGCGGTTTCCGGTGTGCTCTCCTCTTCGGCGGCACTTTCCTCTGTGATGCTGCTTTCCTCAACGCTGCTGCTTTCCCTTGCTTCTGTATATTCCCGATACGAAACAGGCGACCGCCAGCCTCCGATTGAGGTTCTGATTAAATTATCCGAAATTTTAGGCGTAACTATAGATTACATTATCGAAAACTGCAACGTTGCCTCTTACGCGTTTACTTCGTACGAAACAGAACTGTTATCCGCCGCACGCAATGCAGATGTACGTGCCAAAGAAGACGCGTTGATGATTTTACAAAACCATTCTCTAAAACATAAAAATACTATAGAATAAAATAAAAACAACCTTATAGGAATAGCAAAATGTTCCGACAACATTCATTCCCATAAGGTTACTTTTAATATAATCCTTGTATTTATCAAACCAAAAAACATTTTTCTTCATCAATTGCCATAATGTCAGCTTTCTTCAGCTTCCACCTCACGATGGACACCCTTGCTCTTGGCTATACACTTCCCACTACTAGGGCGTGTTACGGACTTTCACCGATTAGATTGCGCCCATACTGGGCGCACCACAAAAAACAGACAGCCCCCAAACTGCTGCCTGTTTTTATCTTTATATCCAGTCTTCCTACAAATACCTGCGAGCCCCCGCCGGTGTACGGTAATTTACACTGGAAATCTTAATCCCCGTCTTCGGACTTGACGCGTGGATTACCTGTCCGTTTCCTATGTAAATCGCCACATGGTTAATACTGCCGTTCTTCGCATAGAACACCAAATCGCCCGGCTGAATTTCACCCATCGATACCTTCGTCCCCATCTGCGCCTGCGACGCCGCATGATGCGGAAGCGATACATTGTACTTTTTATAAATACTTAACGTGAAGCCCGAACAATCCGCGCCGTTTGTAAGACTCGTGCCGCCCCACACGTACGGATTTCCGACAAACTGCTTTGCATACTGCACAAGGTCAACGCGCACATCGGAAACACCCTGTCCGTACAAAAGCTCCGTCAGCGTTACCGCCTTCTCCAAACGCTCCTCAACGTCTACAAACTCTCCCGAAACATACGCCTCCTCGTCATCAAGCAGAAACTTTACCCAGCCGTTGTCCATAACCTCAACAACCTCAAGTTCCTCTTCCTGCGGAATAAGCGTAATCACAACGCTCTCTGTGTTCGGCTCTTCCCTGACCTTCAAGGTCTGCGTATTGACAATCGCAATCATCGACGCGACTTCCTGACCTCTTCTTAATGCCTCAGAGCCTGTATAAAGATAATCGGTGCTGCAATATCCCTCAACCTTCCCAGACTTGATATGCGCCCAGCCATTTTCAATGCCAAGAATTTCACACGCCGCGTCTTTTGGAAGCTTTCCGACAAGCTTGCCGTCCTCGCCCGGCTCCTGCCGGATATTCAGGTGATTATCCACATGGGCGATACCAAGATTGGTGTAGCCCCAGTGGTTTACCGGCTGCTGCTCCTCCACCTGCACGGTTTCAGCCTGCACCGCAGGTTCGCCTTCTGTAAGCGCCTCCTGCGTTTCGCCCTCAAGTGCCTGTGTTTCGACAGACGCGTCATACTCCGCAGTCTGCAATTCACTGTTTTCCGCATCTATTGTCTCAGGCTCCATATTCTCAAGCCCGATTTCCCGTCCTGCGCCCGCCGAACGTCCGCTCTCCTCAGCAGTCTCTGCTTCCGACGGGTAATCATTAAAATCAATTACCTCTATTCCCAAATCTTCTTCGTTTTTTGCTTCCGTGCCCTCATCATAGACCTCGGTCTCCTTCGGATTTGCATAAGCGCCATTTCCCAAAAGCACTACGGCAAGTCCCACTCCAGCCACTAATCCCATGTATCTGAGTCTATTTATCCTATTCATAAAACAATAATTCCTTTTATTACAAACTTGTTACATTTTTGTTACAATCACAATCTTATCATTATCCCCCAGTTCTGTCAACTAAAACAATCTTAATTTTTTATGAACAAGCTTTCATCAAATCCCATGATACCGCCTCCCCGCCGCAATATCCGCCTGCATCTGCGCCTTTAGCTCCTCCACGCTGCCAAAGCACATTTCCGGTCTTTTATGCTCCAGTAAATAAACCTCTATCGTCTCCCCATACACGTCCGCATTAAAATCATAAAGGTACGTCTCCACGCCCATCTGACGCACGTCGTTGACCGTGGGCTTGGTGCCGATATTCGTAATCGAAGGAAGCTGCACCCCGTCAAAACGCCTGTTGCCCTCCCGGCTGTGCAGGTACACATAGGAGTAATACACACCCTTTGGCGGCAAAAGCTTTTCCGGCGGCGGAAGAAGATTGACCGTCGGCATACCAAGCGTCCTGCCAAGCCGTTTGCCATGTACCACCTCACCGCATACGGCATACGGCGCACCAAGCAGCGAAGCCGCAAGTCCCATACTGCCTTCCTTCACCGCCTCCCGCACATACGTAGAGCTGACTTCCCTTCCATGATAAAGCACCTTGTCAATAATCTGCACATCATAGCCTCTTTGGGACGCCTTTTTTTTCAAAAGCGCACAGTCGCCCGCACCCTTCCTTCCATAAGACACATCCTCTCCCGCCACGATACAGCGCGCATTCATCATGCCAGCAAGCACATCATCAATAAAAGTTTCCGGCTCCATATCGGCAATTTCCCAAACAAACGGAAACTCAATCAGATAATCAACGCCCGCCTGTGCAAAAATCCTGCGCTTTTCCGCTATGGTTGATAACTCCCGCAGCGGCTTCTGACTGAAAAATGCCGCCGGAGAAGGCACAAAAGTAAAGACAGCCGACGCAAGTCCTCTGTCCTTTTGTTTGCGAAGCTCTGCCAATAGCTTCTGATGTCCCCTGTGAAACCCGTCAAATTTTCCAATTGCGACGGCAGTTGGCTCCCCAATCTGAAATTTTGTCGTATGTTCAATAATTTTCATGCGCACCCTGCCTGCTACTTTCTCCAAACACTACAGAAACATTTTATAGGGCTTGAAACAGCCCTCGTTTTTCACAAACAGATACACCGCCTGAAATTCCCGTTTTCCGTTATAGACACGCAGCAGTTCACCGTCCTGAAAAAATTTCTTCTCTTCCAAGTCAAGCTGTGCAATAAACAGCTTATTTCCGTTTAACAACGCGCGCTCTGCCTCCGGCTTTACCACCGCGCCGGCATACTCCATAAACACACGGTCAGACGGCATGATATATTTTTCACATTCTCCGCTCTCCATCAGCCGTTCCACCTGCGAAAGCGTCACCGCGTCCTCGATTCGAAACGCACCAACCCTTGTGCGCTTTAGCGATTCCATCGCCGCCCCGCACCCAAGCTTTTCACCAATATCCGCACACAGCGCACGGATATAAGTGCCCTTTGAGCATTCCACCGAAAAACGCACATGCGGCAGGCTCATCTCAAAAATCCGGATTCGGGGAATGTCCACGTGACGCGGCTGCCGTTCAATCTCCTTGCCTTGTCTCGCAAGCTCATAAAGCTTTTTCCCGTTCACTTTCAAAGCGGAATACATCGGGGGAATTTGCTCATAGCCTCCCACAAAGTGCATGACCGCAGACGTAACTGCCTCCTCGTCCACTGCTACAGGACGTTCGCATAGAACGTTTCCGCTCATATCCTGTGTGTCCGTCGTGACGCCAAGCCGCATACACACCTCGTATTCCTTGCTCTTATCGGTCATCAAATCACAGAGCTTTGTCGCGTTTCCAAAGCATACCGGAAGCACCCCGACCGCGTCCGGGTCAAGCGTCCCCGTATGCCCTATCTTTCTCTGCCTCACAATTCCCCGAAGCTTCGCCACCACGTCATGCGACGTATATCCGGCTTCCTTGTATATATTCATGATACCGTTTATCATACTGCTCCGTTCCCTGCGGCACCATGAAGCTATGCTTCACCGTGTGCTTCCAACTGACGCGCAATCTGCGCCGAAATATTGTTAATGACATCGTAAAAATTCCCGTTCATGCTGCACCCCGCTGCCCGCACATGTCCGCCGCCGCCAAAAAACGACGCGACCTTGCTGACATCAACGAGCTTGCACGAGCGAAGGCTCACCTTATACTCCTGACTGCCCGTCTCGTACAGAAAGATTGCACACTCCACCCCCTTAATAATGCGAAGCTGGTTGACAATCCCCTCCAAATCCTTGGGCTTTGCATTGTAAAAGGCAAGCGTCTTTTGGTTGATTGCACTGACAATACATTTGCCATGCATAAAGACAATGCTTTCCAAAAGCGCCCTTCCCAAAAGCTGGTTCTGAACATATGTTTTTTCATAAAATGTCTCGTCGATAATCGCCGGAAAATCAAAGCCGTATTCAATCAGCTCCGCCGCAATCCTTAGCGTTTTCGGTGACGTATTGGAGTATTTAAAAATTCCCGTATCATGGATAATTCCTATGTATACTGCCTTTGCAATCTCCACGTCCACATATTCCTTTTCCATCAGATCATAGACAAGCTCCGCTGTCGAGCTGATACCCGGTACGACATAATTGACATCGCCGCAGCCGCTCACATTGCTCACATGATGATCAATGTTAATGCGCTTCTTTGCGCCGTCAAAAAGCGTACCCGCCGCTCCAAGCCTTGACCGTTCACAGTCAAGTGCAATAAACACATCCGGCGCCGACACCTGAAAGCTGCTGTCGATACAGTCAAAATCCTGAATACATCCAAACACCTCTGACGGCTCCTCTAGGCAGACCGTAACCTGCGCATCCAAAAGCGCCTTTTTCAGATAAAGATACAACGCCATACAAGAGCTGACACAATCGCCGTCCGGTCTGATATGCCCCGAAATAACAATGCTTTTCGCACCCTTACATTCTTCTAACAAATTTATTTTTTCCATTCAAATCACTACCCTTATACTATAATCAATCACTCAAAATCCTCGTTTGTCTCCACATGCTTTGCGTCGTCTTCCCTGTTGATGTCATCAATCTTTTTGGTCATTGACACGCCATACGCGATAGACTGATCCAATATAAACTTCACTTCCGGCGTATTCCTCATGTTAATCTTCTTTGCAAGAAGACTGCGGATATACCCCTCTGCGCTCTTTAAACCTGCAAGCGTATTCTGCTGCGCCTCCTCGTCCCCGAGCACGCTAATCCACGCCTTACAGGTCTTTAAATCCGGCGCCACCTCCACCGTGACGACGGAGGTCATCGGGTGAATGCGCGGATCCTTTATCTCACTTCGGATAATCTCTGCAAGCACACGATGTACCTCACCGTTCACACGTGTATTTTTTACGCTGTTTTTCCTCATTAACGCGGTACCTCCACCATAATATATGCCTCTACAATATCAAGCTCCTGCATACTGTCAAAGCCCTCAAACACAAGGCCGCACTCAAAGCCTGCACGAACCTCCTTGACATCGTCCTTAAAACGTTTCAGGGAAGCAAGCTCACCCTCGTAAATCTGTTCCCCTTCGCGGCTGATACGGATTTTGCAGCCTCTTTGGAAAATACCGTCAAGCACATATGAGCCTGCGATATTGCCGACCGCCGACGCCTTGAAAATCTGCCGTACCTCGGCATGACCAATCACCTTCTCCTCGAAAACAGGATCAAGCATACCCTTCATTGCCGCCTCAATATCCTCAATTGCCTGATAAATTACCTTATACAGCCTTACGTCCACGCCCTCGCGCTCCGCCGTCGCCTTCGCCTGCGCGTCAGGACGCACGTTAAATCCAATGATAATCGCATTGGACGCCGACGCCAAAATGACGTCTGATTCATTAATCGCACCAACGCCGCCGTGAATGCACTTTACGACAACCTCCTCATTGGAAAGCTTCACAAGGCTCTGCTTTACTGCCTCCACGCTGCCCTGTACGTCCGCCTTGATAATCAGATTCAGCTCTTTCAGATTACCTGCCTGTATCTGTGAGAACAAGTCATCAAGCGACATCTTCGCCTTTGTATCCTCCAAAAGCTTCTCTTTGTTCTGCGCGACGAACGTCTCTGCATAGTATTTCGCTTCTTTATCATTTTCATGCGCAATAAAAATTTCACCTGCATTCGGTACATCGCCAAGTCCGAGAATTTCAACCGGCGTAGAAGGACCTGCCTCTTTTACTCTTCTGCCCTTGTCGTCAACCATCGCACGCACCTTGCCGCTCGCTGCGCCCGCAGACACGAAATCGCCGACCTTGAGCGTACCCTTCTGCACCAAAATCGTCGCAACCGGACCGCGTCCCTTGTCAAGCTCTGCCTCAATTACAAGACCTCTTGCGCGCCGCTTCGGATTTGCCTTAAGCTCAAGCACCTCTGCCGTGAGCAAAATCATTTCAAGAAGCTGCTCAATACCTTCTCCGCTCTTTGCCGAAACGGGCACAAACACCGTGCTTCCGCCCCAGTCCTCGGAAATCAGCTCATATTCCGTAAGCTCCTGCTTCACACGCTCAATATTGGCACCCGGCTTATCAATCTTGTTTACCGCAACAATAATTTCAATGCCTGCTGCTTTGGCATGGTTAATCGCCTCAACCGTCTGCGGCATGACACCGTCGTCCGCCGCTACCACCAAAATCGCAATGTCCGTTGAGTTCGCACCGCGCATACGCATTGCTGTAAACGCCTCATGCCCGGGTGTATCTAAAAACGTAATCTTCTGATCGTTGATATTGACCGTATAAGCGCCGATATGCTGTGTGATACCGCCTGCTTCCTTATCTGTTACATTCGTCTTTCTGATTGCATCAAGAAGCGATGTCTTTCCGTGGTCTACATGCCCCATAACGCAGATTACGGGCGGTCTTGGAACCATTGACGCCGGATCCTCCTCGCTCTCCTTTAAGAGCTCCTCAATCACGTCAACCTTGACCTCCTGCTCACAGAGAATATCATATTCCATCGCAATATTCTCCGCAGTCTCATAGGCAACCTCCTGATTGACCGTGACAATCTGTCCCTGTAAAAAGAGCTTCTTGACAATTGCCGACGGCTGGATTTTCATCTTATCCGCAAGCTCCTTAATCGTAATCTTCTCGGGAAGCGTGATGACCTTAATCTGCTCCTCAACCTTCTCCACGGGCTTCTTTTCAGGCTTGATAAACTTGCCGGGCTTGTTTTTGCCCTTTGCGTTCTTTGACGCGTTATCGTCCTCCTCGTACATGAAGTCCTTGCGGTTTCTCTTATCCTTCTCCTGACTGATACGGCGCTTTTCCTCATCCCTATGCTTCTCAGCGTCTTTCATCGGACTTTCCGGTACAAAACTGCTGTTCTTTCCTTGTCCCTTGCCTGCAAAACCGCCGCGGTTATCGCGTCCGCGGTCATTGTCACGTCCGCCGTTAAAGCCCTGTCCCGGTCTGCCGCCCTGACTGTCACGTCTGCCGCCGTTAAAGCCCTGCCCGTCGCGGCGCTGTCCGCCTCTGTTATTATCCCGATTATTCTCTCGGTTGTTGTCCCGATTATTCTCTCTTTGTCCGTCGCGGCGCTGTCCGCCTCTGTCCCCGCCACGGTTATTATCGCGGTTATTGTCCCGATTATTCTCTCGGTTGTTGTCTCGATTGTTGTCTCTTTGTCCGTCGCGGCGCTGTCCGCCTCTGTCTCTGTTATCCCCTTTATTTTCGCCCCTGTTGTCACTTCTGTTGTCGGCTTTATTCTCCGTCCTGCCCTCGCTTCTGACCTCAGCCTTGTTTTCCGTCTTATTCTCCGGCTTATTTTCCACAGCAGCAGTTGCTGGCTTTTCTGCCTCCACAGGCTCCTTCATCTCAGGCATTGGCTTTGGCTGCTCCTGTGCTTTCGCTTTTACAGGCTCCTCCACCGGCTTTGGTGCTTCCACAGGCTTTGGCGCCGCAGGCTTTGCCACAGTCGGCACCGTCTTTGCAGGCTCTGCCTTCTTCTCCACAGGATGCGCAGGCTTTCTCGGAATTTGCGCCCCCTTCATTCTGGAATTATCCGGATTGCTGACAAAGATAATGCTCTTCTTCTTTTTCATAGGCGCGGGCTTTGGTGCCTCCGCCTTGTTTTCCGCCGCAGGATTAGGCGTCCCTGCAGACTTTGGTGCGTCTTCCTTATTTTTTGCCGCAGGCTTTGGCGCCTCCGCCGCCTTGATCTGCGCAGGCTCCCCGGGCGCCTTGATCGCCTTTTTTACCTCCGCGATTTGTTCGTCCTCCAATACACTCATGTGACTTTTTACCTCGATACCTTTACTTTTTAATACGGTCAGGATTTCGGCGCTTTTGACGCCGAGCTCCTTCGCAAGATCATATACTTTCATTTTAGCCATATTTTATCATACCCTTTCCAAATGCGAATTTGCGTTGTTATCAATCTGTTTCCCAGCCTGCTCCAACCGTTCTGATACTGCTTTTGCTAAATTTTCATCCGTAACCGCGAGTGAGGCGCGCATTGCTTTTCCGATTGCAAAGCCCAGCTCTTCCTTTGTGCCGCACACACACCTTGGCGTCTCATAAAACAAACACATGTTTGTAAACATTTTTTTCGTGTTGTCGGAAGCGTCCTCCGCTACCAAAACCAAATGCGCCTGACCGCCCTTTACGCTTTTTTCCGTGGCAAATTCCCCGCTTGCCACCTTACCTGCCTTCATCGCCATTCCCAGCATTGCATATACTCTCTTCAAATATCCCTATCTCCTTTGTCAGACTGTCGTAGATTTCGTCCTCTATCTTCATTTTAAATGACCGCTCAAGTCCCTTCGACTTTCTCGCCCGTTTCAGGCATTCTGCATTCGGACATATGTAAGCGCCCCTGCCGTTCTGCCTCCCGCTCACATCAAGAACAATTTCCCCGTCCTGTGTGCGCAGAATGCGAAGCAGCTCCTTTTTGCCCTTCATCTCACCACAGCCTATGCATTGCCTCATCGGAATTTTCTTTGCCATTTATGCCAACGTCTCCTCTTCCTCTCCAATCTCCGGTTGTGCTACCGCTGTCTCGTCCTCGTCCGTTTCCACTTCCGCATATTCCCCGTCTTCATATTCCGCTTCGTATTCGCCTTCCTCATATTCGGCTTCATACTCGCCTTCCTCGTATTCCGCTTCGTATTCGCCTTCCTCGTACTCCTCCTCATAGTAGACGTCCCCGTCCTCGTCATACATATAGTCCTCATACCGGAAGCCCTCCGCGTCCTTCGCCTGCGTCTCTGACTTAATGTCAATCTTATATCCCGTAAGCCTTGCCGCAAGTCTCGCGTTCTGCCCTTCCTTACCGATTGCAAGCGAAAGCTGGTAATCCGGCACGACAACCTTTGCCGTCTTTTCGTCCGGATCGGCAAACACGGCAACAATCTTTGCAGGAGAGAGCGCGTTTTGGATAAAGTTTCCGGGATTTTCGTCCCAGTTTACAATGTCAATCTTCTCCCCGCGCAGCTCCTCGACAATCGCGTTCACACGCGCACCGTTCATTCCGACACACGCGCCGACCGCGTCCACATTCGGATTGTTTGTCTTTACCGCAAGCTTCGTACGGCTTCCCGCCTCACGCGCAATGCTCATAATCTCGACCGTGCCGTCCTTAATCTCCGTAACCTCCGACTCAAACAGCCGCTTTACAAGCTCCGGGTGGGTACGGCTCACCATAATTCTTGGTCCCTTAGGCGTGTTCTTCACTTCAAGGATATATACCTTAATGCGCTCCGTGGGCTTGAACTCTTCTCCCTTTACCTGCTCCGCCTCATTTAGGATTGCGTCCGCCTTTCCTAAATTAATGCTGATGTTCCTGCCCGTGTAGCGCTGCACAATTCCCGTCACCACGTCCTTTTCCTTCTCATAGAACTGGTTGTAAACGACGCTTCTCTCCTCCTCGCGGATTTTCTGCAAAATGACATTCTTTGCATTCTGCGTGGCGATCCGCCCAAATTCCTTTGACTTGATTTCCACATTGATGGTGTCCCCAATCACCGCATTTTTGGAAATGTTAATCGCGTCGTCAATGCAAATCTGCAAAACGTCATCTTCCACCTCGTCAGGCGACGCCACAATCTCCTTCGTGGCATACACAAGGAAATCGCAGGTTTCTCTGTCAATTTGGACTGTAATGTTGTCAGCCTTTCCAAAATGGTTTTTGCAGGCTGTCAGAAGTGAATTTTCAATCGCCTCAAAAAGCGTTTCCTTGCTGATTTCCTTCTCCTTTTCGAGAATGTTTAGTGCTTCCATTAATTCCTTGTTCATTTTTCCTTTACCCTCCTATTCTAATAGAGTAGGAAACGCTCTTTTTCCTACTCACCGCGCGACCCGTACGCCGTATAAACGACATATTTCCTCTATATCTCCTTACCGGATTAAAAATCAAGCGTCAGTCTGACAATCGCAATATCAGACCTTGCAAAGACCATATCTTTCGTTTCAGAAACCCCTTCTAATTCTATCGTGACAGTATCCTTATCATATGCCTTTAGGATACCGATAAATTCCTTCTGTCTGTCAATCGGCTTATAGGTTTTGACCTCCACCTCATCACCAAGGCTCCGCTCAAAATGCCGGTCCTTCTTAAGCGCCCTTCCAAGCCCCGGACTTGACACCTCCAAAATATACGCGTCCGGGATAAAATCCTCCTCGTCAAGCTTCTCGGAAAATGCCCGGCTCACATTCTCACAGTCAATGATACTCACACCGTCCGGCTTATCAATGTAAGCCCTCAGATACCAGTCGCTTCCTTCCTTCACATACTCCACGTCATAAATTTCACAATCATTCGCCTGCACAATCGGCACAAGCAGCGCCTCCGCGCGTTCCTCATAAGAATTTTTTTTTGCCATCAGCCCACCTCATAAACAAAAGAGTGAACTCGCAAGCTCACTCTCTATCATCTAACCTTATTTAACTTTACTTATCTTAACACTTTCCTATAAAAAATGCAATAGTTTTTTCAAAAAACTTCCATTTGTCGCATTTTGCACAAACCACGTCTGCTTTAATTCATCGGCAGCTTATAGATTGTCTCGTCACGCCCGCTCAGCTTTGGCATGGAACGCTCCTGAAGCGTCTCATACGTCTTAAGCGACGCAACGCTCTTATACGCAGGTCTGATAATCTTATCCACATTAATCAGCTCCTCCATGCGGTGCGCGCTCCAGCCGACAATTCGTGCAATCGCAAAAATCGGCGTGTAAAGCTCAAGCGGAATATCCAGCATACTGTACACAAATCCGCTGTAAAAATCCACATTCGCGCTGACGCCCTTGTAAATCCTGCACTTCTCGGCAATCACCTCCGGCGCAAGCCGCTCAATCATCGAATACAGGTCAAAGTCGTCATGACGCTTCTTTTCCATCGCAAGCCGTTCCACAAAGTTCTTAAACACCAGTGCCCTCGGATCGGAAATCGAGTAAACCGCGTGTCCCATTCCATAAATCAGTCCGCTTCTGTCAAACGCCTCCTTATTCAGAAGCCGGTACAAATACGCCCTTACCTGATCCTCGTCGGTCACATCATCAACATTGCGCCGCAAATCCTCCATCATCTGAACCACCTTGATGTTCGCACCGCCGTGTTTTGGACCTTTGAGCGAAGAAAGCGCTGCCGCAATCACCGAATATGTATCGGAGCCGGCACTCGTTACCACCCTTGTCGTGAACGTCGAATTGTTACCGCCGCCATGCTCCATATGAAGCACCAAAGCCGCGTCAAGCACCTTCGCCTCAATCGCCGTATAAGACATATCCGGTCTTAACATCCGAAGCAGGTTCTCCGCCGTTGACAGATTGGGGTCCGGACGGTGGATATATAAGCTCTCGTCACATTCATAATGATTGTATGCATGATACCCGTACACGGAAAGCATCGGAAAAACGCTGATTAACATCAGGCTCTGACGTAGCACGTTGTCGAGTGACACGTCCTTTACCGTATCGTCATACGACGCAAGCGTCAGCACGCTCTTTGTCAGCGAATTCATAATGTCATGGCTTGGCGCCTTCATGATGACGTCGCGCACAAAGTTCGTCGGAAGCGTCATGCTGCACCCTAACGTGCGTTTAAAATCCGTAAGCTGCTCCCTGTTGGGCAGGCTGCCAAACAACAGCAGATACGCACACTCCTCAAACCCGAAACGGTTATCCTGATTAAAGCCGCGCACCAAATCAAAAATATTGTACCCTCTGTAATAAAGCTGTCCGTCGCATGGAACCGTCTTTCCGTCAATCTCCTCCGAAGATTTTATCATGGAAATATTCGTAAGCCCCGACAACACGCCCTTACCGTTTTTGTCACGCAGTCCCCGCTTTACGCCGTACGTGTCAAACAGTTCCGGATCAATCGCGCTGTTGTCCACACATATTTTTGTATACTTATCTGTAAACGCATTAATTGTATCTTCAATCTTTGTTCCCATATCTTACACCTGAATAATTATTCAGCGCCCATTTGCCAGATACCATCAAAATCCACGCCTTATAACTATTTCCTTTCCTGATTATTTCTGCATTAACATATCTGCTCACCTTCTATTATATCTGAAAACAGACTGTATAACAAGTGAATTAAGTATTAACTTTTTTTAAACATTATTAATTTCTGAAAAAATTGTGACAAAAGAACCTTCAGAATTCCTATGGAAAATACTCTGACTTTTCTTATAAGAGCTCTTAACAAGAGTTAAAAAACACCTGAAAACTAACTATCAGGTGCTTTCTCGGGTTGGGCTGTTTTATAACAGTCAACAGCTCGTAGGGGAATCGAACCCCTGTTTTCGCCGTGAGAGGGCGACGTCTTAACCGCTTGACCAACGAGCCATATGAAATGATAAAATCATATAAACTTTTTTTCGCGTTTTTTACCGCTTAACAGCTCGTAGGGGAATCGAACCCCTGTTTTCGCCGTGAGAGGGCGACGTCTTA
>CANOMQ010000006.1 GCA_947567595.1 uncultured Lachnospiraceae bacterium | reverse complement strand
AATTTACTCATACGTTCGCCTTCCTCCCTTGTGCAGTCATACGCTGGCACCTCCGTGCTCCTGAAAGTTTATAAAATTTTAATCATTTTTTATAGACTTTTCAGATTTTAAGCGCGCCTTAAGGGGTCCTTAAGGATGCCTTAATATAACACACTAGTCTTCTTGTTTTCTAGTTCCGACTGGTCTCTTTTTGTCGTCAAATAATACAAAATTTTGTAGCAACTTTCAAAATTTTTATCATTTTTGGCAAAATTTAACCGAGTACATACATCTTAACAAAAATCTTTACCGTTTTCAATATTTATTTGTGCGATTTTTTTATTTAAACTGTTTTTTGTATCCAAACTTTTGCACTTTTTTTTGTGACATTTGTATAAATTCCTAAAATTTTATATAAAAAACGCAAGCTCTCGGCTTGCGTTAAAAAAATATCAAAACAAAACCTCCCTGAGCTTTCGCCCTGAGAGGTTTTGTTTTAATTTATTGAGCAAATCTTATGTTTTGGAGGCGTTTTTTATTTGTTTGTTGTGCTTTCGCTGCCTTTTACCATTTTCTTTTGTTTAATCTTAAACTTAATTATTTTTGTTCCGCTGTAACTGCCTTTTCCCCTGATGACTGCTGTCGCGGTTCCCTTATTGATGTTGTTTGAATATTCAATGATTTCATATTCGGCATCTAATGTAAGGTTGCTTGTTCCGCTCTTGTCCTTATAAGTTACAGACTCAAAATCTTCCTTCGTAAGCTTAACCTCTGCACCTGTATATTCCTTTGCAAGTCCCTTCTTTAACTTAAACTTCGCCTTGGAAATGTCCTTTCCTACCTTGAAGCACTCTTTCTTTGTGGTTCCTGTCAGGTTCTTTTCCTTTTCTGCGGCTGTAGCTTCCACATAAATCTCTGTGTCAGCGGTAAGCTTGGTTCTATCCTTTGCTCCATAGGCTGTTGTTTTGTCTGCCTGATAAATTGTCAGCTTATACTGCGAAGACTTCAATGCATTTCCGTCGCCGTCAACTACGGTTGCCTTGATTTTGCCCGGTGTTATGCCTTCACACGCGGTCACTGCACTTACGGAAATCTTGGACAGGTCAAGCGGTTTAATGTCGAATTTCACATTCGTTGATGCCTTCTTGGTATAGTTGCCTTTTCCTGTAATCGCAATTGTTCCGACTTGGTTTCCTGCGTTCTTATTATTTCCATACTTGACAGTATAGTCAATTCCGTTCACAAGAGTCTTTCCGCCGCAGGTAACGGTCAGGCTTTCCGGCACTGCACCCTTTACTGCGTATACTCCGGCGCCTGCTTTTATTTGCACCGTAGCCTTGCTCAAATCAACAGGAAGAATTTTGAAGGTTGCCTTTACACTTGTTACCTTGTTTTTCTCTTTCTTACCGCTTACAAGGATTGTCGCGGTTCCCTTGCTGACGTTGTTTGATACGGCAATGTTGACATTCATCTCTTTGTCGTTGTCAAGTCTTACATATTTTCCTGTCTCCAAATTATATTCATACTCATATGTCACGGGCGTTTTTCCCTTAAAGACAAGCTTAAAAGCAGGATTTTTCGATGTTCCGTCATATGTGGGTGCATATTTCTTTTCTACCAGCTCTATCTTTGCTCCCTTGACAGAAATCGCTTTTTCATCTGTAACCTCTGCCACATATGCAATCTCGAATGTCTCGGTAACATCCTTTCCGAAATAGTTGCCTTTTCCTGTTACAATAACAGTTGGCATTTTATCCTTGGTTGTCTTATCGTCTGTCGGTTTTACATTGTTCTTATATGTAACCGTGTAATCGACGCCCGGTGTCAAAAGTCTGTCCGCACCTTTAACGTCACAGTCCCATACCTTGATGTCCGGTATAATCTTGGCTCCTGTGTAAGGATAAGATTTTTCCAAGCCTGTAATCCAAATGTCCTTGGCATCCGGCTTTGTGCTGCCCGGATCGTCCGGCGCTACCGGAGTATTTGTGTTATCCTTGATTGTATACTTAAATTCAACAAACTTGCTCGGCTTTAAGCCTTCCTTTACCGCAAACGCCTTAATTGTCACAGCTTCGTTAATGGTAATCGGCTCTTTGCACTCCGTGCTTTCTGTTGTCGGCTCAGTTCCGTCTATTGTATAGTAAATTGTCGCGCCTTCTGTCTTGCTTTCCAGTTTGATTTGCGTTCCTGCTTCGATTTCGCCTGCTGCCGGAGTCGCTTCGGGCGCTTCCACCTGATCTTTTTCTACTATGCCGCCTTCGACAATGGTGTACTCATAGGTTGATACTGAACTTTTGTTCTCTTCCCTGAATGCAATTGCTTTGATTACAACCTCACCTGCCTTGGTTCCAAGGTCAATCGGGGCTTTGTACTCTGTACTGCCGGATGTCGGCTCGGTTCCGTCCATTGTGTAGTAAACCTTTACGCCTTCTTCCGGATTTGTCAGTGTTACTTTTGTCCCCGGCTCCACTTCCTTGCCTGACGGAATGTCAAACACGGGGGCTTCGACAAATTTGTCGGGATCGAGTTCTGTTGAAACGGTGTATGTAAATGTCGCAACCTTGCTCTTTGCCTCGCCCTTAACTGCGATTGCCTTGATCACAATTGTCTTTGATTCGCTGCCAAGTGCAATCGGTTTGCCGTCGTAGAGTTCGCCGGATTTTCCTGTCGGATCGTCTCCGTTTATTGTGTAATAAATTGTCGCGCCGTTTTCTGCCTGTAATGTGACTGTCTTCCCTACTGGCACTATGCCCGGGTTGAGGGTTGAGGTTGGCGGGTTTATTGTTACGGGGTCTACCACAGCCACGTCAACAATATACTTAAACGTAGCAATATCACTTACATTTTTATCCTTTACTGCAATTGCTTTAATCGTTGTTGTCTCATTAATTACAATCGGTTCCTTATACAAGGTACTTTCCGTTGTCGGGACATCGCCGTTTGTTGTATAGTGAATTTCTGTTCCTGCCGCAGAAGTGAGGGTAACCTTTCTGCCCTTCTCCACTTTACCCGGTTCTACATCTGCTGTTGGAGCCGCCACAAATTTGTCAGCATCAACAACCGTATACGTAAATTCCGCAACCGAGCTTTGTGCGGTTCCCTTAAACGCAATTGCTTTAATCACGATTTCGCCTGTGGTATCAAGCACAATCGGTTTGCCGTCTTCATATTTAGTGCTGCTTTCTGTCGGAGCATCGCCGTTAGTAGTATATCGGATTACAGCTCCTTGTGTAGCACATTTCAATACAATTTCGGTTCCCTTCGCTACTTTACCCTGTTTTGTCTCTGTCGTAGGAGCATCAACATGATTATAATACGCAGGCGTCCAGTCTCCAAAATATACTGTCATGTCTGCTACGGGATTTTCTGTTACAACCGTACCCGGTGTTCTCTTGCTTATGTCGGCAGCTGCTCCGCCTTTCACTGTTGTGTTGTACTCTTTATAGTTCACAGCAGAAGGCTCAAAGTCCCCCATTTCTTTCCAACCAACAGGATAAATAATGTCTGCTCTGTCAAGTATTGTATTCACAAACGTTACGGTTGCTAATTTTGTATCTTCTTTTTTATTCCACGGTCTTCCTAAGTATCCAATGTCTTTATTCGCACCTGAGTTTGTCGTACCGGTTACTGTACAGTTCCAGAAAAGGTAACCGTATTGTCTTGGAACACTAGCTGCCGTAATATACCCTCCTGAGCTTTTATCGCTATATCCTGCAAACCTAAGTTCACAATTATCAAATACTGCATCACCTGCACCACAGATATAGTCCGTATTTCCTTCAATTAAACAATCTTTGAAATAAGAGCGTGGTGTCGTGCTTCCTGTTCCAACTGTATCCTGATTGCTAAGGAACTGGCAGTTATAAAATTCTGCTTTGTCGCCTTGGTCTTCAATATATAATGCTGCTGCACGTTCTCCCATAGCATAAGTTTTTACATCCATTCCCTTAGCTCTAACGGGCTTTTTAGTCTCCTGCTCAATCGGTTCCACACCGTCAGCAATTTCTTCATCTGTCACATATTTGTTAAATGAATTTTCAAACACAATGTTTTCGGCTCTAAAATCCGTAGCTTTCACAAGTACTGTGCAGCCCCATCGGAACACTGTGTTTTTTTCTTTCTTGTTGTATGCAAACTCCGGATCATAAAATCCATCTACGCCATGACCAATCGCCGGATTGCTACTGTAATACTTGTAACCAATACCGTAGTACCATGTAAGCTTTACTTCCTGTGAAGGTGTATCGTTCTTAAATGTGATATAAGGCACATCCACTATAATCTGCTCTCTGTACGTTCCCGGAGCGATATGGATTGTAATGCGCTTGTCTGCCGAAGGACTCATGCGCTTCGCTGCCTTCAATGCCTTGGTTACAGTATTATAGCTGTCCTCCCTGTCGTCATATCCCACATAAAGATCCGCTTTATAATCAAGCTTGGAGGTATCCGTCCACAGAAACAGCAAGTCTCTGTCAACCGTTCCACCAGTTACAACAACATGTGTTCTTGTTATGTATCCGTTTACCTCGGCACTTGCTTCATATTCGCCATCTCGAAGCATAACGGAATATCCGTCTTTCGCTGTGTTTAGTTCCGCTTCATAAATATAATTTTTATCCAGTGCCCCCTCATTAACATAGGTGAACGAAACCTTTGTGACCTCCGCCTTGTCTAACTCAAGGAATTTACCACTTACCATATAAGTTGGCTTTTTCCCTACTATGATATCTGCGGTATAATCTGAAGTCTTTTGTATGGTTGCTTCACTTGTTAAGGTATAATCATCTACGCCCTCTAATTTAATTGTATATTCCGTGCCTGACTCCAAAACTGCATTGAAGCTGATATTCGACTTATCTGTTTTATCAATTATAAGTTCCGTTTTGTCAACACCTGCCGTCAGGATCACTTTCAGATTGTCAAGCCGCTTATAATCCTCTGCAAATCCTGTAATTTTACCGGAATATTTTACTGTAGACTTTGCCTCAACGGTTAAATTTTTTCCCGTCAAAGGAGCAGTACCTTCTACCTCTATTGTCTTTCCTGCCTCTGCAAATCCATACCGGGGATCACCCGACAGAGTTGCAACGTAGGTATGTCCAGAGGTCAGCTTTACATTATAGCTCCCGTCAGTGTTTACCTCCACAGGGATTGTGCTGTCATCTGTCTGATTGACAAATGCCACTGTGAAATTGCTGATATCAAAGCCATCGGGACCGGAAATTCTGCCGCTTACTTCTACAGCGGGATCGCGCGTTACTGCGATTTTTGTAAGCCATACCGTTCCAGTGGTTGCTTCCATTAATACATACTTTGTTTCTTCATTGTATGTTATTGTCCCCGGGGACTGTGGCGGAACATTTGACGCATCCTGATCTTTATCTGTAAGTCTTTTCAGTTCATAAGGTCCGGTAGCAGGCTCTATTGCTACAGTTCCTCTTCCTGATACAGGGATTTTTACTTTGGTTGTCTTATTTACCTGTACTTTTTTACCTGAAATACTTACGCCGAATTTTCCTTGGACATCTTTTCCATTTTCCTGAACAACATTTCCTTGTTCATCCCGTAATTTTTTTGTATTAATATAAAGACCATTATACAACTGATCCTCGTCGGTTTTACCTTCCGACACCTTACCTTCTTCTAATGCAGGATCGCCAATTGTAAAGTCCCACACTAAACGTTCTTTAAAATTAAGTGTATACTCATACGTGCCGCTTCCGTTCACTTCAAGATCAGGATATGTAACCTGATACGGATATTCCACCTTTTTATTAATAGATACAGAATATGTACCATCTCTTAAAGCAATACTGCCAGCATTTGCTGTGCAAGAATATTCATATGGTACTGTGTCCGTATCGTCATTATTATTCCCTATATCCGTAAATGTAACCGTTATTGCGGAGAAATCCACCTTATTATCAAAGCTCTCTGTATTAAGGGACACATTATGTTTGTCTTTTTCTTTAATTGTAATTGTCTGATTTAATGTATCAGCACTTATTTCAGCCGGATCAGCCATATAATCTTTCATGCCGTTTCCTGCCAGCGATATGGTATATGTCCCACCTTTCTCCAAGTCAACTTTATAGGTATTATCACTCTCAAGCACCGCCGTAGCGCTATGTGTTCCCTGTTTTGCCTTAAATTTAAGAGCAAAATTATCCGGCGCCGTACCTGTCTCAAATGTAACGCTGCAGCTTACTTTATTTACATCCATGGAAGCTGCTGTTATGGCAAAATCTGTTATTGCCGAATTTCCAACTGTAATCTGCTTAGACTCTGGCTCGGAAATGTCATAATTGCCGCTGAGTGAAATGTCGTATGTACTGCCTTCATATAACGTAACGGAATAGCTGCCATCATTGCCTACAGTATCTTTAATAACTAAGTTTTTGTCTTTTGTATCTGTAAATATTACTTCAAGCCCTGCCGGAATTGCTACGCCGTCACCAAGGTTTACTTTACCAGTGACAGATCTCTGCGCAATTGGAGCTATTTTAATGGAGTTTAAATAATTTCCAGTTATTACATTCATGGTAGCGTATCCACCATCACCATTGCAATCAAATGTGCTTTCAACTCCTGTAGAAGCTTTTCCGTCCAACGTATATTTTATGCTTGCACTACTTGCATTAATAGTCACACGGCTTCTTTTTTCTACAGGAATATAAATAATTGTATTGTCATTTACTTGAACGCAATTATTCTTCATGCTCCACTTTCCGTTACTACCAAGTTTGTCAGAATTTTCAGTAATGGCATTCTTATTAGCATCCACTATCAATCCATAATAGTTTACTGCACAACCCTCAATTGCAGAGTATTTATTATTTGCTTTATCTTCCGTCATTTCAGGGAAGTTGTCCTTATCCGTTGCTAAATTATATATAACTGCTCCTTCCGCATTCGTAAGGTTTTTCTTTTCATTTGCCGGCTCTACTTTTACCTTGCATATATAATTATTACCTCCAAGAAAATAACTGTCTGCGCTTGCGAGTGTCATTGTTGATGCATACATACCATTTGCAATCATAGCCGCTTCTGTCACCGCTATTTTCTTTCCACTACTATTTAATATTGACATTTGACGACCTGCCGCTTTAGAAGCCCAATACACGGTAACATCCGCAGGACCAGAGGTTGTAAATTTTATAGACTGTTTAGAGGTAGTTCCCTCCCCTCCCGTAGCAAGTCTCTTGGTTGTAGTTGTTCTATAGATTTGACCTGTTTCATAAGCAAGTTCTGAAAATGTATTACTTTTGTTAGCTTCAACTTGCGTACTATTTCCGCATAATAATGCAAAATGATTATCGCCCCATAATACTATATCGCCTTCTTTAACGTTACCGCTAGCAATATCTGCCACTGAACTTATATCCAGTATATATGTAGCTGTAGCTGACATTGTCTGAAGATCCGTTATTTCTGCCCCGACCGCTTCGACTTCAACGCTTTCTTCTTCCTCAGTACCTACACTCAAATCAGACTCCACCTCCGAAGTCTGTTCCTCATCTGACACCTCCGTATCCGTTGCTGCAACGGTTTCTACATTGGTTGTTGTTTCATTATCCGTATCGTCTTTTCCGTTCGAAGCGTTCTCTTCGCTCTTTGTCGTTTCCTCGGCTGCCGCATCTTCTGACGGGGCACTTTCATCCGTATCGCGTTCTGCGGATGTTCCGTCTGTGCCGTCGTCATTGTCGTTTTCGTCAGCGACTTCCTCGACGTACCTACCTGTGTCAGCGGGCGCTTCGCTTGCGAATGCGGTCATGTTTCCTGACATTATCATCGTGCACGATAACACTACTGCCATGACACGCTTCAAAAGCCCTTTTCTGAACTTGCTCATAATTTGTCCTCCTATCGTTAAGTTTATCTCCGTCCGGCACGCACCTTACCGTGCCCGTGCAAATCATGGCTTTTTCCGGAGCCGAATTTGCTATTATGATTTAATAGTACCAAAATTTCACAAATATTAAAAGCTTTTTATTTTACAAAAATTTTATATATTTTTGGCTATTTTATCTAAAATTGTGCTCGTGCACGGTATTAATTATGGTGCGCAAAGCACCCTGTTTTTTCCACTTTTGTCCGTCTTTTTCTTGTTTGATAGCTAAATTCACAAAAAAGAGCCGCAGGTACTATGAATTTTGTACAAGCGGCTGGGCTTTTGTTGGTGTATTTGATTTGTCAAATTGCCATATTTTTTACTTTGCTTAGGTTATGCATGGCTTAAACTGTACCTCTATCCTATACTACATTTCTTTCTTTTTCATTGGACATTTAATCTAAAAAGAGCACCCCCTTCTATGAGATGCCCTAAATCCTGTTATTTATTAACCATTCCGATTTTCTTTTCAAATTCCTCTATCGTTTCTACCTTTGCCGCAATCTTATGCCAATAAATTTTAATCAGCTTCCGGCACAACATGAATAATGCCAATGCTTCCACTAAACGCAGGAGCAAAGATATGTTGTGAAACCTGTTCAGATATCATACCATCCCATGACGCATGGAGGTGCCCGGCAAGCACTTGACTTACCACAGTATTTTCGTCATAAACCATGTCTAAATACTTCCGGGTGACATCATTAGGCTTATATTGGTCGCTTTCATCACTCCAATAATATATCGTATTGCGCACCTGCATGGAGAGTTCTTTCAAGGTGTCATCAACTTTGGTGTCATATGGGACATGTGTTGCCATGATTACAGGTTTTCCCCGGCTATACACATCCGTTACCATATCTAAATAATAATCCGGCATATCTTTAGTGGAATTGTCAATGCCAAGCACTAAAAAGTCCCCGTCATCCCAAAATTTATAAGAAATCGCATCACCATCTATCGTCTGGTGAAGCTGCCGAGCCTGTGTTTCCGTAAAAAATACACCGCCATAATATGCACCATAATCATGATCTGCACGAATATAAATATAAGGAATACGCAAGTTGTCCAATCCTTCCTTAATCATTGCAACATTAGAATTGCTGCAATAATCCATCATATCTCCCCCAAAAATAACACTATCAAATTTATTATAATTTAAATATTTGACAATTTCCGGCCACAAATCCTCCGCATGAACCCCGTCAGATGTCACAGCCAAGCCTTCATAACGCCTGTCAATGGCATCAAGATATTCTGCATGGACATCTCCCAGCGCTTCACCTGCTTTATGGTCACTGACTAAATGTAAGTCACTAACCCATGCAATCGTATACTCTCTGCTTAAGCCCTTGATGGCAATTGTCACCTCGTCTGTAGTAAACGCATATTCCGGCTTTGGGTAGTCTTGTACAACCACTTCCGATTCCTGTGAAGACTGTGTCTCCTCTTCCGTTTCATTACACACTATACTGGATTCTTCAGTGGATTCCACTTCTTGCAGGCTTGGTGTATTGGATTCCTTATTTTTAAATACTCCTAAAAACAGGATTAATAATGTTATACTTATAATCAAAAGAGCAATGCGCTCTTGGAGGTTTGTATTCTGAATATTTTTCATATATCTACTTTTTTATAAATGTCACATAACCCATACGACCCCTGATCCATTGTCTATTTTCTTGGGTTACTCCATTGACATCATCTACGGGATGGTTTACAAAATCATTAAAGTACCAAAAATGCGGCAGATCGATATCTGTACCGATTCGGATGCCCTGTGACCGGGCAATATGTTCCACTATTTCATTATATGCGTTTGATACCTCTGTACAGTCCTCTCCAACCGCATTCATATATGTAATATAATACTGTATCATCATCGGATTATAATCCATTATATCTATCATATTCGCAATTTTAATAGCCGCTCCTTTTAAGGTGATTGTTCCATTGCTTAGCTCTGTCTCAATCTGTTTTTGTGTCCACCAGGAAAGCGCATAGGCATACCGGAGCCGGATTGGATTATCCAAATCAGATTTATCAAACATGTTATCCGCAGTGGCTGACATTAAATTCCATGCTTCCGTCCTAGACCATGTTTCTCTGGTTGTAAATTCATCAAATGTAGTAATAACCTTATCTGCATAGGATGTTTCAAAATCACTCCGGGAATCTTTTAGTAAAGACATATTAACTGCATATCCTTTCTCTGCCAAATCGTTTCCCAAGGAAATTGCCTCGTCCAGTTCTAATAATATCTGGCTGTATATGGCACCGGAAAGCGCTTGTTTTTCCAAGAACGCCTTGTGCTGAATCACTGCGGAACTATAAATGTCATATGCATCCTCTATTCGCTCTGATGCCAGACTTACATCACCGGCTTCTTCCGCTTCTTTTGCAAATTGATGCATTGCCTCGGCAAGATTGTTTATGCCATCTACAAGTTCTGTATCTTTCGTTATCTGACTTTTTCCTGTTTCAAGCAATTCATCCGGTACCGAAAAAAGATCTGTTGGTATTTCATTTTTCACAGAATTGGAAATAGGAACCGTTTCCAATTCTGTCGGCATATCAGAATTAGAGGAAGAGGTTTCTTTTGGCATCAACCGTATAATGCATATAATACATATCAGCGCAGCTAAAACAGCTCCGCCTGCCACCATATATTTCCCTTTAGACGTTTTTTCCTCATTGTTTTCTATTATCGAAGGCGCTGGTGTAGGTGTAAGTGATATAACAGGTGTAATTGGCGTTGCTTTAGTCTCGAATGACACAATCCTCTCCCCACATTCGCTGCAAATCTCTGCGTTATCACTAATTTCCTTATGACATTTGGGACATTTCATTTTTCTATCCTCCGTTGCTATACCAAAACACATAGCTTTTTTATCTATATTATTGCGTGCTAACTGTTACGCTTTTATGTTTATGAAAACAATTCATTAGTTGCATTTTAACTGTATATATAATAATATAATTATATATTTATATTTTCCGTCAAAATACCAAACATAAATCGCAAGGAGCTGCCTCATGAATCGGTCTTACAGAAGTTTTCTTCTTTTTCTTACAATTATTGCCAGTATGACGTTTTGTATTCCTGCATATGCGGCAGAAAATGAATACCCCTATCTGCTTATGCCCACACAGATTGTCAAAATAAACAATTTATATTTTATAGTGGATTGTAATCATAACCAAATTATCTATTCTGACAGCCTAAGTACAAATTTGAAAACCTGGAAGGTTATGACCCGTAATACGGAAAAACCACATGCCATTACAAGTGATGGGGAAATTTATATGGTTACCGATACCGATAATAACCGGATACTTACATTTGAAAAAGGATACAATACGTTTAAGCCTTTACAAACCTTTGAGCAAGTAGGCATCAGACCTCACTATGCGGATTATGACTATACTGACGGATTATTCTATGTATGGAGTTCCATGACAGGTGAAATGTATCTATACAAGAGAACACCTGAAACAAAGCTTATTACTCTGCAGGAAGTCAAGACGGTATCTGAACTAAACAATTGTTATGTACGCTCTTTTACCATTTTGGGTGACGTTATCCTCTTCCCGTCAGTGGAACGCAGCAGCATCCTGATGGTGGACAAAAAAACTTTTGAGGTACTCAATGAATATCCCGTCCCTGACAGCATTTCCGGCATGGTGCAAATCAGCATAATAGATGGTTACTTTTTTGTTACCATATCCACCGACAGGCATTATAACTTGCAGATGTCTACCGTTATCCGCGCAAAGACTCTTGAAGATTTCAGTACAGGTAATTATGAAAATCTTTATAGCCTGTTTGGAAATAACGGTACGCCGTATTATGTATCCTATTTTGATGGTTCTTTTTATATGATTCATGAAAATGCTGCCCCGAATGTATATCGTTTTCGTGCAGAGAATGGAATTATTTGTGATATAAAAGGAATGTTTTAACAATATAATTATACAACATCCTCTCCATCTTCACTAAGCTCATCGTAATCTACATAAGTCTCATTCTCCACAGCATCCCAATCCGTTTTTTCAGCAAGCCGGGGCGCTGCGGCACCGTTAAATATTCGTTTCAACAGCTCATCTTTATCTAAATCATTCATCTCACTGGTTTTGATTGCATCTATTATCTTTAACTGCAAATCAAAATCATCCGAGGCATTTTTTCTCTTTCGATCGACTGTCTCCTGTTTTAACTGAATGTACTTATCATATTTGGGGTCAATAGCAGCCAGCAATCTGCCGTCTCTTTGTCCCGCAATACCAATCTGATGAAAATCATGTCTTTAAATTTTGCCGGCTTATCTGTATTTAAATAACTCTCATTATAATCTTCCTGAATAAAGAGAATAAGCACCAACTGCACACAAACTCTTTGCGGATCTGACCTTTTAAGTTCGTCCAACCTACGGCAAAATTCATATATAAGCGCTATATAATACTCCGCATAGCGTTCTCCAATATTATAAAATACGCCAACATTTTTTATATAATTTTCTTCTTCTGGCAATTCAATTTTAATATTCTTTAACATGTACTCTAAGTGTGGCTGTGTTTCTAATTCACGTAAAATAGGACGAATTAATTTCGCAATCTTCTCCCTATCATATTTAAGCGTTTTGCACGTTAATAAAGTAGTAATATAATAATGCACATCTTTGTTTTTCCCATATACTGCTTCCAAAAATCTTTCTGCATTATATGTATCATCTGACAATTGGGCAATGCTGCACAATATCTCCGCAACGGCAATATCTGATGGTACCGTTTTATTTTTGATTAAACGGGTAACAATTCCGGAAATAAAAAACTCCGGATTGATGTCACAAATTTTCTTAATTGCATTTATTGCAGCAACATATAAGCTTATCTTTTCCGAACAAATCAACTGGGTTAAATATCCGACTATTTTATTCTTCAATGTAATAAATTCCGTAAAGATTACACGCAAAATATTATCAGAATATTCTTTTGATGCAAAGCGCACAAATCCTGACCGAATTCTTCCTCCAAAAGTAATCAGATAATCATTATAGAAACAAAGTCCAAAATTGTCTGCCAGCTCCTTTTGAGATACTTCAAAGCTTTCACGCTGTACTATCTGATGTTCGCCATTTGGATGGATAATCTCTCTTTGTTCGTCCGATAAAATACTATATAGCATTTCTGCCTCATTGCGTACTAATTCAAGCTGACACTTCTCAAATATTGACAAAGCTATCAGAAAAGCACAATAGGGTGACTGTCTGTTTTCTTTCAAATATTCATATATCTTTCTACTGTCTGAAAGATCAATTTTTACTTCCTTTTTATCCAGTGGCGGCTCATCTGTGTCACTTTTATTACCTATTGAAACATCGTCAAACTCGTTTTGTTCGCCAAAATCAATTTTCCGTGCATTCCCTGACATGTAATCTCCAAAAAATTGATAAACAGTGATATTGTCAGACATATTTAAGCCATTGGACAAAATACTCTCACGCCGTTTTATAAATTCTTGGTCGCTTTGGCTCAAATCTGCATCATTCAAAAGAGTTGACGTATCAGTCTCTTTTCCTTTATTTTTTTCCGATTCTTTCTGTACAGCTTCTTGTTCTACTGCCTTTTCTTCTGTTACTTCTTCGCAAGCTCCTTCCGTATCTGCCTTGTCATTCAATCCTGTCTCATCATCTGAAACATGCTCGATAACCTCTTTCTCATCCATGAAAAACCCTCTCTGCTTTAAAAATTGATTGTTACATTTCCAAAAGTATTATTTTTCCCAAAGTCAGGTTTCTTTGCATTTTCAGATAAAATATCACCACTAACTTGATGAATAACAATCTTACACGTATCGTGGTTTTCAGAAGACTCCCATACCTTAGGTACGTATTTTAAGCCTTCCTGCGAAAACACATATTGACATAGGGAAACTGCATTTTCAGAAGCAATCACCTGATACTCATCTTTTTTGTTTCCATCCCCAAAATCGCTAATTCCTTTCACAATAATCCATTCCGTAATATTAGCATTTCTGCATATCCT
This sequence comes from uncultured Lachnospiraceae bacterium, assembly GCA_947567595.1. Taxonomy (GTDB): domain Bacteria; phylum Bacillota; class Clostridia; order Lachnospirales; family Lachnospiraceae; genus COE1. The sequence continues at coordinate 121,951 of CANOMQ010000006.1, read as the reverse complement.
AAATGTTGAAATCCCTTCCATTTCATAGCCTTTTGGATTATCACAGAAAGCATCAAATATCTCTTTTTTCTTTTCGGGATTATTCAACAATACTGTCGAGGAAATGATATCCCCACAATGATATGCCAGCTTATACTTTTCCTTCCATTTAAATGCGTGTTGAGAAAACAAGCCGTAAAGCGTATTGCCACTCGGAACAATAATACCGCGCTGTTCTATTTTACCGTTATTATCTTTGTGGAAATCATAGTCTATGACATTTTTTGATATCAGGACATCACCAATATGCTGATCTTTCTTATTTACATTTGCCCCGCATGCAATACCTACCAGAATTACTGCATCCGGCTTGATAATTTGTATCGCATTCATAACAGGCATCTGCGACTCATTGCCTTGATAAGGTGAATGAAAATGGACTACATCGTACTTTCCAAATCTTCCATTTGTTACTACGATACCATTGTGAAATGTTTCTTCTTTCCGGTTATGTAACTTTTTTAAAAATGCTATTCTCTCATTTTCGTTAAATGTGATAAATAAAAATGTTCTCTCTATCAATTTTGTAGTCCTTCCTTTCGTATTATTTAACGAAAAAATGTCATAGGTATATATGGCAAATTATAAATTTACAACCATCCGTCAGCAAATAAACCACTATCAGTTATAGCTGAGTTTTGATTTTTCTTACATTTATTCTACATTTAAAAACAAAAAACGTCAATTTACCCATTGTTCCACGTATATATACCTATTATTCCTATTTTCCCAAAATAAAACTGTAAGGAAGCATTTTATCAGTAATGTATTGAGTATTCCACTCGGGGACATCAAGTCCGTACGGATATTAAAACCGTTTCTGTGGAAGCGTTATAAAAATCCGAAGTTGGGGATTTTGGATATTCAGCTTGAGCTGAATGATGATGCTGGAGGGCTGTGCAGGCGTTGATTACCACACGGTTTACATGCTCCGTGATAAATCAGGCGGGCTTAGCCGTCAAGATGCATCCGATATTCTTCATTAAAAAGAATTTGGAGAGATATAAGAAAATCCCATGCAGTTCAGGATTTTGTAAAATCTGATTCTGCATGGGATATGTTCTTTATTTTACTTTTAGTGCCTATTCCAAAGCATTGTTCCCTTAATTATAGGTTGATTCCCATTGTGTTGGAGAATTGGGATCTGACTTATCAGTCTTTGTTTTTTCTGCCACTGCCTTATTGATAATTTTGAATGATACCTTCTTGGTTCCAGCATATTTTCCGGTTCCTATGATTGTAAAGGATGCCATACCAACCCTATCATTTTTCTTATAACTGTTCGGAACAATTGCAAAACCATCTTTGCTGAGGTAGTCATTGTCGTAAGTGTATGCCCCGATTAAATCCTGACATGTCACTTCTTCTATCCCTTTCTCAGTTTGGCAGGTAAACTTCAGATAGTCCTCAATCTTTGCCACTTCCGTATCCGTCCATGTCATCGGTGTTGACAGACCGTTACCTTTCTTATAATTCTTGCCAAAAATCCTAGGTCTGAGATTTTCAACCTTTGCTTTTTGGATACCCCACTTCGCTGCCCTAAACCAGTCTACCAGCTCTCCGGTATAGCCGCACTCGCTACCCGCTGCCGCACGAACCTTTACAAGAACAGTCACATATCCCTTATCCGCAAATGCCTGTACAGCACTTTTTGAAGTAATGTCTACTGGTTTTCCATCAGCTTCAGTAAGCTTATAATCGCCGTCTACGTCAATGTAATACTCAACCTTATCTTTATCGTAATCACGTCCCGCAGAAAGCTTTTTGGCTTTTCCGTTTACCATCTGTGTAATACCAATATTTGCTTTCTTGAGATCAGCATAGGTCAAAGGCTTACCATTCGTAATTACATCTTTATAGGTTACATTAAAATCCGGGTTTCCTTCCATGTTTGTTTTTGCAATATTAAAGCTTTGTTCTATCTTTCCTGTTAAAGACTTCTGCCCTGATATTATAACCGTCGCCTGTCCCACATTCCGATTGTCCCGATAGCTCAGCCGATAATTGCGCGTATCAATATTATGACCATTGATCTTGATATTGAAATTCTGTCCCGGCACAAACTTTGTTCCGCCTACTGTATAATCAAGTGTCTTTGCATATAAGATTTCTATTTCGCTCTTGTCCTTTTCCAAATCACGCGGCAGGATTTTATACTTATAGCTAATAGCACCCTTATAATGATTGATACCCTTTATTGTAAGGCTCGCGGAGCCTGCCTTGTTTGTACCACTCTGTACAACCTTATAATCAATATCCTTTTTCAGCCTGGTAGTAGTAGCGTTTCCTTTTTCATCCTTCAATACCACCTTAAAGCTGTTTACCGGTATTTCAGCAGATTTTCCATTATAGATTACACTTTCCGGTGCCTTAAATTCTTTATCTCTATTTGCACCTGACTTATTTACTACCATCGCGACATCTTTCAGATTTCCAGCCTTAATATTGAACGTTATGCTCTTACTGCCATAATAGTTTGTGCCATCTCCGAATACAGTAATTGTTGCTTTACCAATTTCAATATTATTTGCATAAGCTACCATATACTGCTTTTCATCAATTGGAGAACCATCCTTTTTTGTCACTTCAATGCGGGGAGTGCATTCCGCACCGGAATAAGTCTGATTTTTATCCTCAGGCACGATTGATATTTTCGCTTTGGTTATCAGCTTGTCATCGGAAATCGAATTAATATCATGTATATCTACATACTTTGTTCCCTCGAAGTTTCCAATACCTGTTATGCAAATCTTTTTTACACCTTCTACATCGACAGTTTTAATTTGATATTCCGTATCCTTTTTCATTGCCTTTCCCTGCCATGTAGGCTTGATGAGCTTCTCCGCTTCGGCAATATTTTTAACTGCCACTGCATTGGGAATCGCAACAGACTTATCTTTCACATCAATCCGCCCAATTTCAAAGTTTACATCCTTTATAAATCCTGTAAACTGATTAATGCCTTTAATCGTTGCGGTTGCCGTACCTGCATTGATATTGTTAGAATACTTTATTGTATACGCTTTTCCCTTTCTTAACACTTCCGGATCTGCACTAAAGCGTACATGTACCTCCGGCTCAATTTTCTTTCCTGTGTAGCGAATAGGTTCCTTGCTTGTGTAATCAAGATACTTAATTTCTGCCCCCCAAAGCTGTCCATAATACTTTTTCTTGCCATCCTCGCCTACTGCATCAAGACCTTCCTGCGGATAGTCATCACCAAAATCTTCTGATGGCGACACAATATTTGTGCCTCCTGTTATGGTTCCGTCTACGTCATCACCAATCAGGTCATTCACATCTACCGGCGATGAATTTCCTCCCAAAGAAGGCGGATTGGGATTAGGATTTTCGCCTTCCTTCGGTTCCAGTTTAAGGAAATCTCCCACATTTATCGTGCCATCCTCGTTTCTCCAGTCATCAACAGATAACGGAATCGTATTCAAATACGGATAATCAAGCGATTTGAAATCATCGGGAGTATATTCCTCTCCTGATTTATTTGTTGATTTTCCAATACCCTTCTCCAAATCTTCCCCACGGTAGTAAAATGCTGTATCATTCTCAACCTTATCTAAAATTACCCCTGATGTCTGTTGTCCCTTTGCCTCAATGCCATCTTTAGGTATTGCACTATAATATGCTGAAATTTCAATTCCATCCTTATCAGTAGCATTATTGTAGAACTTCTTTGTACCGTTTAACTTTAATTCCTCGGGTTTACCATAATCGTTACTGATATCCACGGAAAATTTCTTATCAGGCACATACTCCTCTTCACTATTCTTATCTGTCTTATCTATTTTTTGCTTCACAGTAGCAGTTACTTCCACTCTATAGAGATTCATGGAACCTCCCTTGGATCCTAAGTAGATTTTTTCCGTCTCCTTAGTTGCCAGCTCAGAGATCATGAGTTCACCATTTTTGCTGTAATCGCCCTCTGCAAGCACAGCATCCTTTTCAGACAGAACAACTATCTGGCTGTCCTTGTTCGGATCGCTGCTGCGCCACCAAACTTTGATTTTTGCTTCCTTATCTTTTACATTTTTAAGTGACATATATATGGCTGCACTTTTATTGCTTCCACTTGTCTCCTTCGCAAAATTAATGCTGTGTGTTGTTGTATAACCATCTGAAAATGTCTGTACATCCGGCTCTACCTGCGACCGTACCATATTTTCCTTTGACCTTATAGAAACACAATTGCTAAGCTCATAGTCCGTATGGTTGACATAATCATATGTTGCAAAGCTGATATTCGCTCCATCATTATTAAATGAAATCGAATCATAAGCCTTTATATTCGGAGCGCTGTTTGAGTCAAAGCCTTTTGATTTATTGCCAAACGAAAGGGAGTTATAAAGTCTGTGACCTATATTAGGAATACACGAATCTTTATCCTCGCCATATCCCTCATCATACTCGCTTCCGGCTCTAAGACCATCACCACCCATTTTAAAGCCGTTTCCGTTTCCATTTCCCTTTACACAAATTACGCTGTCACCTTCTGCTGCCGCTTCCGCAGGTGTCTTAATCTCTCCACTAGGAGTTATAAGAAGGTAACCGTTTCTGTATGCGATACTGTTTCTAATAATAACGCCACCAATGCTTCCTGTCTGCGCCTTTGCAAACAAATCCCAACCGTCATCCGCATTGAATGCCGCGATACATCCGTCAAATACGTTATTGCTTCCACTGGTAAGCTTTGCCGCAAATCCATCTGCATCCTCCTGACCTATATCTACATTCAGAAATGAATTACAATTCAGTATTAAATTGTCATGGGGCCAGTCCTTATATGTATCCGTACCTGACGCACGGCAAATCTGTAAGCCGGTGCTTCCGTTTCTATATGTATCCACCCTGTCAAATACACAGTAGCTTCCGGATACCTGAATGCCCTTTTCACCATCCTTGCAGCGGATAACATCAAAGTCTTTAAAATACCAATAATCACCTACTGTAACTACAGCCGCCACTAAGCTGTTAAAATCAAGTACGGTCCTCTCATTGGGATCGCCTATCATCTTGATATAGTTCTTGTAAGTTTCCTTACCGTTTTCATCCGGCTCACCCTTTTCATTTACCTTGTCCGGCTGTCCGCAGACAGTCTTAGGAATCTGAAGGGTTCTGTTTAAACTATATGTTCCGCCTGAAAGCAGAATTGTCTGTCCGGGCAGCGCATATTTTACAGCCGTATAAATATCAAGCGGGCTGTCCTCTGTACCGGTATTTTCAGGCTTTCCATCCTGCGATACATAAATCGTATTACCTTCCATACCGTACTTTTTATATTCTACCGTGTGATTGAACTTTACTGTTTCATAAGATTTCAGCCTGACAGCTTCTTCTTCTTCAACAAACCACCCTTCCTCAGGTGTATATTCTACCGTAAACACATTTTGACCAATCGAAAGATCCTCAATTGGGATTCGAATCTTTGTGTCCTTTGCGTTATCACCATCCTGACAATACTGAACAGCAGGATCAAGTGTTCCATTTACCTCATAGTAATCAAGTATTTTATCATTTCCGTTCTCATCCTTTACCGGATTTCCGTTTTCGTCTCTTACAATTTCCGGAATGTAATCACCATTTTCATCCTTTACCGGATTTCCGTTTTCATCCTTTACCACCTGTGGTATATATTTGCCCGTACTGTCCTTAACCCTAAGAATGCCCTTCCAATTGCTGGCAAATAAAAATGTATGCTCTGGCGTATTTGTCAGACTGCCTGACAAAATCTCTTTTGAAAGATTAATAAGCTTAACCTTTCGTTCTTCAGGATCAGGATCATTTTTCGGATTGGTTCTTTTCAGGCTGATATCAGAAAATGTTATATCCACGTTTCTTGCTCCAAACACACCCACATAAACGTAGTTGCTGTCAAGCAGGTTTAAAGCTTCTGTATCATAGTACTTTTGCGTAATGATTGTAGACTCATCCAAGACTTTCTTTCCATCTTCCAGCGCATAAATTGCCCGTCCTTTTTCGTCCTTCTTTGGCCTTCCCTTTTCATCAGTTTCGCATTTATACTTTCCATAGCTCACAAAATAACCCGTGTTATTTTTCTGTATCTGAAGCCAAAAATCCTGATACAGCACATGGTCTTCGCCTAAGCTTCCTTTTACATCACTATTTGTATAGTTCGCCACGATGTTATATGTTCCATCTCCAAGCTTTGCATATGTCGTATCAAGCGCTTTCTGCTGTGCCTTAAAACGCCTTGGCTGTCCTATTTTATTGTCCTTAAAATCCTGTACATCCTGCGGTGTAACTCCGACTTTTTCAGTGGAACCAACACCAATCTGCATTTCAATTGGTTCCCCAGAGCCGTCCTCTGATATTCCAACACCGTTCCATTTATAGCTGATTCTGGATATGACCGCCTGATAGCTGTTATTCCAAACACGTGCTCCTGTCTCACCAACTTGGTCTGCTGCCATAATTCCAAAGCCTTCCTGACCATTTGAAAATGTCCAGCTATTTACGTGAGCATTTGCCGTAAAAGTGAAGTTTTTGCTTGTAGGAACCTTGGTATAGTAAAAAGCAACGCCGTCATTGGAACCCGGGACGATTTTACCGGAGCCTGCGACAAGTTTTATCTCGTTGTTCTCCTTATCTACCTTGTAGCTGTTCTTACCGTTTATACCGTTTCCGTATTCCAAGAAATCCCAGTCATCCCAATTCATCTTTTCCGTTACTTTACACTCAATCGGCTCAGTATACTCACACGTCTTCACATCTTCTACTCCCTCACGGCTTATCTCTGCCTTGAAGGTATACTTGCCTGATTCCGAAGGTGCAAACTCTATCGTTGTTGAATTTGCCTCTTTATTGGATTCCTGCCTTTCCGATTCATCTCCATTTTCGTCATACATATATACTGTCAGCTTATCAGCGCCTTCGTCTCCGATAACGGTATCTACTGTTACCTGTATTTTTTCGTTATTGGTCTCGCTGAGAGCCACTTTTGAAATGACCGGCTCCTTTACACCTTCCCATGCGGGACGGTTTGTATTTTTTTCCTGCCAGCTTATATTGTAGACATTCACTTTTGAACCATTTACATAAAAATAGTATGTTTTTCCCGCCTCAAGACTACAATCATATGCTCCTGACTCAAAACTATCCTCTGGCGATTTCTTAACCACTGTTCCTGTTGCTCCATCATCTTCTACAAAATACCAGTGTCTTGCCTGTCCCTTTGATGAAACCGAAACCCCGCTGACTACAAATGTAATTTTTGCTTTTTTTGAAGGCTGGATTTTGTATGCCGCACCCGTTACAGGAATAAGAATTCCCTTTGCTTCATTCATGCTTGCATCTTCAGCAGCTTTCGCATCAGCTTTTCCGGCAACATATTTTGTATATTCATTCTCCCCAACCACAATAGGTGTTTTGGCAGTTTTAAATTCTGTTTCACCCAGCACAGTAAACTTTAGAATATCATCACCATATTCTTGTCCTGCTATAAGAGCCTCTGTAATTTCAAAATTTGTAACCGCGGCTTCCGCATTATCCACCGACTCCTCCGTCGTCTCCTCTTGCGTTGACTCGGTTTCCGTCTCAGTCTCTGTCGCCTCTTCCGTCTCGGACGCGGTCTCTGTTGACTCGGTTGTTTCGGTTTCTGTCTCTATTTCCGTTTCTGATGCAATCTCTGTAGAAGCTGCCGCTTCGCTTGTTTCGGTCTCTGTCTTGTCCGTCTCTGTTGATACAGTAGTCTCGGCTTCTGTTTTTGCCTCTGTCTGCGTTTCTGTAGAAGCCTCTGTAGGAGCTGTCGTTTCCGTCGAAGCGATTGTCCCGCCTTCAGATGGCACGTTGGAAGCAGCTTCCCCTGCGGTGTCCTGCGCATCGGCTTTTTCAGCTTCTTTCGACGTTGTCTCTTCTGTTTCCGGCTCACTTGCCTCAGAAACCGTCTCTGCATGCTCTTGCGTATCACCGGATGCGATTTCAGCCGCGTATGCCGTCATATTTGACATTACCATAGCACCAGATAAAATCACTGCCATGACACGTTTCATAAGCCCTTTTCTGAATTTGCTCATATCCTTCCTCCTTCTCATGTTGGTTGTCCCCGCGCGGCACGTTCCTTTCCGTGCTCGTGCAACATTTGCTTTTTTTCGTTTAAAAAGCTTTCTATGTACCTTATATATTACCAAAATTTGTAGAATAATTAAATAGTCTTTATTTTACAAAATTTTAATTCTTTTTTGTGTATTATCCACAATCTCGTGCACGGGCACGGTGCGATTTTTTTGGTAAAAACTTTACAAAAAAAAATGAGAGCAGCTTTTTTCTGCCCTCACTTTTTTTACATTTTTTCCACCGGAAGGTTTAGGAATACATACTGCCACTCCCTGCCCTCCTCACGGGAAAATCCTATTTTTATCCCAATCATATCGCCTGTTATTTTAAGATGATTTTGCCCGGCATATTCCAAGAAACCGCCGTAAAGCGCCTGTCTCAGCTCTGCCTGCGACATCTGTTCTTCCTTTTCCATGTCAATGGGAAGCCGCGCGAAGCGCATCAGGCTGTGGCGTCTTTTATAGTATTGAATGGGCGGCTCGACTTCCACCCCGTACAGACCTGTGAATATTTCGTTGGAAGCAATGCCCTCGCTGTATACGAGATTTTGGTTTTCGACATTTTTCTTGTCAAAAATATAAATATACTTTATCTCGGGGCACTCCTCCATGAATTTCCGGTATGCCTCGCCGTTTTTGCCGTCCGTATGGATTCGTCCTTTGTCGTGGTACAGAATGTAATAAAATGCACGGCAGGTCTTTTCGAATATTTCGCCTTTATTGGCAATCCCTCTTTCCATGAGGATGATGTCGTCGTTCAGCATGTGGCGCGTTGCCATAAGCGCGGAGATTTTCTCGTCAATCTCGTTCATTTTCTTATGAAAGCGCCGCAGCCCCATGCCCAAATTTTCCTGAAACAGGTTTGCGATATCATTATGGTCAAAGCCGATTTTGCGGTATCGCCCTATGTAGATTGCCTTTTCCAAATCGCCGCTGTCAAAGGAACGGTAGCCGTTCTGCTCATTTCTTTCTGGATTGAGGAACCCTTTATCCTCATACCGGCGAATTGTGTTTGTCGTGACATCAAGTATTTCTGACAAGTCATTTGTATTGTATTTCATTCCTATCACCCCGACTTTTCATAGATTTCCTCTATTATAACAAAACCGCAACAATAGATTTTCCTTCGCTAATCCATTGTCGCGGCTTATCGCTGCAACTTCCACAATTACTCGTCCTCTTCTACAAAATCCGTATGAAACATCAATAAAAACTCCGCGCCGTTTTTGAGCGACAGCTTCATTACGACGCCTTTTCTGTCTACTGAAATTTTTGAGTTAATTTTTTTAACCGTATTCAGGTTTAGCTGTACCGTTGTGAACATATCGTCGCTCACAAGACACATTACCCTGCCCACAACCTTGACCTCTGAGCAGATTACCGAAAGCGACATGTTCAGTCCTGTGCCGTCCGTCACATCTTCAATCGTTGACAGCGCGATGGGTATATTTTTAACATCAGTCAGAACGGAAATCAAGCTGTCGGCATCGTTGACGAGCAACAAACGATTGCGCATTGTCTCTAAATAAGTTGTCCAATTCTGCATTCCATCCATACTTTTGGCCTCCTTTGTGCTACTCCCCTATTAACGAGTTCACTTGTAAGCCTGTTGTAATCCTTTAACCTTGTATGAGTGAATTACGTGTATTATTATTATACTTGTTTCCAAAAAATGTGTCAACTCAAACATTATATTATTTTTATCAGAAAAATGCTGCTATTGTATCGGCGGCACTTTCCAATCGGTCACATATTCAAGATATTGTCCTGTTTTTGGGTGCAATAGCGTCAATTTATGCGCTAAAAGGGCGGTATTTTTTATGCCTAGCTTTTTTGTCAGGGCTTTTGACGCAACCGTGCCGTATTTCATGTCGCCAAGAAGCGGCATCCCGGCATTTGCAAGCTGTACCCGTATTTGATGATGTCTTCCGGTGAGAAGTTCCACCTCCACCATCGAACAGTCCTTGCCCTGATAAGTTTTTTCCCATTTCCAGTTCAGGACTGCTTTCTTTGCTCCGCCTGTTCCTTCGTTTACGATTTTCGTAAGGTTTGTGCGATTGTCTTTTTGCAAAAAATCCGTAAGGTTCCCGCCTGTATTTTGGGTAAGCTCTCCGTACACGAGTGCAAGATAGCTTTTTTTCAGGGTATTGTCCTGAAGCTGACGGCTTAGGATTTCTGCCGCGGACTGGTTTTTTGCAAATACTAACAGTCCTTCAACTGGTTGGTCAAGTCGGTGTATCACTCCGATATAAGTGTTTTCACCCTTGATTTTTCTGTAATTTTTTAGCTCTGATACCACGTCCGCCTGTCCGATACGCGACGTCTGTGTCGCTATTCCTGCGGGCTTGTGGATTATCAGAAGTACGTTGTCTTCGTACACTATCATTTTGTCCATTTCAAAAGTCCCTATGCCTGTAAAATATTGCCTGTTATTTTATACCTTAAACCGATACCCAACACCCCAAATGGTTTCAATATACTGCGGCTTGCTGGTGTCAGTTTCAATTTTTTCGCGGATTTTTTTAATATGAACGGTGACGGTTGCAATGTCGCCGATGGAGTCCATATCCCAAATTTCCCTAAAGATTTCTTCTTTGGTGAAAACGTGGTTCGGGTTTTCCGCGAGGAAGGTTAAGAGGTCAAATTCCTTGGTGGTGAAAGTTTTTTCTTCGTCGTTGATAAATACGCGTCTTGCGGTTTTGTCAATGCGGATTCCGCGGATTTCGATAATGTCGTTTTCCTTTGCGTGGCTGCCGACGAGACGTTCGTAACGTGCCATGTGAGCTTTTACCCTTGCCACAAGCTCGCTCGGGCTAAAGGGCTTGGTGAGGTAATCGTCCGCGCCTAAGCCTAAGCCACGGATTTTGTCGATGTCGTCTTTTTTGGCGGATACCATTAAAATCGGTACGTTTTTGTCCTCGCGGATGCGTCTGCAGATTTCAAAACCGTCAATGCCGGGAAGCATGAGGTCGAGTATGATTAAGTCGAAATCTTCTGAGAGCGCTGTTGCAAGTCCTGTGTCGCCGCTGTTTTCCATCGTTACCTCAAAATCATTTAGCTCAAGATAATCCTTTTCCAGCTCTGCAATCGCTTCCTCGTCTTCTACAATCAATATTTTGCTCATGTTATTCCTCCTTGTTTTTTCAAGTTTCCTTCCTATATAATTACTTCGTCATTATTTTTCATGTATTTGCGTAACACGAAATGCATACAGGTGCCTTCGCCTTCTTTGCTAGTCGCCCATACGTAGCCGCCGTGATCCTCGACTATTTTTTTGACAATGCTTAGTCCAATACCGCTGCCGCCCTGCATGGAACAGCGCGAGGCATCTGTCCGGTAAAACCGTTCAAAAATATTTCCGATGTCTTTTGACGCGATTCCTTTGCCGTTGTCCTCGATTTCAATTTTGACGGATTCGATGTCATCCTGTATGCGGATTGAAATCACGCCGTTGTCGTGTCCCATGTACTTCACGCTGTTGCTGACAATGTTGTTGATGACTTTTTTGAACTGCTCCGGATCTGCCACCACGCAGGTATCAGGCGGCGCGAGGTTCGTGTAGTTTAAATGAATGTTTTTTGACTCCAAGTCAAGTCCGATTTCCTCTACGCAATCCGAAAAATAGTCGGATACATTTAAAATGTGGAAATGATAGGGTATTTTGTTGGAGTCAATGCCAGAGTATGTGGTCAGTTCATTTATCAGCCGATCCATGTCGTTAGCTTTGTTGTAAATGGTTTTGATATATTTATCCATCTTTTCAGGAGTGTTCGCGACGCCGTCCATTATGCCTTCCACATAGCCTTTTATGGAAGTAATCGGTGTTTTAAGGTCATGGGATATATTGCTTACCAGCTCCTTTTGCTTTTTTTCGTTTTCGGCTTTTTCCTCCGCGTTTTCCTTGAGCCGAAGGCGCATCTGCTCATAATTACCGAAAAGCTGTCCGATTTCGTCGTCGCGGCTTTCTGTTAAATGGTAATCAAAATTGCCGTCCGCTATGTTTTGCATTGCCACATTAATTTCTTTTAACGGATCATAAATATCCGTCTTTATCCAGCTCGTTATAATAACACTTGTTATTGCAAGAACTGCTATCATAATAATTGTAAAATGTTTTAAAAAATTTCTGCCGACCATTTCTCCGATCATTATGCCTTCTTCCGACAGCTCATGAATAATATCGATATTCTCATGGTAGCCGAACCCGAGAAACACCATTGCCGCCGCTATTGTCGGAACAAAAATAATTACTAAAAATAAAATAATCATTTTTGCAGTCAGCTTAATGCCGCTTTTGCGCTTTTTTTCCATTCTTTTTATGTGCCTCCGTGTTTTTTGGAAGTTTTTACGTTCATGCCCGTTCTGGCGTGTATATGTCTATCGACATTATATCATACCCACCTTTAAAATATAGGGATTTGGGGATTTCTTAATTTATTTTTTATATTCAATTATATTTTTTATAATTTTTTTCAAAATAATACTTGACAAATTGAAATAGGCAAAATATAATAACAGTAATCATTACTGATTTAGTTTTGATTACATACGCAAAAGAAACAACAGGGAATCGCGGTTCTGCGAGAATGGAGGATTACTATGGCAATGAAATTTAGTCGCCAGCGTGCAGCAATTCTCTCCTTTCTGCAAACCCGTAAAGACCACCCTACGGCGGAGCTTGTCTATTCCGGTTTAAAATCGGAATTTCCGAACATTAGTCTCGGCACGGTCTACCGTAATTTGAATCAGCTTGCCGAAGCGGGCATGATAGCAAAACTGCAGTTTGGCGATTTGGGCATTGATCATTTTGATTATGACACTGCCGCGCACCAGCATTTTGTATGCAATCAGTGCAATGCTGTCATTGACCTTCCGGCGGAAAGCAATTCATATGCGGATATTGACGAGCGTGCTGCTCAAGGCTTTGACGGGAAGATTATGGGACACAAGCTGTACTTCTGCGGTATTTGCAGAGAATGCCTTTTAAAAGGCGCATGTGATGAAGTCAATTAATTTTATTTAAGGAGGAATTTTAATATGAAATTTGTATGTAGTGTTTGCGGTTACATTTATGAAGGTGATGCTGCTCCGGCGGAGTGTCCGGTTTGCCACGCAAAGGCGGACAAGTTCAATGAGGTAAAGGGCGAGGTTACGCTTGCGGCTGAGCATGAATATGGCATTTATGCAAAGACAGTTAAGAATAACGCGGAAATCAGCGATGCTGACAAGCAGTATATCTTTGACCAGCTTAAGGCAAACTTCAACGGCGAGTGCGCTGAGGTTGGTATGTACCTTTGCATGGCTCGTATCGCGCATAGAGAGGGTTATCCCGAGATTGGTCTTTACTGGGAGAAGGCTGCTTATGAAGAAGCAGAGCACGCAGCAAAGTTTGCTGAGATTTTAGGCGAGGACTTAGAACCGAACATGAAGGCTGATACGAAGTCAAACCTTGCATGGAGAGTTGAGTGCGAGTTTGGTGCGACAAACGGTAAGTTTGATTTGGCGAAGTGCGCGAAGATGAACAACTTGGACGCTATTCATGATACGGTGCATGAGATGGCGAAGGACGAGGCTCGTCACGGCAAGGCACTTAAGGGATTGCTTGACAGATATTTTGGTTAATTATACAATATCACACTATGCATAAAAAACAGGCAGCGCATTCCATTCAAAATGCCGCTGCCTGTTCTTTGTTTCAATCTTTATCAGAAAACATGATTCGCTTTGAGCACGCCAATCAGGATGACCGCAATAAACGCAATCACGCAAAGAATAATGAACCGATCCACAGACCGGATGGAAATGTCCGGAAGGCGATCGTAAATTCCCTCAAATATACTGCCTCCCGACTGATTCTTTGTCTGCTTCTCCTCTTCCTGCACGGTTTCCGGTGCCGTATCTTCTGTTGTTTCCTGCACGGTTTCCAATGCCGTATCTTCTGTCATTTCCTGCACGGTTTCCGGTTCGCTCTTCTGCTTTTCTTCCATAACGGTCAAATCCCTTTCTTACAGTCTGCAAATCATTCTTTTTTCACGCACCGCCTTATTTCTTCTGCAAATACTTTCTCAAGTCAAGTGCAACTGCAATCACAATTACAAGACCTTGTGCAATGTATGTATAAGCCGGGTCAACACCGAGGAACTGAAGACAAATCTTCAAAATCTCGAACACCAGTACGCCAATCAAAATACCGCCGACACGTCCGACACCACCGTTTGCAGATACGCCGCCGATGGTACATGCTGCGATTGCCTCAAGCTCATAGCCGTTACCTGTTGCCGTTGACGCACCGCCTGCCTTAGCGCCTACCAAAAAGCCTGCCAGCGCATACATACAGCCTGCCAAAACATAAATGCGGATCAGGGAAGCCTTTACATTCACGCCTGCAACCTGTGCAGCGCTTTCGTTTCCGCCGATTGCATACATATATTTACCATGACGGGTCTTATTATACAGGAACCAAAAATAAACACCTACAACAACCGCAAAAATCATCAGGTAAGGAATCGGCCCCAAAGAACCGCTTGCCACCTTCAGATAGCTGCTCTTATAACCGCCCATCGGCTGGTTATTGGTAATCAGGGAGCAAAGTCCGTAAATAATCGTCTGCATACCCAGTGTTGCAATAAAGGGAGGAACCTTCAGCGAAGAAACCACAACACCATTGACACCGCCAAAGCAGCCCATAATCACAATCACGATAAGAAGCGCTACGGGCCACGGAATATTCGGCATCCACGGAAGCATACGTGCGGAATAATCCAGGCTCTGCAGCAGCATCGCCGAAAGACACGCCGCCAAACCGACCGCACGTCCTGCGGACAAGTCCGTACCCTTTGTAATCAGACAGCCTGAAACGCCGCAGGCAATGATGAATCTGGGAGATACATTGACTACCAAATTCTTGAAATTGTTTATCTTAAAAAAGTTCTTGGTTGTAAGTCCTGTCAGCAAAGCAAGCAAAATAATCAAAATGATAATCGCATTGTTGGATATGAATTTTTTAAAATTAAAAGATTTTTGCATGATAATGATCCCCCTCCTTATTCAAACTGCGTTGCAAACGCCATGATGTTTTCCTGATTTGCCTCGTCTCCATTCACAAATCCGGTCACACGGCCGTCGCACATAACCATAATACGGTCTGACATACCGATTAGCTCACTCATCTCCGAAGAAATCATGATGATGCTCTTCCCCTGTTTTGCCATTTCTGCAATGATACAGTAAATCTCATACTTGGCGCCAACGTCAATTCCGCGCGTAGGCTCATCCATGATAAAGACATCCGGATTATTGGCAAGCCAGCGGCTAATCAGCACCTTCTGCTGGTTTCCGCCGGAAAGCGACTGAATTTGTGTTTTTGAGGACGGTGTCTTGATGGAAAGCTTTGCGACATTCTCCTGCACAAGCTTTTCAATCTTCGCGTCGTCCAGCATAACCCCGCCAATCAAATATTGATTTAAAGAGGCAATGGAAACATTATCCGCAATGGACAGCACACCCAAAATTCCCGTGGCGCGCCGGTCCTCGGTCAGCATCGCAATGCCGTTATTAATCGCGTCCTTAGGCTGCGTAATTTTAATTTCCGTCCCGTTATAGGTAATCTTACCCGTGGTATGGCACCGAAGCCCAAACAGCCCTTCCATCAGTTCCGTACGCTGTGCTCCTACCAATCCTGCCACACCGAGGATTTCGCCTTTACGCAACTGGAACGAAACATGCCGGAAGCTCTTTGGATTGATGGACGTAAAATCCTCCACCTCAAAAACTACTTCCCCGGGCTTATTCTCACGTGTCGGATACAATTCTGAAAGCTCACGTCCAACCATCTTGGTAATGATAAAATCCGTGGTCAGTTCTTTCGCCGACCATGTACCGATATACTGACCATCTCTCATAATGGTAACTTCATCGCTGATGCGCAGGATTTCATCCATTTTGTGGCTGATGTAGACAATGGAAACACCCTTGCTGCGCAATTCATTGATAATGGTAAACAGCGCCTCCACCTCTGCGGCGGTCAAAGACGAAGTCGGCTCATCCAAAATCAAAACCTTACAATCCGCAGAAACCGCCTTTGCAATCTCAACAAGCTGCATCTGCGAAACGGAAAGCGTCCCCAGCTTTGCCTTGGGATCATAATCCAAGTGAACCTCTTTGAGCACTCTTGCAGCATCCTCATACATTTTATCATGATCGATTACTGACAGCGGCCCGATTTTCTTCAACGGATACCGCCCGACATAAATGTTCTCTCCGATACTTCTTTCCGGAATCGGCTGCAGTTCCTGATGCACCATCGCAATACCGCGGTTCAGCGCATCGAGAGGTCCTTTAATCTCTACCTTCTGTCCCTCATAGATGACTTCTCCTTCATCCATGTGGTAAATGCCGAACATACATTTCATAAGGGTGGATTTGCCGGCGCCATTCTCCCCCATTAAAGCATGGACCGTTCCCGGACGCAGCCTTAACTGAGCGCCGCCCAGTGCCCTGACACCCGGAAATGTCTTTACGACATCATGCATTTCCAAACGATATTCTGACAATTTGATAACCCCCTTTGCTTAAAAAATAATTTAATCTGTATAAAAGAAGCGCGTGCGCCAAATGCACACGCACTTCCCAATGTTTTCTTTCTATGATTTGATTACAATTACTGGAAATCTGCTACGTTGTCCGGAGTAACCTTTACATAGTCAACATAGATAGACTGCTCGCCTGACGCATATGTCTTGCCGCCTAACAGCTCTTCCATAGCTGCAACTGCACCTTCTGCCTGTCCCTGTGCGTCGTTGAGAACGGTACCTGTCATGTTGCCTGCCGCAACTTCGTTCAAAGCTGCATCCAAAGCGTCAACGCCTACTAAGTAGATGTCTTCATTTACAGTACGTCCTGCTGCCTGAATTGCCTGCAAAGCGCCGATTGCCATGTCGTCATTGTTACAGAAAACAACTTCGATTTCATCACCAAACTGTGCTAAATCGTTCTGTGCGATTTCCTGTCCCTTGTTACGGTCCCAGTCACCACGCTGTAAGTCAAGCTGCTCAACTTCCATACCTGCATCTGTAAGAGCCTTTACAGAGAACTCTGTACGATACTGTGCGTCAACGTTCTCCGGGTCACCCTGAATCATGATGTAAGAAATCTTGCCGTCGCCGTTGATGTCGCCCTTGTTCGCGGTATCCAAAATCAACTCGCCCTGCATTGTTCCTGACTGACGTGCGTCACAGCCTACGTAAACGAGCTTCTCATATGCGCTCATCTGCTCTGCTGTCGGCTCACGGTTGATAAGTACAGTGGGAACATCTGCGTCCTTTACGGTTGCGATAATCTGATCTGCTGCTGATGTCATAACCGGATTGATAATCAATGCGTCAACGCCCTGTGCGATAAAGTTGTTAATCTGGTTGTTCTGCTCTGCCTGATCGTTCTTGCCGTCCATAAATGTTACAGTGTAGCCTTTGCCTTCCAAGATTTCCTGTAAAGCGTTACGGTATGTTGTCATGAATGCATCATCGAATTTGTAAATGCAGACACCAACTGTGCCGCCCTCGCCTGTCGTCTCTGCTACGCTTGCCGCTACGGTCTCCGCCTCAGCCTGTGCTGCCTGTGTTTCCGCAGGAGCCGCCTGTGTCTCAGCAGGTGCCGGTGTTGCCGGTGCAGGTGCTGCTGCCGGCTCTGAATTGCTGTTTCCGCATGCTGTCATGGATACAACCATCATGGAAGCCATTGCGATTGCAACTAATTTTTTGGATAATCTCATAATTTTAAATCCTCCCTTTGTTCTGCCTTTTCGGCGATTTTGTCATTTTTTTACCACATTATGCTATCTCTTTTGCGCATAATGACTACTGACAAAATCCATTTTAGCGGATTTAACGTCATAATTCCATAAAAAATTCTTGGAATATTTATTGATTTTCTTCGATATTGTTCGCCAATATTTCCTGTGATGCCCAGTAATACTTCGCGTCCATGAGCGGATATTTCGCTGGCGGGGCTTCCCCAAGCGCACAGCTTGCCGCTAATGCCACGATGGCGCCGGCATAAACCTCCTTGTTTGCGGAAACCGTTCCCAAAAGGCTTCCGTTTGCAAGCGCCTCCAAGCCCTGCGTTGTTCCGTCAATTCCGACGACATTGACCCCTGTCACATGCGCACGCTCCAAGGCATCAATCGCCCCTAACGCCATATCGTCATTGTTGCTGATCACCAGTTCGATTGTATCCGGATACTCTAAAAGCCATTGTTCCATCAGTGCGGAGCCCTGACTGCGCTCCCAGTTTGCAATTCCTCCCGTAATTTTCTCAACAGGCACCCCGCCGTCCTTGAGTGTCTGAACAGACCACTCCGTACGGATTAGCGAGTCCTGATGGCTTGTTTCCCCCTCAAGCATCACATAGCTGACCATGCCGTCGCCGTTTCTGTCAATCGCCTCTGGATGCTTTTTATAGAAATCAACCACCATCTCACCCTGTAATACCGCCGATTCCTTTGCATCCACCCCGACATAATAAAGCTGATCCCAGCGGTTCATATCCTCCTCAACCGGCTGACGGTTGAAAAAAACCACCGGCACGCCTGCCGTCATGGCACGGTCAATGATGACCGACGCGTCCATGCGGTCTACCAAATTGATGCATAATACATCGCAATTTAAGGAAATAAAACGCTCTACCTGACTGTTCTGTGTGTTCTGACTGCCCTTGGCGTCCTGAATGTCAAGCGTTACCTTAATGCCATATTCCCGTTCATATTCTTTCGCCTTTTCTTCCAGCAGATTGCATAGGTTGGTAATAAACGTATCATCGCCCCGGTACAGGCTTATTCCGATACGAAGGGATGTTTTTTCCTCTTCCTTCCCAACGTTCTGACAGGACGTCAAAGCCAAACATGCACAGGCAATTAACAGCATGGTCAATCGCAATTTCATCCTTGCCCTCATTTGTTTTCCCCCTTACTCAATCGGAAACAGCAGCTTTTCATAATCCGGTTCCCGCAGGTTTTCCTTTTCAATATAATAAATATCCGCCGTAACGGGAATGCTGTCCGCCCGTTCCAGCACCTGAACTGCCGCACGCACGCTCAGATAGCCGATGCTGAAATCATCTGTCACGCAGACGCCGGAAATCCGTCCGCTGTCCAAATTGTTCAAAATCGGTACTGTATTTCCCCTGCCGTAAATCCCGCAGACATGCTCCATCGCATTTGGATTTTCCACGAGAATATTTGACACTTCCGTTAAAATTTCCGGATTTTCCGCCAATAGAACGACTTTTTCCCCGGCTCCCAAGGCACCCATTGCCGTCCGAAGCATCGATTCCGGCTCCCACGCAGTGACGAACATTGTACGCCCTTCTTGGGAAAACACTGCGTCGGCGCCCTTTAAAAACAGGCGGTCACTGCCGCTTTGTCCTGCTGAATCGGTCAATATCCATACAGGGCAGTCCGCCGGAATGTTGTTTTGCATTTCATTCGCAAGCAGCTTTCCCATCTGTTCATAATCAATGACAATGGTTCCGGCGCCGGGGTTTTCCATAACACGTGGTTGTAAATAAATCACCGGAACAGCCATCGCCTTTCCCATCACGCGCTCCTCGTCAACCGGGACGACAATCAGCGCGTCGGCGCCGTCCTGCTGTTCCCTGTCCATCAGCTCCATCTGCTGCTCCGCGTCCGATTTATCGTACAATGTAATAAAATGAACATCAACGTTAAATTCCTTTGCTGCCTGATCCATGCCCTTGCGGAAATTACTATAATTGTCGCTGCGCGCATTTTCTATGATAACCGCAATCTGATGGATTTCCCGCTCTGGTTCCCGAATAATCAAATCCGTGGAACACATGAGAAAAAGAACCGTCAGAAACATTACATATAACAATACAAGCCATCTTCCACCTTTTCCAATCATTCCTGCTCCTTCTTTGTTACTGTTCCCTTCGTTCAGTAACAGCTTTCTCACGGACTTAGCAGTAAATGCTAAGTCCTAACCGAACAGTGACCATTTTTTTCAGTCTCCGCATAAATCTGCACCGGAAGTCGGATTGTGATGGTTGTCCCCTCGTCCGGTTCCGACCAAATCGACAGACCATAATCATCCCCGAAATACAGCTTTATCCGTTCCATGACATTTTTCACGCCAATCCCCGAGCCACGCTTGGAGGAGACGTGATGTTCCTCTCCCAAAAGCGCCTCCACCTGCTTTTCCGTCATGCCAAGACCGTTATCGCGTACTAGAAACCGCAGCTCCTGCGCCTCCCGGTACACTTCCACACAGATTTCACCGTCACCGTCCATAAATTCCATGCCATGATAAATCGCGTTTTCCACAAGCGGCTGCAGCATCAACTTGAGGCTCACCAAATTCAGCACATCTTCTTTTGCTTCTATTTGAAAAACAAATTTATTTTTGAACCGCATTTGCTGTATCATCAGGTAATTGCGCACATGCTCTAACTCGTCCCTGACCGTGATAATGCTTCTGCCCTTACTTAAACTGATACGGAAAAACCGGGCGAGTGCCGTAACGACCTTGACTGCCTCCTGCTTTTGCTCATTTTCAATCATCCAAACGATAATATCCAGTGTATTGTAGAGAAAATGCGGGTTAATCTGCGACTGCAGAATGTCAAACTCATTTCTGCGCTTTGATTCATGTTCTGCAACAATATCCTCCATCAGCTCCTTAATCCGCTTTGCCATATCGCCGATTGACCTGCCCAAATGCCTGATTTCATAGGAGCCTCCCATATAGACCTCCGTGTCCAGCTCCCCTGCTTCGATGGCATTGACCGATTTCTCCAGTTTTTGAATAGGAATGGTAATTCTTGACGAGATAAAGGTGTTAATCAGAATTAAGACAAGCAAAAATGCCGCCAATACAAACACCAAAAACAGCCGCATTTTCAGGTTGTCCAAGGACAGCCCCTTCTCCGGCGTCACGCTCATAAGCCTCCAGCCCGTATAACCGACTGATTTCACGTTGATGTCGCGCCATTCCCCCTCATATTTTTCGCGGTAGCTGCCATCCTGATAGTCCGCAGCGGCAATCGTATTTTCCGCCGCCTGTCCGGTTGCGATAAGCTGCATTCTAGGGTGGTAGATTAATTCCCCGTCATTGCTTATCATATAAAGGTATCCCTGATTTCCAAGCGTAATGTTTTCCAAAATCTGTGCCAGACTGTTATACCGGATGTCAATCAGTAAAATACCCTGCTCGGTCGATGTACCGTATGTAATTTCGACTGCACGGGTCAATGTGATTACCCATCGGTACTGGTTCTCATTATTATCAAAAATATACTGCACATGCGGCGTCGAAAAATGCAGGTTTTCCGTCCGCGCAAGCGTGTTGCCAAACCATTCCTCCTGCGTCACATCAAGCCCGGTCTTTAGGCGCGCCGCAGGCACGGACTCCAAAAGCGCTCCGTCTTTGGACAAAAGCGCAATGTTTGCAATGCTGTCCTTATTATTGTCATAAAGCAGCGTAATCCGGCTGTTGAGCGACTCCTCGCCTAAATCGGCATTTTTGATGACGCCATAATAAAGGCTGTCCGACAGCTTCATAATCGTGCGCAGATAGGAGTCCACCGAACGGTTAATCTGCCCTAAAACCGCCTGATTTTCGTCTTGGACGGCAAGTGTGAGCTGGCGGGACATCTGCATATAGAGAATGACGCCAATCAGCAGGATAATTGCCAGTGCGCTGACTGTAAAATAGATAAAAATCATCGACCGGATACTGTTCTTTTTTCCCTGTCCTTCCGGTAAGTCTTGTTCCATAGCGCTCCTTTCTACTGACCGCTCTCCTGTGTTCCCCGATACTTTGTCGGTGAGACGCCGAAGCGCTTTTTAAACACGTAGCTGAAATAATTCTGCTCCTGATACCCTACCTTTTGGGCAATCATGTAGGTTTTGTCGTCCGTTTCGTTTAACAGCTCCACCGCTTTTTTTAACCGCACCTCTGTCAGGTAGTTGACATAACTTTGCCCCGTTTCCTTTTTAAATACGGTTGAAAAATATGCCGGGCTCATGTGTAAGTGGCGGCATAACGTCTCGACGGACAGCTCCGAATCGGCATAATGCTCTCGAATGTATGTTTTCGCTTCTTCAATGACCTTTCTTGTCGTGTTGTCGCGCTCCCTACCCAGTGCTTCATTCATGCGGCATGCCACAGGAATAATCCTGTCTGCAAATTCTGCCTTGTTGCATATTCCCTCTAAAATCACTTTGTATTGCTCTTTTGTTCCAAACATGATATCAATGTCCAAATTGTACTGCTGCATAATCCGGAACAAACAGTTGGCAATTGACAACATGTATATCTGATATTGTCTTGCATGGACTTTCGCGTCCTCCATGCAGGCGGAAAAGTTTTTCATCATTGTTTCAATTATTTCGCGAGACCCAAATTTGATTGCCGTCGTCAGCTCTTCTTCGTCCTTTGCCTGAAACTGTAACGTGCCTCTGCTTACAGGCTCCACGTCATTGATGTAAATCGGTTTTCCTTCGCCCACAATCGCACGGTATCCTAGCGCGTCCACTGCTGTCTGATACGAAATACCGATATTTTGCAGCACATCGCAGCTTCGCCCCACGCCAACCGTAATCGCAACCTCAAGCAGTCGTTTGCTCTCTCTGCAAATGTCATCAAACAGGTTCATCAGTCCTGTCTGCGTATTGTTTTCGTCGATTGCCGCAATGACGGTAATACCTTCCAATGAAGCAAAAATCGCAAAGCGGCAATATGTTTTGAGGCTGTCCTCCACCAAGCTGCGCACGGAAATGGGAATCAGCTCTTGATGCATGGAAAGCGCTTTCGTTTCCTCGTATTCCATCTGTTCCACATGGATAACAGCCGCAATCCATTTGCGCGCGTCCAAAATGTCGATTTCATACTCTCGCAGTCTTGGTTCAACTTCTGTTACGTCCGTTGTCCGGTTGACCAGATTATTTAAAAACAACTCACGCAGAATGGGGAGGCTTCCTAGATAGTGCTCCCGCAGGGTGTCAATGTTGCGGCGCTGTTCGATTTCCTTATCTAAGCTGTCGCGTATTCGTTTTAGAATGACTGCAAGCTCCTCGCCGTTGACTGGCTTTAAGATGTACTCGGTCACCTCCAGCTTGATTGCCTGCTGTGCGTACTCGAAGTCGTCATAGCCGGAAAAGATTAAAATTTTCATGGACGGGTGCTTCTCACGTATGCGCTCCGTCAGCGTCAAGCCGTCCATATATGGCATACGAATGTCCGTAATGACGACATCGGGCTCAAGCTGCTCGAGCTTTTCCAACGCTTCTTCCCCGTTCTCGGCGTCGCCTACGACTACAAATCCCAGTTTTTCCCAGTCCATTTTGCGGATAATCGCTTTACGGACCTCCTCTTCATCGTCCACCAGCATAATACGGTACGGAGTCATGTTCTGTTCCTGCCTTTCTGTTGTTTTATTTTGCACGCTTTTCTTTCATCATATCTTATATTTAGTGTTTTTTCAATTGGATATGTTTTATACAGACTCTTTCTTTTTTCGACTGCTTATGATATACTTTACTGAAAACTTTATTGTCTACCAACAACGGACAGAACCGATGTCGAAATCGAACATTTGTTTTTATTGTTATGTGGATAAAATTACAAAAAAGGAGCGAGTGAAACGTGACAGAACAAAAAACAGGTTCCCGCAGCCGAACGGTAAGACGGAGCCTCAACGGACGGATACTGGGGAGCACAACGCTCAATATCCTGATACTGGTTATCGTATGTTGTGTAATTATGGCATCTGCCATGCAGTCGTTGGCAAACGATATTCTGCTCGACAGTCTTCAGCCGATGGCACGGCAGTCATCTAAAACCGTGGAAGCGAATATCCACATGCTTGCCGACCGCATGATGACAATTGCAGGCGATGCCCGCATGAATGATAGCGGCACAGGCAGTGATACGCAGGCAAACCGCGCAGCGGTTCTTGCAGAAGCTGCAGAGCTTTACGAGCTGTACAGCATCGCCCTGTATGATTTGGACGGACATCTGATGCAGGAAACAGGCGGCGCTTCAGAATCCTTGGACAGCAGCTTTTTTACGCTTCTTCAGGAAACAGACAATCTGACAACATCTTCCTCAACCCTTACACAGGGAAATTTGGGGATTATGATGGGTATGCCCGTAAAGAGCAACGGCGAAACCATCATGTATGTGGTCGGCATCTATAAATATGATGCGCTCAACGACGTAATAGACAGTATTAATATCGGTAAACATGGCATGGCGTATGTCGTCAACCGGGAGGGTATCGTTGTAGGTCATCCGGACCACTCCCTTGTCCTGACCGAAAGCACGCTGGCGCAGCTCAGCGACGGTCACGAGGAAGCAACCACCCGCGTGACGACCGGCGAGACAGGTGCTACAGAGTTTCCCATTGGCGGCGAGGCAATGATGGTAGCGTTTTCTCCAATCCGCGGCACGCAGTGGGCGCTGGTTATTCAGGTTCCGAAAGCAGACTACAACCATTATATTAATACGGCAACAATATTTGCCGTAATCTGCACAATGATTGTCCTGTTCCTCTCTATTTTACTGATTTTGCGTCTGTCACGCTCAATTTCGCGTCCTGTGAAAAGCGTAACAAGCCGTATGGTGGCGCTCTCCGACGGCGACCTGCATACGGAGGTATCGCTTGTGCGTTCCGGCGATGAGCTGGAGGTGCTGACACAGACTTTGGACAGTACGGTGGAAAGCGTCAACCGATACATATCAGATATACAGCAGGTGCTGACACAGGTTGCGGACGGTAATCTGCGCACCAATCCGCAAGTGGATTACAAGGGCGATTTTACCTTAATCCGCAAAAGTCTGCAAACCATTCTTGCGTCCATGAACGAAACGATCGGAGGTTTCCGCGCTGCTGCCGCAAGGCTTGCGCGTATGTCTGACCAGTTAAATGACCAATCCGGTCAACTGCATCAGGCATCTATTGAACAAAACCAGTCTACCGAGGCACTCGTCTGCGAGGTAGGGCATGTGAAGGAGCAGCTTTCGACCGTTGCCGATAACAGCGGTCAGGCAAGTGAAAAAACCAATGAGATTGCAAGACGCATCGAGACGGCAAATACACAGATGTCCGCCCTAACCGGAGCAATGGACAATATCAGCTCCAACGCGCTGGAAATTACAAAGATTGCCAAGGATATTGAAGACATTGCTTTCCAAACAAGCATTCTTGCCATTAACGCTTCCGTGGAGGCTTCGCACGCCGGAAGCGCGGGACGCGGCTTTGCGGTGGTTGCCGAAGAGGTGAAACGTTTGGCAGCAAAAAGCTCCGAGGCTGCCCGCAATGCCACGGATATTGTGAGCAGTACGCAGTCCATTATCCAAACAGGCGTTGATTTGACTGCCGATACCGCGGATTCGCTTTCGGCAATTTCGTCCGTTTCCGACCAAATTAATCAGATTTCAGACCGGCTGGTGACGGCAGTGCAGGACCAAGAAAACGCTTTGGCAATTATGGAAGAACGGATTGCGAATATTTCCGCTATTGCGGACCGCAATCTGCAAAACGCAACCGGAACGGAGAAATCAAGCGGTCTGTTGGCAAAGGAAGCGGTTGCTTTACAGTCCCAAGTACGGAAGTTTGTGTTGAAGGAGGAATACGACGTATGAAACGGATACTTAGCCAAACGCTGATTTTGCTGTTGGTGGCACTGTCACTGACGGGCTGCGGCGAAACTGCGACGGAGCTTCAGGACGGTTATTATACGGCACAGGCTGCGGATTTTCACTTCGGCTGGAAGGAATATGTCACAATTATGGTAAAGGGCGGAAGCATTGTTTCCGTGGAATACAACGCCGAAAATCCCAGCGGTTTTATCAAGAGCTGGGATAACGCGTATATGCAGAATATGCTGCACGTTCAGGGAACCTACCCCAATGAATACACCCGTTATTATGCGGGTGAGCTTTTGGAGGGACAGGGGGAAGAACCGATTGACGCTTTGACGGGGGCGACTTCATCTTACGGCTCATTTCAAAAGCTTTCCGCCGCGGTGATTGAGCAGGCGCGAAAAGGGGATTCGAGTATTGTGTATATAGATACGGAGTCGGAATAATTTGAAGCTTTTTCTTGAAATCACCTATAAAACAGCAAAAATGAGGCTACCGCTTCACGAATTTTCATTCGTTAAAGCGATAGCCTCTTTTGCTTTTATCAATGACCTTCTATAACGTCCTGCCTGACATCGCCAAATGAGACCGTATCCGTCTCGGAATCGCCGTAGCCTGTCAATGTTAATAGGGCAGCGGCATAAATACATACTGCCATTCTTTATTTCGAACATATTTTCTTCAATTCTTGAAAAAAATCCTCTGTTTCCTGATAATAAAATGTTAAATTCTCCTCTGAAATCACGCCAAACGTCATGCCGTGAAGTGTATTCTCGTCCACAACCATTTTTACAATATCCGAGTCTTCATAAACAGAATATATCAGAACTCGTTCGTAAGCGTCCGCGTCATCTGCGGGAATAACCGTGTGCGTCTTTTCTTGATATATATTTATGCGATATTTCAGTGTCAGTCCTTCATCAGAACAGGTGTTTGTAGTATCCCACTTTGTATCCTTATCGTTAAAAAATAAATCCATTTCTTCATTTGACAAATCTTCCAAGACTGCAAGTTCTGCTCCGTCCGCGTCCTGAATTTCAATGCGGTAGTGCTTTTCGTCCTTATCCTCGTCCGCCTCCACCCGAAGCAGTATACAGCCTGTCAGGAGAACAATGACGCCGCCTATCAGCATGAACTGCAGCCTTCGCTTGTTCTCCGCAAATTCAACGCGTAGTTGTTTCAATACTTCATCATCAAAGACAAGCGGCTGTTTCTTTAGCTTTTTATAGGGATTTCCCGCGATTGCAATGCTGAAAATCAAAATGATTGCTACCATAATCAGGAACGTGCCGAGTATGTCTTCTATCCCGCCATATTCATAATAATACACGTCTACATAAGAAAATGCGCTGGATAAAAACACTAACAGAACGCAGATTCCTATTTTCATGAACTTTGTTTTTCGATAGGATAAATAGCCTTCTGCCAGTTCGCGGCTGACGTACCACCCTGCGGCGGCGTTTTCCTCATTGGACCGTTCCGGCTCTTGCCCGTTTCCGACCAAATAATCCAAGCTGACCTGATACAGTTGACTCAGCCGTATCATCTTTTCCATTTCGGGATAACCGCTGTCGTTTTCCCATTTGCTGACCGCCTGTCTTGAAACACCCAACTGCTCCGCCAGCTCCTCCTGCGATAAACCGCTCTCTTTTCTTGCCTTTTGTAATCGTTGCCCTAATGTCATGTGTATCCCTCCTTTTGCAGATTAGCATACGGAATTTGTGTTATTCTGTCAATCAAAATACGGTTGCACCTTCGCAATTTGAAGTTGCAACCGCTTCGAACCTCCAACGAGAGTATGCGTACCTTTGCGGTGTCTTTTGCAAAGCGGAGCAGTTCTTCCATAAAACGGGAGGCGATTTCAAGTACATTTTCACAAATCCGATAAACAAGTCTGTTCACATCATCAATCCGTCGACTCCAAAAGCCGCTCAAATCTCCTTTTAATGGTTCAGGTTTTCCAAGTCCGTCAAAATGTCCTCGTTCGATATCTTTCAACAGCAAGTTACTGCGTTTTAATGTTTTCTTATCCTGCGTCTGCCAGTAAAGGTAATCTTCCCATGCTTCATCAAACCATATTTTTTTCATTCGTCTTCCTCAATGATGTCATGTTCTACACCCTTTCCTGCGTTAAGCGCTTCTACTCCCCTGCGCAAATGCTCCATATTGCTTTCCGAATAAAACGGATCAACAGACACTTCAAAAGGGATTCGTTTTTCCATTTCAAGTTCCTACAGCGGAAAATGCTTTCCATCTGTAATATTCTGACGGAAACTGTTATTTTTTATCATCTGTGCAAAATCAGCGGTTGCATAATATAATCCGCGCTTGGTCATAACCGTATCCCCCTTTGTATCATCTGTAAGTATTTTGCAAAAAAAGCCTTCGGCTCGCACCGAAGGTTGAAAAACAATGTTTCCATGCCGCACACATAAAAAGGCTCACCAAAAAACACATTATATTTTCTGGTGAACCTTTTTATTTAACAAGCTCAAATCCGGTTTAGTGCACGCACCGCCCCAGTAAAAATCTCCAACGGTTTTTGTTCTATGAATGATATTCTACTCTTTTGTGACACTCCTGTCAACTATTTGCTATAAGACGTATTTCTTCCATTTTTCTATTTCGAATCCCCTTCGTTGCCGATACCTTCATAACATCATTATACACAAAAAGCAAGGTTACAAAATCATGAATAACAGGATTTTTCATCATGGCATCTCTACTATCCAATTCACGAAATTCCGGTATCTTTCCAAATATATTTGCTAATTTCTTAGTTTTACAAAATTTTTTAAGGCTGTTTGGTTTTCTTAGTGTGCTTAAAATGCAGTTATTATGTGCCGCTGCATTTCTGATAAATTTTATAGACTTTAAATAGTCGGAATAGTTGAATGACGGATATGTTTGATAATATAGTTCGTACAATTCCATAAAATTACCAAAAGAAATTAATTCAACAATATTCCATACGGCTAATTCCTTAGGTTCATTCGAAGCATTCAAATGGTTCTCTGCTAAGTCCGAACAAAACGCGTATTTATTTGCTTTACTTTGTATATCCGCTTGCGCATTTGGGTGATATTGAAGAAATATCTTTACGATATTATACCCATCTTCCTTTGGATTATTGCACAAATCATTCATTAACCGTACTTTTAAATAATGCTCAACATCTAAAGACAAGTTTTGACAATTCTACAAGATATGCAAAATCTAAGTTGTAATATTTTTTTGTATGAGGATTTATATTATAGTTTTTTGCATATGATTTTAATTTAAAATAGTAATTATTGTATTTCAAAAATTTTGTTGCATCTTCTTTCGAATACAACTCAAACTGTATATTTTTATCAACCATATCCTGAAGCTGTTCTTCTACAGTCAGCTTCAGTTCTTTAGTTTGTTCCTTCATCTACTATATCTCCGTTTCGTAAATTTACGCCTCCTGCCTTATTTGTTTATTATACGTCCATATTCGACGTAAAACAACACCTTCATTAAGAGTACCGTTTTATTTTTTCGTGAGGACTTCAGCGATTATTAAAAATACATCATATTGCAAGAATCCTTTATTTAAGCTAATTATGCCAAAATCAATAGGCTGTGCCGAGAGATTGAGTAAATTTTCCCAAATCATAAAATCAGACTTTGATGCACATTTTGTCTATGTCAAGCAGAGCCGTATCAGAACAGATTTCCTTACTTGTTACATCAGCCTGTTTGTGTACTGCCTGTTTAAGAAAAAAGGAAACAAAAATTAAAAATTGACATTACTCCTCAAAATAGATATAATTAAACTATAAGTTTAATTAAAGGGAGGCAGGCAATGGCACGGAGAAAAAAGGAGCCGAGAAGCGTACATCGGGAAAAAATTGCTTCCGCTGCGTCAGTATTGTTTATGGATAAAGGAATTGCATCAACCTCTATGGACGATATTGCAAAAGCAGCCGGATATAGCAAAGCGACTTTATATGTGTATTTTGAGAATAAAGAGGAAATCGTTGGTATCTTAGTGCTTAATAGCATGAAAAAGCTTTATCATTACATTGCTTCTGCACTGGAGCAGCAGGAAACCACAAAAGAACGGTACGATTTGATTTGCCGTGGATTGGTTCAGTATCAGGAAGAATTTCCATTCTACTTTAAACGGTGATTTGCGGGGTAACCTGAAAATCATGCCTACTATTTTTAATTTTTGGGGTATGCTGTCAGGGCTTATCCAGTTGGCGGCAAATAAAGAAGACTATATTCACAAAACAATGGGGTTATCGAAAATCGAGTTTTTAAACTATGGTTTTCATATGCTCTATTCTTCTATTGCGAATAAGGGGGAATGTGTATGAGTGGAATGTATGAAAAGAAAATATCCAAAAAGAAAATCGTTTTATTTGCTGTTATATTCCTTATACTTGTTGGTTTCGTTTGGGGAAGCATCTATCTTAAAAGTGTTGCGGATTATAAACAGGCAGTAAAGGAAACCTCTTTTGAAGAGATAACGCTTTCGGGCATTTCCGACGGCGTTTATATTGGCGAATATGATGTGCATTTTATATATGCAAAGGTGAAAGTTACCGTGCAGAATGGAGAAATCACAAACATTGACATCTTAGAGCATAGGCATGAACGCGGGAAAGCCGCAGAAGCCATAACGGACAAAATCGTTACGGAACAGAGAATTGACACAGACGCAATTTCAGGCGCAACAAATTCAAGCATTGTTATAAAAAAGGCTGTTGAAAATGCCTTAAAAGATGGGGAAATTATAGAACATACAGAAACATTATAAAACATGACATTAGATGTCAGGTTCTGTTTGATATACTGTTACCCATAAGGAGGTGCTGAGATGAAATTTGAATGGAGAAAGCATGAAAAGGCTTTGTACGGAGCCAAAAGCATACCTGCGCTCGTAGAGATTCCCATGTATCATTTTATTATGATAAAAGGAAGCGGAAATCCGCTGACGGTAAACTCATAAAAGAAAATTTGGAATATACCATCATGATACGTCAGCCGAATTTTATTACGGCGGAAATGGTATGTGCCGCGTTGGAACGCGTAAAAGTAAAAAAGCCGAACCGACTGTATGAAAAAATTATTTTTGATGCAATACACGACGGAAAATGTATCGAAATGCTGCATGTTGGCTCATATGACAATGAGCCGTCCTCTTTTGCGCAAATGGATCGGTTTGCGGAGGAGAACGGTTTGCAGCGGATAACAGATTGGCATAGAGAAATTTATTTGACGAATCGCACAGAATCGGATAAGCTGAAAACAATTTTGCGGTATCAGGTGAATTAGTACACCGTAAATCCGTCGAATCAACGGGAAGTGGCTTCTTTCGCAATTACCCAAAAACACATGGAAGAATTAAAGAACCGCCAAGGGCGGCATGGAGGATTATTATGCTTGAAAACACACCATCGCAATCGACTATGACGGAGCTGCTCGGACAATCCCTGTTTGAAGTTTGGCAGGCGTTATGTTTGGCGATTGATGAAAAATACGATATGGAACGGTTATGGAATACTGGCGGTAAGAGTTGGACTTATGAATATAAATACCGCAGGGGCGGCAAAACACTTTGCTGTCTGTATGCAAAAGAGAATTGTGTTGGTTTTATGATTATTTTCGGGAAAGAGGAACGGGCAAAATTTGAGGCGATAAGAGATACGCTTACGGAGAACGTTTGCAGGAAATATGATGAAGCCAAAACGTACCATGATGGGAAATGGGTAATGTTTCAACCGACCGGTACGGCGGAATTTGATGATTTTATAAAATTGCTGACAATCAAAAGGAAGCCAAATCGGAAATAACAAATTTGAATGTAGTACTTTATAATAGAAATTTTGTTTATAAAGAATAGGTTAATAAGCAAAATGGTTCAAAATCCTTTTTCGGGAGGACAAAGTATATGAATATCGAAAAAAAGAGGAAAGATGAAAAAATAATTATTTGTGAGGAATGCGGGAGCGGTTTTGTGAATGGAACTTCAAGAATGATGGAAATATGCCCCGAATGTGCGCATTACCTTTATGGTTATCCCAACTGCAATCATGTTTTTCAAAACGGGAGATGTATTTACTGCGGTTGGAACGGGAGCGAAAGTGATTACATAAAACGGTTGAAGCAATGATTTTCATCGTGAAAAAGATTCGCTCAACGTCAGGATTGGCAAGAAAGGAAAATGAAATGAAGGTACTGGATATTTTTTCGTGGCTGTCGGCAAAAGAAATCAGCTTAGAACAATTACAACAGATTTTTATGGATTACAAGTCGGGCATTTATCATAAAGGATATACTCTCCTATCAGAACTTCCTAATAACGCAACAGAAAATGTCATAGCCTGTAAAAATGTATTGCAGGCAGAGGGAAAAAAGGTTGCGTATATTCTAAAAGATGAAAACATCATTGCACCAATAGCATAACCCTTAAACTTTTTTAGGTGTAATTAAAATTTACGAGGCATTTGTATACTGCTGATTTTTGATTATTGAGATTCCTGCAGTGCAGATGGTTGTACTTCATTGAAAAATCCTTTGCATCTCGTTATAATAAAGTTATATTTAACTTGTGAAAATTATGAGTAGAAAAAGTTGTGCTCAAATAGGGGGACAGGAAATGGAACTGAAAGTCGTAACAAACCAAGATAAAGAATTTGTTATGAATATTGATAAGCACATTGACGATACAGGGTACGAGAACCGCGTACAGACAAAGTGCAGCTACGTGATTTGGAATGAAAACCAACGAATAGGCGTTATGTCTCATTGTTTTTTGTGGGACAAAATCCCGTTTTTGAATTTATTGTTTATCGAGGAGAAATACCGCGGCAAAGGATTTGCGAAACAGGCAGTCCTGTGTTGGGAAGCGAAAATGAAACAGCAGGGGTATCAGATGACGCTGATTTCCACGCAGGCGGACGAGGGCGCGCAGCATCTGTACCGCAAGCTGTTTACGTTTTCGTTTGTATTCGCCGTGACAAAATGTGCGAATGAAATAGAGGAGTTCCGCTGCCGTTTTTGGGAGGGAAAACCGGTGATTTATGACAAAATCAACACGTCATTTACCTACCTTGACGACGGCAGTGAACTTTTTAAAGTGGTCAACGTCGAAATGCAGGACACCATAGAGGAATATGTTGCCCTTGCAGCCAAAACCGTCAGGGAACAGACGGAATATTTTACCGGACCTATGGAGAATGACATCTACCAGTTTTCTTCTTTCCCGTGGGTTTCCTTTACCCATATTTCCCATACGGAATCAGGAAAAAAGGACAACGCGACTCCCATGATTGACTGGGGAAAATATTTTATCCGCGATGAAAAAGTAATGCTTCCGTTTTCCGTACAGGTACATCATTCCTTTGTCGATGGTGTGCATATTGGAAAGCTGGCGAAATTATTGCAGGACTATCTCAATTGTTTTACGTAAAGAGGAAATGGTCGGAACAGGAGAACAAAGAGAGAACTTAGCATACCCATTGAACGAGACTGTGAGGCTGTCAAATACCTGCGCACTTGTATCATCCATGATGCGAGTGTTTTTTATTTTTATGCAACCGAATATCCGTTCTAGTAGAAGCATAAAAAGAATTTTTTGTTTTATCTCCAAATAGGTCGCAAAATAAGTGTCAATATGTTATGGTTAAATAAAAAAATGGTTTTATGGAAAAGCAGGAACAGAACAATATCCGATTGGCGAACAGGAAAATGATAGGAGTATATAAAAAAAAGAACGATGAAATTGTGATTGGCTTTCCGGTGCAGTATAGTAACATTCCCAAACTATTGCGGGATTATATTGTCGGCAACGGGCACATTTGGAATGGAAAAAAGATTTTCATTATTGCAACAATGGGCTTATTCAGCGGAGACGGAGAATAGATTGTTATGAAGGGGACAAACGTTCGATATATATGCATGCCGAAACATGATAAGGGGGAATCAAGATGAAACGCTGCATTGCAATGACCGGTATAGTCGCTTTTTAACAGATTAAACATGGAGGATTTTAAAATGACTATATCGGAGAACAAACAGTATCCCCGTACAGGTGATACGCAGACGGTTTATTTAAAGAATATAATAACGAACGATCGTATTCAGGTCGGCGATTATACGATGTATAACGACTTTGTACATGATCCGCGGGACTTCGAGAAAAACAATGTGCTCTACCATTACCCGATTAACAACGACCGGTTGAAAATCGGTAAATTCTGCTCGATTGCCTGCGGAGCGAAGTTTCTATTTACCAGCGCAAACCATACAACGCGTTCCCTTTCGACATACCCGTTTCCGATCTTTTTTGAGGAGTGGGAACTTGATGTCAAAAACATTACGCGCGCGTGGGACAACAAAGGCGACATTGTAATCGGCAATGACGTTTGGATTGGCTTTGAGGCGGTTATTCTGTCAGGCGTCACGATTGGCGATGGGGCAATTATCGGTACGCGCGCTGTTGTCACAAAGGACGTACCGCCCTACACAATTGTTGGAGGTGTTCCTGCAAAACCGATTCGGAAACGCTTTTCAGACGAGATAATTTCCGAACTATTGAAACTACAATGGTGGAATTGGTCAGAAAGCAGAATAAAACAAAATATTGATGCAATTCAGTCAGGTCGGATTGAAGACTTGAAATAGCTTATAACGTGGGGGAAAAAATTTCCCCCACACTTTTATTGCGATACCACCTTACACCGTTTTTTATAACACGCAATCCCATAACGGTAAATCGTTTTCATTCCGTCGTCAACTAACCGTTCCTCATAATTTCTGCCCACAATCTGCTCTAAGGCATTTTTACATGCCGGTTCAAACGCAGCGTTTTTCGCGTATTTCAACTCAATCACAATGCCGACTTCCGTATCCTGCGACTCGACAAGAATGTCACTGTAGCCGTCGCCAGTTTCGGCATTCGACATAATAATCCACCCGTCCATATTACTAAAAAGTCCAAGCAGAATGCCGTGATAAAAGTTTTCCTTCCGCTCCTTTCTTGCGTTTGTGTCCCGTATACTAATCATTTTTTTCAAGTAAAACGTAAAGCCCTCTTCAATGGCAGCTACGTTGTTTTCCTCAAATGCCTTGCAAAACTGTTCGAGCGTTGTGCTGTCCTTTGCAGTTTCCTCGGCGAACCACTCCTGTATTTGTTCCACAAAAATCCAGCGTACTTCTTTGTTTGGAATGACAAGCTCTGTCAAACCGTCACTGTCTTCTCCGGATTGTGTCAGATAACCTGTCGTAAAAAGCAGGCTCCAAAGGTTGTCGATATTTGTGTCCAAATCACGGTAGGTCAGCTCCTGCCGTATTTTCTTTTTCACGCTGCCGCCGTCGATTAACAGTTCGATTTCACTTTTGGTGACGGATTTCGCTTTGTTGATAAATTTTCGGATAATATCGTTACTGCTTGTGTTTACCCAGTAATTTTGCGGCATAATGGAAAAGTTCATTTTTAATGCATGGCAATAGCTTATGACGTCCCACGGACAGTAGATGTCCAAGCCGCTGAAATGATAACCGTCGTACCACTCTTTTATGGCATCGCAACGTTCCATAAAACCGTAATATTCCAGCATTTCCGTGACTTCTGTATGCGTAAAACCGAAGTATTGGTTATATTGCATGTCTTTTACAGTATAAACATTAAAATTGTTCATTCCTGTAAAAATACTTTCTTTCGATATGCGAAGGCACCCTGTCAGAACCGCGAGATACAGGCTGTCATTTGTTTTCAGTGCCTGACCAAACAGCCCTCTCATCAGTTCCACCATTTCATCATAATAACCTGAACGGTATGCCTTGTCTAGCGGGACATCATATTCATCAATCAGAATTACGACCTTTTGATGATAGTGTTTATGCAAAAAACGCGATAACGTCAAAAAACTGTTTTTCAACTGACCATCTGTCATTGCAAACTCGCCGCTTTCGTCCAGTGCAATCAATTGTTTATACTTTTGATATTCTGTTACCTCTAAGTTATCCTTTTGCAAAATATGCGCAAACCGAAACGCTTCGGTTCCAATGATTTCGCGCAGCATTGCTTTTGCCTCATTAAAATTGGTGCCGCTCACACCCTTTAAACTAAAAGATATAACCGGAAACTTTCCCATATAT
The DNA here is from genome assembly GCA_947567595.1 of uncultured Lachnospiraceae bacterium. Taxonomy (GTDB): domain Bacteria; phylum Bacillota; class Clostridia; order Lachnospirales; family Lachnospiraceae; genus COE1. The sequence continues at coordinate 86,031 of CANOMQ010000006.1, read as the reverse complement.
TCCTCGCAAAGCCGTCGTTCCTTTGCAATTTCAAGCCCGTCAAAAAGTGTCCTGTCGCTGCCGATTTCAAAAAAGTATTTCAGCATACTCATCGTAAGCGTTTTTCCAAACCGCCGCGGGCGCGTAAACAGCGTTACATACGACTTATTTTCCAAAAGGTCCTTAATCAGTCCCGTTTTATCAATATAATAAAAATCCTCGTTCCGAATCCGTTCAAAGTTCTCCATTCCCATTGGAAGGCTCTTTTTTTTCTCCATACAAAGCCCCTTTCCATTTTTTAAATACTTCCAGCAAAATGCACTCTTACAGTTTTATCTTATCACGTCAGAATTTATCTTTCCATATTTATTTTCGCATTCCTTTATATTACCACCCCTCCCTTCTTTCCTGTAAGTATCCGTATACATTTGCCCGTTTAAAAAAATGATACGTAAAAAAAGGAGGAATTTGTGCAAAATTAGTACTTATTAAGGCGGACTAATTATGTTAATATAATAAATATTGGCAAAAAAGGGCAGACTCATTTGTTCTGCAGTCGATAAATGCACGGTGCAAAAACTGTGATGTGCGGCAACTGAAAAAACATATAATTGGTGAAAACAAAAAGGCAGTAATCAGGAGGAACGTAGAAATGGGAAATCAATTGGTATGGAATAACCGGTACAATCTTGGTGTAGAAATTATTGACAAAGAGCATAAAAAGCTATTCAGCATTCTCAATAAGCTGTTTGATTTCGGACAGCAGGAGGACAAAAGCCAATGGGTTTGTCAGGAGGCAGTGAAATATTTTAAAGACCATGCCCTTCAGCATTTTATTGATGAAGAGGCTTACATGGCGTCTATTGAGTATGAAGGGCTTGACATACACAGACGCATTCACAAAAACTTTCGGGAAACGACGCTTCTGGCGCTTGAGAAGGAATTGAATGCAACCAACTACTCGGAGGACGCGGTGAATCATTTCCTTGGTGTTTGTGCAGGGTGGTTAATCGGGCACACAATGATAGAGGACCATGCGATTGTAAGCGGCGAAACCGTGAAGCAGTGGGAGAACCTTTTGCCGGACGAGGAGCAGGCAGTGATGGGACAGGCAATCATCAACTGGCTTCATACGATGTTCCAGCTTAATTCCAAGCTAATCAGCAACTGCTATGGCGGCGAAAAGTTCGGCAACGGTATTTATTATCGCCTGATTTATATTACGCGGGAAAAAAAGAGATGGGAGTTTATGCTGATTTTTGAAGAGCAACTGATTATCAGCACAATTGGCAATGTCATTGAAATGAAGTCTGAATCGGTAAATGTAATGATTATGAACATAGCCCGATATATGGCAAAGCAGCTTGTGGAGCATCTTAAGGAGCACTTTTCCGAATTGCAGGAGGCAAAAATAAAAGAAGAACAGCTTTTGACCTATGAACAGTTTCAAAAAGTATTTGAGAAGCAAAGCCCACAGTTCAGCCTGTTGTTTGATACCGGTAAGGGGTATTTTTCGTATTGCATGACAACAACCGATATGGTTTCGAGTGAGGACGGCGTTTCGATTATTACAGAGAATGCAATGGCTGCGGTTGAGTATTACCTGAAACAAAGCAAGGCGGAAAGCATTGCTGCAAGCCTAAAAAAGAAGGTACTGATTGTAGACGATTCGGATTTTATGCTGGCAATGATGCAGAAGCTGTTGGCGAATGATTATGAAGTGCTAACGGCTACGTCCGGATTGTCCGCAATCCGCAGTATTACGCTCAACCGTCCGGATTTGGTTTTGCTGGATTATGAGATGCCTGTCTGCAAAGGAAACCAGATTTTGGAAATGATACGCGCCGAAGAAGATTTTGCGGATATTCCGATTATCTTTCTGACAAGCAAGGTGGATCGGGAAAGCGTAAAAATGGTGATTGGGTTGAAGCCAAACGGATACCTGTCAAAGTCCCTTGCACCAGAATTAATAAAAAAAGAAGTGGATAATTTTTTTGAAAAGAAAACAGTATAGCTGTTTTGAGAAGACTTTCATACGGAGTCTTTATTTGTGTTAATTAATATTAGACGCTGTAATTGTAAATGTCGCTGTTTTGCTTCCTATGTAGCCGGTTTCATCTGTGCACGTGATGATTACAGTTTCCATCATAAATTGTCCGAAATCCCTTTGTAAGCGTAAAGGACTCGTCTTCTATTACTGACATTTCATATTAACTGATATTATGCATTGGCTGCTTTTTCTAGCAACCTTTATCGCGGCATTGTTGGAATCGATTGTCCTCAAAGTATAGCCTTCTTCAGGCTTTACATAAACCGTCAGATTTTTTCCATCTTTTGCGGGAATTTTGCCGCTTGTAAGTTCTGCCCCGCTTGCCATATCCTCCTCTGATGCATAGAATTTTGCATGATCTGCCTGAAAAGCAGCGTTATAGAGACGGAATGCTTTTATAACAACTAATTCTGTATCGGCAGATATCTTATAGATACCATTATCGTCTGCCGTAATCGCATCGTTCTCGTCATAACTTGTGCTTACCCAATCCAGCTTTGCAATATCATCCTTTAAAACAGGCTTAAAATATAAAACATAGCCCTTTGGAACTTCTATTTTGAACTCATATGTCTCATTTGATACAAGTTCATCAAAGGAGCCATCGTAGCTTTCTGATAAGCTGATTCCTCCTTCTGTCGGTTCCGTTGCATATGCAGCATACTCAAAGCCTGAAAGAAGGTTTTCTATTATCGGGTTACGCGTTCCCCTCTCGGCAGTTGGAATACGAATGGTTACGGTTGTTTTCTCAATCCCCGTATCGTCGCCTGTCCCGCTTCCGTCGGATTCCTCACCCGTTTCCAAAACCTCATCCGACGCGCTTTCTTCCGCTTCGCTGCTTTCCGTCTCCTGTGTAGCCTGTATTTGCGTTTCTGTCTCTATCTCTGATTTCGTCTCAGTCTTTGTTTCTGTTTCAAGCTCTGTTTCAGAAGCGTTTGCAGTCCCTGATTCCTCCGCAGTAGTTCCCTCTTCCTCTTCCGCGGTCGTTGGCTTCTCCTCCTGCGTCGCCTCCGCCGCCTTAACCTCCGTTTCAGCCTCTGCGGCGTTTTCCGTCTCGACATGCTCATCGGCAGATACGATTGTTTCCGTGTTTTCCTCCGCTTCCGCTGCGAATGCCGTCAGTGCATACTGCGGTACGGATGTCACAATCATTGCCAAGACAAGAAGCATTGCCACAATGCGCCCGGTTCTTTTTTTGATTTGCTTCATAATGTGTTCCTCCTTCTCTTAAAAAATGATATATAAACGCCACACTACAACTTTGTTACTTTTTTATCAAAAAATCGTAGAGTGGCGTTAATATCTGGCACAATATAATATTTTGAAGGTTATTTTATTTTTTGTATGTAGGTGCGCTCCTTTCGTTTCTAAAACTTATATAAATGCTGGTTTTCACAGCTTCTTAGAGTTTATAACTCTGATTGTCAATCCTTTTCTGCTTATCCTTTATACTATTTCCATGCTTAGATATTAAAATATAAAATTTTTCTAAACAAAAGGTTTTGTGCTGTGCGAATACGGAAGGCATCGACTATCCATAAGGACAGCCGCAGCATGGAGGCATGACATGAAATATTATGAAAGAATACGGGAAATCAGAGAGGATAACGCCCTGACGCAGCAAAAGGTCGCCGACCTGCTGCACATCGGACAGCGGACTTACTCTGATTATGAATCCGGCAAAACAAGAATTCCAATCGACAACATCCTAATCCTTGCCAAATTTTACAATGTATCCGTGGACTACATTACGGGGGCAAGCAATGTCAAATCGGAATACCCGAAAAAATAAGCAGCGGTTACGTGATTTGTAATCGCTGCCTATCTGCATAAATTTCTTTTAATATTTTTTATTGATGAAACCGGGCTTCTATATCGGAAGCACTATACCATACATTGGTCACAATAACTCTGTCCTGCTCTATTACATAGAACACCGAATAATTATCCACCACCATCCGCCGAATACCATTTGAACGCTCCGGCTCTGAATTTATAATCCGAAAACGTTCCGGCATAATATCCAGCTTCAATATTTCATCACTGATCCGATTATACTGCCCCATTGCATTCTCCGGGGCACATAGCGCATATGCTATGTGATGATATAGCTGCTCCATGTCCGCCAATGCCGCATCTGTAATCTCGACTGTATAGTGTTTCATGTTAATGGTTCTCTCGAAATGCGGCAAATGCATTCGCTGCATTCTGTACATTCCCCAATGCGATGTCATCATATCCTTTTTGGAGCTTCGCGTGCAGCTGCTCTACTGACATCAAGTCAGCATTAATTGCATCAGGCGCTTTTGGCAATGTAACCGCAAACGGAATACCTCCTGTAAGGGATATTTGGTTCAAATACATATCAATCGCAGTTGACATCGGTACCCCAAGCCTAGAAAGCACCTCCTCCGCTTTTTCCTTCACTATAGGATTTACTCTTAAATTCAACGTCGCTGTCTTCTCCATAACATGATACCTCCCATCAGGTTTATTGTAACGCTATTAGCGTTACATTTCAAGCATTCTATAAATATATCTTTTGTATCACACTACTTGGTCTCTTCTATTGGCTTAGAAACAATCTGGAACTTAACCGTTCTCGTCCCGCCGTGTCCTTTTTCACCGCGGATTGTGACAATGCCATTGCCCTTCTTTACATTGTTGGTATAGCCTACAATGGCTTATCGACAAGCATAATCTCAAACTGGTCTTTGCCGGGCTCTACCAGAAGACCTGTGTATTACTGGGGCTTTATCTTAATCTTTTCCTTGCTGATGTCATTTTCCTTTGCAATCACTCTGTATTCCCCTGTAACCGTTCCCTGATAGCCGCCTGTTCCCGTTATCGTCACATTGACTGCCGTTCCCGCAGGTACAATGTCACTCTCCCCGACAGCCTCGCCCTTTTTCCTGCTCTCACCGTTCGCAAGCGTTGTTGCCTCTGCGTAGGTATAGACAGCCTCCTTCTTATAATCCGTCCCCGCTTTCATCACCTTGCCGTCCGTGTCCGTCAGCGTGAATTTGGTAAGATGTCCCTTTTCCTTGCCTGTAGAGATTTTATCATTGACCACGAAAACCGTCTTTGACAACTCCTTGGGTTTAATCTCAAACTCCTTGGTAATCTTCCCGCAATACTTTCCTTTTTTATTGCCGTAACCGTGATGGTGTGCTGATCGCCCTGCGCAAGCTTTATGCTGTCCTGCTTCAACGCAGGCGCCACGCGTGATTTTATGTATCTTACTTCAAAGGTTCTTGGTACAACGTCGGCAGGCTTTTAGAATTCCTCCCTTAAAATATTCGCCCGGTGTCCTGTAGCGCCCATCCAATCTTTCATTACGGCTTCCGCACTGCCATAGCCCCATGCGATGTTTTCTCCGTTCATTTTTTCAGAAGCCGTAAAACACATTTCTCCATTTGGTCTTGTATGGTCTGAAGCGTAATATACCTCTATTTCAACTGCCCTCTGCATTGCCGCGTCGAGCAAATCCTTATCCATTGCAAGCGCAGGCAGTCCTTCTTTTTGGCGCTCCGCGTTCAAAAGGTCAAGGATTTCATATGCCATATTATATTTCAAACCGGAGTTGATATAGAGTATGCCTTGCTTTTCTTTATCCTTGTCGTCTTCGGAGCCGTTTATTTTGTGAATGCCGCCAGCTTCAATGTTGTCACATATCTTGGCTTCCGTTTGGTATCTTGTCGTATAAGTGTATATTTCACTGTCTGTTCCTTTATATACGATAATTGGCATTGTAAAACCGCCGTTACCGATCGTCAAATCCGCGCAGGTTTTATAAAAATCATCTACGCTAAATCCAGAATAAACACTTCCTACGAATACGTCTTTTGAAATATTATTACTACTAAGCCATCCCGTCAGCTTATCAAAATCGTTTGTCAGAATGTCAAAACATACATATTAATTTTGTTTTTGTCATAATCTTTTGTTGTGCATTCCCCTGTTACAACCTAACCTTACGCTCTGCCTCCTCCCTGCTAAGCCCATACTCCTCCACAAGCGCATTCACAATCTGTTCCTGTGTCGCATCAATCCTCTGCATGGAACGAATTAACAATTTCATTCCTTCTTGCAGTCCTTCTTCCCGTCCCGCCTTCATGCCATTTTCCCGACCTTGCTCATAAACAAATTCATCCTCTGCCGCACGGTCTCTTTTCGCCTGCAATCGCAGTTCATGCGCAAACCGCAGACCTAATTCCCAATTCCTAAAAATACGTAAAACAGCTCCTCCCAAACCGCAGCGTATCCCCCGGCGCAAGCGCTATCGGCGTGTGGATTGCAATCATCTCCCCATTGCGCACCGTCCCGTTCGTGGAATTTAAATCGCAGACGCACACCTTCCCTTCATGCTCCTCAAACCGCGCGTGCATTTTACTGACCGCGTTGTCATTAATAATAAAGTCCGAAACCCCGCCAAGCTTCCCGACCGTCAAAGGCAGGCAGTCAAGCGGCACATTGACCTCATGCCCATTCACTCTGCCGCGAAGGACGCGCTCCTCCACCGCACCATTGCCAAGGCAGACCGTCTCACCGGAAAAGGACAGCGGCGCTCTTTCCCCATAACCAGCCGGAAAAGCCACCTCTTCCGTCACCCTTTTATTCGTCAAATCATTAACAATATCCTTCTTTATTATCTCACCATACACAAAGCTCTCACAGTCGTCATAGTCATCATTCAAAGCCTCAATCTCCCTGTTCTCCCGCACCGTTTTCACATAACACACAAAAAACAGCACCGCCGCCACAAGCGCCATCGCCACGGCTCCATACATATAAAGCTCATTTTCACCACTCAGCCTATAGCAATGCAGCACCCGCGCACCGATAATAACCGCCCCGGCACAAAGTGCCACAAACACACAAAAAATGCCTCCGACAAGCTCCTTCACACTTCCCTTTCCATGTTGCTGTAGCTCCTGTGTATCATCTTCCTCACGCACATCATGATGCAGTGCCACAGCCTGATTGCAGCTTTCATTCAACGGCTTCTTTTCCAATATCCCATTCCTTGATTTTGCGACATACTCTTTTGCAGTATACCCGTTTGCAGTATAGCCTTCCGCAACATCATCTTCCACAGCAAAGCGAAACTCCCCTGCGCTTTCCCCATAAAATTCCCTCTTACAGCAATTCTCCCTCCCCGCAATATTACCTACCGTATTATCCGCAATATTCCCCGCAGGCTTTTCCACCACACACTCCATAAACCTGCGAATTTCACTCAGCACATAATTCGGATTTCTAGTATACCGGTATACCTGATACCCAAGCATCACCGCCTGCCCGTCCGTATGGTCAATATGCGCCAAAAGCACATCAACAAACTCCATAAAGGAACACCGCACATCACCCGTATAATTTGGATAACACACAAAATACGGCTCCATGCTTTCCACATTCACATAAATAAACTCTGGCTTCATCACAATCTGCTCACCATTGAGCAAAAACTCCTCCAGCCTGTCAAACAAATTTACACACCCCAAAAGCACCGCGCGCAGCTCCCGATATTTCAACTCACTTTTCTCAATCAGCCTGTCCAATGACTGCAGCGAATTAATCTCATAATAATACCTGCTCTCCCCATTCACCTGACGGTGCGATATCGGCAAAAGCCCTTCAATTTTATTTTCCAAAAGCATTCTCACACGATAATCCCGGCTGCTGTCCTTCGCAGTCCCGAAAAAATCACACTGATAAAGCACCATATAATTATGATTCATATTCCGCTCATAACTCACCGATGGAAACTCTTCCCCCATGTCCCGTCTGCTCCTCCCTTTCTATCCTTCCGCAATTTTTGGCTTTGCCGCAGGCTCCTTATTTTCCTTGTTTATCTCATTAATCAAGTGATTGACTACTCTACAACCCCGAATGGTTCGCGTCTGACGGCATCGTCTGGCGTCGCTGCTGACATCAAGCGCCAAATCAATCCCTGACACATATTCACACAGCCACCCCATCAGCGGCATATTGACCACACATTGATACCTGACCGTCACAAACTCCGCAGAAACCCATACTTCATATTCAAAATCATGCATTGCAAACAGCTTTTCCTCTACAAGCCTGCCCGCCGCCTCATACGCCTGCTCATATGCCTCCTGCGCATTTTTTATATGGTTTCCCGTCCCGCGCAGCGCCGCCTCATATGCGCTCTGCTCCAGCACGCACCTGTCGTAGCTGTAAAACGCAAGGAATATCATCATCACCGTAAACAAAAGCACCATTGGAAAAATAAGCGCCGCTTCCACTGTAAAATACCCGTTCTCTCTCTTTCCCATAATCCGCCACACTACCCCGCCGCCGTCATACACATCACATATCCTGCAAACAGCGCAGGAATAAACGGCAGCCTTGTCGTCCTGTTTCCTATGCGCAAAGCCAACACAAAAACTGACACAAGTGTCATAATTAATGACGCCATGCACACTGCAAAAAGACATTTTCGAAACCCTAATATCAGACCAATTGCCGCAATGACAAGCCCGTCGCCCCTGCCAATCTGCTCTCTGCTCATCATCGACAAGCCAACCGCACACAATCCAATCAAAACGCCTCCCACCGTTTCCCACAGCCCGGCTTCTCTATCAATAAACACTTTCACAAATACCCCAGCCATGCAAACAGCAAATAACGCAAAAATCATTCCTCTGCTAATCGTCCTGCTCTTTAAATCCATAACGCCTGCCGCCAAAAGCAGTGCACCTGCTGCCACTGTAATCATCAAAAACATAACCTGCCTTCCTTTCCCTAACATTCAGCCTCCACATTTCCCACACGCACCACGTCCGCCAACCTGCGATATTGGAACAGCCAAAATGGTTCGTTTCAGCTTACTGCATTGAAGCGACGAATGATACCTCGTCCCATAGTCCGTAATATACACTGTACTTTTCTGTGTCCCTCCGCACTCCTCACAAGGATAATATTTCGCACCGCCCTCATTGCGCTCATGCTCCAAAAACGACATATCCACAGGCACGATGGAAAGCTTCAAATAGGTACATGCCCTCGACCGATGATAAACCGTGCCTTCCGGCGTGATAAACACAATCTCCTCGTCCGCGTCACCCTTCAATGCCGCCGCATTATCATACCCCGTCCAAGCGCGGGTAAAAACACGGTTATACATCTTAAACGCACCAAATCCCACCACTTCCACAGGCGGCTTTACCGTGTATTCCGCTACCAAGTCAATGCAATCGTCCTTTTCCAAGACCGACGAGCGAAGCCACACAATCCCCGGCGCACCGCCCTTAAGCGGAGCATTGTCCAAATATTTTTTCCCAAGAATACCCTTCACACGATTTGCCGCATACACATAAGTCAATCCAAGCGATTCCGCCTTCCCGGCATCGCCATCAGAAAGCGCCTGATACTCATACGCACACACCGCCATCTCCTTTGCCGTCATATGCATCGCCGCTCCCATATTGCTTTGCAGCCTGTAAATCTCCAATATAGATATCACATTCAGAAAAGCAAACAGGAAAAACGGAAGTACAAATGCCGCCTCCACCGTCATGCTCGCCCGCAAATGCCCAGAGAGGCAAAGTGACGCCCTTTTTTGTGCAGAAGTCTTTTTTAACACAATTTTTAAATATTCTACACGGTTTAACACTTTCTTTATAAAGAGCAGTCCTTCCCTCCTTTTTCCAATCCTTATTCTTCTGCCTTGAAAGGGCATCACTTCACCTCCCTGCCTTCCATTCATTCATAGCACATCAGCCGCTCAAACACAAAATCATGTCCCGCCGCATCTACAAAGCCAAAACCCACCTTTAAATAATCAACGCACTGGTCTATCCTGAAATATTCGTTCCCGTCGGTCTCCCTGATATCCATCTCAACAATGTCAAGACTTCTGGCAACCTTTTTCTCCTTGTTCATCAGTCCCAAAAGCACACGCAGATACGCCTGATAAGACAGCCCTTCCTCCTTTTTCCCGCCGCCCAAAAAACTGCCCGACAGTACATTGGAAAGCGAAAGGCTCCACTGTCCCTCCTTCTTTAAAAGCGGAACGTTTCCTCCGTCCAAAAGCGTTTTCACATCTGCAATCGCCTCTGCAACCGCCCAAATTACCAACAAAATATTCTTCAAAACCGGCGCAAGCTCCGGGCACGCAATCAGGCAGCAAAGAACCTCTGCAACCGCCTCCGCCTGTGTTTTCATGCTGGAATTGCCATAAATCGCTATCAGATTTCCCGCAGAGCGCACGGCAAACAGCGCCGCGGCACACGCGGATAAATTTGACGCATCACTGCCAAACCCGTATAAAATATACTCAACCTGATACTTTAACACACTGTTTTCTTTTTGGTTGCGAAAATTCCCACATACCTTCATGAGGTATTCTCCAAAAAGAAGCTCGTCCACAAAACCGTCCGCCCGCGGTGCACCCTCATGAAGCCCAACGCCCGAATTGACCTTGCCTGTGCGGACACGCCCCGAATAATACGCGTTTGTGTTCACACTTGCCTGTGACAATGCTTCACCGCTTGGCATCACCAGCTTTAAAAGCGTCCCGCTAATCAGCTTATCAACCAGCTTCGATATCTTTGCGTAGGAAGCTCCGTCAGAGGTCTCCGCATCCAGCTCAATAATTTCCTTCTCTGCAAGCGCTTTTTCAAACGCCTCCTTCTGCTTCTTTAACTCCGACGCAACATCACGGGTGTCCATCTCATTTTCCTGTACTGTCTCAATATGCTCCTTCACCGTGTTGACGATATCCCCGCCATACACCGCCTTCATATAGGAAACAGCCTGCGCCTTCCAAACCGCCCCGCTCTCATCGCTGGCATAAGAAGCCTCCCGGATTTCCAAGTACGGATTGGTAAGCTTCAGATAAGTAGTCCCGACAAACGCACCCATATCCTTGTCAGGCTCCATATTTTTTGCCATATAATCCGACAAATGCTTTTGCGTCATGCCAATTCCGCCGTTTCGGGCACCATAAGAGGTATCGATAAAAAACAACTCGTACTGCTCCAAAATCTCACGGTTATATTCCGCAAACACCGACTCCAGTCCCAAGTCCGCAACCAGTTCCGCCTGCGCTCTTGCAGCGCCTATCGCCGCGCCCTCTATAAGGGCAAAAAGCAGCGACAGGACAATGCCGAACACAAGGGACAAATATACAGTCAGATACGCTTTTTCTCTTTGATGCATTTTAACCTTTCCATACATTCCAAATATCCCTCTTCATTCATGGCGCTTAGATTTTATTCGCGTTTGTCGAAACCTTCTTTAAAATCGTCTCGACAACCTTCTTGATGCTGTCCTTAAAAATAGCCACCAATGCAATCAGCACCACGATAATCAACACAATTTCCACAGTCCCCATTCCGTCCTCTTCCTTCAAAAAACACTTAAAATTTCTCATAATAATCCTCCATCTTTTTCAACTAATCTTTTTTTGTTAAAAGTAACCTTGAAACGCCGGCACCATAATGACAACCATAATCATACCCAAAAGCATCATCATCGGCACCAGCAGCTTCGTTCCGGCTTTCTCGCCAAGCCGTCTTGCGGTATGCTTTCTTTCCTCAAACGCATACGCTGCCTCCTCCCGCAAAAGCACGGCAAGGTTTGTCGCGCCCTTTCTGACATTCTGCGAAAGCATTGTTGCAAGCCTGTTGTAGGACTGTACCCTGCACCGTCGTCCAAAACGCTCATACGCTTTTGTCTGCGTTACCCCGCTTTCCATTTCGTATATGGTCAAAAGCATTTCCTCATAGGCATATCGTTTCTTACCCGTCTCCTGCTTTTTTGCGCAGTAATCCTTTACGACCCGCTGCCATGCATTCGGCACCGTCATACCCGCTCCAATCAGAAGTGCAAGCGCACTGACAATTTCAGGATAATCAAGCTTCAACTGCTCATTCCGATCCGCAACCTGTTTTTTCAAATCCCTGTCCATGCCAAAATAAATCACAACCACAAGCAGCGGTGTCGCAAACAACAGAAGCATACCCGTAGTTTCTTTTTTATAGCTCCAGCTTATCTGCTCCGCATTCATTTCTGACGGAAGTGTCATAAATTTTTCCGTCCTTGTATGGTCCTGTATTTCCCGAAGCTCCTTTGCAAGCTGCTCCTCCCGTGATGGCAAAACCGCCTTGGAATAAACCATACAGCTTAACGCATGACGCGCCTCGAACACCTCACAGCTTATGACCGCCGTAAGCTCCACAAGCTTTGGCGCATCGAGAACGTCCTGAATAAGCATTCCGTCACCGTCGATATACACGCCGTCTGTCTGCCACTCAACCGCAAACGGGTAGCCCTCTATCTGCTCAACAAGCCTAAGCGGATACGCAACCTTATCCAAGGACACATTTTCGCCAACAATCTGCGCTTCAAGAAGCGGTAAAAATTCCTGCAAGAGTGCATTTAATTCGCTCTCCTGATACAGCCGTTCCTCCACAGACAAGTCAACCTCATACGTCCCAAAACGGTCTTTTGCGATAAGGCTCACCGCTTTCTCACCATCACCATACACATTCCGTTCAATAAAGTTATCAACAATCCTTGTCTGCATTCCCTCTTTTATCCACAATAATCCGGACAAAAGAAGTCCTCCAACCACAACAAGCCCGCATAATGACAGCTTCCTTATCACATATTCCTTCTGCCTGCTTTGCGTGTCGCCCGCAGGATCCAAGGTCAGAAACGCCTCCCGTATGGAGCTGTCGTACAGGATTTTATCCGGCTTTTTCGACATCTTTTCAAGCCTGTTGTAAATAAACTCTGCGAATTTGCGATTTCTGTTTTTACGCATTTCTTATACCTCTATCTCTAAAATCCTGTCAGAAAGCTTACATGCAAGTCCGTACACAACCAATGCCGCCGTCATAATCGCCTGCCCCATAAGGTTGTGATAAAGCCCATCAAAATACCCCTTCGACGTGGCAGAAATGTAAATGATGATAAAAAACGGGATATAACGCATAATCGTCTGCTCAAGCTTTTTTTCACTCATAATCGTATCAATTTCAGCCCGGACTGCCTGTTTATCCCCAATCAGCTCCGCAGTACTTGCGATAATCGCCTGCATATTTCCGCCGCCTCTTTTCGCAATCTGAAAAATTTCCGCAAAGTCCCTGATATCCTGAACACCGCTGCGTTTTGCCAAGCCTAAAAGCGCGTCCTCTAGCTGCTCGTTATTTGCAAGTCTTCTAAGCAGCAGCCGAAGCTCGCACGCCATCAAAGACGCATCACCATATAAAATTACGATTTCCTTATAAGCCTCCTGAAACGCGTTTTCAAAGCTGTATCCGGTCTGAAGGTTTGAGGACACGCTCAATATGACATCGCGAAACTCCGCTTCCAGCTTTTGCTTCCTCTTTTGACAAAGCTGCTCCTTTTTTGCTTTCAGCGCCATCACCTCAAGCGGCATCAGTAAGAAAAATGCAAAAATACTGTCATAAAACAAATACGCTGTCAATGCAATAAACGCACCCTCCAAAATCACATAGACTGCCAATTCCTTTTTGGAAAACTGATAAACCGAATAATCCGGCATTGGCGGGTGTCTTCCCCTTCCGATTCCCATTTTGCTCTTTATCTGCTTCATATCAATAACCCTAAGCTCCTTTCTCTCCTGCTGCCAGCAGCTTTTCCACATGGGTAAGCGCGTCAACCTTCACAAGCGTTCCCAGCACCTTCCCCTTTTCTTCCCCGTGCTCCTCAAACTGATAAATCGGCTTTGTCACGATTTCACCCTCCTCAAATCCGATGATTTCCGTAATCTCAAGCACCCTGCGCGATTTATCACGCAGACGCCCCAAATGCACAATCACGTCCACGCCCGACGCAATCTGCCGCCTGACTGCCGCAAGTGGCAAATCCATGCCCATAAGCACCATTGTCTCAAGCCGCGCCAGCATGTCCCTAGACGAATTTGCGTGCCCGGTCGAAAGACTCCCGTCGTGCCCGGTATTGAGCGCCTGCAGCATGTCAATTGCCTCACTGCCCCTGACTTCCCCGACAATTATTCTGTCAGGACGCATGCGAAGCGATGATTTTATCAAGTCCCTTATGGTAATCGCCTTCGCCCCTTCCGCGTTTGCATTCCGCGTCTCAAGCCGTACCAGATTGGAAATCCCTTGTAGCTGCAATTCCGCCGAGTCTTCGATTGTGATAATCCGTTCACTTTTGGGAATATCATGCGATAATGCATTTAGAAAAGTCGTTTTTCCGGAACCCGTCCCACCGCTGATAAAAATATTGTAGCCTGCCCTGACAAGCCCCGAAAGCTCCTGCGCCGCCTCCTGCGTAATCGAACCAAACGCAATCAAGTCCTTCATCAGTATCGGTTTGTCGGGAAACCGCCTTATCGTTACAATCGGGCCGTTCAATGCCACAGGCGCAAGCACAATATTCACACGCGCACCGTTCTCAAGCCTTGCGTCCACAATCGGCGACGCCTCGTTGACCGCCCTGTTGCACTTTGCCACAATCTGCTGTATCACGTCCTCCAGCTTTTCCTTTGTGTCAAAATGCTTGTCCCACTGATAAATGCGCCCCGCCTTTTCAACAAAAATATTGTCTGTCCCGTTAATCATGATTTCCGTCACATCATTGGACTCCACAAGCTCCTGAATCACGTCCATCTTCCGAATGGAATGGAACACGCTCCTTGCAAGCTCCTGCCGCTGTGTCAGGGAAAGCCCAAGACTGCGCCCAAGCCCTACAATCAAGCCGTCAATCATATCCTGTATTTCCATGTCAGGTACCTCTCTTGACAAGTCAATGCGCCCTCTTGCATTGTCGCTGATACGCTGCCTGCATTCCTCATATCGTTCACTGCTGCCCATTCTGCCCTAAAATTCCTTTCATATATGCCCCAAGCGGCGAAATCGAAAGCTGCCCCAAATCGAGCGCCGCACCTTCCCACCCCGCAGGCAAATCAAACCGTACACTTTTTTCCACCACCGTATCCAGCTCCTTAAGCTTCATAAGCTGTTCAAACTGCGCGTACATTGCCTTGGAAAAAGCGTCCCTTCCCGACAATAAATAAACCGCATCACTTCGCTCAAGAAATGAATAAAACCCGTCACAGCACTCCGTTAAATCAACCACAATATCCGAATAATTCCCGCTATACAAAAGTACATCAAAGCACTGCCTCCACTCCTCCTGCGTAATATGAACCAAATCCGAATAATCCAGTGCCGGAGGCAGATAATCGACGCCATGTATTGTCCGCTTAATACCCTCAAGCTTGTACGCCAGCTTATCCGAATGGTTCAGAACAAAATACATAAAATCCGTCATATCCGAGTCATATTTGACACCCAGCAGTTCCTCAAACCCCGAAAACGGCTGCATACTGATGTAAAGCACCTTATGTCCCAGCTCCGTTAAAACCTGCGCCGCCGCCAAAGCCGCAACACACTGCCCCCTGTGCCTGTCCGGCGCGTAAAAGCTGACAAGCCTTGTGGGCGTCTGTCCCTTGCTTGGGACGGTGGTGCACTCCTCATCTAGCGCAAACGCATCAAGCACCTGACGGATTAGCCGCTCCATTGACTGGTATTTCGGTACGACGCTATATCCCGTAATCCCCGCAAGACCGTCCTCCTGCAAAATAAAGACCTTTTGCGCCTCCACATTTATGACATCTGTGTCATAAATTCCCTCACCCACCAGTAAAATTTCAAAGCGTTCCTCCTTCGAGTCAAGAACCGCCTGCCGTACGGACTCATATACCACAACCTCAAAGCCTGCCGGATTTTTCTTGGACAAATATGCCTGCAGCATTGTCAGGTAATCCCTGTCCTTGTCACAGATTGCCAACCTTCTCTTGTTCATTTCAACCGCCACTCTCCTTAAACTGAAAACCTAATAAACTCCTATACACATCATAATCAGACTCGCAAAAGCAGGCACCGACAACCTTATGACGCATCTTTTGTCTGTCCTGTCAAGCCTGTAAGTGTCCAAGCTGCCCGTCAGCACAGCCTTTCTCATATATCTGCCAAAATATAAAAGCCGCTTCCTGCACGCCTGGAACAACATGCCCTTTATGACAGAAAGCATCGCCGCTATCATAAAAGTGACAAGCAGATATTGTATGATGCGCTCACCCCTGATAAAGCATCCTGTTACCATCAGCAGCTTCACATCACCCGCGCCCAAGCCTCCCATGAGGTAAAACGGGTAAAAAACTGCAAAAATCACCGCCATAGCCACACATACCGCAAGCAGCCCTGCGGCAGAATATGACACAAGTGTCATAATACAGCCGGATACCACCCCGATAAGAATGCATCCATTTGGTATCCTGTAAAACCGCAAATCCATATAAACGGCAATACAAAACACACCGATAAGAATAACCATATTCTTATGTTCCTTCCCTATTAAATTCTTATTTTGTTTGTGAAAATTTGTCGGAAACCGACAGAATATTTTTGTGTTTTATGTCAACTTGCGCTGACAGTTATTGACTATATCACAAGAAAAAAATATTGTCCACCCCTATTTTTATATTTGTTATTTTTTACCAATAAGGGTGAACAATATTTCTTAAATTTTATGCACTTTCATGGCACTTTTTTTGCATAAATACAATGGGTAAAATCTATACTATAAATAAATTGATATTTGCCAACGCATTTGCATTTCATTATGAAAGGACAGCCTCTATGAAAACATATTTCAGCCTCAAAAAGATACTTAACCCCTCCGGCACCAACCAGCAAAACGCTGCGGCGGCACCTTCTGCGCTGACTCCGCGCGAGCTCCTGCTCTCCGATATCGAAAAAACACAGCACGCCCTCGAAATCGCCTACTCAGGCTTCGACAACGTAACAGACCCGGATTTGATAGACTGCT
This sequence comes from uncultured Lachnospiraceae bacterium, assembly GCA_947567595.1. Taxonomy (GTDB): domain Bacteria; phylum Bacillota; class Clostridia; order Lachnospirales; family Lachnospiraceae; genus COE1. The sequence continues at coordinate 69,146 of CANOMQ010000006.1, read as the reverse complement.
ACATTTATGAAATCGACTCCGCTCTAAAACGCTACCGTTTTTTACTCCAGCAGGCGGAGCGTATGCAGTTATATGAGCAGTATACCTCCTGCAAATCCTTTGATGCTTATGAGGATTATGAAGACTTTGAGGACGATACGCTACCCACCATTCCGGCTATGCCATATAACCTCTCCTTGCATCATAATTGACAAGGCTTTCGTTGACATCTGTCTTTCCATAAGTAAAGCCTGCGTAAACGTCCTGAATATTATCCATAAGGGGCGCTGATTTATCCTCCTTGCTTATGGTATAATACGCGTCATGGAGCTTTGTAAATATCATTTTTAATACGTCAAGGTTGTCTGTCTTATTTCCGAAAATGTCATTTGCAAGCTCCCTGTCCGCGAAGCAATATATCGCAAACAAATTCTTGGAAAGCTCATACTCAAAGTTCAGGCTTGTGCGCATCTGACCGATGCACTCCCGCGCAAGCTCAAGATTGCGCACAAACTCCTGCTTTTCCCCTGCCTCATGTGCATTTACCGCATCTTCTAAGTATACCAAAAGCATTTCATACACAATCACCACAAGCTGCGTACGGTTTGCCTGCGTTATCCGTCTCGTAAACATTTGCTTATTTTCCTTCGTCATGATTATCCTCCATGCGGACTGAAACATTCATTACTGCAATAGCTGCAATACCTGCTGCGGTCTCTCGTTCGCCTGCGCAAGCATTGATGTTGACGCCTGTACAAGTACCTGAACGGTTGAGTACTCTGTCATTTCTGTTGCCATGTCAACGTCCATAATACGTGAGTAGGCAGCTGTCATATTTTCCTCTGTCGTATCAAGATTTGTGACAATATGCTCAAGACGGTTTGCATATGCACCGATTTTCGCACGCACGCTGGACAGGTAATTAATCGCCTTTCCGATTGTGTCAATCGCTGCCGTTGCCTTATCCTCCGTTGAAATGTCAAGATTATCAACGCCTAAATATAAGGTATTCAAATCCGGTATTTCGATTTCCAAAATCTGTCCCTCGTTTGCGCCGACCTGAACCTGCATTGCGCCCATGCCGGTGATGTTGATTTGGATACAGTCCTCCGGTTTGTCTCCTCCGACAACATATGTTGATTTCGTGGTCTCCTTCAACTGATAGAGATAATCCTCCATCGTGTATTCCTTCTTACTGCCGTCAGAAAGTGTCGGATCCGAATTTACATTTTTTGTCTCCTGATGAAGCACCAAATCAATATCCTTAACTACATTATCAGTACCATTTTCGTCCGTACATTTAAATTCTATATGCATTTTTCCTGTCGCCCGGTCGCAGGTCATGTCGGTTATCTCGACATTTTTCAGATTATTTCCCTCAAAATATTCCTCTAAGCCTTTTGCGACATTTTTATAGTCCTCCTTGGACACCCTGTCATTCTTGACGATGCCGTTTTCGTCTTCTCCGCCTACATTGATGAGGTTGATATTGTACCGGACTGTTGTAGCGGTTGACACTGCCACGGATACGTTTCTGTACGTGTAGGTGTTGTAGGTTGTTGGTGTAACTGGCGCTCCTCCATTTGTCTGTGCAAGATTGCTGTAGGTTGAGGTAGTAACCGCGTCCCTGTTATTCACGGCAAGCTTAATCTCAAAATTGCCCTGTGACTGGATAATAATATTTTCATCCTCAATCGTCACAAAGGAGTCCTCCGGGAATGCCTTAATGCCACTAATCGTCTCCTTGTCATACGGTGTCCCGTCGCCGACGTCATTTCCCTTTTTCAATGCCTTCTTCACATCATCAGCACTGCTTACCTTAAATGTCTCTTCATTCTCAATATCCTTAACAATCTTTTTCCCGTCCGCGCCGACTTCGCCCTCATAGGTCGTAACCTTATCCTCATAATGATAATACTCAAGCTGTCCGATTACATAGGTACCGCTTGCAACGCCGTCCTTATAGGACATCACTTTCACATTTTCCGTATTGGTATATCCCTTATAAGCAAATGTCCCGTCAAGAAGATTTTGCGCGTTGAACTGCGTTGTATCCGCAATTCTGTCAAGCTCCGCGACCAACTGGTCAATTTCAAGCTGTATCTGCTTTCTGTCATCATCGGAATTGGTGCCGTTCGCTGACTGGATTGCAAGCTCGTTCATTCTCTGCAAAATATCATGCATCTCCGCCATAGCGCCGTCCGCGGTATTTACAACGGAAAGACCGTCCTCCGAGTTTTGATTTGCACGCATCAAGCCCTTAATCTGCGCGTCCATTTTTCTTGCAATCGCAAGTCCTGCCGCGTTATCAGACGCCTTATTAATCTTAAGACCGCTCGAAAGCCTTAATGTCGAATTGGAAAGCCGTGTGTCATTGTTGGCTAATGCATTTTGCGCTACAATTGATGAAATGTTTAAATTAATTCTCATGATCTAACCTCCACTATTATCCCTTTAATGCCGTTAAGAAAGCCTTCGCCGTCTGATAAAGCTGTGCCGTTGACGCCTTGCCATCAATACCCTGTACCTGTCTGTCCTGACCAAATCTGCCCAAATCAAGTGAATTGGACTGTACAAGATGAACGCTGACCGCTTTCCCGCTCTCACCGGAAAGCTCCTTCGTCATTGTCTGTTTCAGCTCCTCAAGCGCCGCCTTTTCTGTCTTATTCTCATATACCACCATGCCGGAAATCCCTTTATCCGTCACATCAAATTCCGCCGCAACCTTTCCAAGCTGCTCTGTCTCAAATGTTACCGATACCTTTCCTGCTTCGGCAGCATTGTGGTAAATTTTCAGATTTACGGAAGTAATCTCACCCTTGATATTCATGGGCACTTCATAATTTTCCTCTTTTGCAAGGTTCCCCGCAAGCGTCAGCCCCTTATACAACGACTGCGCCGCCTTGATATCAATCCGAGATGCACCCTTCTTGTAAATCATTTCCTCAACAGCCTTTCCTGCCTCGCTGATGATTTCCTTATAGGCTTCGTTTGCACTTTCCTTGTCCGTAAGTGCATCTGTAAACCGACCTGCCTTTTCCAAGATGCTGCTTTCCACATCATTCATAACAGTATCGCCTGCCGAAGCTTCCGGTTCGGTCTGCGTCGTTGTGTCCTCGTCCGTATCAGCAGGCTCCGCTTTCTCAACAATCTGCCGGAACAGGGAACCCCTGTCAAGCATAAGCATTTCCGCTGCCTGTATATTATCCACGCTGATGGACTGCCCATACGAAATCAGGGCTTCAATCACCTGCTCATCAACCTTTTGTACCTCATTTAAATTCTCTTGGAAGTTTTTCAAATTCTCCCGCTTCCATTCTTCCTGCTTCTCCTGACTTTCTGACATCTGTGTCATTTTTATGCTGTCCGCAAACTGTTCAATCGTCGTTGTCTCCGACAACTCCACATCCTTGAGCTTCTCCACGTCTGTCTTCCCTGCAAGCTCTGTATTAATTTCGCCGGAAAGCCTTGCATAATACTGCTCCTGCTCGCGCCGCTGCGTATCATCTGAATTTTCCTTATGAAAGCCGCTCATAATCTGCTCGTCAATCGCCTTACCCTTTACAAGCAGCTCCTCAAGCGCACCAAAATCATTGTCCACGCGCACGTCCATATTTTTGTCAGCCGAAGTCCTGATTGCGGAGAGCATGTTTTTGAAATTCATCTGCGCGCCCGTCGCTACCACGCTTCCAATGACCGCCCCGTCCGAACGCTCAATCTGCCGGAACAGCCTGTAAATTCCAATAAATGCTTCCCGCTCCGTCTCCGAAATATTGCCTGCCCTGTCAAGCTTCTGCAAAAATGTCGAATACTTCTGCGCGTCCTCATCTAAATCCCTGCTCTTGTCATTTAAATATTCGTCAAGCTCTTCCATCGTCATTTCAAGCGGATTTTTCTGCTCCCTTATCATCTGGAGCGTCGTCGCAGGCGTCATGCGGCTGATTACACCGCTGATTTTGCTGTCCGCCTCCTTTACCGCATTGATATTTTCCTCATTGATTTCCATGCTGTTGTAGCCGAGTATCCTGACAGCCCTGCGGTTTGGCTCGCTCGTCTCCAAGCCCATGTCCTCCAAAATATCGTCCACATTGCGGAATGCCTTGCTGATTTTATCGCCCAAATCCTTCCTTGGCGCGGTCATAAGCGTCTCGTACGCCTGTGACGCCTGCCTCTGCTGGTTTTGGTTCTGCCCCTGACCTTTATTCTCCTGTGAAAACTCGTTCTCAAGCGCAGTCCCCTCTTCATGGATACGGTTCAGCGTATAAGACTGCCCGCCCATTACCAGCCTGCCAATCACTGCGGCAGGAAGCCCGGAAAGCTCCTTTGTCTTGGTAATGGTTTCCTCAAATAAAAGCGCCCTCTGTGCGTTTTCCTCCGCACTGTCGCCCCGGAACAGCACGGCTCTGATGGACTCCTCTACTGCCTTTAGCGCGTCCACAACCTTGGAAAGCTCCGCGGTATCAATGGAAATACCTGCCTTCAAAAGATGTCTGTTTGCTTCCTGCGTCATCATGAGGCGGATTTCCTCAAGCTGTCGTTTTGCCTCCACTTCCCGAAGCGACGCTTCGTCCACATTGTCCTGTGCCAAAGGCTGTTGCTGTGCTGTTTCGCCCTGCTTCTGCTGCGTATCAATTTGCTTTTGCGCCGCCGCAAGGTTTTTGATATTAATATCCTCACCGGACTTTGCAACCTCATGTACTGCCTCGTCCGAAATTCCTTCCACCGTTTCCACAAGCTCTTTTGCCTGCTCTGCAATCGAAGTCTCGCCCGTCATCAGCGCCTTCGACGGTGATTTTCCGTTTTCCAGTGCAGTCACACAGATTTTTTCTAATTCCTCCTGCTCCATCGGCAGCTTCAGACGCTTTAAATCTGACACAAGTGTCAGATTTTCGGCATTCAGTTCAATTCCCGACTGTACAAGCCACTTCGCATTTTCCAAAGCTTCACTCTTGGTCTTTTCGTCCGTATCAAGCCCTGCCTGACTGACGACTGACGCAAGCTGCTTCTCAAGATTATCCCAGTTAATGCTGTCCGCTTTTTTCGCGTAATAGCTTCCGCTGCCCGCAACGCCGTCACTATAATAGCCCTGCGCCTGCTGCATGTTACCCGCGCTTGAAAACTGTGCTTTGTAAAGATTTTCAATGGTCGGCGCCTTGTGGTTTACCACCATATACTTCATCATGTCGTCTGAAATTTCCGTAATTCCCGACGCTTCCATAATGGCTCTCACAAGGTCTTCCACGTTTTCATTTGTGACAGGAATGTCACTTTCTGTCAGCATTTTTGAAAGGTCGTTTGCAAGTGTCTGCGCACTTACCCTGCTGCCCGTAATTTCCGCCATTTTATCAATGCTTACATTATCATTATAGCCTGCAACCTCCACTCCTGCCTGCGCAAGCGTTACCTTGATTTTATCTACGATATTTACATATGTTTCCACATCCACGTTCGCAGGATTGAAGCCTTCCTCCTGCATTTTCTGAAGGTCTTCCCCTGAAACGCAATTAGACATCACTACCATAAAGTCTTTTTGGACGCTGACGTCTGTATTAGCCGCCTGCTGCATAATATCTTCTGCGGTCAATCCGTGACCATATGCTTCGTTATCCATAACTTTATCAGAGATGCCTAATTGAATTCCACTGCTGCTGCGCACTTCCTTTGTGGCAGCCTGTGGCTTATATGTAGTTGTCGCAGTACCCTCGGTACCTGCCGGTGCAGTAGCGGAAATCTGTGAATCCAACGTAATATTCATACAAATTCCCCATACTTTCCTTATTTATGATGTTTTATGTCACTGTAGTATTTCTTAATAAGTATGTCGGAACGTTTTTGGAAAAACTTTAGAGACGGGAAGAAAAGAATACGATAACAGCAAAATTCGGTCATACATTTTAAATATATGACCGAATTTCCATTTTATCAACTAAATAATATTTGAATTTAGAATGTATATACCACAGCCGTCAGCGGCGGAAGCTTAAAGGTGATATACTGCTCCCTGTTGTCGCAAAGCCCTTTACGCGCCTTAAGCGACTTCGGAATTTTATGTCCGTTTCCGCCAAACTTCACCTCATCGGAATTAATCACCAGCTTATACTGCGTATTCATCGGCACGCCCACCCGGTATTTCGGATATTCAACAGGCGTCATGTTGATGATGAAAAGCATATGCTGCTTGCCGTTCTTTGACCTTCTCACAAAGCTGTAAATGCTTCTCTCCGTATCGTCCGCGTTCATCCACTCAAAGCCGCTCCAGTCGTTGTCAATCTCGTACAGACAAGGACTTTCCTTGTAAAGCTTAAGCAGCTCGCCCATAAAATCATGCATACCCTTATTCAAAGGCTTTGCAAGCAGATTCCAGTCAAGCTCCCTTGCCTCGCTCCACTCGCGCTCCTGCGCAAAATCCTGTCCCATAAACAAAAGCTTCTTGCCCTCATGTCCAAACATAAAGGTGTAGAGATTACGGAGATTTGCATACTTGTCAATCTCAAAGCCGGGCATTTTATTCACCATAGAGCACTTCAAATGCACAACTTCATCATGTGACAGAGGAAGGATATAATTCTCCGCATGATTATAACTCATGGCAAACGTCAGTTTGTAGTGATTATCCTTTCTGAAATAAGGATCAAGCTTCATGTACTCGCAGTAGTCATGCATCCAGCCCATGTTCCACTTAAACGAAAAGCCTAATCCGCCGTCCTCTGGTTTTTTCGTTACATTTGGCCAAGCCGTTGACTCCTCCGCAATCGTCATGACGCCGGGGTGCTGACCATGAATAACGGAATTTAAATGTTTGAAGAACTCAATCGCGTCAAGATTCTCGTTTCCGCCGTACTTGTTCGCTACCCATTCGCCGTCCCGCTTGCCGTAGTCAAGATAAAGCATAGACGCCACCGCGTCCACACGGAGTCCGTCAATGTGGAACTCATTAATCCAAAACAGCGCATTTGCAATCAGGAAATTCCTGACCTCATTTTTGCTGTAATTAAAAATCTTTGTACCCCAGTCCGGGTGTTCGCCAAGCCGTTTGTCCGGATGCTCATAAAGGCAGGTGCCGTCAAACTCGCTTAAGCCGTGCGCGTCCCTCGGGAAATGCGCAGGTACCCAGTCCAAAATGACACCAATGTTATTCTGGTGCAAAAGGTCGATTAAATACCGGAAATCGTCAGGATTGCCATACCTTGAAGTCGGTGCATAGTAGCCCGTTACCTGATAACCCCACGAACCGTCAAACGGAAATTCCGCGATACCCATAAGCTCAACATGCGTATACGGCATATCCTTTAAATACTCAATAATTCTGTCCGCAAACTGGCGGTAGCTGTAAAAACCGTCCTCCGTCCCGTCAGGATGCTTCATCCACGAGCCGATATGACACTCATAAATCGACATAGGCTGGTGGTTCATGTCCTTCTTGTCGCGTGCGGACATCCACTTCTTGTCGCCCCATTTGAAATGATTTAAATCATAAACCCTTGACGCGTTGCCCGGACGCATTTCCGCATAATTCGCATACGGGTCTGCCTTGTAAAGCTTATTGCCGTTCGGGAGCACAAGCATGTATTTATACATCTGCCCTTCCACAACGCCTTCTATAAATGTGGTAAAAATACCCATCTCGCCAATCTTCTCCATAGGCGCAGCACTTTCATCCCAACCGTTGAACTCGCCTATAACGTATACTTCCTTTGCATTCGGTGCCCAAACCGCAAAAAATACGCCTTTTTTCGTCCCTTTTTTGCAAAAATGCGCACCCAGCTTCTTATAAATTTCGTAATGCGTGCCTTGTCCAAATACATACTGGTCTGCTTCTGAAATAAATACTGTCGTCTCGGTGTTAGCCATAAACATTTACCCCCAATTTACAAAATATTATTTTGAAATATTATTTGCAGCTACAACAGCGTTTACATAAAATCCCGTTCTTTCAAAACAATCATATCCTCGCTGTCATATCTTCTGGCAAAAAGCACATCAACGAAATTTTTAATCTTGGATTTCTTGGATTTCCAAATCGCTTCGTCTATAATTTCCCTTACTTCATCCTTTGTTACCACATGGTTTCCGCTCTGTATGTTTGCAATTCTGGTATAAAGGGCAAGGATTCCCAGCTCATCAATGGAGTATTCCAAAGCCAGCGCATAATTTCTGGCATACGCCACAAGCGCGTTATTGTCCATCTCCATCAAGTCAATTCTGATGTTGAAGTAATCGGCAATCATCGCCTGCTTTTCCAAAAGTCTTGTAATCTCTTTCTTCGTGTCCTCCATAATGACAACGATTCCGAGATTTTCCTGATTGAGAAATGTTGCAAGCTCATAAAGCTTTTCCTCAGTCATGCCATTTGCCTTCTCTATTATAATACCACCATTATTTAATTTCTCAAAGACATCTTTTAAATTTTTTTGATTTAATTTTTCACCCGTAACCTTCGCCACTTTTCCCGAGAAATTCACGTCCATTGTCTGAAACTCACGGATTAAGTTTTTCGCCATGCGAACCGTGTCAATTCCCGTATCGCCCGTGATAATCACGTTGCCCGTAAAAGCCGCAAGCGTCATGTTTTCGAGTGCAAACAATATCTGCTTTTTGATTTTTTTGGTAACTGCGAAGTTCTCAAACAGCTTCTGCTCCTCGATTGTAAATTCACGGATTTCCTCGCGCCTTGCACCGGTCGCCTCCCGCTTTGCGGTTTCCACAATGCGCTCGGATAAAGAGCTTAAGTCGGCGGTATTCATTTTGATTTCCTGCGTTTTTAAGGCGTCCTCTTTTGCGGTTTCGGCAATGCTTTCGGCGTCCTCAGGGTCAAGCTCCCTGACCTTTTCTGATGCATCTTCTACAATTGGTTCTGCCTCGTCGTAATTGATGTCTTCATTTACCCGTGCATCATTGTAAATCTCACCCGTTGCATCATAACCTTCTGCGGCTTCATCATAAATCTCACCTGATGCATCGTAGCCTTCCGCAGTTTCATCATAAATCTCATCAGCCTCTTGATATGTCTCATTTACTTCTTGATAAAGCTCACTGGTTTCATCATAATATTCTTCTGCATCAGTATAGCTTTCAGCCGCTTCGTCGTAGCTCAAACTGGCTTCCTGATAAGCCTCTGCACTTTCATCATAAATCTCGCCAGTCTCTTGATATGCTTCTACAGCTTCATCATAAATTTCGTCAGTCTCCTGATATGCTTCTGCGGCTTCATCATAGTTCAAATCGGTCTCCTGATAAGCCTCTTCGCTTTCATCATAAATCTCATCGTTTTCTTGATAAGCCTCATTTACTCCTTGATAAAGTTCACTGGTCTCATCATAATATTCATCTGCCGACTCATAACTTTCCCCAGTTGTCTGTGCAAAATTTTCCGTCTCAGGCACTTCCCCGGCAGTAGCACCTGTGCGCTGTACCTTTGCCATCTCTCTTTGAAGCTCGCCCTGCGGGATAACGCGCGTCGCACTAAGCTCCTTTGCAACAACCGCCCCGATTTCCGTAATAATCTGCTTGTTTGAGCCGGGAGCAACGTAGGAAACATCATATTCATCATCACTGTCCTGAACTGCCTGCGTCTTAGGAATATCGCCTGTCACATCTGCCGCAAGGAAGCTGTCCTTCGCCTTTGCCTCCTCCCGCTCAAGCTCGCCAAGCGCCCCGCTCTTTAAGGAGTCGTTAAAGTTTGCAAAAATCTTACCCGTCTGCGTCGTTACACGCTGCTTGATTTCCTCCTCATGCTTCTTTGCATTGTTAATTTTTATATTCTCCCACTCGGTCAGCACATCATTGATGTTCATCTGACCTGTCATCGGCTGGAAGGCTGTCTCACTCGCCGCTTCCATATTCATGACATCTGTACTGCGATAAACGTTTTCTGAATTTCTCTCCATACGCATATGCTCTTCTTTCACGCTGCGTTCCGTGGTATCGCGCAGCGCTTCCATATCTGACTCCGCCTTGATTGAACGGGAATTTTCGTCAGGGACAATTACTTTTTTAATGGCTCCGGTGTTTGGCTCCGGTGATGCTTCCGAAATGCCGTTTGTAATCATTGCAACCCTGCCTGTATAGGCACCCTCCGGCTCAGTGCTCTCCTCTTGCAAAGCATCTTCCTGTAAAGCCTCTTCATTGAAGGTCTCTTCCTGCAAAGGCGTTTCATTGAAAGCTTCCTTTTGGAATACACCCTCTATCACTTTTCCGCTATTGGTCTTGGAAATATCATTTTCCTGCACTTCCTCAGAGGAAAGGGCACTCCACTCCGGCGTAAAAATATCCTCCCCATCGGAAAGAATTTCCTTCATGCCTTCCGCCACTACCTTTTGGAGGTTAATGGTATTGTACTGACTCATGTCCACAGGTGTAGAAGACGGCTGCGGAAATTCGCGTATTACATTGGTATAGCTGCTGTTGACACCGTCTTCATATATGATAGGTCTGTTGTTTTCGTCATATGTCTGCTCTGTGTAAAAATCATCATTTGCGTATTCATAGTAATCGTTTGCGTAGCCGTTCTCACTATAATTTCCATTATCCGCATAACCGCCATTGGCATAGTTATCCTCGCTATAACCGCTGTTTGCATAGCCATTTTCGCTATAGCCGTTGTTTACATAACCGTTTTCGCTATAGCCGTCATTGGCATTATTTTCTCCACTATAGTTATCATTAATATAGTTATTTTCGCTATAATTATCCTCGTTATAATTATCATTGGCATAATTATCTTCACTATATCCGTCATTGGAATAGCCGTCTTGCGCATACGCTTCTTCGCCGATATATTCCCCATTTTCCGCATAGCCACTTTCATCATAACCGTTTTCCGCATATGCGTCCTGCGTATAATCGTCAGCTTCCCCATATGTCTGCTCGCTATAATTATTCTGCGCATAGCCCAGCATATTCTCATATTTCGCCTGCTGAACCTCCGTCAGGGGAACATGCTGCTGCTTTAACTCCATAGCCTTCATCACATTCGGTCCGTCGCCGAACCACAGAATAATATCATCACATTCCTCGACACACTTTGTCGCATATCCAATCCTATGATAAAGGTCGGCAAGCTCAAGCGCCCATTCTTCCTGATAGTCCTTCTTTTTTAACTCCTCAAGCAGCGCGATACGCTCCTCAAGGCTCGCCCCCTGCGCTTCCAAAATGCGATAGTGCAGAATAATCACGCCAATATCCTTCGGCGCGATTTTCGCATACTGTTTATAATATTCAATGGCTGCCACCACATCTTCCAATTCAATGGAAATCTCACAGAGAGAATACACTACGGAACGATTCGTCGGGTACTTTTCATAAGCAAGCAGGAGAATTGCCCGACTATCTTCGTTTCTCCTGTTTATACTATATAAAGCTGCAATTTTTAAAAGCATCGAGATACTTTTAACCCGTCTCCAGTCAACAGTATCCGCTACATTTGCAGCTTCAACGTATTTCTCCTTATCAATCAGCTTTACAATTTCTTCCGAACGAACCTTGTATTCGTACTTGTCCACGTCCTATCACCTCTGACAATTTACCCTTAATATTTTTATCCCCCAAAATGACACAAGTGTCATTTTTACTACGCAAATTCCAAGCATTGTTTCAATGTTAAAATATGCATAGTTTTTCACATTGTCAGTTTAGCATAACAGGTTCGTTATGTCAACGAATTATGTGTCAATTTTTAACAAATTGTTACAGTTCCGCCAATTCTATCCATAAGCTACTGTTCCACAAAATCCGCTAACTGCGCGAATTGCGCAAGCGTGAGCGCCTCGCCCCGGATTGTCGCGGGCAGCCCCATTGCATCCAATGCGGCGAGTACACTGTCCTTATTGATATTTAATCCGGCTGCATTGTTGAGGCTGTTTACAAGCGTTTTCCTGCGCTGGTTAAACGCTGCGCGTATGATATCAAACATTAATTTTTCGTCCTTTACCAGCACAGGCGGTTGCCCGTGGCGCGTCAGTTTTATGACGGCGCTGTCCACATTTGGACGCGGCATAAAGCAGCCTGCCGGAACACTCATCATCATTTTCGGCTCTGCGTAATACTGGACTGCGAGGGAAAGCGCCCCGTAATCCTTTGTTCCGGGACCGACCTGCATACGCTGCGCGACCTCCTTCTGCACCATGATTGTAATGCTCTCTAGCGGCACATGGCTCTCAAAAAGTCCCATGATAATCGGCGTTGTAATATAATAAGGAAGATTTGCAACAACCTTTATCGGTTTCCCGGCATTTTTTTCCTGCACAATCGCGTTGATATCCACCTTTAAAATATCTTCGTTGATAATGGTGACATTATTATAGGAAGAAAGTGTGTCTTCCTGCAAAATCGGTATCAGCTTTTTGTCAATTTCTACCGCCACGACCTCCCGCGCGTTTTCACATAGATACTGCGTCATGGTGCCGATACCCGGACCAATCTCAAGGACGCAGTCCTCTTTTTTTATATCTGCTGCCGAAATTATATTTTCAAGAATATTTGCATCAATCAAAAAATTCTGCCCGAACTTTTTTTGAAAATTAAAATTGTATTTCTGCAAAATAGCTATGGTATTTGTGGGATTTCCAAGTGTAGCCATGTCGTTTCCTTTCAAGGTGTTGTTTCAAGAAGCTGTTTCAAAAATGACACTTGTGTCATATTTTTTATAAATAATACATTTGTTTTGCATTCTGTGATGTGATTTCCACAACCGCATCATACGAAATTCCTTTTATTTCTGCAACCCTTTGTGCGACGTATGGCAGGTTCAGCGACGAATTTCGTTTTCCCCTGTTTGGTTCCGGTGAAAGATACGGGCTGTCTGTCTCAAGAAGAATGCGCTCCATCGGCAAAGCTTCCACCACTTCCTTCATCTTCTTTCCGTTTTTAAAGGTAACAACGCCGCCTATTCCGATATAAAAGCCCATTTTCACATAATCCAGCGCCATTTCCGCGCTATAGGAATAGCAGTGAATGACGCCTCCGAGCTCACCTGCATGTTTTTCCTTTAGCATATCAAACGTATCCTTGGCAGCATCTCGGGAATGGATAATCACTGGCTTTTTCACTTCCCGCGCCAAATCAAGCTGACGCGCAAACCAAGCTTTCTGTATGTCATGCGCAGGCTCCTCCCAATAGTAATCCAGTCCGATTTCCCCTACGGCAACCACTTTTTCCAAAAGACACTGCTCCTTCAGCCACAAAAAGCCTGCCTCGTCAAGCTCCCCTGTCTCGCTCGGGTGCACCCCTACCGCCGCATAGACAAACGGGTATTTTTCTGCAAGTCGGATACTCTCCGCCGTACTTTTCAGGCTTGCTCCGACATTTACGATATATCCAATTCCATTTTCCTGCATTGAGGACAAAAGCGTATCCCTGTCCTCGTCAAAAGCCTCATCATCATAATGGGCGTGTGTTTCAAAAATCATATCAAGCCTCCGTAAAACTTGTCTATCTTTTATTGTAAAACTTCTATATAAAAATAAAAACACCATCCCCAAAGCCGAAGCTTCAAAAATAGTGCTTTCGTGCACCGCCAGGGGCTCGAACCCTGGACACCCTGATTAAGAGTTTTGGTGCCTAAGACGGGGTTTATTAACATTGTAGCGGTTTGGGGGCGGAATGTCAAATATTTGGCTTGTAATGGGAAAGTGCATATGTTATAATAGCCGCAGGCGAAAGACAGGAGCTATCCATGTAGTCAGCTAAACGAAAATCCCAAGAGGCGGTAACTCTTGGGGTTTTTAACTTTTTAATTTGCAATACAATTAAGGCGTCAAATCAGATTCCCGGATAAAATTTGTATTACAAGTATCTTGCATTGTAAAAATGCATATGCTATAATAGCCGTAGGCTAAAGGAAATGATGCTAGCATTGATGCAGCATAAACGAAAACCCCAAGAGTTGCAGCTCTTGGGGTTTTCTATTCCATTTTTAGGCTGGCTTATTACCTAGGCTTGTTGCCTGCTTTAAACAATCTGTCAAGCCATTTGCATACGTAGTAGGCTACTACTTTTGCCGTAACAGATGTTATAAAGGAAATGATGTCAAACATAGATGCACCCCCTCTCTGATGTCAGATATAGGGTAGACAACAATATTAGTTTACAGTTTTTGTCACATGATGTCAATAAAGATGCAAAAATATGTTTGCATTTAGATATGGTTTGTGATAAGATAAATCTAATCATCAATCTCTATGAGGATATGAAATAGCGGAGCCGCGTATACAGGTGATGAAGCTGTTTCATGTCCTCATTTTTTTAGTTTGTATGTCTTCAACATGTCTCCGCTTGACTTCTTCCGATACCTGCGTATAGGGATAAAGTTTATTATAAATGGATATTAATGTTTCTTGTGTTAATGAATTTGGTTTTTGCTTTGAAAAATAATGAATTATTGGTTTTAAGTATCCAAATGATAGGATTTCTGTCATTGGATCAGATGCACGTATATTTTTCAACCTGCAATTATTTGAAAAAACTATAATGGAGTATATCGGAATATTATTTCCAATTATAAATTTTAAAGCATTAATATGTGATTTATTTTGCATTATTGGATTGTAAAAATGTTCTTTTTGTATTCTATTTCCAGCAGGTATTGTTAATGTCCATTGTTTTTGTTTTTCATGTCCATACACCCAACCTCTATAATTTTTGCTTTCAAAAACAAAAATCCCATTTAGTGTTAGCATAATTACATCAATTTCTGTTGTTTGATTATATTGTGTAGGAATATAACAGTTAAACAAAAATCTTGCACCATAATTTTCATATGTTTGGAGATCTTTAAAAATCATGTATTCTCCATATCTTCCTTTGTCATGAATTACAGCATCAAAAGATAAGTGCGTAGATAAATAGTATGTTGAACGATAGTATTCTTCATACATATTATCCGTTCTTGATTGTCTTGATGTAAAGTATCCTAAATTATAACGTCTTTTTGTTCTTGTATATGTTAATAGATCTATGAATTTTACCAGTACATAAAAAATTCCTATTATGAAAAGTACATAGAGTATTTTCATGCTAATATAAAATAAAAGTACTATAATTTGTCTAATCATTTAGTGCCTCCTTATCCAATCTGTGAATTTAATAATTTTTGCTCCTGTGTTTGGTCAGATCTTGGTAATGCCTGTTGAATATCTTCCGCATGTTTCATTGTCAAAGGTTGACCAATATCATTTGTGTTTCGATATAGTTCTATTAATTTTTGTTCATTTTGTGTTAAATCATCAGCTTCTTTTCCAAATATTAGCCAATTAAAAGATACATTTAGCTTTTCCGCTACTGCAATTATTTTATCATAACTTGGTTTTTGGGTGTCCCATCGTCTAATATTTCCATTTCCAAAACCTAATTCCATTTCAAGTGCCTTAAATGTTAGGTCATTTTCCTTGCATTTTTGTTTAATTCGTTCTACTAATGTACTCATATTATACCTCTCATTAGCAAAAAAGCTAAAATATCATTGACATATAGCGTTTTCGCTATTATAATACAATTGTAAGACAACCAATGTCTTATTAGATTAATCTAATACTTTATTGTAACACATATGTAATGAGAAGGAAACAAGCTAATCGCGATTGCCGGAAAGAGAGGTTGATTGATGAAATGTTTTAAATGTGAGGACGGAAAAATCCGCTCCATAGGCTATGTAATCATGCAGGCAGCTTTCTTTTATGGGAAAGACAGGGAGCCTCAGAAATATTCATTTATAGGATATTCAATTATAGGCTTCGAAAAAGCATCCTCCCCGTTCTGTAATGGTCACTTTCTGTACAGGTCGGAGGATTTTGATGAATGTGCCAGAAAGCTTGCACAATACCGTTACGAACTGGAGAACTTCCCCGATGACGATGCGGATGAGCCAGCGGAGCTGCCATTCCCATGACACAAAAAAGGAGAGATTGATTGATGGAAAAGATGATACAGAAATCCGTCCGTATCCCCGGCTCCCTTGTGGAGTATGTCGACAGCCAGCCCGGCGCTGACTTTTCCAAGAAGCTGGTAGGGATACTTACGGAGTACAAGAACGGAGAAATTGAACGTAAACTCATTCTCCAGCGTTACGATGAACAGATAGAGGAACGCAGAAAGAGACTGGACACCCTGATGCAGAAAGTCAACAGTGCATCAAGGATAGCCCGCAGGTTAGACGCCTTTTTCGATGAACTTGATGCAGCGAATCCTTATCTCCAATGACAGAAAACTTCCGGCAGCACCCGATTGGTTCTTTGGAGGAGGCCGGGTTGTAGGGCAGCGCCCTACGGTCTTTTATCCTGACGGCTTCAATATCCTGTGTATGGCGGTACAATGGATTTGGCGGTAACGGGGCTCCAATCTGTCCTTTGATTGGTTCCCCGTTATCGGCGAAGCCGTTGCGCCGCCATACACCAGACTTGTCAGGGGAACCGTGGAATAAATTACGGCTTGCCCTTCAGCCGTACTTTATGCCGCGAAAGTCCCTTGACAAGGCGTGCCGCTTAAGCCATGCGGATATAAAAAATATAAGACAATCTGACGCCCTTAAGTAAATCCAGCCATCAGAGGCGGACTGCCTGCACTGTCGGGGGCTTGGGGGGCACAGCGCCCCCAAATCAGGAAACCATTAATACAGCCCCTAAGATAGGGGTATGGGGTGTGAAAACATATCCCGTGCTGCCTGTGAAAAGTCCGGCGCGCGGAAAAGGCACCGATTTCGTGTTTACCCTGCCCGCGCAGAAGGATAACCGTTTTCCATCTAAAAGGGGGGCTATGCCGGGAGTACTTAATGAGAGCAAGCACAACGTGCGCCGTCTCGAATTTAGTACGGGCTTGGGGGGTATCCCCCCAAACCAAAGCACACGGAACCGGAAAGGAAAAAGAACCCGGCAGAAAACCGGAAAATTCCCGGCAGCAGCCTGCGGCGGCAAGACTTGGCGGCGCCTTCCCGCCGGCAACAAAGCACTTAATGAAGGCGAGCGCCGCCCTTGCGCGAAGCCTGAATTTAGTGCGGCTTGCCGGCTCACAGCGTGGAGGCGCCGCCAAAAGCCCTGCGCCCTTCCGGCCGCCGCAGGCTGGCCGGGACTGCCGGAACATGTCAGGAAACGGGAACCATATAAATGTTGGAAAGAAAAGAGGTAATCATGGATAAGAAGGAATTTAAGAAAATACTCGGTGTCGGCTTCAGTTTCGGACTGGTGGCACTCGGATTATACAACCTTTACTGGTTTGTATGTTATTTCAGGCATGGCAGGGATACCAGCGTCATACCGCCGAATACGCACCTGTTTTATTCCGACCTTGCCGTCATGGCAGTAACAATCGCCATCATAACAGTGCTTGAACTTGCAGCCCGCATGCTGCGCAGGAAGAAACATGATGACGGCAGCGGATCGGAAAACAGATGAAGGAATATACACTTTCAGACGGGACAACCGTCACAATCAGAAGCTATGAGGAGTGGCTGTGGGACAGGATACACATGACGGAGGATGCATTCCGTGAAAAACTGGAGAAGCGGAAGAAACCGGTTTTTGAAACCAAGTGGGATCCTACGGAAAAAGTAATCGAATTCTACCGCAACAGGTACCGCCAGTATGTTGACCGCATCCATCTTGACCATATGCCCCTGACCTTCCGGGAATACTTCGAGGCCTATGAAGGCATGACCCCTGACCAGTTCCATGAAATGTGTGCCGGGACCGGGGTAAGCCGTATAGATGAGACGGCATGGTTCGAGTCCATAAGGAAGGCATGGGAAGAACATGAAAACAACATCATACCATTTTAAACGAGGAGGAAAACAGAATGAACCTTACATCAAAAGCAGACATCTTGGTCTTTTTTGCAAATGCAATCGACACGACGGGGGAGGACGGCTCAAGGATATACGGCTGCACGATACATTACGTGTTCCTGAACACGATGATTTCCGCACAGAGCGAGTATGACATCACAAAAGCCGTCGGAATGCAGCGCGGTAAAAGCTGGGTGGATTACAACATGCGCGACAAGGTACGCATTGCCCCTGCAATCTACGAGGGCACCTTTGAGATGGCGGTCGGTTCGGACGGCAAGCCGACCCTGAAGCTTACCAACATCGCCTACAAGTCACACGTGCAGTTCGTTCCCTACGTGCTCCCGGGGCTTGAGCTTCCCGGCATGATACCCTGTGACGCCCCGGATTCGGCAAGCGTAAAGGCAGCACTCGATTCGCTCAAGGCACCTGTACAGCCGCCAAAGGATGAAACCGCAGCCGAAAAGACAGAACCCCATAAAAACGATTCAAAGAATGACTCAAAGAACGACAAGAAAGCTGTGTAACCAATGGATATAACAATCATTTTGGATTCACTTATTCTTACGGCTGCCGCCGATGAGGAACCTGAAGCGGCAGCCGCAGAAGAAAACGACGGTGAGGAAAGGGCGGAGGAAAAGGAAAATGACAGTGAACCTGATAAGCCTGCTGATGCTGCTGCTGATGCTGTGCATGATAACGGCGGCGATGAACTTCCTGAAACGGATGCTGTCAAGGATACTGTACTTCCTGAAAGCGCTGCTGATGCAGATACCATTGATAAGGACAGTGGGCATACAGGCAGCGGAGATGGAGAAGGAAGCAGCACAGAGGAAAACGAAAGTGAGGAAGCCTCCGGAGCAGAGACAGCCGAAAGTACTGATGGAGCAGGAAGAGGAGGCACAGAACCCGAATCCGGAAACGACCGACGAGGAAGTTCAGGAGTGGCGGAGACAGAGGGAGAAGGAAAAACAGGATCAGAAGCAGAACCGCGGTCAGGGTCAGAACAGGAATCAGAAACGGAGCCAGAACCAGAAACAGGAACCGAAGGCAGCACAGACTCCGTAAACAGACAGGATGCCGACCATTACCTGAAGTCCCTAGTGGACAGGCTGACCGAAATCGGCTTCGGGACAGAGACGGAAACGGAAACGGGAACGGAAACCGGGACAACGGAGGCGGAAACCGAAACCTCCGTCATCCATGAAGACCTCCAGCAGGTGCATACCGACCTGCAGGTCATATGCTGTTTCATCGTGGTGTTCCTTGTCATCCTCCTGTGTGATTACATATATAAGTTTTTCAGGATATTCTTTTAGGTCATATTTGCGCAATTTATGATATACAGTAACAGTTCAATGGTTCAGAAGGAGGTTTTAATATGACGGGTTTAGTAATGGCACTTGTTGTCAGGGCGTCGCAGGCGGCAGCATCCTCAACGGGAAAAATAGCAGGCGTCGTGACCGCGGACATGATGAACGGCGTGCTTGATGAAGTAATCGCACTCCTGCCAGTGTGCATCCCGGTGATGATTTCATTCATCGGGCTGCGCAAGGGCATCAGCTTCATACAGAGTGTTCTTCATGCTGCCTAGTGTCAGGGAGGGAATTGCTTCGGCAGTGCCCTTTTCTTTTACAGAAAAACGGGGGTGAACAGGAAATGAAAAAAATAAAACGGCTGACATGCATCATCATGTCGGCATTCATGATAGTAAGCGCGCCATTGACTTCGTACATTCAGGCACAGGCGGCAGAAACAGCGTTATGGGCTCTCAAGTCGCTGTTAGAAAATGTAATGGTTTCTGTCGGTCTTTCCGCAGCTGGGTATGTCCGGAGCGAACTTTCAATATCCGATGAGAAAATTATCAAGGAATATATTAAAGGTCTTGATTATTCCCTTACGGGTAAACGGAATCCTTTCCTTTCGTCTTTCTTGGATCAGAACGGTGAAGATTATCTTGGGTTATGCCTGAAATATAAAGCCGGAGAAGTTATAAACGCGGCTGACGGCGGTATTACACTGTCGGGATCGCGGGCTAATGGATTAAGCATCGGACTGAGCAATAATGTTACCAGCGTGCTTGCCGATGCGGTGACGCAATATCTTAAAAGTGACAAGAACGTTGTGGACAAGGCATACGGGAAGGAAGAGGAAGGAACCGTTGACGTTGACAGTGATTACGTGTCATCCATTACGACAACCGTCAATGCGGTTACATCCCTTAAATCAATGGATGGCATTGATGATTATTTTTCCATTGAAGGTGCTGCCGCTTACCTTAAATCGGAGGGATATTCGGACAGTAAATATTATTTTCTGATTTATGCCGGTGGTTCTTTAACGTATATTATGCCTATTCCAATTAATTATTCGGTTGTCGGGTATAAGTTGCCATGGGGGGGATACAAGGGGATGTGCATCATGTCAAATGTGAATTATAAGAGTGCGTTGTCCCAGTGCGGCGTACGTGATTCGTCATCCTTCAGCTCTTATTTTAAATCCCTGCCCGTCTATACTGGACAGTATTACGTGCATAATGTATCTTCCGGCGCATGGGAATCCAAGACGGATGCGAATTATCTTCCCAGCGTTGATTTTAATTATGGCGCAACATCTCTAAGTATGTCTAACTGGTATTTCTGCAATGCGGAAAGTGCGTATTCCAACGGCTGTACGGTCGGCGCTACCTTTTTTGGCGGTGAGATTAAACGGAAGCTGTACACCTATAAAACAACAGGAAATGCCATTTCCTATGACCCTTCGCGTGCAATGGATTACACTGACGGCGTGTCCTTTTCCTTCAGTGATTCGGATGTCATGGACGGATTGGACGGTTATGATCTTGATACGCTTATGGGATATTTGTCAACCCTTTCGGAGGAAATGGCGGAATGGCGGGAACAGCAAACACAAAACCAGGAAACCATCATCGGACAGAATAAGGAAATCATTGAGCAGAATAAGAACCTTCTGACCGCAGTGGGCGGAATCAACAGCACATCCGCAAAGATAAATACGGGAATTGGAAAGGCGGTTTCCTTTCTCTCCTCCATAGCAGACCGCATTCTTGACCTTCCCGCAGCTATTTTTAATTCCTTTTCGGACACGCTCGGGCAGTTCATGACGGCGGAGCATCTTGAGACTCTTATAAACGGAATCCCCATCGTCCTTGCTGGGGTTCTGTCAGATGCTTATGCGGATACGCAGATTTCAGTCTTGCCGGATATCCTTTCAGATGTCCTTTCCAACGTCTTTCCCGATGCAGCATCCGCAATTAACGCGCTTGCTGATTTGCCTGCCGTCATCATTTCCGCAGTCAGCGGTATTCAGGTGAAGGTACCGGATATAGTAATACCGGACATAACCATTCCCGACATTGCAATACCTGATATAATCATTCCCGACATAGCGGTTCCTGATGTGTCCGTTGAAGCTCCTGCCGTCACGCTTAACCCAACTTTTGACATTACAGTTGCAAATGATTATGCAGGGCTTGAAGGTGTAATTTCCAACGCTGTGCAAGGTGTCATGACGGATGTATTTGTCCCAAATGAAGCAGCAACCCTTGAGAAAGTCGGGGAAATGCAGGAGTACTTTCAATTCAAAAATGATGTAATAAATGCAATAAATGATCTGAAAACCATGCTCTTTGGGATAACGCCCAGCCCTATACTAAAGATACCTATTGGAAAGACAACTTCAAAAAAATATAACTATGGAACCGGAAGTTTTATCATCATTGATGTAAGCTGGTATGCTCCCTATAAGCAATTTGGGGACAAAGTCATACTTGCCATTGCATGGGCGTTGTTCCTTTGGCGCTTATTTCTGAAGCTTCCCGGCATAATTTCTGGAACGGAAGGTTCCATTATGGCTGCTGACAGATCCTATCAAAAATATTCATCTGAAAAGGACTAATCAATATGATAACAGATACACTGATAAATTTGATTTATAACGCTTTTATGTTTTTTCTAGGCGGATATGAGCCGTTACACTTTAATTTGGATACGACGATATTTCGAACCTTTTCAGATTTTTTCGCATTTTTGTTCTATATACTGCCGATAAAGGGGCTTTTGCCCATTGTCACGATTATTATCTCCATCATGCTATTCAGGATAATAATCAGCGTAGTAAAAACCATATGGGATCTATTGCCTATTTTGTAGGACAAATTTGTTCCCGGAACGCAAAATCTTCAGGTAAATTGTAATACAAATTTACTTCAGGAGAAATAGCAGTAGCAAGGATTTGTATTACAGACGTGAATTTTCCTGCTGTTTTTGTAAGACAAATTTGTTCCCGGAATGGATGTTATTTTAAAAATTTGTCCTACAAATCCAACGCAGAATGACGCGGATCGCGACACTGGAGACTGGCATTTGTATTACATTTGTTGGAGGATGTATGGAATTCTACAAACTTTTTCATAAAAGAACCAATTACCGCTCTCTGCTCGAATGGATAGACAGGGGGTTCAGACCGGAGAAGTGGAAGCGGCATGATGAATCTTTAAAAACAGCTTCCCGTTGTTTATTGCTGCCGCTTTTCCTCTGCAACGAAATATTAGAAACACTGTAAGGAGACTGATTATGTTTGACATGTTTACACAGATCATGGGCATATTCCTGTCCATATTCAAGATACCATTCATAGCCGTGTTCGGCTTCATCGGCTATTATTTCGCTGCCGTGTTCTTCTGGTATGCGGTGCGCTGGCTGAAGGGTGACCGCGTGAAGCGTGGCAGCACGAGGAGGGTGAAGCCGCGTTCGCTGTTCCTGCGGCTCTTCTGGGACGCCCCGCGCCGCTATGTCGATGACATCTACAAAAGGGAGCCTGACTTCTTCCGCCCGCAGGGGCTCATCATCTTCACCGGAAGGCAGGGGAACGGGAAGACCTCCGCGCTGATGCAGTACGCAATCGATGTCCTTGATGCATATCCGGAGGCGAAATGCTTAAGCAACACAAAGTTTGCGTATCAGGATGAGAAGCTTCTGCACTGGAAACAGCTCGTCAATTATAAGAACGGGCACAAGGGCATCGTCGTCATCATGGACGAGCTCCAGAACTGGTTCGGTTCCAACCAGAGCCGGAACTTTCCCGCCGAAATGCTCGGCGTCATCACGCAGAACAGGAAGAACCGCCGCGTCATTCTGGGAACCGCACAGAATTTTTACCTGCTTGCCAAGGCGATACGCTCCCAGTGCACGGAGATACGGCAGTGCGTCACGCTTGCCGGGGTGCTTACCGTCGTCGTGAGGCGGGAGCCCATCATTGACAATGACGGTGACGTGAAAGACTTAAAGTACCGCGGCATGTACTGCTTCGTGCATTCGGACAGGCTCCGGGATTCGTATGACACATGGAGTGTTGTTGACGCGTTATCGGAAGCAGGCTTTCAGGAGAATAATCCCATTTCGGAAGACCGGGTGGTCAAAATCAAAATCCATGATACAAAAAGGTAGGAAGAAGCCCCCGCTCCGGAAAGCATGTCCGCGCCGCCCCGCGGCGCGGACATGCACGGAGCGGGGGCTTTTTTCCCGGCTCCACAGCCTGTAATACGTGGTCTCAAATTCCATTGCATTACATGCTGAAAACAGCCTCAAATGCCTTTAAACATTAGATGTAAGTTTAAACTAACTCATTTGCTAGAATTGCCATTTCAGCAAATGAATATTATGTAAACCAATTGTATTACAACCAAAAAAAGAGATTGATGAGGTATTAAATGTGATTGATAGAAACAATATAGACAATAAACTGTTCAGTGAAATGGATTTGGAGGAGCAGGAAGAATATTTTTCTTTTCATAGGGATTCATTCCTGCACAACATAGATACATTCTACTACAGCGTGAAATTCAAAAACGATTTCCGCGCAAGGACAAAGGATAAAAAAGTCCTCCGGCTCCGCCGTTACTTTGACGTGAAATACCGCTACGTATACGACAGCGACGATCCCGCTTCAGGTGACTTCTACCTGAAGGACATTGACAAGAACCTCGTGTTAAAGCCCGTGACATTTTCGCGCTTTTACAACATATGCCTTTCGTACCCCGAATATTTCGACATCTTCATCGCGCCTTCCGTGCCGAAGGCAGGAGATGGCGGCGAGTCCGTGACGGCGGAATGCATCGTGCAGCTCCGCAGCTACATGCTGTGGCAGTACGGCGTGCGTGATAGTTTCGAAAATTCCTACAGGTACGTGCAGAGCTTCGCGGAATTTTTCGGTCTTGAGATTTCGGAGGTTAAGGAAAACAGGATTGACTACTGCTGGCATACAAACTATTTAAACAATCCCGAAAAGTTCTTCGCGCCGGAAAGCTTCTACAAAATGCGCGTTGACCGTTTCAAGAATGCTACGTACGTAACAAACAAAGTCGGCTCCGAAGATTACGAGATTGATTATGTCGCACTCGGCAAGCGTTCCGACAAGGTATTCATCAGGATTTACCTGAAATCGCGCGAAGTCATAGAGCAGAATTACAAGCCGTGGTTTTTCCAGATATGGGAAATGAACGGTCTAATCAACAAATACGACAAATATGTATATGAAAAATGTTACGAGAAGAAAAACTGGTTCTACCGCTTTTATGCAAGGCTGGAATTTTACAGGGAACATGGAAGGAACCCTGAAAAGCTTGTAAAAGTCAGCAGGGTACTTGACGGCACGGAGCATATCAATGAGGATGACCTGATAAAGCTTGCGGACGAACTGACGCCCAAAATCAACCTGATTGTGAATGTCGAATACCAGACAATGCGCAGGCACAGCAAAAGCTATGAGCTTATCCCATTCAAGGATTACTCGCAGTTCGGCGAGTGCGCACGCGTTTACCAGTATTTTGACAACCGCAAAATTATCATAGACTATCTTACCGACAAGGTATTCCGGATGGTGGAAAAGACAGGAAACGAAAAGAAGTCACGCCGCCCGTTATGCCGTTTTTGGGATGCCCTGCGGAGGACACGCTGCATCGACATGCGGATGACGCCGGAAGAAGCGCGCCTTGTCCGAAACTACAACAGGAAGCTGAACATTGACGCCATGAAAAAGCGCGTGCTCTGCTCCGCGGTCACGCTTGGCATTTATACAAGGGGACTGAATGAAGACAGTCCGCTTCAGGATGCCTACGAAGCACTTTTGAAAATGAATGACAACGACATTTACAACGCAAGGCTTTACAAATCAAAACGACTGCGGCAGTTCAATCCGGAGGAACTTTCCGGCGTCTTTGAGGGCGGGGATCTGCACCGCTTCCGTCTGCTGGATGAAGACACGGGAGAACTGTTTGACTATGAAGACTTAAGGAACGGAGATTTTAACAATGACGATTAAGGAAACATACGACCTTTTCATCCGGAGCAGGTCGGTTTACTGCTCCCCGGAAACGCTGCGTTCCTATAAAGGACACCTGAAAGTTTTCTTTGATTTCTTAGAAATGACGGGCGGAAAAGACATCGGGCAGCTTTCCTTTGATGATTTCAAAAATACCGCATTGTTTGGCGATTTCATCATCCATCTGCGCGGAAAAAACGTAAAAAATGTCACAATCCGCAGCTACTGCCGCATTGCAAAGGCATATTTAAGATACTGCTATCAGAATGACCTGTGTGTGGATTATTTGAAAGGCGTCCGCATGCCCCCTGATGATTCCATGCCAAAGGTCGTGCTTTATGCCGACGAGGTCAAAAAGATTGACGCCTGTTTTGACATGCTGACGGAAAAAGGGCGGCGCAATTACTGCATTTTTCACTTAATGCTTGACTGCGGACTGCGCTCGCAGGAAATCCGGCACCTGCGTTACGAGGATATTGATCAGGAACGGAACATCATACATATACTGGAAAGCAAGGGCTGCAAAAGCAGGATTGCACTAATCCCTGATTTCCTGATAGATGAAATTACCAGCTACGTTTTGCAACGCGCCCATTCCTCCGAAATGCTTTTTCTGTCACTGCGTTCCAAGGAGCCTTTAACGGCGGATGCAGTCAAACATCTTTTTACAAAACTAAAAAAAGAATCCGGAATAAAAAGGCTCCATGCGCACCTGCTCCGCCATACATTTGCGACAAGCTACCTCATCGGCGGCGGCAACTTGGAATTTTTACGCGTGTTCATGGGACACAGCGACTACAATGTAACAAAGATTTACAGCCGGCTTGCAGCGGAAAGCAAAATGCTGGGTGTTGACGTGTACCATTTGGATCCGATCTTTTTCCAAAAAGGATATTAAAAAAATCCTGATTTTAGGCACCCTGATTTTTGGTCAAGGTGCCTAAAAAAGAAATTTGCAAAAATAAAAACACCATCCCCAAGGCTAAAGCCTCAAAAATAGTGCTTTCGTGCACCGCCAGGGGCTCGAACCCTGGACACCCTGATTAAGAGTCAGGTGCTCTACCAACTGAGCTAGCGGTGCATTCATTTACTGAACAATAAATACTATACCATTGAAATAAATCAGTGTCAATACTTTTTTTTAAAAATGTTTATCAAAATTTTCAAAAAATTTAAATAATATAAATAAAATATTAAAAACAGATAAAATTTGTCTGATTTTTACCTTTTCCAAGAGAAAACTGTCACAATTCAATCCGTGCTTATATTATATGCTTACATTATATCGTTCTTGACATTTGGCTTAAAGCGCCTGAATAGTATTTAATCCCTCAGAGAGCAAGCTCCCCAAGGGGTTCTGTGTCAGATTTTAAACTTCCCGACCTCATTGTTGAGATGCCCGGCAATTTCCTGATTGCCCTGCGCCTCCTCGCTGATGGAATTTACGATTTCCGTTAAGCTTACGGACATTTCTGATACGTTGGTAACGCCCTTTGCACTCTCTTCCACGGCGATATTAACTGCCCCTACGGCTTCCTTGATGCTGTCCATGTTTTGCTGCAGGTCATTGGCGGTCTGTAGAAATTCGTTCATCATGTCATAAAGGCTGCCCGCATCGTCCTTGTAATTTCCGCTGGTGTTTACAAGGTTTTCATAACCGCTCATGGTCGTGTCGTTGACGAATGCAACCATTGCTTCTGCCTGCTTTGACAGCTCGCCTACCGCCACGATGACTTCGGTGCTCACCTGCTGGATTTTTTCGGCTGCTTCTGCGGAGCTTGCGGCAAGCTTTCCGATTTCATCAGCCACAACGGCAAAGCCTTTTCCCGCCTCACCTGCGCGTGCTGCCTCAATTGATGCATTCAGCGAAAGAAGGTGTGTCTGCTCTGTAATATTAATGATGTTTTCTGTCAGCTCACTGATTTCCTGTACTGCCTTGGAGCGCTCGATTTTTTCGCTCATAACGGCAGTCATTTGTTCTACCTGAACCTTTGCGCTGTTCTGACTGCCAACGGCATTTTCCCGAATTTGTGATGCGTTCGTGCGGATTTGGTTTGTGTAATCCATTCCGTCCTTTGATTTTGCGTTAATTCCCTGTACCTGCTGATAAATCTGGTTCACTGACTCCGCAATCTGATTCATGGACGCGGAAGTCTCCTGCATCGCAGCGCTCATCTGCTCCATTGTGGCAGATACGTCTGTGATGTTCAGCTCCGCGGTTGAAATGCTGTCAACCATATTATCCGAAGAGGCATTGATGCTCACGGAATGACGTGAAATATTGCGCATGATTTCATGCATATATCTTAAAAGATTGTTAATATTTTCCGCAATCAGCTCTGTCTCATCGCCGCTTTTTACTTCAAGCGTCTGTGTCAGGTCGCCCTCATTATTTACCAAATCATAAATCTTCTGATTAATCAGCGTAAGGTTTTTCGTAATCGCCTGAATGATAATGTTCATGACGATAACCGCCATGACCATGCATATCAGGGAAATTGCCACTACGCTTTTAATCGTACCGTTTATCTTTTTCATGGCGCCTTCTGCATTATAATCGCATCCAAGTATCCCGACTGCCTCCCCGCTGTCGTCCAATACGGGGGCATAAACAGAAAGTAAATACTCTCCATTGACTGCTTCAATCTGATTCGTACAGACGGTTTCCCCGCTTAACACAGGCAAAAGCACTTCATAGCTGGTGTCAAATTCCTCACCTATCATACAGTGATTCTCACTCTCATCAGCGTCAAGTCCATAGTAGCTTTGTCCGTTCTCAAGATATACGGTATACATATACAGCATTCCGCACTCTTCCTTTAATCCGCCCAAACGTTTTAACAATAAATTATAAACACTTGAGCCTTCCGCACCCGGGACAATATCCGGTATCCATGCAGGATTGACTGATTTTGCGGCAAATCTGGCTGCCAGCGAAGCTTCCTCCACTGCCATTTCAATCATGCTGTTTTGTATTCTTACATAGGAATTTCCGCCGATAATCAGACATACTAAGATAATCAGCAGGGTTGACGGGAGAATGATTTTGTAACGGATACTTAACTTTCGTGTTTTCTGTTTCATTGATACTCCTTCTTTCTGAGACGTGGTTTTTTAAGAACCTTGTTCATTGCTGCGCCAATTGCTATATTACATCATTTAATACTCCGAAAAACTTATGTAATATTATACTATTATTTTGGTTTAATAACAACAGCTTTCGCCCTGATTTTCTAATCTTGTAACATTTACGTCTTTCTTATTCCTAAATTTGCATTCGCGTACCTTCTTTGTATCCTGAATTTCGATTGTAAAATTCTGATTGTAAAATTGTAGAAAATATGGTGGAAAAAGAAATCTAAATATGCTATTCTATTCATATGTAAGTGCAAGCTGCATTTTTTAATTTCTGCTGATAGCAATCGGCTTTCTTTATTTTTTATGTTAATGGAGGATATGTAATGGAACTTGAACCAAACGATTGGAGACCATATGGTAAAATAGTTTATCAGAAACAAAATTTTATTGTGAAGCAGGTCGCAATGCTACCGGAGAAGGCAGCCGAATATGATAGTGCGCCTGACTACGCCTGCTGTCCGATTCAGTCTTGGCAGCACACGGATTTACATAAGTTGTTTGACGACTGGCGCAAGCAGTTTGCCAAGTCGCCGGAAAATGGCATTTGTAAGCGGATACCCTGCATTTGTTACCCTGATGCAGTTGCCTTTCGGGCGGCGTATCTGGCTGGATTAAAGCATAGCATTTTTATGAAGGCTATGGAGGAGAATATTGGTAATGGCTGGGATTCTGCAAGAATTGTTGCACATGATGCCGTGACAAGCGCAACTAAGACCAAAAATATGAAAGATATTTGCAAGGCAATCGGTTATCCGCCGTTTATTATTGCTGCACTTGGCAAGGCTCTTCTGAAATTTGAAAACGGGGACGCCATGCCTTTGGTTGCCAAGTTTTATGAAGAGCTGATAACGGGAATACTCTATGTGCCTGTTGAAAAGCTGGGCGAGCTGGCATATAAGATTTCTGACAAAACGTGGGAAGTAATTGACTCGACGGAATTTAATTATTAAGATTTAAAATCAGGATAATCTTATATGCATATTGAAGCTTACACAACCACTATCATATATTTTTATACTCCCTTTTCGGAATTGTGTATCAGTTAGAAATAGGTTAAAATCGTACTAACAACTTGAATTTGCGAGGAAACAGCATATGAAAAACTTTTTATCCTGTCCATCATCCTTTGACTTTGAACTTCCTGTCCCACAACTTAAAAACCTCCTTGCTACCGTAATTGCTCCTGAACTTTCTGGATTCACCTACAACGACGCATATTTCTGGTATTCCCCATGGAAAGACCACTGCCGGAAAGTAATCCAGGTATACCCTCTTAAAGGAGCTTCTTATATCTTCTTGTGGGGGTTATGCTTTGACTTTTTACCCGTCTTTGGTGAAGCTGGGGGCTATCGCTACCAGCGGACGGATAAGTCCGTGGGACTGCACTTGTTCTGCTGGCCCCCAGGTCATTGGGATTCTGCCTCAGGGCAGAGTGTCTCCTGCCGTTTCAGCCGCTTTGGCCGGAACCCTGGAGATGTGAAATCCTGCCTTCTTCGGGCTTTTTATGAGGCGCAGGGACTTTTTGTCCCTTGGTTCCTGAACTGCAGTGATCTGCACAGTGCTCTGACTGAGGCCAGACGCCAGTGCACCGCCCCCGCCTCTCAATGTAACTGGCCTAGTCCCGACTATGTGACGGCCTTTCTTTTAGCCGCCAATGGTGATGCTCAGACGGGGATGAAAGTTCTGGATGAGTTCTGGACTAAAAATGCTTCACGTTTTCCTTTGGCCCTTTATGATAAACTTAAGGAAAAATTGTTGGCTTGCGCCAATGGAGGCGGCATTGTTTGTCCCTAACCATGTGAGTAAGTGGGCAGTTGCTCGTTGTGGGCTATAACAATATACAGCTTCAAATTTGCAGAATACTGAAAGGGAACACTTTTCCGAAAAGGGAGTTTTTATATTGGCTTGTTTTTGCTTTCTATCCTTTTGGGTATCGTGGAAATTTGGGCTAGGCTGCGGAAAAAGCCGCTGCATTATTGGGGCGGACTTCTTCCCTGCGCTATCCCATATCCGAATGGAAATCCATGAAAATACGGCATGTATTTCTTGTTTGTTTTCTAGTGGCTTTATTCGTGGCTATTATCATGCTATTTACGATACAGCCTTTGGCGCTTGAAAAGCGCAGCTTCTTTTGCTGCCTGCGCCTGCCATGACGCTTAACTTATGCTCCAAAAAAGAATAGAATATCGCCGCTTTGCTTGCAGATGACTTCTGTTTTCTCGTCTAAAGGAATTAGGGTAGCATTGCGGTACAATTGACGACCTGTAATCTGAAGGCTCGACATTGAATAAAGAAAGTCCAAAAGCTCTGCCGTGCTGTACTGTGTGGGGTTATAGAAGCCTAACTCCGGAAGTCCGAAATCCTTTAATCCCATCGTTTGGATAACAGGTGTTTCGTCCTGGTAGGTGCCATATACCCACACCCACAGCGGCGTTGGAAAATAGCTTTCGTCATTGTCCGGCGTTTTGTCTTCCATCAGCTCCCGCTGCTGGAGATAGTGGCGTTTGCTGACCAAAAGACCTCCCCGGTTGATGATATGGACACCGACTGCGCCTTCCTGCTCAAGAAGGGCGGCACAGAACAGGCTAAATGTCCAGCTCACCTCGCGTTTTTTATCCAAAGAAATTCCCCCGCCCTTTTGTGCCAGCATGAAAAAGGATTGATGATTGACAAAAGCCTGCTTCTCCTCGTCGGTGAGGAGAAAGCTGTATTGCGCAGACGTAGAAATGTCCGCCGTGTCGGCTGGGACAGGCATGGGCAGATAGGAACACCAAAATTCATAGCCGTTAATCGTGACCATAAATGCGGGAACGCGGGGGTGGTCATAATCAATCTCGCTGACTGCTTGGTCGCCGAACGCAGATTTTAGGCTATCTGCTATAGCGTCTATATTGTCCAATACCCTGTCCATAAGCAGCAGGCATATTGTATCTGCTGTCGGGGAAATGGTTGGGGTGTTTTGATTTGTTTTTTTCTTAAAGCGGTCAAATAGTGACATATGTATGCCTCCTTGTGATAATGTCATTTTTTTGTCGTAACCTTATACTTGTGCCGTAACGGCTTCATCGTCCAATTTTGTTGCAATCTGCACCATTACGTTTGCCTTAATTGTATTTGCCTGTGTAAGCTCTGCGCTAGTTCTTGTTCTGATTTAAATTGGGCAATCAAAGCGTCATAGGCATTTTGAAGATTGAGCCAATAATTTACACTTGTTCCAAGCATCCGAGAAAGCTTGAGGGCAATGTCAATGGAAAGGCTTTGTTCGCCCCTGATCAAAAGGCTGCAATTTTTAGGTGTTGTATCCAATCTCTTGGCGAAGTCCTCCTGTGTAAGCCCGCTTTCCTCAACAATTTCTTTAATATAATATCCGGAATGAAATGCAATTGTATCATGATATTCTATATAATTACTCATAATGTTTGCTCACCTCCGAAATCTCCACTATTTTAACTGTATTGGCAATTTGGTCAATCAAAAAATCCTTCTAAGTCTCTTCCATTTTTATGTTCCAGCTTATGAAAATGAAATGTCGGCTGAACAGCTTTTTAGCAGCTTTTACGCTCGTACATTGCGTTTCAACTTTATCCGTTGCATAAACAAGTTCCAAATCCGTTCGCCTTGTTTTAAGATTACCTGTTAGGTAATTTTATTATGTGTGTGTTTTAGAATAATGTCAATGTCTTTTCTTCTTCGGCGCAAAATACGGCGGAAATATCCCTAATTTTGAGCCAATCACATGGAAAATCGGGAAGAAAATAAACACCGTCAAGACCTGCGTTACAAGCTTGGGCGTTTCCAGCGCCAAGTCTGCGGCTAACACGCCCGTATCTCCTACCATGTCCACGTAAAAGTCCTTGCGTGTGAGCGGATTTA
This sequence comes from uncultured Lachnospiraceae bacterium, assembly GCA_947567595.1. Lineage (GTDB taxonomy): Bacteria > Bacillota > Clostridia > Lachnospirales > Lachnospiraceae > COE1. Next base: position 37,045 of record CANOMQ010000006.1, on the reverse strand, counting down.
CTGTTTCAATCTGATTTAAGAACGTTTCATTTTTTGTCAAATCCTCCCACACCACCTGACCAAGCGGCAGAATGCTGTCGCCGCTAAACATGGAATCGCCCATTGACAGGACGCTTTCGTCGTTGACGCGCGCCGCCACCCGTTCGCCGTTGGGGAGTTCGACATTGTACAGATAATAGTTATTATAAAAGCCTGCGCCTTCATTTCTGTAGTGAATTCCGTGCGAAACAATTGTAAACGTATCATGACTTAACAGGTCATCTATGCTTTGCGCCCGAAATATCGTTTCATCCGCCCGTCCGCCAATCTCACCGTCTACTGCCTGATGCTCTTCCAATTCCTTTTCATAAGCAGTTTCCGCAATACGGCTTGCCACATAGCCCGTTCCCTGCGCAATTAGTAAGGACAGCGCGATACAGATGACAGCGTCAATTGGTAAAATTCGTCTTCTCATTTTTGTTTCCTCTGTTTTTCTCTATTTTTTATTTCTTTAAATTGTTCTCTTTCTCAAAAAACGGTTTTTCTAAAACAGCATATTTTTTGGGAGCAGACTTCTCTACATTTTTTCACTCACAAACAATAACCTCATCCATCGCGTCCAAAGAAGTTCCATACGCAAAATTGACCGAATTAGTCATGTTAAATGAAAGTTCGTAAAAAGCATCGAAACCGTCATGCACAACCTTGAACAGAATGCAATTACTTGTATAACCATATACGTCAAGGTCAGAGATAATATCACCGCCAGTTACCCAAACCGTCCAATTGCTCTCTTCAACACCATATGTACATGTTTCCGTCCTTTCAATGCCGACACATGCGCCGCGCTCCACATCAAATATCCACTGTCCTTCAAATTTTTGAAAAACATCATCCAAGCTTGGATCCGCCGTATCGATGCTTTCTTGGATTTCTGGCGAAATCGTGAATAGTTCGTTTCTGACATCTGCTAAATATGCGGCAAGTGTGTATGCCCTTGCCCGCGTCATTTCTTCGGCAGTTGTATTTTCCAGTTGCGGCTGCAGGCTTCCGCCAAAAGCCGCCGCACCTGCGCCTTTTACATTTTTCTCTTTTCTTTGAATCCATTCCCGTTGTTCCTCGAGCACTTTTTCTTTCGCTTCCGCATCAAGTTCATCGCTTAATCTGCTCCATAAAGAATTGAGTTCATCGTCCCAAAGCTGATACCACTGCGCAGTAAGCTGATTCATCTCCTGCTGCCCCATGCTGCTCCAATCAGCGTTTTCATATTCACTCGATTTTATCTCTACTTTTGCAATTTCTTCTTGAATGCTCTCGGTTTCGCTTTTTTCTGTTACGTCATTCCTATTTACATCATTTACATCTATATTATTCCTATCTTCCGTCTGCCGAGTCTCCGCTGATTGAGGCTGCTCATCGGGTGTGGAAAATGGCACTTCCTCTACTTTTGCACCGCAGCCGCTGCTGAATAACAGGACCATAATATACAATACAATTGCGTTTCTTTTTTTCATAAAAATCCCCCACCTTTTTCATACAATATTTTTTTATTTCATTAAATTGCTTTTTTTCTCAAAGAATGCTTTTTCTAAAATAACATACTCTTTTTGGGAACAGACCTCCCTGCATTTCTTTTGATATTGTTTGGAGCGTTTGAGCATATCTGAAATTTTTGAGCAGGGAAATTCACCGCACTGACTACATTTTTCTATATGGTGTTCTTTTGTGCATTCCACCAAATGATAGGTACATTGGTTATCTGGCGTACAGCCACGACAGGCAATTTTTCGTTCATTTAGCTTTCCTCATGTGTATACACTTTTACTTATTTCAATAATCGCCATTTATCTCATTTAATCATTTCATAACACTTTCTTGTATATTCTGCAAACGAAGCAATATTCCTTAATATTCCCCGCTGTAGCTCATGACTTGTTTTGAGAGCAAGATTAAATTGCTCCTGCGTAATATCCCCTTTTGTTAATGCACCCTTTAGTTCATCCATATCATCAATTATAATTTTTCCATTCGGATAGACTACTAAATCCAAATATAAGTCATCAAAATATGGCATCCCATCTGCATCAATTCCTTGTGCCGCTATCATATCAATGTACCATAACAGAATTTTTTCATCTTCATCCATCATAGCTGTTATACAATACCAGTCATCATAGGGCAGAATCGACAGCCATTTTCTTCCTTTGTCACAAACTACAATGTCTTCACCATTGAATTTCCAAACCTGCGCTTTGTTTACCTCTTTGATTTCCATAAGCCCAATATATCCATTTAGTAATTCTGAGTTTACCGTCTTCCCAAAAATATTTTTAGAAACAATACATGTCCACTCATCATATGATAATCGACTTCTTTTCATAGCGTTCCATCTCACAATTCTTGCTTTTTGTCTACAGCTCCGTTTTAATGGGAATGTAATAAACTACTCCTATATTGGAGTCCCGACCTCGATTAAATTCCCGTCAGGGTCATAAAAACGCACAACCTTCTGCCCCCAACTATGCGTCATCAATTTGTTTACATATTCTATCGGCTCGCCATAGCTTTCCAGTTTCTTCACAAATCCCTCAATATCGCTTTCTTCAAAATACAATTCACACGTATTATTTCGGGGAATAATATCTTGATTTAGAAACGATTTCCATATTTTTGCGTCCTGCAAGACAAGCCCTTCTGTCATAATGACATTTCCGTCATTGTCCAAAAGAACCTCCAGCCCGAAAAGCTCCCTGTAAAACGCAATCGCGCGCTGCATGTCATTTACGACAATCAGAACATTTTTCAGTTTCATGCCAACTCTCCATTTCTGCAAAATTTTCAGTTTTGCCTGCTGTTAAAGTAAACGAAAAAGGAATATAAAGCAACAAAACTGCTCCCCACCCGCGGCATTGCAGATGTGGAACAGTTTTTGTTTTTGCAAGATTTAACTATGCGCCCCATTTCCTGCGCAGCCGTGCTTATCCGCTCCGCACGAGTGCCCTTCACCGAACTGGTGTTCTCCTTCGTGATGGTCATGGTGGTCGCAGTGCACATCAGGATTGAACGTGAGCGTTCCTGCAAGCAACGCGTTGACTGCCTCGTCCGCACTTCCCGACACGCCGCCATACAGCGTAATGCCTGCCTCTGACAGTGCCATCTGCGCACCTGCACCAATTCCGCCGCAAATCAGCGCGTCGCATTTTAACGATGACAGCAGACCTGCCAAAGCGCCATGCCCACTGCCTTGTGTGCTTACAACCTCCATGTTTGTAATCTTCCCGTCCGCAGTTTCGTAAACCTTAAACTGCTCCGTATGTCCAAAGTGCTGAAAAATCATTCCATTTTCATAAGTAACTGCAATTTTCATAAATGTATTCATTCCTTTCCCAATTCGTTTTCAATATGCTTTAATTTTGTTACTGTTTATTCTGTTCCAGTAACATAATATCATTATAGTCCTGCGCCACGGGAAATTCAAGATACTTTGCACACACGCAAAATACGGACTGCAAAAGCAGCCCGCATTTTAATGCACACGAGAACCCGAAGAAATGATGTCAGCAAAGCCAACCGGTTCCTGTGCCCCTACTCGATTTACAGTAACCCCAATAGCTTCGGCAAAAACAAGGATACTGCGGGGAAATATGTAACCAGTAATAGCGCGATGAAAATAACAGCAAAGTATGGCAGCATATATTTGATAACACTCTCAATCGTCACACCGCCGACCCGGCATCCCGTAAAAAGAATTGTTCCGACAGGAGGTGTAATCGTACCGATTGACAGGTTGAAGCACAGAAGAATACCAAAATGTATCGGGCTCATGCCAAACGCTGTGCAAATCGGAAGTAAAATCGGTGTAAATATAAGGATTGCCGGTGTTACGTCCATGAATGTACCAACTACAAGCAATAAAATATTAATCAGAAGAAGGATTAAATATTTGTTCGTCGTAAGTCCAAGAATTGCTGCTGCAACCATATCAGGAATTTCCGTGAATGCCATCGCCCACGACATGATTGACGAAAGACCAATCATAAATGTAATGATACCCGTTGTCTTTACAGATTCAAGGACAATTTTGGGAATGTCCGTTATCTTAAATGATTTATAGATAAGGGACAAAATGACCGCATATACTACTGCGACTGCCGAACCCTCCGTGGCTGTAAATACGCCCCCAAGAATTCCTCCGATTACAATGATAATCAGCAAAAGGCTTGGAATTGCCTGCCAAAATGTCTTTAAAGCGACTTTTAAGGTAACCCGTTCTTCTGCCTGATAACCGCGTCTTTTTGCCATAATTCCTGCAAGAAGCATGACAGCGCCGCCCCAAAGAAGCCCCGGAATATAGCCTGCCATGAAAAGACCTGCAATTGATACACTGCCTGCGATACTGGAATATACAATCATCGTGTTGCTTGGCGGAATAAGCATTCCGACTGGAGCAGAGGCTACATTTACGGCAACGCTGTAGTTTTTGTCATAGCCCTCTTTTTCCTCTAATGGTCCGATTGTACTACCCATAGCTGCCGCTGCGGCAGCGCCTGAACCGCTGATAGCGCCGAATAGCATGTTTGCCACTACATTGGACTGCGCAAGGGCGCCCGGCATTCTTCCGGCAATAACCTTGGCACAATTCACAAGTCTTGTCGCAATACCGCCATTGTTCATGATATTTCCCGCAAGGATAAAGAATGGAATGGCTATCAGGGAAAATGAATTTAAGCCGGCAAAACAAATTGTCACGCACTCAATTATGATACTAACTGCCATTTTAACAGTTGCCGGCATTTTATCCTTAATCACAGAGATATAAATATGCTCTCTTTGTCCAAACATATAGGTCGCCGATATAATAATCAGCCATACAAAGCAATATCTTGTAAGAACTTTTGTTACGCTGCTTGGGCTCTTAAAAAAGTATCTTGATATAACCTGATATGTTACCATAAGAACCATTGCTATAAATATTACAACACTCGAATAGGATGTTATTTTATCTATTATTTTCTTGGCTTTCGTCATATCAATTCTCCTCTCTTAAAGCCTCAACTTTATCATATATATTCTTAGTAACGTCCGACTGGCTTGAAATGCTGTCAAGGAGCGGCTGGCATTTCTCCCGGAACAGGCTGACATCAGGATATGCGAAAGAAGGTGATGTCTTCGCTTCAACAGGAAGCGTATAATTATATTAAGAGGCTTATTCTCACGAACATGCTAGATGTATTATATTCGGAGACAAAGCTCTCCAAAGAGCTTGGAATATCGAGGACTCCCATGAGGGAAGCGCTTCAATGTCTCAGTCAGGACGGTTATATTGATATTATCCCGAGCAGGGGATTTCGGATTCGTCAGCTAAATCAAAAAGATATGAAAGAGACCATTCAGATCAGATGTGCTATCGAGGGCTTTTGTACGCACTGCCTTGCTTCTAGTGTCAACACTCCGAAAGCCCAGAAAATTCTGCGGGAGCTTGAAAACACACTGGATTTACAGGTGAAGTCGGCACAAAATAATTGCAGCGACGGCAATTACGAGGATTTTATAAATTATGACCATCAGTTTCATCTTCTTCTTGTAAAATATATCAACAACGAAGAGGTTAATCATATTTACCAGAGGCTGATGTACTTGATAAAACTCACTACGCAGTCTGCACTGGAAGTTGAAGGACGTATGGCAGATACATTGGAGGAACACAAAAGATATTTTGACCGCTTAAAAGCCGGAGACGGTGACGCGGCTTACCACATATTGATTAGCCATCTTATGATGCCGCTTAATGTGGTTAAGACGAAATAGGGGAACAGGGGGGGTTGCCGAACTAATATTTTCATTCATTATTTTCAGGCAGCTCCTGCGGGAGCGGTAAACGCACGGATTTTACACTCCGCAAATCACATGCCGTATATTTTCTGTAATTTTCACGCCCTTGCTCCAAGGTTTCGTGATTTGCCCCGCTATATGCTTTTGGGTTCTCTTCAAATACATCATTTTCCCAAAAACAAACCGGACAGATGTCCCAAGCAATGTCTTCCTCTGTTCCCACTAATGTATAATAGCCGCAGCATTTGCACTTATGCCGTTCTTCCATCAAAGTCACTCCATATTAATTGATATATTATTGAATAAGGCGCGCTTGGGTTCGCAAAGCGGCTTCTGTAATAGGGATTAAAGCTTCAACACCATAAAAATATCGTCCGCATAGGTTCCGTCATCATATTTATTCGCATTCGGAAACGTGCCGCACACCTTAAATCCCAAGCTTTCATACAAATGGCGGGCTCTTTCATTATTATCTGCCACACTTAATTCAGCCTGTTCAAAGCCATGATTTTTTGCTTCTGCCAACAGTCTTTTTAACATAAGCCTTCCCAATCCAAACCCTGTAAACTTCTGATACAAAGCAATCCCTATCCCCGCACGGTGTCTCGTCCGTCTGCTCCCTGCTTTTCCTTCAAAAGAACAAGTTCCTGCATATTCCCCTTCCACAAACGCCAAAAGCAAAAGTTGGTGTTCCGATTGATTATGGTCGTTAATGAATTGCTCCTCGTCTTTTAAAGTAAGATGTATTTCGTCAGGCTCAGACATCAAAAACCTTGTTTCCCCTGTAACGGTTTTGAGATAATCAAGAAGCATTTGCGCTTCTTCTAACCTTGCACTGCGCAAGGCAATCTTTTTTCCATCTAATGTATATTGTTCCTGTGCAAATATCATATTTTTAGGTTCCTCCAAATTCCCGAATTTATTGCTATCAGTATCCTTAGATGAATACCATACAACTGACCAAATTACAATGGCATATCTGCGCCTTTGGTACTTTTATCACGACAATCGAAATTCAACGATATCCCCTAATTTCTTCCGTGGGCGCCTGTCCGGGCATTCGTCCGCATATCCCAGTGCGACCGCGCCAATCAACTGACCTTGTATAGCAAGATAAGCGGTCAGTTCTTCATATGCAAAACATGTGTTTGCAATCCAAAGCGTTCCAAGCCCAAGCTCCTGCGCCTGTAAGAGCATATTTTCTATAAACGCGCCGATTGAAAGCGTATCGCAAATCTCCGTAAACCGTTCGTCCGTGTCAAGCGCAGTAAACGGGCTTTTGCCGTTTGTATTGATGACTACAATCAAAACAGGCGCCTCCCGCATAATGCGCAAAGTGTTTTTGGCGTCCGGCAGACCGCTCCTCGATTTTGGCAGTCTTGCGCACGCGTTTTCTTCCCTGTCAATGCCCTGTTCCATCGCGTCAAGAAGTTCCGCCTTGCTTTGGTTTCCCAAGACAACGCACTTCCACGGCTGCCTGTTTTTCGCAGAGGGTGCGGCGCTTCCTGCGCGGATAATTTCCTCAATGACCTCCCGCGCAACAGGCTTGTCCTGAAATTTTCGGATACTTCTTCTATTATATATCGAACTGTCGTTCATACTCGTTCCTCACAAATTCACACTAATCTTCCTTGATGCCAACAACTTGCGAATTTGGGCGTCAGCACAAATTTGCCAGTTGAAAAATTTATGATTTTTCAACCTATTTTCCCTACATTGTCCTACTTCCTTAAAAAATCACTAAATTCTTTTAATTCCGCCTTCTTTTCCTCTGACAGACAGTTAAATTCCGTATTGCAAATCGCGCCCTCCAGTGTATATAAATGCACTAAGCAGACCTGGGGATAGGCTTCCTTTAATTTCAGAAACGCCTGCTTACTCCCTAACTGCGCCAGTTTTTCAGGCGAGTCAATTCCAACGCTTGTCAGTTTTCTTGCCATTTCTTTTCCGATATTTGTCATTGACATTAATTCTGACACCTTATGTCTCCTTTTATTCCTGTAAGCAACGAGCCAAATAGCCGCTTAAAACCAACAAAAGATAACTTTTCAAAAGCTGACTTTTCAAAAGCATACGCCGCACGTTCCAACGCCATTAATTTCTCAGCTTAAACTTCGCCATTTCCTGCTCCATCTCGCCGGAAACCGTGGTAAGGCTTTGGACGCCGCTCTGTATGCTTGCCAGCTCCTCTGCGAGCGAATCCGTCACGTCTAACGACAAGCCTTCCGCTTTTTCACAAATATCACGAATGCGCTGTGCCGCGTGGACAATCGAACGGTCAATTTTGTACATTTCGTCAATCAGCCCGTCAATATCGTTTACCGACGCGCTTGTGTCATCGGCAAGCTCCTTAAAGTCACTGAAAATATTCTCCACTTTTTGGGTCGCCTGCATTTGTGTCGTCACTGCCTTCTTGACATCTTCGATATTGTCTACAATTTCGTTGATATTTTTGCACAATTCCACGATAATCTTTTCGATGTCCTCCGTCGCCACCGTCGAATCTGCCGCCAGCTTTCCGATGGACTCCGCCACGACCGCAAAGCCCTTACCAAATTCACCCGCTCTTGCCGCCTCAATGCTAGCATTCAATGACAACAATTCCGTTTCCGACGCAATGTCATTTATCGTGTTTACAATGTCGGAAATCCTTGCGGAATGTGTTTCCAAATCCTTGATTTTTTCATAGGAAATATTGACATTTTTCTCCACAAAATCATTCTGCTGCTCCAGTTCCCGAACGCTTACAACGCCTTCCTTGCTTGAGTCAATCGTATGTGTTGCCTTATCAAGCAGCGTTTCACTCTTTCCCTTAAGCTCCCTGAATTTATCCTCCATTTCCGCCATGCGCCCTACCACCTTATTGACATCGGCAGTCTGCGAAACGGTACCCTCCGAGATTTCCCTCATGGAGTTGCTGATTGTTTCAAGGTTCTGCTGTGTCTTCTGCAAATCACCCGAGCATACCAGCAGATTTTTTGTAGAATCCAAAATGCGTCCAAGCGCGCCGGAAATTTTAACTGCCATGATATTGAAGCTTTTTGCGAGCAGCCCGACCTCATTGTCGCTATCCTCGTCCGCCGTTATTGAGAAATCGCCCGTGGACGCTTCCGTCATAAAGCCAGTAATGGAAATGACTGGCATGGTCAGTTTTCGGGCAAGGTAAATAATAATCCCGACTGCTGCCGCAATGACAACAATTGAAATGATTGCCGCAATGACAAGCAGCCTGTTTACCATCGACATTGCAGCGCTCTTTTTGTGCAGCGTGATGAGTGACCATGCGGCGGACTCCCCCTTGAGCGGAATGTCCGTGTAGCTGACGTAATACTGCGCGCCGTCATACATTACCTTGCCGCTGCCGCTGTTTCCTGCCATTACTTGCATAATCATTTGTTTAAAATCGTTCGAAACTTCTATCGGCTGCTGTTCCGTAATGATATTGCCGCTTTCATCGGTCAGTTGATTTCCTGCGGCGTCCTTTGCGGATACGGTTTTTATCAGGTCCTTATAGTTATACTGCTCCTCTATCTGCTCTGCATCAGGGTGCGCCACCACGACACCGGCGCCGTCAATGACAAACGAAATCCTGCCGTCCTCCTCGTGCGAGTTTTCATTAATTAAGGTCTGAAGAAAATCCAGCTTTAGGTCTGCCGCATAGACGCCGACCATCTCATCATTTCTGTACATCGGGAAAAAGATGGAGGCGCAGGGCATTCCGGTCGCAACGGAATAGTAGGACTGGGAGACAAACGGCTTTTTATCCGCCATTATCTGCGTGAACCACCACCTTGTCGAGCGGTCGGCAAGCTCTCCCGACGAACGTCCTGTCTGCATACCGTCCATGCCCTGTATGTAAAGCAGCTCCAAATAGGAGTTATCCGTAACGCAGTCTGCCAAGATTGAGGTCTGCGTCTGCGTTTCCATTGTCAAAATGCTTGGATTTTTCGCAAGCGTTTCATTGATATTGTATGCCCCGTCCATGAACGTCGCAATTTCGCCGGACAGCAGCTTCGATATATCCTCGTTTTTGGAATAGACATCTTTTTCGTAAGATGATGTAAAAATGACCAAAATCACGCCTACCAACGCGACTGCAAGCACGCACATGATTGTCAACATAGAAACCAACATTTGTTTAAAAATACTTTTTCTTTTCACTCGGAGCACCTCTCTTTGTCATTTTTTCAAAACGGTATTGCGTCCATTAAAAGATGTGGATTTTCTTTTATTATAGCGATTTTGGGGAATTTAAGCAATGTTTTTTGTTAAATTACTGTCAATCTTTTAGTCATAACGTTATTGCACAAAATTGTCAGTGTGTGCATTTTTTGTAAACTGCTGCCGCGCTCTATTTCCATGTAATCTGTCCCAAATGTTCCCCAAGAGCATACAAATGTGCTTCGCCGTCGGCTCCTGCATGAATATCTGCATAAAATCCATTGCTTCTTATCCATGCAATCAGGTTTTCGTCTGTATACATTACGGCAATTCCGTATGTATTAAGCTCCGTCAACAGGTGGTATTTTTCATTGCAGAAAGCTTCTAATTCTTTTTCGATATTGAGCGTTGTCACGAGCTTGCCTTTGCATCTTCCTTTTTTTGTAACAGGCTTGTTTTCCAGTGCAATTGTAATCATTCTGCCTACGCAAAACTGGTAGCAGCACACATCTCCCGGCTCTATGAACCATTCTTTTTTGTCATATCCGGCAAGGCAGCCGCTTTCTATGTCATATCCGGCAATCGGGTTTCGTTTTTTCTTGAAAAAGACGAGGATTCCTTCGGTTATGTAGAGTTCGTCTAGTGGGAGGAAGTGTTCTGTGCTTGTGAAGTATTCCTCCTGATTGTGGATTGCATTATAAATTTGCTTTAGCTCCTTGGGTATGGTGGTTTTCAGTCGTTCTTCTGTCATGGAAAAGTCGATGGTCTGTTCTGTGGTGATGTTTTGGAATGATGCCATTTTCAGAAGCATTGCCTGCAAGTCTGTGTACTCCGGCTCAAGCAGCCTGTGGTTATCCCATAGCTGGGCTGCCCAGTCATCTTCCTTGATTGGGTGGTCAGTTTGGATATATTCGGGTTTGCAGGTTGAAGCTTTCCATTGCCCTGAGACCTGCGTTTCGTCGTATGAGCCGTAGTATATGTTGTTTTTGTACGTGTAAAAGCCTTCTTTCATTTGAATCCTCCGTTTTCTTTTTTATCCGTGTTTACTTTATTCGTATTTATTTTGTGTTGTTGGAATCTGCATTTCAATGTTGATTTTTGTATCATCATTTAGCTCAAGCTGAATGTCCGGAATGCCCTGCTTCTGTTTCCGAAAACGCCGCCATAAAAATGTGTTCATCATCCGTACACTTTTGATGGTGTCGAGCAGAATGCTCAGGACATCGCTGGTAAAGTGCCTCCTGACAATTTCGTTCTCCGTAATTTCCTTGATGCAGAAATCATATTTTAGTGGTACTACTTTCATTATAGCCTCTCCTTTTGTGTGCTTCAATTCTTTCTTTCTGGAATAAAATTAAAATTTGAAATTTTTGTAACCGTTCAGTACAGCACTGCGCACCTGTTGCGGATTATGGCATTATAAGCCGCGTAAAAAAGCCTAAATTGTGCTATGCACCGAGCATACACAAAGTGGATTTGCAAGGCTTGGTGCTTATAGCTGCGAAAATATGGAATAGTTAAAATTCATTTTAAAAATGTGTGAATTTATGAAGAATTGCCATGAATAAGCTCCTGTCAAAGAACGAAATATGGTATAACACATGCGGCTTATGTAAACAAGATAAAATCGGAATATTCGGTGTTCTGTTTAAATTTTATTTTAGCATCTTGAAAAAACAGTGGATTTTTATCATTGATAAAGACTCCAGAACGGAACCTATTCCATATAAGGTATATGCATTAACCGTTCGATACAGAGTGGCAAAAAATCTTGCAAAGGGAACCGCGCAAGTGACCGTACGGGGCATCACTGGAGTAGACGGCGGCTTCTACGGACAGAAGGTACTCAAATTTATTAAGATTGTGGAGAAAAGCAAAGCATGACGAAGACCCCGTTCTTGGAAGTGATTCCAAGAGCGGGGTTTTTAGTTGGGAATCATTTTTAAATAATTTCTTTTTGCTTTGTTTAAAATAAGTATTTGGCATAGATAGAATATGTAAAAACACAATATCTATATTGTATAGAACGGGGGGCTAATGAGAGCCATCAAACCAGTCCCGCTCTTCTAAGCCGTTTCCTTACCTGCCCGCCCACAGCCAGTGCAATCACAATCTTCACAACATCACCCGGAATAAACGGCAGCGCTCCCGCAGCCAGTGCTTCCATAAATGTCATACCCGCCTGATACGCCAGCCAAGCCGAGCCAAACAGATACAGTACCGCCGTTCCTGCCAGCATTCCCAAAAAGCAGAGAACGACATTCTCCGTCCGATCAATCACAAAGCCGCAAATCAGCGCCATGAAAATATACCCAATCAGATATCCTCCCGTAGGGCCCAAAAGCTTGGCGGGCCCGCTTGTAAACGCCGTAAACACCGGTATCCCGATAAACCCGATTAGTAAATACACGCCACAGCTTATTGTCCCCTTTTTCATGCCAAGCACATAAATTACAAAATAAATGCCAAGCGTTCCGAGGGAAATCGGTACCGGGCTTACCGGCAGTTGGAGGGAAAGTGGCCCCATAATGCATATCACGGCGGTCATTGCGCCGATTAATGCCATTGTTTTTGTGTGAACTTTTTTTGTTCCTGTTGCTAATGTGTCCATTGTCAATACCATGCTCCTTTGTATGTTTTAAATGTTAATCTCTCTGTCCAGTATAGTTTACATTAAGAGCAAGAAAATGTCAACCCATTTTCTTAAAATAGGTTGACATTTTAAATTCCGCTTTTATCGACACCGAACCTTAAATTCCTTGCTCTGCACCTCATAAGTCGCGCCCGAGCCCGTCTCAATGGTGTAAACCACCGACATTTTATAAGTCCCGGATTTCTTAAGCATCTCCGGATTTATCTCTTTTATTAACAGCTCCGGATTTGTAACAGACATATCGTAGCCATTTCTCTGCAATGTGAAATACCTGCTGTATTCTCCCACAAGCCGCGCGCCCTTTACCCGATGCATATCGCCAAGCTTGCTGAAATCCGTCTTTACGCAGACCTGTTTATCGGCTGACGGCTTTGCCGTTGTACGCGGCTTTACCGCACCGTTTATCAGCTTGACTCGCAGCGTAAGCGTGTTCAACGCCTTTTTCTCACCGGAATGACAATCCACATAATACGGCGTCAGCTTATACATGTAGCTGCCTGTGATATCTGTCTTTGCAGTGCTGACAAGCACGCTGCTGCCGTCATGCACAAGCTGAATGGAATTGTTCTCCATAAGCTGCTGCGACTTCTCATCTGCGCCCTTCATCTCAACATCGAAAAGCGCCACCTCACCCGCACAGTCCTTGAGTGAAATATTGACCTTCGCCCTGTCACTGTATGCCGTATTAAACACAATCCTGCTCTTATCTGCCTGTGCTGACGGAGCTTTGCTCTTTATCGTGTACTCCGCCCGCACCGTATCACGCCAGCCCTCCGCGCCAAACACAAACGCAAGCGTTCCGGTTCCGCCATAGGAAACCCGCAGTGTATAATAGCCCTTATCCTTATTTATGACAGCCGTGTCATTTTCACAGCGCACCTCATCATAGCTGTCCTGCGAACCGCCGCCGTAGCGCAGCATTCGCTTTTGAGTCGCATCATAAACCTTGATTGACGCCTCATATCCGTTCGCAGCGGAAACCGTGCTGCTGCCCGCGCCCGTATTGTAATCCGTAAGGCTTAATTTCGGTTCTTTATAACAAGTCTTTATCTTTAAACGCTGATAATAAGGCTCCCGGACACCCTTAAGCGTCACGGTAAGCGTACCGTCGGCAACGCTTTCATCAGCAAGCGCACCATCCACCACCGAAATATCATTCTGCACAAGCTTATAGCATATCGCCCCATTTTCCGTTTTTTGGGCGGTTTCCACGATTTCAAAGCCATTTTCCGCACGCTCGCGCATATCCGCCCACTCGAAAGAAGCAACCTCCATTCCGGCAATTTCAGGCGTCAGCAAAAGCTGCCCCTCGTCCTTCGTATAAAAGAGATTAATCTTCTTTGTAACCTCTGCAAAAAGCTTTGGCTTCTTATTAACAACATTCACCTTAATTGGGTAAAAATAGGGCTCCGTGGACGCATTTGTCATAACCTTAAGCTTGCACTTATATGTCCCCTGTGAAAGCTCTTGTGAAACAGGTCTGACAAGATATCCATAAACACCATAATCACAAAGCTCAAGTTCATTCGATACCTGTTCATCGCTGCCAGTCAGCTCCACGCTCGTGACATACTGCCCCTGTGCCGTATCAATCTCAATGCTTCCATACTGCGACGCCGAAAGCTCCTTCCCCCGGCTGTCCCTGTAATTATATGCCGTGTTGACTGTTATCTCATCGACCGATACCTCGGGAGCCTCTCCGCTTGCCACATGCGCGGGTTCTGCTGTCTGCGCTTCGTCCGTGCCCTGTGTCCCCTCTGCGGCTTCGGTTTTCGCCGCACCTGTCAATGCGTTTCCATAATAAACCTTTACACTGCTCTCACGCGCATAATATGCCGCATTGGTATAAACCACCTCAAACGTGTATGGTTCTGCCTCTTCCGAAAGCATATAAACAGTCGTTTGCGGATTTTTCCATTCCCACCCTGCGCCAAGCTCATCACCAAGCGCAATGTCACCAAGCTTCATCTCTTTTGCCGTATCCCCGACAACAATCCGCGACGCCTTTTTCTCGGGGGCAGGCTTTACATGAACCGAAAAGGAACGCTCCTGCGACGCCTCCAAGGTGCCAGATTTTGACACAGCCGTAATCGTCGCCGTTCCTGCACTGACCGGATTTATGACACCTCTGTCATTTATTTCCAGTACGCCCGTGTCCGATGAACGCCATTCAAGCATCTGCGCGTCAAAGCTTCCCGACGGGATTAATGTTCCGTTCACCTCATACCGCACGCCGTCCTTCAACGCAATCTCATAAGCATCGTCCGTCTTAATCGCAGGATACCGGATATCCTTTGCGGAAAGTCCCAAAATCTCAAAACGCTCGGGTGGTGCATCAACGCACACGTCAATGCGAACCTCTATACCATCTTTTTTCAGCGTAACGCCCGTTTTTCCCACGCCGGTTCCCGTGAGCACGCCGTTTGTTATCTGCGCCACAGCAGGCTTATCAGACACTGCCTCATACGCATCAACCTCCGTCAGTGTCCCGTCTGCCAATATCTCGCAAAGCGCAATGTCCAGCCCGCTGCCCTTATAAAGCTTCCAACTGCTGGCACGTTTCCCAAGACTACCATCTGCGTCCTTCTCCACGACCGCATACGACTTCACACACACGCTGCACTGTGCAAAAATTTCCGCCGAATACGCCGAAGCAGCCGTAATCACCGCCTCTCCCTGCGCCGCCGCATATACGGTTCCGTCCTTGTCAACCGTTGCCACCGTCTCATCGCTGCTGCTCCAAATGACCTCGGAAGACGCGCCGGAAGGCAACACCTGTGCCGACAAACTGACACTTGTGTCATATAATAAAGCAATCTGCTCCTGTGAAAGGCTGATTGTTTCGGGAAGCTGCACACTCTTTGTCGTAAAGGAATACTGTGGCTCAAGATACGCCACCGTTCCCGCATAGCACTCCCCGATAATCGTCTCCATCACCTGAAGCTGTGCACTTGTCACCGAATATACCATTTCCGGGGAAAGCCCGTCAAAGCTGACCTCCGCCTCAAATCCGTTTTCTTCCAAAAGCTCTGCTTCCTGCACAAAATGCTGCTTGCCATTCTCACTGTCAAGCGTAAGCACTGCTTTCAGCTTTTTCATGCCCTCTGCACCCGATGCTTTCACCGTGAGCAGTTCGCTTCCCGCGGTGCTGCGCTCCTCGTCCGCCGCGACCGCAAGCGTGATGTCCGCGTTCTTTGTCGTAACGCTTCCCGACTGGCGCATATCCTCCTCAATTTCAGACAGTGAGGTATTAAAGCCGCTGTCGCTCACCGCCACAATGTAGTCGTACTCCGTTCCGGCTTTTAAGCCCTTGATAAATGTCAGAATGCCGCCAGTCGTATCGCTTATGATAAAGGACTCGTCACTTTTAATCCATTCCCATTCGTCCGCCTCTTTATAAAAAACATAAATATAGGAAGTCGTGTTAATCGGATTGTTTGTCAGCGCCGCTTTTAACGAAATATAGGAATATCCGCTGTTTGCGCTGACGTTGGTAAGGCTTCTTGCGTCCGCCTGCGTAAGTACCTCGCTGGAATAAACGCCCTTTAATCCGGCTGACGTTTTTGGAAACGCCGTGTCGCTGACGCCCATCACAAACTCGTAAATCGTGTCGGCATTCAGGTCATCACTCAGGTAGCTTGTAAGCTCAAAGCCGCACGCCGTCTGCCCTTTTTCAAGAAGGCTGCTTCGGATATCCCAGTCCTCTTGATTTTTTTCCTTAAAGAACAGCACCGCGTACTGGTTTTCAAAATCGGTCTCACCCTCAATGGACGCCTGCACGACAAAGTTATGCGCACCTGCGACAAGTGATGTAACACCCATCATTACACCGTCAATCTTTGCTTCAAAGGTAAACGTGAATGTGCCATACTCGCCGCCCTTGATATCGCGGAAGGAAATCGTGTAGGTTCTTTCATCGGTAAGACCTGCAAGGACACGGTTCTCCGTCTGATATCCCTTTGATTTATAAAGGTTAAAGCTGTCGCCGTACCTTCTGTACTCACCGTCTTCCTCACGGATATATGTAAAAAGCGTAATGTCATTGGAAATATTTTCGGTTCTGCCGTTGATTTTAATATTATAATTTACTGTGTCTACCGTATTTGCCGTGATTTCAACACTGACCTCGGATTTTTCCGTCGTAACAAGCTGATAGATGGTCTGCACAAGTGTGGAGCCTGCATAAAGCTCCCACTTAAAGCCGTACTGTGTATCCGGTGAAAGCGCCATCAAGTCCGCCGCCTGCACAGATGCCGTGTAATTTTCCGACGGTGTGAGGCTCATTTTCCCCGCGCCTGCTGCTTCCGCGTAAAGCTTCGTTTCAGGATTATAGTAATACAGCTTTACACTGTAGGCTGTTCCCTTTTGCAGCTCCTTGCTTTTTACTTTGTAGGAAATAATGGCGTCATAAGCCCCGGTGTCTGCCGAAAGCTCCGGTTTAATCGCCGCGGCTCCCATCTTAAAGGTTCCACGCTTAACGACACCGGAAAGGCGAATTTCATATTCGTACTCTGCGCCCTCCTGAAGTCCGGTGAGCACACCCTTTGCCTTTCCCCTGCGGACATGAAGCTCCACGACCTCGTATTTGCCAAGCGAGTCCTTCATTCTGTACTTGAGCTTCCCGCTGACTGTTTTCAGATAATCCTCTATGGTTACGGTGTAGTCCGCCGTGTATGACTTTGTATTATTTTTAACAATATTGACCTTTAGTGCCTCTGCCGGAAATGGCGGTTTGTCGGTCGTCACCGTTCTTGCCGTCTCTTTAAAATGCCCTGTGTATCCCGGCTCATTTATCCATAACCGGACGGTATATCTTGTAGCGGCTTCCAAATCATCGGCTTTTGCTTCAATGCGCCACTGCTCCCGCCCTTTTGTGTCGGTTTTTTCCATGCCGGACGCGAATGGTTTGCCAAATTCATCTAAAATCTCATAGCACAGGTTAAAGGACTCCGGCACTTCGCCTTCATATGCGGTAATGTCCGCCTGCATGGAAATGCTGTCGGGACCTGTTGCTTTTACGGTATAGTTCACTTTTGCGGGATATTCCTTTGTGTCAACGGTGGTATACGCCGTGACAATCCCGCTCGCATTGTAAAACTCAAAGTAGTAGGTAGTCGCAGGTTCCAAGCCTGAAACACTGACCTGTCCCAAGCCGCTGATGTATTTCTGTATGCTGACTTCTTTTTCGTACTCCGCGAGCGGCCCGTAATTGATTTTTGTCACGGGGTCAACCGCTTCAATGTCAATCGTGATGCTGTCGTAAGTAGAGCGTGTGCTTCGGAAAACAACGTTTTCCTTTGACGCGCCTGTCTTTAGTTTGATTGCATTGGAATCCGAAATAAGCACTGCCTCGAGTGCCTTTGTATTGCTATTGAGCAGATACATCGTGAAGCTGTACTCCTGTGAGGAAGTCAGTCCGCTGATGCTCTTTTCCTTTTTTGTGTTCGGGCTTACGGTCTCCTCCGCATAGGTATATCCTACATCACCGTTGCCATAAACAATCTGCCACAGGTAGCTTTCACCTGACTCCGCGCTGATTGTGAGGTCTGTTGTAAGGGTACGGCTTGCCGGTCTCCAGCCAATATTTGCCTTGATGGAAGACGCTGTCGCCGTATAGCCCCCTTCCGTCTCCTGAACGGACGCCACAACCGCCTTTTTTACGCCGAACTGAACGCTTTTTCCGGTCTGCGCATCGCCGCTTAAACTGATGGCAGGATAAACGCTCTGACCTTTTTCCATATAGAGCAGAAGGTATCTGACTTTATCCTGATAGGTTCTTTGTTTTATCTGATTTTTGTCCTTTACGCTGTCGTAAATTGTAGTTCTGACATTGCTTACGTCCGCGCCATCAACAAAAAAGTTGTAGTAGCCTGCGCTGGGAGCGGTAAACTTAAAAATCTGCTCCTTTGCACTGGACGACTTTAATGTCACCTCTGTGCTTTGTCCGTTTTTAATTGTTTTACTAAGGCGCTCCTCCTCTGACTCTGAGCTTTTCTCCTCCGAAGAGGACTCTTCTATTGAAGAAGACTCCACAATGCTTGGTTTCTCCGTTTTGCTTTCTTTTTCTTTCCTAGACTCCTCAACCTTGCTCGACTCTTCCCGTTTACTTGACTCTTCCGACTTCGGCTCTGATTTTTCCTCTGATTTCGGTTCCGATTTTCCCTCCGTCTGTGTCTCGGTCTGTGTCTGGGACGGTGTCTCGGGACGCTCCTCCGTCTCGGTCTGCGTCGGTGTCTGTGTTTCGGTCTGTGTTGGCGCTTGCGTCTGCGTCTCGGTCTCAGTCGGTGCCTGCGTCTGTGTCTGTGTCGGTCCCTCCGGGCTTTCCTGCGTCTCGGTCGGTGTCTCCGGCGGCGCCTCGGTCTGCGTCGGCGTATTTCCGCCCTCCGGCTTCTCCTCCGTCTTGGTTTCCGTCGGCTTTGGCTCCGGTTCCGGCTCCGGTTTTGGCTCGGGCTCGGGTTCCGGCTTTGGTTCCGGTTCCGGCTCAGGCTTTGGCTCCGGTTCGGGTTCCGGCTTCGGCTCCTCGTCCTTTTTCTCGTCGTCCTTCTTCTCCTCTTCCCCTTCTTCGTTAAGCGAAACAAATTCTGCGCCTGCTGTTTCTGTTTGCACAGGTTCCTTTGCGACTGCGCTCTGCGGCAGGCTTCCCGCGATTAGACAACTGCATAATAAAATTGCCAATCCCCTGTAAAACATCTGATTTCCCCTTTCTTACTTGCCAAAAAGGCATGGATTCCCACTTTTCCACATTTTGGTAACTATTATAACGCTTTTTCCACAAAATTGAAATAGGATTTCACAATTATTCTTAATAAATCAAAAACTATTGCTTTCCCCATATTTGCTATGCTATACTCAATTTATATCATAGCTTTTCAAAAGCAGTTACGGCACTTTATCACAGTATCATGGACGATAAAAAATTTTTAAACAGGGAGGTTTTCATATGACAATAGGAAGTGTTTCAGGATATCAACCCTACAATTCATTATACACAAGACCACTTACAAAAGCTTCTCAGGCGCAGGAGGTCAACGCGGTTTCGGGGCTTGAGGGCGAGAAAAAAAGCGCAAATCCCGACGAGGTAAAAAAACCGGGGCGCAAATCCTCACCCGAGGAATGCGAAACCTGTAAAGAGCGCAAATATCAGGACGGCTCTGACGAAAGCAACGTATCGTTTCAATCACCAACCCATATATCGCCGGACTCTGCCGCTTCAAAAGTGCGCGCCCATGAGAATGAGCATGTTTCCAATGCATATAAGAAAGCAGCCAAAGATAACGGCAAGGTTGTAAATGCGTCCGTTACCATTCAGACTGCCATCTGCCCCGAATGCGGGCGTACATACGTTTCGGGTGGTCTCACAAAGACTTCCATTAAATACTCGAATGAAGATAATCCATATACAAAGAACCAAAAGGCACTTGACGCAATCAACATGCGCGGTGCAAACGTGGATTATGCTGCATAAAAGATAACGATTATAACAAAAAACAAAGGAGATGACTATGGCAGACGCACACAAGAAAGGACTAAACACGGATTTAATTGACAAGGATTTGGAAAACTGCTGCAGGGGTGAGGACGTATGCGGGGAATGTCAGGCGACACATTGCGTCATCGGCTACGCAAAGCGGTGCATTGAGAATTTCAAGATAGCGCCGAAGAAAAATGTGGTCAGCGGCATGTACAATATCCCGACAATGGACGTCAAGGTTTTCGATGAAATAGAGCTGGAGAATGCGATTGCACATATTTTAAAGGAGTGCAAGGACTGTAAGGAAGACCACACGGAAAACTGCATTATCAATGTAATCCGAAGCTGCTATGAGGTTGGTCTGTTTGGCGACATTCAGCCGTATGAAGGCATTTCATTGCAATACTTAATGCATTTGAAAAACAATTTCCCCCAAAAAGCGGAACAAATTGCAGGAATTTATTCAAGCCTGCCGTAAATCACGGCAGGCTCTTTTTTTCTTCTTATCCCGCGTCCACATTCCGCCGCAGGCTGTCCTCCAAAAAGCGGATAAACTCCTCCTCCGGCAGCGGCTTTGAGAAATAATATCCCTGTATATGACTGATTCCCAAATCCTCCATCGTCTGATACTGCTCCTTCGTCTCAATGCCCTCCGACACGATTTCCAAATTCATGCCATGTATCATATGAATGGCGGCTTCCATCACGTGCTTCGCCTTTCCGTTTTCAAAATACGAGTTTGTCATGCTTCTGTCAAACTTGATGATGTCCACCGGCATGTCTACAATGTAATTCAGATTGGACTGCCCCGTTCCAAAATCGTCCAAAGAAAACCGCACGCCATAATTCATCAGCTCTTCCATATTGCCAAGCAGCGTTTTTTTCGCATTCGTGGAAGCAGACTCCGTGATTTCCAAATTGATATACTTTGGATTGATTTTATAGTTCTCCATAATATCAATATAATCCCGTGCCAGCTTTTCATAGCCGCACTGTATCACGGACAGGTTAATCTCTATGTACTGCATTCCGTAGGTTTCCAGCGGGTATTTTGTGATAAACATGCACACCTTCTCAAAAACGGCAGCGCCAAGCTTCAAAATCATGCCGCTTTTTTCCGCAATATCAATAAACACGCCCGGCGGAACGATTTTTCCGTCCTTGTCGCGAATACGAACCAATGCCTCCGCTGATGTAATGCAGTGCTCGCTTGTGGAGAAAATCGGCTGGTAAAACACCTCAACGCGGTCTTTTTCCATCGCGTCCAAAAGAAGCTGTACGACTTCCCGCTCGTGGTGTATTTTGTCCACGCTGTCCTTTTCAATGCGCAGAAAATCCTTTTCGGTAAAGGTCGATTCGTCGCGCCGGATATAGCGGATTAAATACGACAGGATTTCCGCCTGATTTACGATGTTTGCATGGGGCAGAAACAGCCAGCAGGGCTTCACGGTGTCGCCGTTATATTCCCCCCACCCCGACGCAAACCGCGTGCGGATTTCCTCCACTCGTTTTTCCGCAAGCCCTGTATCGGGAAATACAATCAGATACTCATCTTCGGCATTTTTAAAGGGATAGGCGTCCGGCACCTTCAGCAGATACTCCACAATCTGCATTCGGATTACATCGCGTTTATTTAAAGAAACATGCTGGTACGCCGTATTTTCAAAAACAATTACGAGCACCGAAAAGTCCTTCTTTTTTGCAAAAAGCTGCTTGGTATACTGGTGAAACGCACCGCTGTTAAACAGTCCCGTGCTCCGGTCGAGATTGGTCTCCGGATTTTCGAGCTTGAGATAAAGCACCATGATACCAATCGCGCCGCCATATGCCACAATCAAAAGATTGGTATACATAAACTGGATTTGCGACGCGACAATCCATATAAATAACCACAAATAGACCGCTTCCCTGCGTCGGGAATTGATTTTTGTCCTTTCCTTTCTCAGCAGATACACAATCCGCACGAAAAAGACAAGCGCCATGCCGTACGTCACGTAAACGCTCGGGCCATAGGTGTACTTCACGTCCACGCCGTTGTTCATGTATTGGTAATGGAGCGGTGCGGCATATACTCCGACAGCGCCCGCAAGCGTCATAAGCAAGTACACGTACGTCTGCTTTTGATAGTCTTCCTTATTGGTATAAATATCCACACACATATACAGCAGCGCGCTCAGCGCCACGCCAAGCAGCGTCACAAGATACGTCTTTGCCACAAATTTTGCAAACGGCTCCGTCAGCACATGGCGGTATTGAATTGCCCCGATGGAAACAATGTCCATTACGATGCAGAAAAAGGTCGCCCAAAAAACGCCCAAAAACGCCTTTTGCGTATCCAGTGATATTCGTTTTTGGTGCATGTAGAAATAAAACAGCACCAGCATTAAGACAATACCGCAGCATTGTATCTGTATATGCATATTTCGCCTCCGTATTACCCATACAACTTTTGTGACTATTTATACCTCATCAAACATGATGATTGCGCTCTCATACTGTTCCATAATATACGGAATGGTAACTCCCGCATTGACAAACGCAGCGCCGCTGTTTATGACACTCGTGTCATTTTTTATGGTACATTTATACTTCTTATTTTTGTCCAAGCCTCTCATGCCAACGTGTGTCGGACGCGGGTTTCCTTCGCTCTGCGTTTTCACAAGCGTCAGCGCCGCCCTCGATTTGTCCTTTGCCACAAACGCCCATGCGATACAGTCGTCATAGTCAAGCGTGGTCAGCCTGTAATAGTCGCCCTCGTGTGTCAGCTCATACAGGTCGTGGAACTGCGCAATCTGATGCTTTACCTGCGCCTTTTCCTCGTCGGAAATCTTCGACAAATCCAGCTCATAGCCAAAGCTGCCGGACATTGCAACGTCGCTTCTTGTCGCAAATGGCGTCGTCCTTCCGGTCTGATGGTTGGGGCACGCGGAAACATGCGCGCCAAAAGTTCCTATCGGGTAGAAAAAGCTTGTACCATACTGAATGGTCAGGCGGTTAATCGCATCGGTGTTGTCACTGCACCATATCTGCGGCGAATAGTAAAGCATACCCGCGTCAAAGCGTCCGCCGCCGCCGCTGCAGCCCTCAAGCAGCAAATCCGGGAAGCGCACAAGCAGCCGCTCCATCAAATCATAGACGCCAAGCACGTATTTGTGGTATAATTCGCCGCTGTGCTCCTTACCTGACGCGTAACTGTACATATCGCAAATGCTTCTGTTCAAATCCCATTTAACGTAAATAATCGGCGCGTTTGATAAAATGTCGCTCATCTGCTCAAACAGATAATCCCGCACATCGTCCCGGCTCATGTCAAGCGCCAACTGGTACCTTCCCCTGTTTGGCTCACGGTTTGGAATGGCAATTGCCCATTCGGGGTGCTTCCTGTAAAGGTCGCTGTCCTGTGAAATCATCTCCGGCTCGAACCAAAGTCCGAACTTCATGCCCATCTCATTGACGCGCTCCCCGATTTCCTTCAGGCTCCCCCCCAGCTTCTCTTCATTGACAAACCAGTCGCCAAGCCCGCTATAATCGTCGTCGCGCTTGCCAAACCAGCCGTCGTCCAGCACAAGCATTTCAATGCCAAGCTCTGACGCCTGCTTTGCGATGTTGAAAAGCTTTTCCTCGTTAAAGTCAAAATACGTCGCCTCCCAGTTGTTAATCAGCACAGGACGTCTCTCGTATTTGTATTTTCCGCGGCACATGTTTTCCCTTAAAATATCATGGTATTGGTGGGAAAGCGTGGTCAGTCCGTCGTGCGAATAGCTCATGATAACCTGCGGCGTCATCAGCTCCCCGCCCTGTTCAAGCAGGTAACAGAACGCTTCCGGGTGAATGCCCATCTGTACGCGCACCTGATTTTTCTGGTCTTTCTGCGCCGCCGCGACAAAGTTGCCGCTGTAGACAAGGCAGAAGCCATAGCAGTCGCCCTGTTCCTCATTCGCGTCATGGTCGCAGAGAATAAATGACGGGTTGTACTGGTGGCTTGACGTGCCGCGCACACTGCCGATTTCAATCTTTGCATGCTTTACGGGAATGCGCTCATAGGCACGCTCGAAGGCATGTCTGCCTGTAAAATAAATCATATCGGGATCAAAGAACATCATATCCATATTCATGGACAGCAGCTTTTCCACATGGACACTCTTTGTGCCCTGATTGATAAGCTTTGCCGCCCTTGTAATGACGTTTTCTTTTTCATATACACCATAATATAGCTTCAATATTATGTCAGAAGCTGCCTCGCGCATTGTGATGACCAGCGTTTCTCCTTTCGTGACACTTGTGTCATAAAGTGCCGGCATTCCGTCGATTTTGTAAGAGCCGTCGATGATTTCATAGCTGTCATACCGAAACTCCGCGGCACGGCTTCCGTCGTCATGCAGCAGGGTTACCATGCTGTCACGGTAGTCGCCGACGCCAAAGCCTGAGACCTCCTGCGGAAGGGTGTCGAGCGAATAGGTGCGGTCTTTTTCGGCATATGTAGGATTGCCGCTAAAGCCTGTGTCCGTCAGGAAAATCAAATCAGACAGGTCGTCCGCGTCGTTTAATCTCTGACCATAAAATAAATGTAGCAGGACGTTATGCTTGTCTGCCTTCATTTGATAACTGCTGTTATTTGTAGATAGCGTAAACAATATTCCATTTTCTTTTTTCTTTGCTGAAATCATACCATTCCTCTTTCCGCGCGTGTCTTGACGCACTTTTATTTCTAGCCGTAATGAAACTTGCTTTTGCGTACAGTATAACACATACTAATCCAATATTCACCTATATTTTTACGATTTTTCAACCTGCGATTTTCAAGCGGAGCCGTCACGCCTGATGGTTCGCCCCCTTGCGCCGATATAATTTTGCCGGTCTGTGCCCCGCCCCCGTCGTAAACTCGTCCGTCTCCACCACATAATCCGCAATTTTCCTGCGGAAGTTCGCTGGCAGAAGCGACACATTCAGTATCGTCTCCTGCACCTTCTGCAACGCCGTCAGCGTAAACTTTTCCGGCAGGAAATCAAAAATGACCTCAAAGCTCTCCGCCTTATCCCGCAGGCTCTCGAGCGCCGAAGCAAGAATGAGGGCATGGTCAAACGCAAGTCCCCCGCTGTCAACAAGCGCAAACGTTGTTCTCCCAAACTGCTTGCCTTTTGGCGCAAGCTTCGCTTAAGCGTCACGCCGTCTCCGACAAGTTTTAGAACATACGTTTCCTCTTCGTTTTTTCATAAAAAACATCAAACCACTTCGCGTCAACCGCGTCGTCGCTTGCCATAAGACGCGCCGACTGCTCGCTGATAATCGTCGTAAACGCGTTCGAAATAATTCTCCCCCTCGGGTCCCGGTCGCACGCACTGAACGCCCCTATCGGCATAATCGACACCGGCTCGACACCCGCCTCCTCCCTGATTTCGCGCAACGCGCACTCCTCAAGCGTCTCGTCCATGCGCAAAAAACCACCGGGAATTGCCCAATGGTTTAAAAAGGGGTGCTCGCCCCTTTGAATAAGAAGCACGGAAAGCCTGCTCTCCTTGCTGTCCTTGCGCCAGCTCTCATCTTCCTCGCTTCTGACCGTAAACGCCACAATATCCGTCGTGACGGATGGTCTGTCATAATCCTCCATACGATAGGTAGAAAGAAACTGCTCTTCATTTTCAAACATTTTCGTTTTTCCTCCCAAATGCCTCATAAAATACCTCGTAATTTTTCATCGCGTGCGGCGCGCAGTAAACGGCAAACTCAATTACCTGAAAATCCTGCAAAAATTCCGGCAGCACCCTCTGATACGCCCTGACAACCACCTCCGGCGGATTTTGGAACGCGCCGCAGCCAAACGCCCCCAGTATCACGACATCTTCCCGCTCCTTTTTCGCAAGCGACAAAATCCTGCGCAGGCGCTTCTCGTGCAATTCCTGCAGCCGTTCCTTGGAAAGCGCAAGCCCCGTCGTGCCGCTGTTCGGGTTCATCGCGTTGGACGGTCTTTTGCGAAGGTTCGGCGCCGCGCATGTAATCACGTCCACATCGTACCACTGCTCCTCCTTCATCGTCCTGCACACCTCATTGAGAGTTAATCATATATCATTTTTCAGCAGTCAGCATTATTGCTGGCTTTTTTGTTGTTCAAAAAAACTTGACAAAATTTATTTTTATCTATTGCTTATATGGGGCTATAATATAAGAGGGTGATTTTTATGGCTTATTTTCTTAAAAAGACAATTAGTAAAAAAGGAACTTATCCTCAGATTTATTCCAGCTTTTATGAACCTGAACGTGGACATACTGCCCATAAAGCATACAGACCTGTTTAAGTGTTCTGAAATATTAGGGCTAAAATGGAGTGCCATTTATTTTAAAAAGGCAGGTGATTCACTACTATAAAAAGAAAGGAACAGCTTTCCTGAACTACAAAAAGCCGTCCTACACCCCAAAATCCCAAAGCCTTAACTGCGTCCCCGCGTTTTTCTCCTCAAACGTATACAAATACCGGAAAATCTGCTCATTATCATGCACAATACCATACTCCTCGCATTTCCGATGAAAAATCCCCATCAGCCGCTTATTATCAGGGCTTTCAATTTCATATCGGTTCCCATAAGTGCGCACATACCGTTCCTTCATTTTCGGAAACAGGCGGTCTAGCTGCCGGTAAAAGTATTCCCTGTTCCCTTCCCGCAGCGTCAGTCCCATTCCATAACAGATAATCCCATAAACCTTCGCCTCACGACACAGCTCCAAAATCCCCAAAATATTCTCCGGCGTGTCATTGATAAACGGCAAAATCGGCGTCAGCCATACGACGGTCGGGATACCCAAATCCCGCAACCGTTTCAGTACGGCAAAACGTTCCTGCGTCACACATACATTCGGCTCGATTTTCCGGCAAAGCCCTTCGTCATACGTCGTCAGTGTCATCTGCACAACGCATTTTGTCGTTTCGTTAATCTGTTGCAGTAAATCCAAATCGCGCAGAATGCGGTCGGATTTTGTGAGAATGGTTGCCCCGAACCCATAGTCGGAAATTAACTGTAACGCCTTGCGTACATTCCCGAGTTCCAGCTCCAAGGGAATATACGGGTCCGTCATCGCGCCTGTGCCAATCATGCATTTTTGGCGTTTATGCTTTAGTGCGTTCTCCAAGAGCACTATCGCGTTTTCCTTGACCTCGATGTCCTCAAAGGCGTGCTCCATATGGTAGCATTTACTTCTCGAGTCGCAGTAAATGCAGCCATGCGAGCAGCCGCGGTAGAGGTTCATGCCGTTTTTGGCAGATAAAATTCCTTTTACCGTTACATAATGCATTTATCCTGCCCTCACGAACCGGTCTGTTGAGCGTTGGCGCAGTTTTTCCGGTGTGCCTTTAATTTTTTCATTGCCCAGTCATAGTGGCTTGCCGTCGTGCTGACGAAGTATGAGCCGAGCGTGCTCCCGCCAACCCATGCGTAGGCGCCCTTTGTAAATAGTTCTTCATTGGTGAAGGTTTCTGCTAAGCGCAGCACCTCCTCGTGCGATTGCAGCAGCATTGCCTTCGCGTCCTCAAGCGATGTTGTCTGATGTTTTTCCCAAAATGCCACATTCATTTTGCCGTAGGTTTTCCAGTTATAGGGTTGGGGAATGAATGGTTTGTTCTCGCCGCTTTGGTTGGAATGCACCCAGTTGAGCAAAAGCTGGTGCCATTCATACAAATGGATTAAAATGTCCCGCAGATTTTTATCGCGTTGCCAATGCGCCTCTTTCTTTTTTTCGTCCCCTGAAAAGTCAAATTCCGTAGACAATTCCGTTTCGGTCAAACCGGAAACGAGTGCGTTTAATGCTTCAAAATTCTTAGATGCGGCGGTGAGAAGCCCTGCCTTTGTTGTTGGTCTGCTCATGGTTGTTCTCCTTTTTTGTTTGGCATATTTTGGTTAATATTACGTTTTGTTGTCGTGTTCTGTATTTAGGATAACACATATAACCTGACATCTTTTGTCAAGGTTTCGGCTTTTCTTTCATCTTTTGAAAAATCTGTTCTGCCTGCTTGGCGACGGCTTCCCTCAAATCGAGTGGGGCAAGAATATCCACCTGCGTGCCAAATGACAGCAGAAATCCGATAAGCCACGCGTCCACGGGCATTTTTGCAAAAACGAGAAAGCTGCCGTCCGCCTGCCGTTGCACCTGCGTTTTGTCAAACTCGTCGTACACGCGGTAAGCCATATCTTTCGGAAAGCGCAGCGTCATTTCGGGGAAGTCATTTTCGCACAGCTCCACCGGGCTTGGAAATTCGCGGTACACGAAGCGGTCATTTAAAAGCGTCAAATCCAAAATCCGGTTCAGCTTGAAAATCCGCCAGTCCTGTTTCTTTGTGCAGAACGCCTTCAGATACCATGCCCTTGATTTGTAGACAAGCTTCAACGGCTGCACCACTCGCTCGCCAATTTCTTCATAAGAATTTGCATATTGGATTTTGACGGTTCTGCGCTGAATGACTGCCGTTTTGAGCAGCTCGAACTTTTCCTTGTCAAACGCGTTGTTTCCCCAATTAGAAAAATCGACCTCCAGCCAGTTTTCGGAATTGAGCTGAAACAGCGCGGAAAGCTTTTGCAAGGTCTGACTGGCGTTTTTGTTCTGCGCGGTGTTGATGCTTTGCAGTGCCATGAGGATTTCCTGCTTTTCCGCCTCGGACAGCACGGCTTTGTCCAAGACAAAATCGTCCATCAGATAAATGCCGCCGTTCCTGCCCGCCTCCGCATAGACCGGAACGCCCGCGCCGCTTAGGGCGTCAATGTCCCGGTAAATCGTCCGCACCGAGACCTCAAACCGCTGCGCCAGCTCAGGGGCGGTCGCCTGCCCTTTGTCGAGAAGGTAGTACACAATTTTAAACAATCTGCTTTCCTGCATTGGCGGTTCCTCCTTTTATCATAGGATAGCACATAAATCCTGACATGTCATGTCATGGTTTTGTCTGCGTATTGTTTTATGGAAAAATATAAAACCAGCCGAAAAAGCAGGAGGAATGCACAAAAGACAGGGCTTTTCCAATATCCGGCATTTCACTGAAATGTAGACCGCTTAATTGATACAAAGGGAATGAACAGAATATCGAGGAAACCGCTGAAAACAAGGGATTCCGGCACATTGGATGTTGCTGGAATCCCTTGTTTGCTTTTGGGGCTGTGCCGGGGCAGCATGGGAGCGGCGGTTACGGACGGCCACAGTGGTCGCAAGTCTGACCCCTCTGTGGCTGTTTTGACCCCTGCGGCTAAAGGTCTGACCCCTATGGCTGTGAATGTGACCCCTGTGGTCACGATTTTTGACCCCTCCCCCCCTTGTCCAATGTGACCCCTCTTGCCGGGAGCGATAACTCTGGCATCCAACGGTGTCTCCTTCCCCGGCAGATACGGACACGGAAAGCCGACAAAGCCCGTAAACACGGCACTTTCGGCACTACATAGATTCCAAAGTTACATTATTTCCGTGTGCTTTTAAGGGCATTTTTACATTAGAGAGGGTACGAACTTTTGTTCTGTGGTTCTTTTGCCTAGTATGGAAAACGCTGAAAACAAGGGATTCCGACACATTGGATGTGGCTGGAATTCCTTGTTTGCTTTTGGAACTATGCAAGGTTTGTACAGAAATAGCGGATGCGGACCGTTAAAGTTTTGACCGCATCCCATTTATGGTAAAGGCGGCATGGCGCTATTCAAATTTTTCTTTATATTTCGAATGTAATGAATAAATGTATCTACAGCCGGAAAAGTTTTAGCATCCTTTCTTCGGATCATTGTGATGGAAGCAGCATCCACTTCTTGGAGTACAAAGCTGACAAGCTCTTTATCCTGTCTGGCAATATCTTCGGATAAAAAACCTGCGGCAGCATTTTCACGAATATGCTGGAAAATCGTGAAAACCTGCGAAGTGTATTGAATCACATTGGGTTTACAGTTTTCTTTGTGGAACAAACGCTTTAAATATTTTGTCTGGCTGTAATGGTCCGACAGCATGACAAGAGGTGTTTGTCCAATCTGTTGGAGTGAATTGATCTGCTCGCGCGCCAGGGGATTGTCCTTGTTTACGCAAAACAGCAGGCGGCTGTGTCCTATCGTAACATATCGGTAATTCTCATCAGGCAGAGAGATGGACACGCACAGGGCAAAGTCCAGTTCTCCTGTATCGATCTTCTGATAGAGTGATTCCGTCGAATCTTCTGTTATTTCAAAAGTGATATCGGGGTGAGCGGCATGAAAGCCTTTCCTTAATCTGGGAAATGCAGTTCCCGCCCCCATTGGAGCCACGCCAATACGAAGAATCATTTTCTCTTCCGCAATGAGCTTTGCGTTTTTTTGCAGTTTGCTATAAGCGTGAAGCATATGCTCTGCTTCTCTTAGAAATTTGGCTCCCTGATCGGTCAGTGTAATGCTGTTTGGGCGGCGTTCAAACAATGCAAAGCCACATTCGGATTCCAGGTCCCGAATAGATGTGGATATCCCCGGCTGGGAAATGGACAGCTCCTTTGCTGCTTTTGTCAGATTCTGATATTTGCATACAGTAACGAAATATTGTAATTGTTGGAGTGTCATGAAGTGGGCCTCCTTATTTTTTGTACAAATTCTAGCATAAGTTTATATTATGCACAATAGAATTTGTGTATTTTACACATTAAATTTCTTATGCTAAAGTATATTTACAGATAAAATTTAACAAGGAGGTTGATAAAATCATGTCTGTTGAAGTACAAGCCCAGAGAATGCGGGAAATGATGGCAAAATTCATTGCCTGCACTGGCAAAAAGTTACCCGATGACATTACCGCCAAGCTCCGGGAACTGCGTGACAAGGAAGACAGTCCCCTGGCCAAAACCATCTACGATACCATGTTCCGTAATCAGGAACTGGCGGTAAAACTGGACCGTCCCTCCTGCCAGGATACCGGTGTACTCCAGTTTTGGGTGAAATGCGGCACTGGATTTCCCCTTATCAATGAGCTGGAAGCCCTGCTGAAAGAGGCTGTGGTACAGGCTACTTTTGATGCTCCGCTGCGCCATAATTCGGTGGAAACTTTCGATGAGTATAACACCGGAAAGAATGTGGGAAAGGGAACCCCCACAGTGTGGTGGGATATCATTCCTTATTCTGACCAATGCGAAATCTACACCTATATGGCAGGCGGGGGCTGTACACTTCCCGGTAACGCTATGGTTCTCATGCCTGGTGAAGGTTATGAGGGGGTGACCAGATTTGTGCTGGACCGTATGACATCTTACGGACTTAATGCCTGTCCGCCTTTATTGGTTGGTGTGGGTGTGGCCACCTCTGTGGAAACTGCCGCGCTGTTATCGAAAAAAGCCCTTATGCGTCCTGTTGGCTCCCATAATGATAATGAGCGGGCGGCAAAAATGGAAAAGCTGCTGGAGGATGGCATCAATGCTATCGGCCTGGGGCCCCAGGGCATGGGCGGCAGATATTCCGTGCTGGGAGTTCATATCGAGAATACTGCCCGGCATCCCTCCGCTATCGGTGTGGCAGTAAATGTGGGATGCTGGAGCCACCGCAGGGGGCATATCATTTTTGACAAAGACCTGAACTATAAAATTCTTTCCCACTCGGAGGTGACGCTGTAATGATAGAACATAAAGACGGTAAAACAATTCTGACCACTCCGATTTCAGCGGAGGATATTAGAGACATACACATTGGCGACATCGTTTACCTGACAGGCAGCCTGACTACCTGCCGGGATGTAGCCCACCGCCGTGTAGTGGAGGAAGGGAAATCGATTCCTGTGGATGTGCGGAATAACGCCATCCTCCATGCTGGTCCCATCATTCGTCCCCTGGGAGACGATAAGTTCGAGATGGTTTCCGTGGGGCCGACTACTTCAATGCGAATGGAAAAGTTCGAGTATGATTTTGTAAAAGCCACTGGTGTCAGGGTCATCATTGGCAAAGGGGGCATGCGTGAAAATACACAAAGGGCTTGTAAGGAACTGGGGGCTATCCACTGTGTGTTCCCTGCCGGTAATGCTGTAGTTGCGGCTGTTTCAGTAGAAGAGATTGTGCAGGCCCAGTGGCAGGATCTGGGAATGCCCGAAACGCTCTGGAACTGTCGTGTGAAAGAATTCGGGCCATTGATTGTTTCCATCGACAGTGAGGGCCGGAACTATTTCGAGGAAAAGAAAGTGGAATACAACAGGAAGAAGGATGAACAGGTGGAGCTGATTTCCAGACAGGTCGGCTTTATCAAATAAAACGAGGAGGTGTCGTATTTTGAAAAATGTAATTATCAACAAGCCCGAACCCGCCCCGGGCATACTGAAACGGGTTGACTTATTTGCTATTGCAATCGGCATGGTGGTTGGTTCTGGCATGGTCACTTTGATTGGGCCGGCTATGGCTTATACAGGCTACTCTGTATGGCTGGCTTATCTTGCGGCGATCATAATGGGATTTTTTATGGTTTTTCCCTATATTATCCTTTCCGGTACGCTCCGCCTTGCCGGAGGGCCATATTCCATAGTTACAAATCTGGGTGGTATCAGTGCCGGGGGATTGATCTGTTATTCCAAACTGGTAATGCCGATTCTGAACAGCTCCTTTGCACTGGCTTTTGGTATGTACGCGCATGAGCTGCTTCCCATGTTTTCGGCTAAAACATTATCCATCGCCAGTGTCCTGATACTTTTTGTATTAAATCTTATGGGGATGGATATTTTTGCAAAGGCAAGCAAGATCATGTCTGGAATTCTGCTGGTCACTATGGTGTTTTATGTCGTTTATGGGCTTACCCAGATTAAACAGCCCATCTTCGATTTTTCCGGTGATAAGATGTTTACCGGTGGGATTTTTGGCTTTATGATGGCCGCGCTGCTCCTGATCAACTCTGCAAACGGATATTACAATGTCCTGTGGTATGGAAAAGATGCGAAACGTGCAACAAAGGATATCCCCTTTGCCAGCCTTGCCTGTGTTCCCTGTCTGCTCTTTGTGTATGTGAGCCTTGCAATGGTAACCGGCGGTGTGCTGCCTCATGACGAAGTTGCGGGAATTGAAACAATTCTTCCGGCTGCACAGGCGATCCTTCCGGGTGGGATTTATAAATTATTCCTGCTCGGCGGGCCTCTTATGGCAATTACCACAACGCTGAACGGTGTGTTTAATGATGTCCGTTATCCAATTACGCAGGCGACTGTGGACGGATGGCTGCCAAAGTCCATTGCAAAAGAAAACCGTTTTGGCATTCCGACGCCAATTTATATTTATACCCTGATCATTGTGCTTATGCCTATCCTGTTAGATATGAGCATTGTAACGATTACAAATATTTTTCAGGTCATTACTTTCTTTATGAATGTGACCATCGTATACTCGATTGCGCAAATGCCGAAAAAATATCCGGAAGCATGGGGCAAAAATAAGTTCCATCTTTCCAATGGTGCACTTTATGCTTTCTGCACAACCAGCATTATCATTTATACGATTATCTTCATTAAGGGGATCATCAGTATTAAACCAGTATATGCTGTGGCAGCAGTGGCAGTTATGATATTCTTTATCCTGCTGGGTGTGTATCTGTCGAAACGTGGAGGGATTCATGTGGAAACTTCGGTGTGGGCAAGCAGTGAAAATGAAGAAGTGGAAGGAGAGGATCAGTGATGAAGTTTGAATACGCAAACCCCAAAGAGGTCGGTCTGAATGCGGACGTATTGACCCAAATGCTCTGTGAACTGGAAGAAAAAGCGGAATTGCACAGCATTGTAATCATGAAGGACGATAAGGTGATCGTAGACGGCAGCTGGATGCCTTATGAGAAGGATGTCCCGCAGATGATGCATTCACTGTCCAAGACCGGCACATCGCTTTGTGTGGGCATCGCAGCCAGCGAGGGAAAGCTGTCTTTGGACGATAAGTTCATTGAATATGTCAGAGAGGATCTTCCTGAGAATTATGACAGGGTTCTTGACCAGGTAACAATTTATGATCTGCTCACGATGCAGGCTGGTTCAGCTGCCTGCGCCAATAATGTGTACTTTACGGCTTTGAAATCGGATTGGGAAAGGACATGGCTCGGAGAGAAGAGGATTGCGGAGGATGTGGGAAAGGCATTCCACTATGACTCAGGCTGCAGTTATACGCTTTCCAAAATTGTCAGCAAAGTGATGGGAACCACTTGTATCAATCTGCTGCAGGAGAGGGTATTTTCTAAAATTGGTATTGATCATGTGGACTGGCTCCACAGTCCGGAAGGCTTTAATACCGGTGGCTGGGGGATGTACCTGACAGCCCGGCAGATTGCAAGGCTGGGACAGCTCTTTTTGCATGGGGGCAGATGGAATGAGGAGCAGATTATCCCTGCAGACTGGGTGCATGAAATGAGCCTTATGCGCATATCAAAACCCGGATGTGGGCACAAGGTACTGAGCGGATATGGTTATCACTTCCACACTGGTGAAAAGCTGTACGCCGCAGAAGGCGCGTTTGGGCAGCTTCTGATCTGCTTTCGGGAGCTTCCGGTGGTGATTGGAATTACTTCTGGTACAAATTGCGAATTTGTTCCCGATATTTGCCAGAAGTATATTTACCAGGCGTTGGAAAAACAGGATGGCAATTTCAATGGAGCAGCATTGGCGCAAAAGATAGAATCGCTGCATCTTCCATTTGCAGGCGGTGAATCTGCATCAGACGAGAAGGAGGACAGTCTGTTTGGCAGATGGCTTTTATTGAATCAAAATCCCCGTGAAATTCGTAAAGTCCGTTTTGACCGTGAGGATGGGCATTTGATCAGAATCAAATTTGAGTTGTCAGATTCCACGGTGAAAACTGCCTGGGCCGGGTATCAATGCTGGGTGAAAAACGACCTGTTTACGGATTATACAAAACGGCTGCATTGCCTGTCCTATGCATTCTCTGGGGGAGTGTTGACGATTGCAGACTGCATGATCAATACATCCTACCGTGAGGAATATACTTTTGATTTTTCCGGTGCCACTGTTGTATGCGGCTGGAAACCAAATGTTACATATCTTGATGGGAACGATAACAGCAAAAGGGTGTTTATGGAAAGTACAGTGACATATCACGAGAAGTGAATCTTTAATGAGCTAAAACCAATAAAGAACAAATGATAAAAGGGAACCGGCAGGGACAGGTTGGTTCCCTTGTTACATATCAGTGTGGGGAGTCGGTTTCGGTGGAAAGGGTTAGATGTCCGAACCCGAAGTGCGAGCGGCACATCCTTGACATTGAGGAAATACCGCCGGGCAGGACGGTGCTGTAATCCCCGCAATACATTAAAAAACGGTAAACAAAAGCGATACATACATTTTGGCGGGCGTACTGCTTTTCACGATGAATGTGGATTGCAGTGCGCCCGCTTTTTCTAGTTACGGCTAGTAAAAAGATAAACTACGACACACACCCGATAAAGGCAGCCAGGACGGCTGCGTTATGCTGGGTGTTTTCTATTGTTCAGAGAAAGGACAGGCCATCCGGCGGGGCGGCCATGCAGGGCTTCCCTGCCGGATGACGCCGGCAGGCTGCCGGGGAAGCCGGAACAAAATGCTGTCCCCACGAAAGGGGACATTATGGCCATTGCACGGGCTGGAAACGGATTTCCGCCACCTGCAGACAAACATCATATTCTTTCTGTACATACCGCAGTTCCTTCCAAGGGGGCTGCGGGCTTTTTTTATTCGACACATTTCTATCTTATCCCCGGACATATTACAAAAGAATACATGATTTTCATTACGGGCGTGCCTGCCATTGTGCGGGTGCGCTTTTTTTGCGCCTTAGTGTGTGCGCCTTATAGGACGCGCGCGCCGCCGCTCCAGTCTTGAAAACTGATTAACCAAATTTCAAGACTGGAGGGAATCTGAATGAAAATTGAATACAAGTTTGTGGACGGGACTGTGACGGAGATTGAAGTGGACGGGAGCCTCGCTGAATTCATGCTGGAGATGAAAAATGAAGGGGACAGGGTGGAACGGAAGGAAACACGCCGCCATGTCCTGCTGTCAGCAGTTGACCCGGAAGACCGTTACTTTGATTCGGGGCGGGACACGCCGGAGGAGATTGTCAGGAAGGACGAGCTTGAGAGGCTTACAGCGGCCATAGGCAGGCTGCAGCCGCAGCAGAGGGAGCTTCTGCGCCGCATCTACTGGAATGGTGAGAAACAGAAGGACATTGCCGCCGAGGATGGGGTGTCGGAGCGCGCCATAACCGGCAGGATGAAGAAAATCTATGCGGCCTTAAAAAAATTTATGGATTAGGGGGTTCAGTTTTCCGTTTCCCGTGGCTTATATGTGAGGGGCGAAAATACAGCCCTTCGGAAATGGAGGTCATGGGCATGGAACACACATTGAGGATCAGTGTTTCAAAGGAGCCGGCATCCGGCGGGATCGTGAGCTGCCGCCATATCTCCGTGAGGGAGCGTTTCCTGCGCTTCCTCCTTGGGGAGAAGCGGAGGGTGACCATCATCGTTCCGGGCGATTCCGTCCGGGAGCTGGCAGTGAGTGAAGTCATGGAAGGAGGAAATGTACATGGGAAAAGTGAAGTTACTGCTTGATGTTATCGGGGACCTGCGCTCCCTTGCCGACAGCCTGCAGGCCGTTGCAGATGCGGTGGCAGACAATGGCGCAGCGGAGGCAGATCTGACGACCACGAAGGAGCCGGAGGAAACCGGGAAAGCGGGCAGGGCCGGGAAGAACGCAAAGAACACGGCGAAGAAGGAAGCAAAGGCTGCAAAGCAGGAGCCGGATGAAAAACCGCTGACGCTGGAGGAAGTCCGTGCGGTGCTGGCGGAGAAGTCCCGCTCCGGGCACACGGAGGAAGTGAGTCACGCCCCACGCAATCGCAAAGCTACTGACGGCGGAGGGCATCCCCTCGCCCGGCGGTAAGGAGGTCTGGTCTTCCAGCACGGTAAAGAGCATCCTCACGAACGAAAAGTACAAAGGCGACGCGCTCCTGCAGAAAGTGTACACGGTGGACTTCCTCA
>CANOMQ010000005.1 GCA_947567595.1 uncultured Lachnospiraceae bacterium | reverse complement strand
TTGACTTTGCCTTGCGGTTGGCAAACGAATTAGAAATTGATGTGAATGAGATATGCGCCGCCAGTCCATTCTCCGGTGCAATTACTGAAGAAGAAATATATCCCACGCTCCCCGATGGACTGAATGGCGCTCTTGACGGAAACCGGGTAAAGGTATATCTAAAAAATTCCCTATATCCGCTTATGTACCTGTTTGGGAAAAACAGTATGCCCGATGTGGATAACCTGTTGACTTCATTTTATCAGCTAGACGATGAAGCAAGAAAGGAAGTAGTGGAAACGATACAGTTCAAGTTGCAGTACCACAAAGACAAAGAGCGGGCAGAGCAGGTAAAGCAAATAAAAGGTTGGTAAAAGGAAACTCCGATGAAAAATGGTGCAAAATTTCATCGGAGTTCTATTTTTCGGCACCGTTTTGGCACCACTTACAACTTTTTCACTGTTGCAAAGTTTCAAAAAGGGCTTCCCGATTTCTCGGAAAGCCCCATAAAATCTAGCTTCTTACTGATTACTCAATAATCGTAGCCACACGACCAGATCCAACCGTTCTACCACCCTCACGAATAGCAAACGTAAGTCCCTGCTCCATAGCGATCGGATGAATCAACTCAATCGTCATCTCAACATTATCGCCCGGCATACACATCTCTGTGCCTTCAGGAAGATTGCAGACACCCGTAACGTCTGTTGTTCTAAAATAGAACTGCGGTCTATAATTATTGAAGAACGGTGTATGACGTCCACCTTCATCTTTGGTCAATACATAAACCTGAGCCGTAAACTTTCTGTGGCATGTAACCGTACCCGGTTTTGCAAGAACCTGTCCTCTCTGGATTTCTGTTCTCTGGATACCACGAAGAAGCGCACCGATGTTGTCACCAGCCTGAGCCTCGTCAAGAAGCTTACGGAACATCTCGATACCTGTACAAACAGTTTTCTTTGTCTCCTCGCTGATACCAACGATTTCAACATCCTCATTGATGTGGAGTGTACCACGCTCAACTCTACCTGTAGCAACAGTACCACGACCTGTAATTGTGAAGATGTCCTCGATCGGCATCAGGAACGGCTTATCTGTCTCACGTACAGGATCAGGAATATGCTCGTCAACGGTATTCATCAGCTCGATAATCTTGTCGCCCCACTCGCTGCTGGGATCTTCAAGAGCCTTCAAAGCAGAACCCTGAATAATCGGGCAGTCTGTGAACTCGTACTCCTCAAGCTGCTCTGTGATTTCCATCTCAACAAGCTCAAGTAACTCAGGATCGTCAACCATGTCGCACTTGTTCATGAATACAACAATCTTAGGCACACCTACCTGACGAGAAAGAAGGATATGCTCCTTTGTCTGTGCCATAACACCGTCTGTTGCAGCAACAACAAGGATAGCGCCGTCCATCTGTGCAGCACCTGTGATCATGTTCTTTACATAGTCAGCATGTCCCGGGCAGTCAACGTGTGCATAGTGTCTCTTGTCTGTCTCATACTCAACGTGTGCTGTATTGATTGTGATACCACGCTCTCTCTCTTCCGGAGCCTTATCGATATTCTCAAAATCTGTTGCTACATTACCTGCAACTCTCTCAGCCAAAACCTTTGTGATTGCTGCTGTTAAAGTTGTCTTACCGTGGTCTACATGTCCAATTGTACCAATGTTACAATGCGGTTTGCTTCTTTCAAATTTAGCCTTTCCCATTTTAAAAGTCCTCCTTAAAAAAGTTATTAAAAAATTAATTTAGTTTCATTCTACATAAAACCTTACCCAACTAAGCCTAATTATATTAGAAAATACTGGGATTTTCAAGTCTTATTTATAAATTTATCAGCCTTTCTTAGCTGCAAGCACCTTATCCTGAACGTTCTTGGGAACCTGCTCATACTTCTCAAAGAACATTGAGTAGTTTCCGCGTCCCTGCGTCTTCGAACGTAAGTCCGTAGAGTAACCGAACATCTCAGCAAGAGGTACATAGCCCCTGACGATTTTTCCACCGCCAAGATCGTCCATACCCTCAATTCGTCCACGCCGTGAATTGATGTCGCCGATAACATCGCCCATATATTCCTCTGGCATTGTTACCTCAACCTTCATAATCGGCTCAAGAAGCACGGGATCCGCCTTCTGCATAGCTTCCTTGAATGCAAGCGAGCCTGCAATGTGGAATGCCATTTCGGAAGAGTCCACTTCATGATAAGAGCCGTCATATACATTCGCGTATACACCCACAACAGGGAATCCGCCAAGGATACCTGCCTTTGTTGCCTCCTCGATACCTTCGCCGACTGCCGGAATGTATTCCTTCGGAATTGCACCACCGACAACGCTTGACTCGAACTTGAAAAGCTCCTCGCCGTTTGCGTCCATCGGAGCAAACTTCACCTTACAGTGACCGTACTGTCCACGTCCACCGGACTGCTTTGCGTACTTCGAATCGATATCCACTTCCTTCGTGATTGCTTCCTTGTATGCAACCTGAGGCGCACCAACGTTCGCTTCCACTTTAAACTCACGAAGAAGTCTGTCTACAATAATCTCAAGATGGAGCTCGCCCATACCTGCGATAATGGTCTGTCCTGTCTCCGGATTGGTGTGCGCACGGAATGTCGGGTCTTCCTCTGCAAGCTTCGCAAGCGCCTCACCCATCTTGCCCTGTCCTGCCTTTGTCTTCGGCTCAATTGCAAGCTCGATAACGGGTTCAGGGAATTCCATGGATTCAAGAATTACCGGGTGCTGCTCATCACAGATAGTATCACCTGTTGTCGTAAACTTAAAGCCAACCGCCGCCGCAATGTCGCCGGAATAAACCTTGTCCAGCTCCTGTCTCTTGTTCGCGTGCATCTGTAAGATACGCCCTACACGTTCCTTCTTATCCTTTGTTGCGTTTAACACATAAGAACCGGAATTCATCGTGCCGGAATATACTCTGAAGAATGCAAGCTTACCAACAAACGGGTCTGCCATAATCTTAAATGCAAGCGCTGAGAACGGTTCCTCGTCCGAAGAATGACGCTCTACCTCGTTGCCGTCCAAGTCTGTACCCTTAATCGCGGGAATATCTGTCGGAGCCGGCATAAAGTCAAGGATTGCGTCAAGAAGCTTCTGAACGCCCTTGTTTCTGTATGCGGAACCACAGCACACGGGAACTGCCGTACATTCACAGGTTCCCTTTCTGAGCACTGCCTTCAACTGCTCAACAGAAGGCTCCTCACCTTCAAGGTACATCATTGTCAAATCATCGTCCAGCTCGCAGATTTTCTCTATCATTTCTGAATGATAAAGCTCTGCGTCATCTGCCATATCAGCAGGAATTTCCGTAATGGAAATGTCTTCGCCCTTATCATCATTGTAGATATAAGCCTTCATTTCCATCAAATCAATAATGCCTTTAAAATCATCTTCCTTACCGATTGGTATCTGAAGAATGATTGCATTTTTACCTAATCTTGTCCGAATCTGGTCTACCGCACCATAGAAATTTGCTCCCAAGATGTCCATCTTGTTGATAAATGCCATTCTAGGTACATTGTAGGTATCAGCCTGACGCCATACATTCTCTGACTGCGGTTCTACACCGCCCTTTGCACAGAAAACACCTACGGCACCATCAAGTACACGAAGCGAACGCTCAACCTCGACCGTAAAATCGACGTGACCCGGCGTATCAATGATATTGATACGGTGCTCCAAAGCACCTTCCTGAGCCTTTGCTTGCTCCTGATGTGTCCAGTGACATGTAGTAGCGGCTGATGTAATCGTGATACCTCTTTCCTGTTCCTGCTCCATCCAGTCCATTGTAGCAGTACCTTCATGTGTATCACCAATCTTATAATTAACACCGGTATAGTATAAGATACGCTCTGTAAGAGTTGTCTTACCAGCATCGATATGAGCCATAATACCAATGTTTCTGGTTCTGTCTAAAGGATATTCTCTTCCAGCCAATGTTCTTCCTCCTTAAATAATTAACACAGAAAATGATATTCTGCCTGCACTTAAAATCTGTAATGTGCAAAAGCTGAGGATTTCACACACACAACATATATTGTATCTAAAACCTGTAGTGTGCGAAAGCCTTGTTTGCCTCTGCCATCTTGTGCATATCTTCTTTTCTCTTTACAGACGCACCTGTATTGTTAGACGCATCTAAAATCTCGTTCGCAAGACGCTCTTCCATTGTCTTTTCGCCTCTCTTGCGTGCGAAAAATACCAGCCAGCGAAGACCTAATGTCTGACGACGCTCAGGCTTTACCTCAAGGGGTACCTGATACGTAGCGCCACCGATACGTCTTGCTTTACACTCAAGCATCGGCATGATATTGTTCATTGCCGCCTCAAATACATCGACCGCAGGCTTCTGCGCCTTCTCTTCTACTCTGGCAAATGCCCCATATACGATTTTCTGGGCTACACCCTTCTTGCCGTCCAACATGACGTTGTTGATCAGCTTCGTAACTACCTTATTCCCGTAAATAGGATCTGCCAATACATCTCTTTTCTGAATATGTCCTTTACGTGGCACGGTTCTTCCCTCCTTAATTATGAATAGCGAAATCCTTTTCATTTAATTTTAAATACGGATTTTACGCCACTTGATTAAATCAACGGTACTCACATGAATAAAACTTTGTGTTCGCGCGGTTTTCTATTTTAACATTTCTTTATTCCAAAGGTATTAAATCAGAACCCCAACACTAATTAGTTTTTTGTGGTACATGACAGACAATTATTTGCCTGCTTTCGGTCTCTTTGCTCCATACTTAGAGCGAGCCTGCCTTCTGTTAGCAACTCCCGCAGTATCGAGCGTA
Source organism: uncultured Lachnospiraceae bacterium (assembly GCA_947567595.1). Taxonomy (GTDB): domain Bacteria; phylum Bacillota; class Clostridia; order Lachnospirales; family Lachnospiraceae; genus COE1. The sequence goes on along the minus strand of CANOMQ010000005.1, from coordinate 131,458 downwards.
CCTCTGATGATATGGTATCTTGTACCGGGTAAGTCCTTAACACGTCCGCCTCTGATCAGAACAACACTATGCTCCTGTAAGTTGTGACCTTCTCCGGGAATATAGCTTGTCACTTCCATTCCGTTTGAAAGACGAACTCTGGCAATCTTTCTAAGCGCTGAATTAGGCTTCTTAGGTGTTGCTGTCTTAACTGCCGTACAAACGCCTCTCTTCTGAGGAGCAGATGTGTCCGTCGCTTTCTTCCTTAAAGAGTTGTATCCTCTCTGAAGTGCCGGTGCAGTAGACTTCTTAACTGTTTCCTGACGTCCTTTTCTTACTAATTGGTTAAATGTTGGCATTCCTTTTCACCTCCTATATAATCTCACTCAATGCCAAGTCAATTAGGCACATTACATACATACTTTTTCACGCATGCTTTATTATTATACTTTCCGTTCCTAATATTGTCAATTATTTTTTCGTTTTTTGCAAATATTTTTTCATTTGCATTTTCTTCGCATTCCTATGCCGCTTTCCCATGCTGCCCTTTCATCAGGTTTCTTCTATTATATATGGAAAGTCCTCTTGTAGGATAATTGCCATTTTTCTCTGAAAAACCTCTTTATTTTCGTCATTTTATCTCTTTTCTGCCGCAATATTATATATTATAATAATTGTATATCGGAAAAAATCGAGAATGCAATTTTATCCAATGGGAGGATTGTTATGTTATTGCGCAAATTCAAAACAAGAAAACTCAAAAATAAACTGATTGCCGTTTCAATCATGATGTCGTGCTCCTGTGTATGCGCCGCGTGCGGACAGACCGCAGCCGGTTCCAATAACGCTGCCCCACTGCCGCAGCAGACAGAAGCGTCCACACTTGATTATGAGACAACTGCCGCGCCGGATACAACCGAAGCAGTTGATTTTCAGGCTTCTGCCAAAGAAACGGAAACATTACCACAGACAACAGCCATTGAAACTGCGCCCGTCGATGAAACGGCTTCCCCCGATGAAACCATCATTTTGGAAACGCTTCTTGACGAGGAAGTTCCCACTACCACACTGGACGCAGCCGGCACAAGGGATAATACCCCCGTATGCTATGTACCCGTTGCCTCAGGCGTGACGGTTTACTCCAATGCGCTTGCAGAGATTGACGCGTCCAATACCGCCGAAGGGTATATCATGGTAAACTATAAGGGTACCAATTCCAAGGTAAAGCTTCAGATTACCGGAAGCAATGGCGTTACTTATACCTATACACTGGGCGGCGGCTACGAAACCTTCCCGTTATCGGCAGGAAGCGGCTCCTATAAGGTTTCCGTGTACGAGAATGTCACCGGAAACCAGTACGCGGTAGCCTTATCGCAGACAATCAGCGCAAGTATCACCAATCCCAACGGTCCTTACCTATATCCTAACCAATATGTGAATTTTAATGCAGGAAGTCAGGTCGTTGCAAAGGCAAAACAGCTTGCGGAGGGCTGCTCGAATGATTTAGATGTCGTGACAAAGATTTATAATTACGCTACCACCATCACCTATGATTACACAAAAGCAAATTCCGTACAGTCCGGGTATGTGCCAAATCCTGATACCATTATGCAAAACGGCACCGGAATTTGTCTCGACTATGCGTCCGTCATGGCGAGCATGCTCAGAAGTCAGGGCATTCCCACCCGTCTTGAGGTCGGATATGCAGGCAGTGCCTACCATGCATGGATTAGTACCTATATCACGGACATTGGCTGGGTAAACGGCGTTATCGAGTTTGACGGGACAAACTGGTCTCTCATGGACCCTACCTTTGCTGCAAGCTCCAGTGATTCTACCCTGAAAAATTTTATCGGCGACGGAAGCAATTATAAGACCAAATATATCTATTAAATCAGTTGATACAATCGGGAGATTACGATTATGAAAAAAATGAAAAAGCTGAACAATCGTGAGGTGGCTGCATTCTGCAGCCAGCTCTCATTGCTTTTACCCGCAGGCATTACGCCATTTGACGGGATTACCCTGATGGCGCAGGACACCTCGTCGCAGGAGGGCAAGGCGCTTCTTGCGGATATTGAAAATTCCCTGCGGGACGGTCTGACACTTCATGAGGCACTCGGCGCCACAAACGTTTTTCCGGAGTATGTCGTTTCCATGATTTTATTAGGGGAGGAGTCCGGCAATCTTGACATCATCATGAAAAAGCTTACGGAATATTATGAACAGCAATGTATCATTTCCGACTCGGTAAAAAATGCAGTCAGCTACCCCCTCATCATGGTTTGTCTCATGCTGCTCATTCTCGCAGTCCTGCTGACCAAAATCCTTCCCATTTTTAATCAGGTATTTACCCAGCTTGGAAGCGAGCTGACAGGTGTTTCCAAACAGCTTATGAACATGGGCTATGCGATACAGTCTGTTTCCGGCTTCCTGATGGCACTGCTCATTCTTGCGGCAGTGGTTGGTTTGATTTTATATAAAAGCCCAAAGGGACGCGCATGGTGCAGACATGTTCTCCACACAAGCCGCGTTACAAAAGGATTTTATCTCGGTGTTGCGTACAGCCGTTTTGCCGGAGCGCTCTCCATGATTACTGCGGGCGGCATTGATATTTATAAAGGGCTGGAGCTTGCCGGGCGTTTAATCGACAATGAGCTGATGGACGAAAAAGTAAAAACCTGCGGCGAAGTGCTTTCCGGAGGCGGTTATTTATATGAAGCAATCAAGGACGCCAATATTTTTCGTGCCCAGCACCAGAGAATGCTCCAAATCGGCTACCGTTCCGGTAACAGTGAGGTTGTTTTTGATAAAATCTCAAAGCATTACGAGGACGATACGCTTTCACACATTCAGAAAATCCTTGGCGCAATTGAGCCCACACTTGTCATTGCATTTTCACTGATTGTCGGCTTGATTTTGCTTTCCGTGATTATGCCCTTGATTGGGATTATGTCAAGTATCGGATAATGGGAGGACTTTATGAACCGTTTTTCAAATCATCGAAAACTATCGCTTTCCCAAATATGGCAGCTTCTTTCATTTGCGTTTATGATTGGGTTTGTCCTGTTTTTTATCAGCGGTATTCACACGGTTGACGACTCCACTGCAAGCGATCAGGCAAAAAGCCTTGAATCCGCTGTCAGGCGCAGTGTGGCGCAGTGCTATGCCGTGGAGGGAACTTACCCGCCAAGCCTTGACTACTTAAAGGAACACTACGGTTTGATTTACGACGCCGACAAATTTTATATTGACTACACGGCAATCGGCTCAAACATCATGCCCGACATCACAATCCTGCCAAGATCCAAAAGTGAAATCGGATTTATTTCAATCAATTAAATGTGAAAAACACATTGTGAAAATTTTATCAGTGTAAAGAATTTTTTACAGAAAGGGAGTAACCATGCCCGAAAAAGAAAACGGACGTCATATGATTGACCTCCTCTTTGTATTGTCACTTTTTTGTGTATTTGCAGTCTCCTCCGTGGTCTTAATCCTGTTTGGGGCTGACATCTACAACAAAACCGTATCTTCCATGAACGACAATTATGCGTCGCGTACCTCCGTCGCATATATTACCGAAAAAATACGCCAGTCCGACATCTACGAGTCCGTCAGGATTGACGACAGCTTAGGTTATGAGCGGCTTCTGATGGCGCGCAATATTAACGGAATGGAATATGCCACATCGCTTTATGAGCATAACGGCTATTTATACGAGCTTTTTGCAAGAACCGACATTGAACTTCCGATTGACGCCGGACAGCAGGTAATTGCCCTGACCGCGCTCGACTTTGAATTTGTCTCGGATAACCTGTTAAAGGTCAGCTTTTGTGACGAAGCGCAAAAAGAGACCGAATTGTATATCCACCTTCACTGCAAAAAAGCAAGCGAAAACGCACCCATAATGATTGATTAACACGATAAGCCGGGGGATTTTTATGAAAAAGCAATATGCCGCTTCACGGTCAGGACTTTTTTTAATCGAACTGATATTGTCCATATTTTTCTTTATCATTGCTGCCGCCGTTGTCATGCAGCTCTTTGTGAAATCGCACTTTATCAGCAAGGACACCATCAACATTAACCATGCGCTGCTCTACACGCAGAATATCGCGGAACTGTTTCTTGCCGCAAACGGGGACTTTGACGCACTGGAACAGGAATTTCACCCCGAAACGCTTCCGACATCTGTGTATGACGCCTCCGCCGCCCTGTATTTTGACAAAGACTGGCAAAGACAGGAAGCGTCGGCAGACGCCGTATATGCAGTCACGTTCCATTATAACAAGGTGACAGACAGCAATCCGTTTGCCGTCCTTAATATTTACATCAGCGAATGTCCTGACAATATGGAACCGCAGACCGAATACGATTACACAAGCGGCTGCATTCATCATCAGGAAATCAAAAAATACACGGGAGGTCACCAAAATGGATAGAAAGCGTGAATTTACCATGAACATCGGGCTTCCGTCAATCATGCTGATTTTTGTGGTACTGTGTCTCATCTCCTTTGGCGTACTCTCACTCGTGAGCGCAAACGCTGACAGAAAACTCAGCCAGAAGGTGCTTGAGCGCTCTGCCGCATACTACGGGGCCTGCAATCTGGCGGAAGAAAAGCTCTGCGAAATGGACACCGCACTAAAAAAAGCCTATCAGGAAAACCCTGACAGAGCCGCCTATGTTTCCGCCATATCCGCACTGCCGACCACCTTTACCTTTGAAATCAGCGAAATCCAGTATCTTGAAGTGACGCTCTCTTACCTTTATCCGCAATCCATAGAAGGCCCTTTCTATGTGCTCCAGTCATGGAAAGTGGTGACAAACGATGATTTGGACTATGATACCGGACTTCATTTGATTGAAATTGAAGATATTGAATAAAAAACCGAATAAAAGTTAAACAGCGTGCGCTCCTCAAAGCACACGCTGTTTTATATTCATTTCCCTTTCAATAACTTCCTTCGAGCTTAGAACGAAAGCGACATATTATGCTCCGGCACAACCGTTTCCGAATGCGATACACCATAGCCATTGTCCTCATAGCCATAGTCATCTTCAAAATCAATCGTATCCTCCGCTTCCACATCTGTATTCAGCTTCACATTCCGATAACGCCTCAGTCCCGTACCTGCCGGAATGAGCTTACCGATAATAACGTTCTCTTTCAAGCCAATCAGCGGGTCAATCTTACCCTTAATCGCCGCCTCCGTCAGCACCTTCGTCGTCTCTTGGAACGAAGCCGCAGACAGGAAAGAGCTTGTCGCAAGCGCCGCCTTTGTGATACCAAGAATAATATCCTTCGCCTCCGCAGGCTGCTTCTCCTCCGCAATCAGCTTCTCGTTAATCTCCTCAAGCTCCAGCGCGTCAACAAGCGTTCCCGGAAGGAACTCCGTGTCGCCGCTCGTCTCAATGCGCTTCTTCTTCAACATCTGACGCACAATAACCTCGATATGCTTATCCGCAATATCCACGCCCTGTAAACGGTAAACCCTCTGAACCTCACGCAGCAGGTAATTCTGAACCGCGTCAATCTTCTTAATTTCAAGCAAGTCATGCGGATTAACGCTACCCTCTGTCAGCTCGTCGCCCGCCTCAATCTCCGCGCCGTCCGTAATCTTGATACGCGAACCGTATGGAATTAAGTACGTCTTCTCATTGATACCGTCAGAAACAATAATCTCACGCTTCTTCTTTGTATCCTTAATCGTCGCCGTACCGCCAATTTCCGCGATAATCGCAAGTCCCTTCGGCTTTCTCGCCTCAAAAAGCTCCTCTACACGCGGAAGACCCTGTGTAATGTCATCACCGGCAACGCCGCCGCTGTGGAAAGTTCTCATCGTAAGCTGAGTACCCGGCTCACCAATCGACTGCGCTGCAATGATACCGACTGCCTCACCAATCTGAACAGGCTCACCCGTCGCCATGTTTGCGCCATAGCACTTTGAGCAGATACCGATACGCGACTTACAGCAAAGAATATTTCGGATTTTCACCTTCTCAATCGGCTCACCCTTCTCATTCACGCCCTTGCTCATAATCTTGGAAGCACGGCTTGGCGTAATCATATGGTTCTTCTTTACAATGACATTGCCGTCCCTGTCCATAATATCTTCACAGGAATATCTTCCTGTAATTCTGTCCTTTAATCCCTCGATGGTCTCTCTGCCGTCCATAAACGCGGCAACCTCCATACCCGGAATGTAATCCTTGCCCTCGCAGCAATCCACCTCACGGATAATCAGCTCCTGACACACATCAACCATTCGGCGCGTCAGATAACCGGAGTCCGCCGTACGAAGCGCCGTATCCGACATACCCTTTCTAGCGCCGTGCGCCGACATGAAATACTCCAAAACGTCAAGTCCCTCACGGAAGTTTGACTTAATCGGGAGCTCAATCGTACGTCCCGTCGTATCCGCCATCAGTCCACGCATACCCGCAAGCTGCTTAATCTGCTGGTTGGAACCACGGGCGCCGGAGTCTGCCATCATGAAAATATTATTATATTTGTCAAGACCGTTAATCAGCTTATCCGTCAGCTTATCATCGGTTTCCTTCCACGTCTCGACAACCGCCTTATAACGCTCCTCGTCCGTCATCAGACCACGACGGAAATTGAGCGTAATGCGGTCAACCGTCTTCTGCGCCTCCTCAAGCATTTCCGCCTTTTCAGCAGGCACTGTCATATCCGAAATGGAAACGGTCATCGCCGCCCTTGTCGAATACTTGTAGCCCATTGCCTTAATGCTGTCAAGCACCTCCGCGGTCTTTGTCGCGCCGTGGATATTGATAACCTTCTCCAAAATCTGCTTCAACTGCTTCTTTCCTACATGGAAATCCACCTCAAGCAGCAAATCGTCCTCCGGCGTATTGCGCTCTACAAATTCCAAATCCTGCGGAAGAATTTCATTAAAGATAAAACGTCCAAGCGTTGACTCCACATTCGCCGAAATCACTTCGCCGTTCTCCAAAGTCTTTGTTACCCTTACCTTAATCCTTGAATGAAGCGTACATGCGCCATTCTCATAAGCAAGAATTGCCTCATTTACATTCTTAAAATATTTTCCTTCACCCACTGCGCCCGGGCGCTCCTGCGTCAGATAATAAATCCCAAGCACCATATCCTGTGACGGAACGGCAACCGGACCACCGTCCGACGGCTTTAACAGGTTGTTTGGTGAGAGCAGCAAAAATCTGCACTCCGCCTGCGCCTCCACGGAAAGCGGAAGATGTACCGCCATCTGATCCCCGTCGAAATCGGCATTAAATGCCGTACAAACAAGCGGGTGGAGCTTAATCGCCTTACCCTCGACAAGAATAGGCTCAAACGCCTGAATACCAAGTCTGTGAAGTGTCGGTGCACGATTTAACATTACAGGGTGCTCCTTAATCACGTCCTCAAGCACGTCCCAAACCGCCTGATCGAGCTTCTCCACAAGCTTCTTTGCATGTTTGATGTTCTGCGAAATCTGCCTTGAAACAAGCTCCTTCATAACGAACGGCTTAAACAGCTCAATCGCCATCTCCTTTGGCAGACCACACTGATAAATCTTTAACTCCGGTCCCACGACAATAACGGAACGTCCCGAATAGTCAACACGCTTACCAAGCAGGTTCTGACGGAAACGTCCTGATTTTCCTTTCAGCATATCCGAAAGCGACTTCAACGCCCGGTTGCCCGGTCCTGTAACCGGACGCCCGCGTCTGCCGTTGTCAATCAGCGCGTCAACCGCCTCCTGAAGCATTCTCTTTTCGTTGCGCACGATAATATCGGGGGCGCCAAGCTCCAAAAGCCTCTTCAAACGATTGTTGCGGTTGATAATCCTTCTATATAAATCATTTAAATCCGACGTTGCAAAACGACCGCCGTCCAACTGTACCATCGGACGCAAATCAGGCGGAAGCACGGGAATGGTGTCCATAATCATCCACTCCGGTCTGTTGCCCGACGCACGGAACGACTCCACAACCTCAAGACGCTTTACGATTTTCGCACGCTTCTGCCCCTTTGTGTTGTCATTTCGAAGCTCCGCGGAAAGCTCCTCACACTCCTTCTCAAGGTCAATCGCGCACAAAAGCTCCTTAATCGCCTCCGCACCCATGCCTACACGGAACGTATTCCTGCCATACTTCTCCACATTATCCTGATATTCCTTCTCGGATAACACCTGTTTATATTCCAAATCCGTCGATAACGGGTCAAGCACGATATACGACGCAAAATACAAAACCTTCTCAAGCACTCTCGGCGTCAGGTCAAGGATTAACCCCATGCGGCTGGGAATCCCTTTAAAATACCAAATGTGTGACACCGGAGCCGCAAGCTCAATATGTCCCATACGCTCCCTGCGCACGCTTGACTTGGTAACCTCAACGCCGCAGCGGTCACAGATAACACCCTTGTAACGGATTTTCTTGTACTTACCGCAGTGACACTCCCAGTCCTTGCTCGGGCCAAAGATTTTCTCACAATACAGACCATCGCGCTCCGGCTTCAAGGTTCTGTAATTGATTGTCTCGGGCTTTGTCACCTCGCCCTTTGACCACTCCCTGATTTTCTCGGGAGAGGCAAGACCTATTTTTATGGCATCAAATGAAATAGACTGACTCTGTTCATTTTTTATTTCAGACATTTTGGCACTCCTTCCAAATAATTCGATTGATTGCTCATTATTCCTTATTCATCAAAATCATCATCAAAGTCGCCGTCACCGTCAAACTCGTCATCTGAATAATCTTCATCATCATCGGCAAAATCATCGTCGTCCTCAGCGTCAATCAAATCGCCGCTTTCCACGTCAAATTCCTTCTGCTGGTATCCCTCAAGGCTTTCCCTGTTGTCATACTTATTGTCGCCCTCCATCTCCACACGGAAATCGGACTCGGTGTAATCAACAGACTCCTTGAGCTCAACCTCGTTGCGGTTCTCGTCGTAAACCTTCACGTCAAGACCAAGTGACTGCAATTCCTTAAGCAATACCTTGAACGACTCGGGAATACCCGGCTCCGGGATATTCTCGCCCTTGATAATCGCCTCGTATGTCTTTACACGTCCGACAACATCATCGGATTTCACAGTCAGAATTTCCTGAAGCGTGTGGGAAGCGCCGTACGCCTCAAGCGCCCAAACCTCCATCTCGCCGAAACGCTGTCCGCCAAACTGTGCCTTACCGCCAAGCGGCTGCTGCGTAACCATTCCGTACGGTCCGGTAGAACGCGCATGGATTTTATCATCTACAAGGTGGTGGAGCTTCAAATAATGCATGTGTCCGATAGTAACCGGACTATCGAAATACTCGCCTGTCCTTCCGTCACGAAGCCTGACTTTGCCGTCCCTTGAAATCGGCACGCCCTTCCAATACTTCCTGTGCTCTCTGTTCTCCGATAAATATTCCAAAACCTCCGGCAAAAGCTCAGCCTTGTGCTTTGCCTCAAATTCTTCCCATTCCAAGTTTACATAATCATTCGCAAGTTCCAGCGTATCCATGATATCCGCCTCGTTTGCACCGTCAAACACGGGTGTCGCCACATTAAAGCCAAGAGCCTTTGCCGCAAGCGAAAGGTGGATTTCAAGCACCTGCCCGATGTTCATACGCGAAGGCACACCAAGCGGATTTAACACAATGTCAAGCGGCCGTCCGTTTGGCAGATACGGCATATCCTCAACCGGAAGCACACGCGAAACAACACCCTTGTTACCGTGACGTCCCGCCATCTTATCACCAACGGAAATCTTCCTCTTCTGCGCAATGTAGATACGCACCGACTGGTTGACACCGGGCGCAAGCTCCGTGTCACCCGCCGCCCTCGAGAACACCTTCGCGTCCACGACAACGCCATACTCACCATGCGGCACCTTAAGCGACGTATCACGCACCTCTCTTGCCTTCTCACCAAAGATGGCACGCAGTAGACGCTCCTCCGCCGTAAGCTCCGTCTCACCCTTAGGTGTAACCTTGCCGACAAGAATATCACCTGCGCGCACCTCCGCGCCCACACGGATAATTCCCCTGTCATCCAAATCCTTCAACGCATCGTCACCGACACCCGGCACATCCCTCGTAATCTCCTCAGGGCCAAGCTTCGTGTCACGTGCATCCGTCTCATATTCTTCAATATGGATAGAGGTATACACGTCCTCCATCACAAGCCGTTCACTCAAGAGTACGGCGTCCTCATAGTTATAGCCTTCCCATGTCATAAATCCAATCAACGGATTTTTGCCAAGTCCAAGCTCACCGCCGCTTGTCGAAGCGCCGTCCGCAATGACCTGACCTGCCGCCACATGATCGCCCTTAAACACAATAGGCTTCTGATTATAGCAGTTTGACTGGTTGCTTCGCTCAAACTTATGCAGCTTAAACGCCGCCTTCTCACCATCGTCATAGGCAATTTTAATCACCTTGGAATCGACATACGTAATCGTTCCTGCCTTCTTCGCAACAACGCACACGCCCGAATCCACCGCCGTCTTGACTTCCATACCCGTACCGACAACAGGCGCTTCCGTAAACAGCAAAGGCACCGCCTGACGCTGCATGTTCGAGCCCATCAACGCACGGTTTGCGTCGTCATTCTGCAAGAACGGAATGAGCGCCGTAGCCACCGAGAACACCATCTTCGGAGACACGTCCATGTACTCAAACATTGCCTTCGGGTACTCCTGCGTCTCGTCAAGATAACGACCTGACACGGAATTACGCACAAAATATCCGTTCTCATCAAGCTGCTCGTTCGCCTGTGCCACGTGGTAATTATCCTCCTCGTCCGCCGTCATGTACACAACCTCGTTCGTGACACGCGGATTTTTCGGATCGCTTCGGTCAATCTTTCGATAAGGTGCTTCAATAAAACCATATTCATTAATCCTTGCATACGACGCAAGGGAGTTAATCAAACCGATATTCGGACCTTCCGGCGTCTCAATCGGGCACATTCTTCCGTAGTGGGAATAGTGCACGTCACGCACCTCAAATCCGGCACGGTCACGCGACAGACCGCCGGGACCTAATGCCGACAGACGGCGCTTATGCGTCAGCTCACCGAGTGGATTATTCTGATCCATAAACTGTGATAACTGTGAAGAGCCAAAGAACTCTTTAATAGCAGCCTGTACAGGTTTTATGTTAATCAAAGCCTGAGGCGACACATCATCAGAGTCGTGTGTCGTCATTCGCTCGCGAACCACACGCTCCATTCTTGACAAACCAATACGGTACTGGTTCTGTAACAGCTCGCCGACCGCCCTGATTCGCCTGTTGCCCAAATGGTCAATATCATCACTGTTGCCCAAGCCATACTCAAGGTGCATATTGTAATTGATTGACGCCAAAATATCTTCCTTTGTGATGTGCTTTGGAATTAATTCATGCACATTTCTCGTAATCGCGTCCGCCAGCTCCTCCGGATTTTCGGAATACTCCTCAAGGATTTGGCGAAGCACAGGAAAATAAACCTGCTCCGTGATACCAAGACTTCTCGGCTCACAGTCAACAAAGTTCGTAATATCCACCATCATATTGGAGAGCACCTTCACAAGCCGCTCCTCCGTCTGTATCCAGACAAAGGGAACTGCGGCATTCTGAATTGCCTCCGCCATTTCCATCGTAACTTTTTCGCCCTTTGCGCCAAGAACCTCACCGCTGAACGGGTCAACAACGTCCTCCGCCAGTATCTGATTTTTAATCCTGTTTTTCAGCGCAAGCTTTTTGTTAAATTTATAACGACCAACCTTCGCAAGGTCATATCTTCTCGGGTCAAAGAACATCGCTGTCACAAGGTTTTCTGCACTGTCCAAGCTGAACGGCTCACCCGGACGAATCTTGCTGTAAAGCTCCTTCAAGCCCTCCTGATAATTCTCCGCCGTATCCTTTGTAAAGCTGGCGTGAATTTTGGGCTCATCGCCGAACAGCTCCAAAATCTCCTCATTCGTACCAACACCAAGCGCACGGACAAACACCGTAATTGGCACCTTTCTTGTTCTATCTACACGGACATAGAAAACATCATTGGAGTCCGTCTCATACTCCAGCCATGCTCCTCTGTTGGGGATAACCGTACATGAAAACAGGCGCTTACCGATTTTATCATGTGCAATGCCATAATAAATGCCCGGTGAACGAACAAGCTGACTGACGATAACACGCTCCGCGCCATTAATGACAAACGTACCTGTCTCTGTCATCAATGGAAAATTACCCATAAAAATCTCATGCTCGCTGATTTCTTCCTTCTCCTTATTGTGAAGGCGAACCTTGATTTTCACAGGGGCTTCGTACGTTAAATCACGTTCCTTGCACTCCTCAATCGTGTGCTTGATTTCGTCCTCTGCGAGAACATAGTCAACAAATTCCAGACTTAAGCGTCCGCTGTAATCCGTAATCGGCGAGATGTCTGCCAAAGCTTCTCGGAAGCCTTCTTCGAGGAACCATTTGTAGGAATCCTTCTGCACCTCGATCAAATCCGGCATTTGCAAAACCTCTTCTTGTCTTTGGTAGCTCATACGCATCGTCTTTCCGGAGACAACTGGACGTATTCTGTTCTTTTCCATGACATTTTCACCCCGTTCTTCATCATTCAAGATCTATATTTAATGCGCCATACGCTGTCCGGTGTTAAGAAACACCTGTTATTTTAAGCATTATAAATAAGCTAATTTTTCACAATAGCGCACATTACATGTTATCACAAGTCATTTGGAAAGTCAACCTTATTTTTACAGAAGTTGGAAAGAACTTTTCCCAAGAAAAAAGAATAAAATTGATAATCAGAAACAATTCAGGGCGGGGATTTCGTCCCGCCCTGTGAAAGTATCAGAAAATGTAAATCACTTATGAAATTACTTCAAAGTAACCTTAGCGCCCTCAGCCTCAAGCTTTGTCTTAATCTCCTCAGCCTCTGCCTTTGCTGCTGCTTCCTTTAATACCTTAGGAGCGTTGTCAACTAAGTCCTTCGCTTCCTTCAAGCCAAGACCTGTCACTTCACGAACAACCTTAATAACCTTAACCTTGTTCGGACCTACCTCTGTAAGCTCTACATCGAAGTCGTCCTTCTCTTCCTCTGCCGGTGCTGCGCCGCCTGCTGCCATAACAACTGCGCCTGCTGCTGCAGATACGCCAAACTCTTCCTCACAAGCCTTTACTAAGTCGTTTAACTCTAAAACTGTAAGCTCTTTAATCGCTTCAATAAATTCTGCTGTTGTCAACTTTGCCATTATTGTTTCCCTCCATAATCATTTTCATTTTTTTATTATCCATCATTTGTTTCTACGATTTCACTCGTATTACGCTGCACTTGGCAGTTTCCGATTATTCTGCCGTCTCTGCTGCAACTGCTTCCTCTGCGGGAGCTTCTGCTTCTGCCGGAGCCTCTGCTGTCGCTTCCTCTGCCGCGGGTGCAGGCTCACATGCGTCCGGACCGCCCTTCTCCGCAATCTGATTAAGCACACGTGCGAAGTTCGTAATCGGCGACTTGATGCTTCCGAGGAACTTTGAAAGCAACTCTTCCCTTGAAGGAATGCTTGCAATCGTCTTCATTCCGTCCGCGTCATAGACGATGCCCTCCACAACGCCTGCTCTTAACTCAAGCGCGGGACAGGTCTTCGCAAAATTGCTGATAATTCTTGCCGGAGCCGTCGCGTCGTCCTTGCTGACTGCAATCGCGTTTGTTCCCTTAAGGCTGTCTACCAGACCTTCAAATTCCGTACCCTGAAACGCACGGCTCATCAAGGTGTTCTTGTAAACCTTGTAGGTAACGCCCGCCTCACGAAGCTGCTTACGAAGAACGGTATCCTGTGCAACCGTAATTCCGCTATACTTTACGATTACTACGGAAGCCGCGTCCTTGACTGCTGCTGCAATCTCGTCAACGATAGGCTGTTTTAATTCAATCTTTGCCATTTTCTTACCTCCTTATAGATTTATGGATTTGTCCCCAAATCCCGCCGAAAGAAGGAATATGATATATCAATGAAAAACCTCTCTGTTTTATGCCGCGACACAAAAAGAGAGGTAAGAATTTTATCATAAAAACGCTTCTCCTCGGTAGGCGATACACTTACGCAAAAGATACCATCTGCGGTACCATTTCGCACCTACTGTCTTCGGCATGGTCTTACAACCTCTAATACCATATCACATCTGCCTGATACTGTCAATGATTTCGCAAAAAATTTTTACCACGTCACCACTCCGTCACCGTCAATCTGCACATTGGGGGAAATGCCGCGCATATAATTCAGAACGCCGTCCGCCTCCGCTCCCTCAAGAAGCCTTGTGCGGCACCCCTCGCCCCTGCATGGGACAAACCGCATACCTGCAATCCCCTCACGATTGACCGCCACCTCCACAAGACACGTGTCCTGCGTCTTGGAATTGAACCAAAAATTGCCGAGACTGTACACCACCGGCATGCCCTCCACCACGTCAATTTTTTGCAGGCAGTGCGGGTGGTCGCCGATAATCAAGTCAACACCCGCGCGCGCGTACGTCGCCGACTGCTCCTCCTGCAGCCAGTCAATCGCTTCCTGACTTTCCGTCCCCCAGTGAATGTATAAAATCACAAAATCACTGTTTTCCTTCGCCTCCGCAATCACCCGCAGAAGTGCCGACGGGTCAAGGCACCGCAGCACGCCCGCGCTCGTCGCAGTCGCCTCCTTCGTGTCGGGATTGGCATTGCGCTCAATCTGCGTCGCGCTCACCACCGCGATTTTCATGCCGTTCGCAATCAGATAAACTGGCTTTAGCGCCTCCTCCAAATTCCGTCCGGCGCCCACATATGGCATGTCAACCGCTTCCAAGGTGTCAAAGGTATCAAGCAGCGCCTCGTTGCCGTAATCATATGCATGGTTGTTGGCAAGCGACACCAAGTCCACGCCAAGCTCCTGTAAAATCCCCACATGCTGCGGTTTGGCGCGAAACGTAAACTGTTTCCCCTCTGTCGGCGTCCCCCTGTTCGAATACGGAAACTCATTGTTGAGCATAAACACATCTGCCCCGCGCATCCGCTCCAAAAGCCCTGCCTGAAATGTGTCCTCAACGCTACTGCCCCGCGCAACAAACTGATACATAATGGTATACGCCTCATCAAAGAGAATGTCCCCCGCAAACGCAAACGTCACCTGACTGCTATCCGCGCACTCGACAAGCACCGCCTTCTGCCCCAAGGAAACCGCCTCCTCATAAAGCGCAAGACTCTCCTCAAGCACACCGCCCTCTGCCAGCTCCCCACCCGCGGCATTCTCCGGCTCGTCCGGCTGCGGTTCAGAGCCTGTCTGCGGCAGATGAAACGGAAAATCCACAAGCACACCGCCGCTCCCGCTTCCCGCCTGCGCCTTTAACTGCTCCACATAAAGCAACATCAAAGACATGCCGACGACAAGCACCGCAGACAATATCGTGATAAAAAGTTTAAACTGCTTTCTCATAATCCCTCTTACTTAAAAATCAATAAAACTCCCTCTTCGCATACACAAAATGCAAGTCTTGCGACTTGCATTCTGAATGTATCCATATCTCTTATTGTTATGATTAGAACTTTGCAACACTAACCTTTACACCCGGTCCCATTGTAGATGTCAATGTAATGCTCTTGAGATACTGTCCCTTCAATGCGGACGGTCTTGCCTTTACAATCGCGTCCAAAAGCGCGTTGACATTCTGCAAAAGCTGCTCCTCTGTAAAAGACGCCTTTCCAATCGGGCAGTGAACGATGTTTGTCTTATCAAGTCTGTACTCAATCTTACCAGCCTTGATGTCGTTAATTGCCTTTGTAACGTCCATTGTTACAGTGCCCGCCTTGGGGTTCGGCATTAAGCCTTTCGGTCCCAAAATCTTACCAAGACGTCCGACAACACCCATCATGTCAGGCGTTGCTACAACAACATCAAAGTCAAGCCAGCCGTCATTCTGAATTTTCGGAATCAGCTCCTCGCCGCCAACATAGTCAGCGCCTGCTGCCTCTGCCTCGTTTACCTTGTCGCCCTTTGCAAATACCAAAACCCTTACAGTCTTACCTGTTCCGTTCGGAAGCACAACTGCGCCTCTGATCTGCTGGTCTGCGTGACGACCGTCGCAGCCTGTCCTGATGTGAACCTCTACGGTCTCATCAAACTTTGCGGTTGCCGTCTTCTTTGCCAGTGCAACAGCTTCTTCAAGCTCATAAAAATTTGCGCGATCTACTAACTTCGCGGATTCATTATATTTCTTTCCATGCTTCATTCTTTATCCATGCTCCTTTCACAAAACTGCGCTTACTCTTCTACTTCGATACCCATAGATCTTGCCGTACCTGCAATCATGCTCATGGCAGCCTCAAGGCTTGCCGCATTTAAGTCAGGCATCTTTAACTCAGCAATCTCCTGTACCTTAGCCTTTGAAATCTTAGCAACCTTCGTCTTGTTCGGCGCTGCCGACGCAGTCTTTAAGTTGCAAGCCTTCTTTAACAAAACTGCCGCAGGCGGAGTCTTTGTGATGAAGCTGAAGCTTCTGTCTGCATAAACCGTGATGACAACAGGGATAATCAGGTCGCCCTGATCTGCTGTCCTAGCGTTAAACTGCTTTGTGAACTCTACAATGTTTACACCATGCTGTCCAAGTGCAGGACCAACTGGTGGAGCCGGTGTTGCTTTGCCGGCAGGAATTTGTAATTTAATATATCCTTCTACTTTCTTTGCCATGTTTGGCACCTCCTATTTTATTCTCAGTTTTTGGAAACTGTTTTGTGGTTGCTTGGGCGGATAACCCTCCCACACGGAAAATTCCGTATCATATTGTAATATAACCTTACTGCAATGTCAAGACTTCCCGATTAAACACATAATCGAATCTAATCCCACATCTTCTTCACGTCTGAGAAATTAATCTCAACAGGCGTCTCGCGTCCGAACATTTCAACCGTGATGGTAAGCGTCCGCCGCGCCTCGTCAATCTTCTGCACCGTCCCGACCGTATCCTTCCAGACACCCGCCGTAACGCTGATTACATCGCCCTCCGCAAATTCAAGGTTGACCTCGCCGCCAAAATCAAGCGCCGCAAGCTCCTCCTCCGTGAGCGGCACAGGCTTGCTTCCCGGTCCCACAAATCCGGTAACGCCCCTTGTGTTTCGCACCACGTACCATGCGTCGTTGTTGTCCGCGTCCATATGCAGCAGCACATAACCCGGAAAGAGCTTCTTGCGCGAACTTTTCTCCACGCCGTCCTTCATCTCCGTCACGTCCTGCAGGGGCACGCGCACCTCAAGGATTTCTTTCTCAAGATGCCTGTTTTCAATTGCCTTTTCAATATTTGCCTTTACTTTGTTTTCGTAGCCGGAATACGTATGAACCACATACCAGCCCATTCCCAAGCCGCTCTTGTTGTCGCTCAGCGCCACCTTGCTGTGCACTTCTTCCACTTCCGGTTCCTCTATAACGGGCTTTTTTGCCTTCGTAACGACTTCCTCTGCCTTTTCCTCAGTCTCCTGTGTCACAGGTTTTTCGGGCATCTTTGGTGATGCGGGGAGCCATTCCTTTGTTGTAGGAGTAATCAGCTTTTTGGCTACCGCTTTGGCTTCCTTCTTCTCTCCCATACGATTCATCCTCACTGTTACATTCCGATACTTGTCAGGAAATTAATACCATACTGCATAATTGTATCCAGTAAGGTAATCACAAGCCCCAACACAACAGAAACACAAAGCACCGCGACCGATTCCTTAACGGTCTCCGTCTTGTCCGACCATGTAATTTTATTGAATTCGGTTTTCATGCTTTTCCAGAAGCTGTCCTTTTTCGCATCCTTCTTAGCTGTTTGCGCCATCGTTTGCCTCCTATGCTTTTAAACTGTTATTTTGTTTCTGTTATTTTGTTTCTTTGTGCAATGTGTGAGTCTTACAAAATCTACAATACTTCTTGATTTCCATTCTGTCAGGATGGTTTTTCTTTTCCTTCGTGGTATTGTAGTTACGCTGCTTGCACTCCGTACAAGCCAATGTAATCTTTGTACGCATAATTCCACCTCCGCTAACGTTCTAATCAACTTGTTTTCATTCAACTTGTTCTAATCATGCAGATACCGCCGCAGTTTTTTACAGCATAAAAAAAGACCTGAGACGTATCTTGCTTTACAAGCATACCATATGCGGGCGCTAGCGTCAAGCATTTTTTCCATATATACGATATACGATATGCTGCATACCCAAAGGCGGAATTTTCTGTCAATTATTATTTATTCTTTTTATATTAACATAATTTCTCCAAATTAATATTATATAATAACACCATTTTTTTATGGATTTATGTGGAAAAACACTTGATTTTTCGCGCTTTTCATGGTAACTTGAATATAAGGGTATGTAGACATAAGTTGTCTGAATTTTCTGACATTTCCTATCAATTCTACCCTCAGAAACTTGAGAAGCGGCAATGCTTTTCGGGTTTTGTTCCGTTTTCTTGAATAAGTTTACATAAACAAAAATCATTTTATTTTTTATAGAAGGGAGGGGCATACATGGCGGTTTCTTTTACGACACTACAAATCTATGACCAATACCTGACGACTTACCGCAGCCGCGATTATGACAGCAGCAACCGAAAAGTAACAAGACGCAGTTCACGGTATGACACGCACGATCAGAGCGAGCTGCAAAATGTATACAGCGCCATTCAATGGAAAAACCGTTTTGCTCCGCTTTACCTGACTGAGCCTTCCCCAAAGTCCATCGCATTTGCGGTTCACTTAAAGGAAAGTGCGCAGAATTTGAAGCAGACAATCAATTCCCTGAGTGGTGATAATAATGATTTGTTTTCCATGAAAACAGCATACAGCGACAATGAAGACCTTGCAACGGCGGAATACGTTCCCGAGGAGGCGGACGATGATGTTCCCGCAAATTTTTCACTTGAGGTTGAAAGCTTTGCGTCCCCGCAGGTCAATACCGGAAAATTTGTTGATGCCAGCCACACCACGCAGTTAAAGCCTGACAGCTACTCTTTTGATATCCTCTCAAATAAGCTGCATTATGAGCTGCAGTTCAATATCAATGAGGGAGAGACCAACAAAGAGCTTCAAAGCAAGCTTTCCCGCCTGATTAACAGCTCGGATATCGGCGTATCCGCAAAGGTTGTGGAGCAGGACGGACTTTCTGCGCTTGAGATTACCTCTGATGCGTTTGGTCTTCCATATCAAAGCGCAAGGCATTTTATCATCAACGATGACAACACCAGCTACCACAATGGCGTGGTGGATTATCTGGGACTGAATGACAATGTCAAGGAAGCGTCCAATGCCATTTACAGCATTAACGGAAATGAGGAGTCCTCTTATTCCAATGCGTTCAACGTGCATGGCGCTTACCGTGTGACGCTGCACCCTGAAAATGGTGTGGGAAACGCGGAAATCGGGCTTTATGCGGACACGGAGTCCCTTTCGCATAATATCGAAACCTTTGTAGATGGCTATAACCACTTTTTGGACGGTGTCCTCACCGACCTTCCGGAAGACAAGGAGAAGGAAGACGACCTTGCACTCACAAGGCTTTTATCAAAGGATATGACAAAATTCCTTGACGTTCACCGGCAAAACCTTGAAAAATATGGGATTACGGTGAATGAGGACGCGAGCCTTGACTATGAAAAGCCCGATGAGACGGTTATGGACACGGACGCGCTAAAGGGCTTTGGAAATCATATGATACGCAAGCTGACCTCCATTTCACTGGATCCGATGGAATACATCGACAGGCGGATTTGTGCGTATCCCAATCCATTCACAAATTACATTAACCCTTATATGACAAGTATTTATACCGGAATGTTATTCAATACATATACGTAAAAATGAAACAATAAAAATGCAGGATAAAACGCCTGCATTTTTTATTGTTTCATTAATTTAATATTTTAGTCTATATTTAGCGGCAGCTCAGCCGGCTTCCAGTTCCTTGCCATCGACTCGTACTCTGTCGCTTTTTCCGTCAGCCTTGCGTGCTCGAGCTCATATTCCTTTTTCGGCAGTGCCTTAAGCTTTGGCGATTTTGCCAGCTTCCTGTAGCACAGCGCAAGCGCCATGAGCGCGGACGTACCGCTGCTTGCAATGTCAATCTCGCTCTCGCAGTGAAACGCTGCCCGGTCAAACCACTGTGCTGCTTCCTCATAGTCTTCCTTTTTCATGAAAAAGTATCCAAGCTCCATGCACATCTCCGCCGAGGGCACTGTCGCCTCGCTGCTTAACGACACCTTTAGCATTCCCACAGGCTCGTCCATCTGACGATAGATTTTCATCAGCACCGCTATGATTTGGCGGCTCAAAAGCTCATTGTGTTTTTGCCGTTTTTCCGTCAGGGACTTCTCAAGGAACTGCTTTGCATTCTCCAAATCCTTTTCCGTCCCCGCCTTGTACAGCTCCCTTAAATACATGCCAAGCAGCCTGTCCGACAGGAAGCTCTTTTCCTTTATCACTTTTTCAAACACGCTAAAATCCCTGCTGCTGTGGCTCCCCTGCGGACGGTGAATGATTTCAATGTCGCTGTCATAAACCACGGGCGATGTATTGATTGTCTCATGAATGGGCTCAATCCACGTGAACTCGCGCAGACGCTTAAAAAGCTTCGGCCGCATGTCGCGCGCGAAATTCTCCGTCGGGTGGTTAATCTGCTCCGTGACATAAATCATCTGCACAATCTCCACCTCCGGAAGAAGCACGCGCTTGAGCGCCTTAAGCTTTGTGCGGTTTTCCTTGTCAAGAATTTCGTCAGCGTCCGCGGAATAAATATAGTCGCCTGTCGCCTTGGAAAACGCAAAGTTCCTTGCCGCCGCAAAATCATCATGCCACTCATAGTCATAGACATACGGCGTGTAGCTTTCTGCAAGCTTTTTTGTACCATCTATGGAGCCTGTGTCCACAATAATAATTTCATCCATAATATCCTTCAAGGACTCCAAACAATCCCTTAAAATCGATGCCTCATTTTTCACAATCATGCATAAACTGAATTTCATACTTTATCTCCGTCCTTACTTCCTCAATTCCTTAACGTGAAAATCCTTACTCTGTGCAGTAATGGATACCTTTACATATTATATCGGTCTTTACATAATAACTCAACACATAATTTATTGAAAATTTATGAAATTTTTTGCTGTTTTTATTCAATTTAAATGCTATAATGAAATAGCATCTATCATTTTTACCGAACGGAGGGTTATTATGCCACTTGGAATTGTTATATCAAATCACAATATGGGACACAAAACGGTGGAATGCATTTCTTCGGTTTTTGATTCGGATATGGAATCCTTTCAGATTTTTGTTGTAGATATGGCATCTTCCGACGACTCTGTTTCTATTATCAAAGAACATTTTGGCAGACAAATCAGGCTGACCTGCTGCGAAGAGGATTTGGGAAACTGCGTTGGTCTAAATATCGGAATACGGCAGTCGCTTGCGGCAGGCTGCGATTATATCTGTTGTCTGGGAGAAGCCGTTACCGTAGAACCTCCTGCCCTTCAAAAAATGATGCGCTTTATGCAGGCAAATCCCAATGTAGGCATGGTAGGCGGAAAAATTTACCACAAGCATATGCCCCATTACATACAACAGTTTGGTATTTCCATTGATTTTAAAAATTTCAGGGCAAAGACACTCTATGCCGATTGTGCGGACTCCCCGGAGCTGCCCAATATTGTCTACTGCGATGCGGTGAGTGCCTGCGCAGTGCTGGTGTCTGCCACTGCAATTGAAAAAGCCGGACTCATCCCGGAGGACAATTTCCTTTACTGGGACGACACGGAATGGGGATTTCTGATGAAGCAGGCGGGCTTTGAGGTCGCCGCGCTTGCCGATGCAAAAATATACCACTCGGCAAATCCGATGCGGCGGTGCGACAATACAAAAGTGAATTACTATTCAACACGCAACTGCCTGAACTTTTTCATGAAATACACGCGTCCTGAAAAATGCATGAAAATGAGTATCGTGCTTTTGCGCTCCATCTTCGAGTCCTTTTACCTGCACCGCATGGGGCACGCCCACAACATGGCGCAGTCAGACCTTACGGCAATGAACGACGCGATTTATGGACTGCGCGGCATTGCGCCCGCAAGCCGTATTCTGGAAAATGACGAGAGCGGACTGGGTTTTGTGAATTTTTTTGAGGAGCATGAGGCTGTTTATATGGAGCACGATGATCCGTTTTTGGAGCAGGTTATCCGGCAGATTAACCCTGACATTCAGTTCTTACAGCTTCCCTCCAAAAGTGCCGTGACAATCGTGCGCTGTAAATCCATTCTTGAAATTAAGGACTTCCATTACAAGCTTGATTTCAGCGACGAGGTAGTCTACATTGACAAAAGCTACCGTATGCTGGCAACACGCGAGGACGCGAAGCTTGTGTCCGATTATGAAACAAGCCTTCAATTGTTCCTGTACGCAATGCAGCCCGCCATTCTCCGGCGGATTAGCGAGACGCGCAGGATTGAGTTTTAATCGTCGAATTGTGCTATTTATGTAAACTTTTCTGACAATTTCTCCGATATAATAAATGATACCCCAACAGGAACCGTATCAGGGAGGAAGTTTGACATGGATTACAGAAAGACATACGAAGCTTTAATCAATAAAATGTGCAGCGCCTATCAAAAAATGTTAAATATATTGGACAAGATTGACGGTTTTAACAAGCTTTTAGGTGATGTCTCAAAGGAACGCAGACCTGACGCAAAATATGTTTACGCCATTGCCACCCAAAAAGAGTGTCTCATTGAACAGCTTGACCGCATTTCCATTGAAGTGGAGGAGCATCATGTAAAGCTGGAAAACATGATGTCAGTCTGTCAGGAAATCGCAACGCTTCCATGGTACCAATACATGGAAAATTTACAGCTTTTATCGTACTACCGCATTCATGAAATTATGGACGATGAGACGGTCGAAACACCGCAGGTCATTGAAAAGCTGACTCGGTGTAAGGAATCCATGGAACTGGATTTGATGATTAGCAAAGTGCCAAAACATAAAAAACAATTTTTTATGTTTATACCGGACAAGAAAAAATAAGAAGGAAAAAGCGCCTGAACGCAACATTCAGGCGCTTTTTGTCGAGTAGAATAATCCACAGTTTATCCTAACAGTGCTAATACACCTTCATTTGACTGGTTCGATTGTGAGAGCATAGACTGTCCCGCCTGGCATAAAATATTTGCATTGGAGTAGCTCACCATCTCTTTTGCCATATCCGCATCGCGAAGCCGGCTTTCTGAAGCGGTCGCGTTCTCCACAATATTGCCAAGGTTTTTCGAAGTATACTCCAATCTGTTCTGCGTAGCGCCAAGGATTGCCCTCTGTGATGCGATTTTCTCGATTGCCTGAATATTTACGTCAATGCGGTTGGTAGATCTGCCGCGGAAATGATACAGGCTGTCAGATTTTCACAGAGCCCGCCTTGGAGTTCCATGCTCTTATCCTGCGTCAGTTCAATATCTGCCACTACAAATCCTGACATATTCGTAATCTGAAACTTATTTGCGTTATCTTCCACAGATTTGGATTCCTTTCGCGTTGAAACGCCCAACATCCTGTTAGAATTCATTGCCTGCAAATTGTGTTGTATTATCATAGTGATACCTCCCTGTATTTCTTCTTAAACGAATCCATTCGTCGCACTTATTAATATCTTCTACTCTATATTCAGTTGTCACTTCGGGACACAGTGTTACTGCTCATAACGCTGTTCCCTCGCAGAAATAATGCTATTACCGGTACTGTTTGGGCAAAACCCTGTCAGAAAAGTTACCGGATAACATAATTTGTCTCTACTAATAATTATATCGGTATAATTGTCAGGAAATTTGTATAATGTGTCTAAATTGTCAGATATTATGAAGAATATAAAAAAGGTACACCATTGTAACACTAAAACAGGGGCTTCTAAACGAAGCCCCTGTTCCATTATAATGGTAGAAACGAATCTCTAACATCTTATAAACTGTTTGGACATATTAGCTGATTGGTTCAGCCTCTTTCATACGCTATCTAACTAACTTTCAAATAATTTATTTCAATTATCCTAAGATAGAAAGTACGCCCTGGTTAGACTGGTTAGACTGTGCAAGCATAGACTGACCTGCCTGTGAAAGGATGTTCGCGTTAGAGTACTTAACCATCTCTGTAGCCATATCTGTATCACGGATAGCTGACTCAGCTGCTGTCGTGTTCTCAACAATGTTATCCAAGTTGTTGATTGTGTGCTCTAATCTGTTCTGAACAGCACCGAGAGCAGATCTCTGTGTAGAAACCTTCTTGATAGCTGCAGCAATTGTCTCGATCGCATCTGTAGCCTTTGTACCGTTTGCACCGTTAACCTTCAAGCCATTTACACCAAGACTCTTAGCTGACATAGACTGGAGATTGATGTTAATCTTGTTGTTAGACGTACCATCAGCACCTACGTGGAAGCTCATCTTCAAGTCTGCAGTCTGATCCTTAACTGCTGATACCATCTTAAGATCCTTAGCAACGCTTACTGCTGAAATCTCTTTTCCAAGTGCATCATATACCTTAGGCACACCAGAGTTTGCAGAAATCGTAACTGCCTTTCCGCCTGCTGTTGTAGCGCCGCCTGCCGTGAAATATGTATCCAGCTTATTCGCCGCAATACGGTTTCCATCAGCATCATAAAGCGCATATACATCACCCTTAGCATAAGCTGCTGATACAGAGTAAGCTGTAACAACCTGTGATAAACCTGCCGCAAATGTCATCGAAGAAGTTGCCTTTGTTACTGTTACAGATGCAACTGTCTGACCATTCGCATTCTGGATCTTGAATGTACCTGCACCCATGCTTACTGCCACTACGTGATAGTTTGACTTCGCGTCACTGCCGTTCAGCTCAAGTGCGAATACAACCTTTCCGTCCATGGTTGCTGTACTGATTGTGAATCCCTGATCTCTGATTGCCTTTGCAAGGTTGTTAGAATCAGCAGATGTAACCTTTGTACCATTGCACTCTGCAAATGAAATACTTACTGACATACCTGTAGCCGTGTAAGATGCTGCTACTACCTGAGCAGATGCCGTTACAGCCGTATTTGCATCAACTGACTTATAAGTATAAGTATACTTCATAGCGTCAACGTTCTTTGTGTCACCCTTTAAGAGATATGTCTCATTGAACTTGGTTGTCTCAGCAACACGGTCGATTTCCTGTGTCAACTGATCAATCTCGTCCTGGATGTATGAACGGTCGTCTTCTGAGTTTGTGCCGTTTGCTGACTGGATTGCTAACTCATTCATTCTCTGAAGCATATCATGTACTTCCGTCAACGCACCTTATGCTGTCTGTACAGAGCTGATGCCGTCCTCAGCGTTTGCAGATGCCTGTGTAAGACCTCTGATCTGCTTTCTCATTTTTTCAGAAATCGCAAGACCTGCTGCGTTATCTGCCGCACGGTTAATCTTATAACCTGAAGATAACTTCTCTGT
Organism: uncultured Lachnospiraceae bacterium; assembly: GCA_947567595.1. Lineage (GTDB taxonomy): Bacteria > Bacillota > Clostridia > Lachnospirales > Lachnospiraceae > COE1. The sequence continues at coordinate 106,014 of CANOMQ010000005.1, read as the reverse complement.
AGACTTCTTTGCTGCTGCCTGTGTAATTCCTAACATTCTGTTAGAGTTCATTGCCTGTAAATTGTGCTGTACTACCATAATAATACCTCCTTGTGATTGTCGTAGAAGAATCCTTTCTTCCACCTTTTTGTTCTTTATTTAGTTGTAGAAAGCTGTTGCCAGCTTTTGGAAACAGTGAACTCTGTTTCCGGTTTAATCAGATTGATTAATATATTAGCCAATCCATTTATAATATCCGCTTCAGTCGGCTCTACCGGGTGGCGCGCCCAAACCCAACCGACTGAAACAGTTATTATCTGAAAATAATTAATTTTCTTTCTGCATTATATATCGAACCGGTCTTTAAAATACTTTATACCTTTTCACAAAATTTTTTTAATTTTCATTTGTCAGGAATTGAGTACGCGATCCCTCTCCTGTCTGCTTTTTTCATACAAGTCCATATACATATCAGCCATTTCGTTCTCGCCCATCTCCCGGTATATGGCAATGATGTTATTGTAGCACACAAACAGGCTTTCGCCCAGTGTATCCCTGTCCTTCATTGACGTTGCCTTAATAAATGCCATCAGTGCCTGCAGTGTCTGATGATTTTCATAATAAGCTCCCGCAAGGGCATACGTGTATTTTGCTGTTTTAAACTTATCCGCATACTTCAGCAATACATTGACTGCGTCCTGCTCCCTATGGACATGGAGATACGCCTTGCTCAACGACTCTATCAGGATTTCCACAAAATACCGTTCGGCATTTGACTCCAAAGAAAGCGCCATCTCATATGCGGAAACTGCCCTGTCATAATTCATCAGCACGAACTGCGACTGCCCTATCTGAAACCATGTATAAGCATCTTCCGGGTTTTTTTCGAGCTGTTTTCCAAGCAGCCTTAAGTTCCTAAGCTGCTTTTCCGCCATCTCATCACCCGAAATATTATAGCCGTGGTGAATAATCTCCGTTGGCATGTCAAAACAGGGAAACGTAATGTTCGTGGGGTCGTCTATAAAAACAAGCTGCTCGTGAATCGGATTGATCCAAAAGAAACGCTTCTTATTATAAAATCTTGTAACATCATCAACGGAATACCGCTGTACCCCGTCATTTCCCATAACCAGATTTTTCAGCGGAAATCTTCCCACACATCTTGGCAGCTTCTGCGTCAGAATACGGATATTCTTATAATCGAAGGTATTCATGTATTCGTCACAGTCAAGCGCCAAAATCCAATTGTTTGTCGCATGCTCTGCGCAGAAATTTCTTGCTGCCGCAAAGTCATCAATCCATTCAAAATCAACAACCTTGTCTGCATATTTTTCTGCGATTTCTTTCGTACGGTCAGTTGAACCTGTATCTGTCACAATAATCTCAAATCCGAAGGGTTTTAAATGCTGTAAGCATCCCTCAATATATTTTTCCTCATTTTTTGCTATAATACATACTGAAATTGGTATCTTTGACATAGTTGTCCTCCTTATAATTCATTAAGCTTTCTATCCTTTATTTCGAATGCCTTCTCCTTAAATCTCCCTATCAGAAAAATTGATTACGACACGCTTTCTCCTGTTCAGCAAGGCAGCGAGAAAGACAAATGCACTGTTCCCTACAATCATGTCCTCACAATTGCTCATAAGCTGCATATCAATATAGCTGTCCGAGCCTGTATTCCCTTCCACAAAAACCACGTCACGGAACTTGTCCAAAGCCATACTTTCCCTGTTTTTCCTGCACCATGCCATATCATCAGAAAATACATACAAAACGGCATTACCGTTGCAGTGTTCCATATAGGAGGTGATCATTTTTTCATATACTTCCGCCTCATATGCCGCATTTCTGTCAACATAATCTCCTCTGCGTATGTGGATGGATACCGATTTTTCATTCAGTATCCTGTCCATTAACCGTCTGTTTGCGCCATCTGTCAGTTTTGGAAATGTAAATTCCTCCAAAAACTGTTTCCTGAATTTTTTAAACCAGCCACAGTTTAACCAGTACCCGTGAAAATAGGTATTGCGCTCAAACTCCTGCACCTGTGGGTCATACATTCTTGTTTTCCCTAAATAGATGTTTCCGTCAAAAGGATTATACTCTTCAAATCCGTTTCCGTACTCTGTAATCATATCAATATCGATACCGCTATCTTTTAACATCTGCGGTATGCTGAAACCATCTTTTCTCATGGAAAGCATGTATTCCCAAACATCTGTGTCAAACGCTTCGCTGAGCATATGCGGTTTTATTCCGAATACCTTTTCCAGCTCATAACCATTGTGAACCGTATTGAGCGCAAAATATGAATCGTCCATATACATGATTTCACCGGGGTGGGAAAGTTCAAAATGTCTTGCAAAAATATACTGGAACGCCTGATTTGCAAGGCCTCCGTTTAAAAATTCTATTTTCAGCATTTTTAAATTTCCCCTCTCATTTGCATTGATATGGCAACACCGTTTTATATATCGGCGTAACATACGATTTTATTTAGAAAAGCGCCAGCCACGCTGGACGTGATTGGCGCTTTTTTATGAAATTATGTATGATTAGCCGTTTAACAATGTCATTACACCCTGATTTGACTGGTTCGCCTGTGCGAGCATTGACTGCCCTGCCTGCTGCAAAATCTGAAGATTTGAATATTTTACCATTTCCTCTGCCATGTCTGTATCACGGATGGTTGCTTCTGCCTCTGTCGTGTTCTCAACAACGTTGTCTAAGTTCTTGATGGTGTGCTCCAAACGGTTCTGTACGGCACCGAGAGCAGAACGCTGTCTTGATACTTGAACTAAGGACTCTCCTACGACATCAACTGCGGATGTTGCGTTTGCTCCGTTTACGTCTACGATACCTACACTCTTGCTATGGAGCTTGTCAATTCCGATACCTGCAGCGGAAATCGTTTCGATTGTTGTCGTAATCTTGTTTTCAAGGTTACTGTCAGAACCTACATGAAGGTCAAACTCCAGTTCTCTCGGAACCTTTGTGGATACCTGAGAAATCCAGTAATCAATGCTGTACTTGTCTGGTAAACCTTTATCTTTCGCATCCTCTGCTGACATGACTGCATCGTCTACCCTTGCCTGTGATGTCAGGAAGAGTCCGCCTGTGTAGTTTCCGTTCTTGTCAAAATATGAATTTAATGCCACGCCGGATACTGCGTTACCATCTGCATCGTAAAGGACTGCTCTTGAACGGTCAATTTCGAGATCCTTTTCAACCGTATCATCAGTAGGCAGTTCATATTTCTTAACATATCTGTATCTGTCCTCCATCTGCTTGTCATCATTCAGATATTCCGCAAGCGCATCGCCTTTCACCAAACGGTAAATGACTTCCGTCTCCGTATCAAATATAAACATTTCTTCTGCGGCAATGTCTGCCCCGTTATTATCCTTTTCAATCATGGTCGCAGGATCCAAATTCGCATTTGTAAATGCTGCATAAGATGCCGTATTGATGCCTGCCGGATAGGTTACTGCATGAGCTACGTTGTCTGCTTCGGGTTTCAAATACTGCGTCATGTCATCTCCATGTCTGATAACAAATGCAGAACCCGGCTGGTTTACGTTTGATTTTAAAACCGAGCTGCTTGTTACATATACATTCGCATCGCCTATGTAGTTAAACTTGTATTTCGGCGAGCCGATGCTTGCTGATGTCAATGTGTTTGCTGTCGGAAGCACGAGATAATTCTCCACATACTTGTTGGTATATCCCTTGTTCTCCGCATCTCCCTTTAAGAGGTAAAGCTCGTTGAACTTCGTTGTCTCTGAAATACGGTCAATTTCCACGATCAGCTCATCAATCTCGTCCTGAATGTACTGGCGGTCTGTCTGTGAGTTTGTTCCGTTTGCTGCCTGTACGCAAAGCTCGTTCATTCTCTGAAGCATATCCTGAATTTCTGCCAGCGCACCTTCTGCTGTCTGCACGCAGGATACACCGTCCTCTGCGTTTGTCGAAGCCTGTGTCAGACCTCTGATCTGCTTTCTCATCTTCTCGGAAATCGCAAGTCCTGCCGCGTTATCCGCCGCACGGTTAATCTTGTAACCTGATGAAAGCTTTTCTGTAGCGTGTGTTGCCTGACCTGTTGTAATTCCTAACATTCTGTTGGCGTTCATCGCCTGCATATTGTGTTGTACTACCATACCTTTTTCCACGCCGGCTCCCTCCCGGCGCTTCCTCCTTTCGTCCCTTACATTTTAATTATAAACTTTTACTTTCCCCCGTATTTTTATGAAAGTAGTTTTGATTTATTCAATAATTATATCGGTATATTTTCGCACAACTTTATATATTTTCTGATATTTTGTTAATATTTTATGTTTTATTCTGTAAATTAACGGAATTTTACATAATTTATAGTCATTTCCAATTCTTTTTCCTTCCTTTTCATTGTGTTAGCTTATGTGCCTGTATACATAAAAATGCAGGCGTTTTTTATGCACTCATGCATTTTTATTTTATGTTGCTTGATTATGTTTTTGCAATTTCTTTTATTTACACACCCAGCGGACAATGTTAGAATAAGGGTGAAAGTATTGTAAATAGGCATACTAAGACGATGGCAGGAATGGAGGATTACCGTGAAACGCAGATTTAATATAACGGGCACGTGCAGCCCGCAGAGACATTATATGGTCCGTTTGGATGACAGGTTAAAAAAGATTAAGGAAGATTATATTGAGTATGGCAGTTATTTTGTAATTAACCGAGGGCGGCAGTATGGGAAGACGACGACGCTGTTTGAATTGGAAAAATATTTAAAAGAGGATTATATCGTTTTGTCACTTGATTTCCGGCAGATTGGTACGGAAGATTTTTCAGATGGACCGACATTTGTGTGTGTTTTTGTCAAAAAATTGCTTGCAGCACTTCGTTATGTCGCAGCTACCGATAAGGAAAATTTACGGAAAATACTTTTAGATTTTGCAAATAGCAGTCCAAACGCTGGAATGAATGATTTACTTGAATGTCTGAGCGAGCTGTGCGCAAATAGCTCCCGTCCAATCGTACTAATAATTGATGAAGTGGATAGTGCAGGCAACAATCAGGTTTTTATTGACTTTTTGGCACAGCTTCGCAGTTACTACCTGAACCGGGACAGAGTACCAATTTTCCAATCCGTAGTCCTTGCAGGAGTGTACAGCATTAAAAACTTAAAGTTAAAGCTGCGTCCTGAGTCGGAGCATCAATACAATAGTCCATGGAATATTGCGGCTGATTTTGATATTAACATGAATTTTTCAGCAGCACAGATTTCAGAAATGCTGAAAGAATATGAATCGGATCATCAGACAGAGATGGAAATACCCGCTGTTGCAAAAGAAATTTATGCTTATACGGCGGGCTATCCTGTGCTTGTATCCATGATATGCAAGCGCATTGACGAGAAGATTATTGGAAGTGACGGATTTGATTCCCCAAAAGCCGCGTGGTCCCAAAAAGGTGTGGAACAAGCAGTATCCATGATTTTAAAGGAAAATCCTCTTTTATTCGAAAGTATGGCAAAACAGCTTGACACGTACCCTGATTTGTACAAAATCGTGGAAGATATTCTATACTGCGGAAAGCGGATACCGTATAGTCCAGTGGAAAAATCCATCAATCTTGGTGTGATGTTTGGCTTTTTAAAGGAAGAAAATGGTCATGTTGCCATTGCAAACCGGATGTTTGAGATGTGCCTGTTAAATATGTTTATGGCGAAGGAAGCAATTACCAGCGAGGTGTTCTCCAAGGGTGAGAGCGACCGGATTCAGTTTATCAAAAACAACCGGCTTGACATGGATTTGGTTTTGAAAAAGTTTGTGGAATATTTTGAGGAAATTTACAGTGAACGGGACGCGAATTTTATCGAAAAGTTCGGACGCAAATTTTTCCTGCTTTATCTGAAACCGATTATCAACGGAACCGGAAATTATTATCTTGAGGCGCAGACACGGGACGCGCGGCGGACGGATGTGATTGTGGATTACCTCGGGGAGCAGTTTATCATTGAACTTAAAATCTGGCATGGCAGCGAATATAACGAACGGGGTGAGGAGCAGCTCACGGATTATTTGGATTATTATCATAAGGATAAGGGGTATATGCTAAGTTTTAATTTTAATAAGAATAAGGTCACAGGAGTAAAAGAAATTCAGGTCGGGACGAAAACGATTGTTGAAGCGGTTGTGTAATCATGCAAAGGACATTATGAAGCTTAAAGATGATTAAGAAATATAAAATGCAGAGACATTTTCATGCCTCTGCATTTTATATTGATATTGTGTTGTATTTGTCTTACAATTAGCCAAGCAGTGAAAGTACGCCCTGATTTGCCTGATTTGCCTGTGCGAGCATTGACTGGCCTGCCTGTAAGAGTACGTTGTTGTTTGAGTATGAAACCATCTCTTCCGCCATGTCGGTATCACGGATGTTCGACTCTGCTGATGTCGTGTTCTCGACAACATTGTCCAAGTTCTTGATAGTGTGCTCTAAGCGGTTCTGGATTGCACCGAGAACAGAACGCTGTGTGGATACAACCTGCAATGCCTCTGCAACAACGTCAATTGCCGCCGTAGCATTGTCGCCTGTCTCATCAACAATACCGATTTTATCGCTGTGGAGCTTCTTTACGCCGACTCCGGCTGCTGACATTGTATCAATCTTCAAACCAATCTTATTTTCAAGGTCGGAATCAGCGCCTGCATGAACCGAAAATTCCAATGCGGCTGTAATCTTCTCTGTAAGGTCACCGACATAAAATTGAACCTTTGTCTTATCATTAATATCCTTAACAGGGTCATCGCCATAGGTCACTTGCTTTGTTGCCTGTTCATCGCTGAATAATCCGCCTTTATATTTTCCGTCCTCATCAAAATACTTATAAAGCGCCATGCCCGCTACAAGCTTTCCGTCCGCATCATAGAGCTTCCGCTCTGTCTTAGAACCCACGAAATCTTTATTTGTAAGCACTTTGTCGCCGGTAATTTTCTCACCCAATGTATCATCAGCCGGTACCGTTGTATTGCCATCCGCTACCTGAAGCAGTCTGTAGCGGTCTTTTACGGTACATGTTTGATCTGCATTTAACTGAATGTATTTTGACAAATCCTCCGTTGCCGCCAAATGGATAATATTTTTTGTATCTGTATCATAGATGTATGTATCTTTATCAGCATGGAACAGCTTTCCCTTATCATCCACTTCCAAACCACTATTAGCACGATCCGGATCAAGCTCCGTATTCTTGAATGCCACGTGATCTGTCTTAAATCCAACTGCTGTTACGGAAGAGCTTTCTCCTACTTTCGTTGCAGCACTAAGGTATGCCGAATAATCGCTGCCTTTCGTAATCACGTCTGCACTCATCGGGCTGCTTGCATTGGAAGTCTTTATTGCGGTCGATACGACATATACATTTTCCGTACCGTCATATTTTACTTTAACATTATTGTTCTCTTTATTTGTAGCCAACGATTTTGATGCATCAACCACCTCGTCATCCGTAATATAATTATACGTATGGGCAAACTGCTTCTCCGCTTCCTCGTCGCCCTTCAAAAGATAGAGCTCATTAAACTTTGTCGTCTCTGAAACGCGGTCAATCTCCGTTACAAGCTGGTCAATCTCATCCTGAATATACTGACGGTCCGTCAAAGAATTTGTGCCGTTTGCTGCCTGTACGCAAAGCTCATTCATTCTCTGAAGCATATCCTGTACTTCCCCAAGTGCGCCTTCTGCCGTCTGCACTGCACTGATACCGTCCTCCGCGTTGCTGGAAGCCTGTGTGAGACCCCTGATCTGCTTTCTCATCTTCTCCGAAATCGCAAGTCCTGCCGCATCATCTGCCGCACGGTTTACCCTGTAACCGCTTGACAGCTTCTCTGTCGAGCTTGCGTTTGCCTTCGTGTTCAGACTAAGCATCCTGTTCGCATTCATTGCCTGAAGATTGTGTTTTACTACCATATTTTTTCCTCCTTCAGCGGCTCATGACATCCATTTCGCTAAGCGGCTATCCCATATTTATTATTTTTTTATCGTTCCCCTTTCATCTGGGTTTTTATTATTGTTAATATATTCTGTAACTCCCTTTACAATATATATTATATTTATCGGTGCATTTTCTGAAAATTTTTAGTCATTTTGTGTAATTTATGTATTTTTTACAAAATTAGTAAAATTATTTGTTCCTATTGTAACAGCGACAGTACAATATTATTTGCCTGATTTGCCTGCACCAACATGGAATTACCTGACTGCTCCAAAATATTCGCATTGCTGAAACGGACCATTTCCTTTGCCATGTCCGTATCCCGAATTGCCGATTCCGCACTCTGTGTATTCTCATGTGTATTCTGATTAATTGCATAGGCATGTTCCAGCCTGTTTTGTTCCGCGCCAAACAAGCTTCTGACAGAGCTTAATTTGGAGAGTGCCGCGCCAACCATATCAATGCAGCCTGTTGCCTGCATTTCGGAGAGTGTGCCGACAACCTTCAAGTCATACGTATCCGTAATGACCATTGCCGAGCCTTCCCCCGTAGTTCCCAATGACAGCTCTATTCCTGTCGAAACCTCTGGGCTTCCAAATACAGCCTGATCCAGCAAATACTGTACCCGATAGTCAATCTCGGCATCAACCGCCCCTCTGTCCATTGTATAAGTCAGATTACCGCCTTTTCTGCTGCTGTCATATGCATATTGAATGGAAAAGGCGCCGCCTGTATACACAAGCTGTGCGGGGGCTTTCAGCTCATATTCCTTCTGCCCGTTCTCATAGTCCCTTCCCAGATAAAACTCATCCGCTAAAGCCAGCGATACCTTGACATCCGAAGCCGTAATCCGCGTGGAAGTCTCCTGTATCTCCCCGCCATTATCGACTTCTATCGGACCATAACAAATATCAAGATTATCCAATGCCTTTATTGCCTGCTCTTTGCTGATTTCATAAATGACGCTGAACACAAAGTCTACAAGCTCCCCGTTATCCTCAGGATTTACAAAAGTAAACTCAGTGTACTCATCATACGTCGCAAAATCTGTTTTATTTGGATCCTTTGTCGGATCCGTCACATCCGGCGGATAGGGGTTGGGATCATCTGTCTTGTCGCCCTTCCAGATATCCGTAGACAAATTTCCCCAATCGTATTTTCCATGATCTTCATCACAGGTAAATCCAAAATTCTCTTTACCGGGAATTGTGTCAAGCTTAGCCCTGTCCTCCACCGTATTTCCTTGAAACTCCCCCCATGTCATCTTCCAAAGCGCCCTGTTTTCAAGGTTCCACTCCTGATCTGTCGCCTCAAGCCATATACCGTCAAACGGTATATATTCCACGCCATTCGGACCATGATACGGGATTTTCCCTCCGTTATTGATATCCTCCGCATGAAGGACATATTTTCTAAGCTGTACTGATCCCCTGCCACCTTCACATTATTCCAGCTTACAAGATCATCATTGACATAAATGCCTCTTCCGTCAGCGCTCGTTCTGAACTTTCTCGACACCTGCGGCAGTTTTGCGCCTTTTTCGCATATAAGCGTCAATACGGTATCGTCATCTGCCCGAATTGAGTATTCTCCTTCCCGAAACTCATGTGTTGTCTTGTCATACATTAAAGGATTGATTTCATCCCACGTATAACGTCTCCCCCGAAATACAACCCCTTCATACGCATCATCCGCATCATAAGAAGAATTATATATAAACAAATCTTTTGGAGTCCCTGTAAAAGACAGTTTATATACATCATGCGGCTTCTCTTCCTCCACATCTTCACACCGGAAAATATATTCCTCATTAAACCTTGTCGTGCGGCAAGTACGGTCTACCTCTGCCTTCAAAAGCTGAACTTCTTCATCAATATACCCTCTATCCGTATCAGAAAGCGTCCCATTCGCCGCCTGTATGCACAGCTCATTCATGCGCTGCAGCATGTCATGCATCTCATTTAATGCTCCATCTGCCACCTGACAATAGCCAACGCCTTCTTCAATATTGTTGGCACCTCTGTATAGACCTCTGATCTGATGGCGCATCTTCTCCGAAATGGACAATCCCGCCGCGTCATCGGCAGCGCGGTTAATCCGGTAGCCTGACGATAGCTTTTCCGAGCTTTTTGCCTTGTCGGATGTTACAATATTGAGCTGTCTGTCGGCATTCATTGCCTTCATATTATGTGCAATAACCATTGATATCTCACCTTTTGCGGTGTGTATCATGAAAGCCCTTTTTCCTGTGATTCCTTACACTCCGCGAATTTTATTTTGAACATCTCTGCCATTTTTGTATCACCCGTATCGTAGTAACCCTGAATTAAATGCGCATAGCACCGGAGCAGCCCCTCACCTAAGGTATCCGCGTCTGGCAGCAGTGTCGCTTTCAGATAAAGTGCCATTGATTTCAGGCGCTGTCCGCTGCCCCAAAGCAGTTCCGCATGCAGCTCCGTAAATTTTGCCGTTTTGCAAAGCGGTGCATATTGTTCCATAAAAGACAACGCTTTTTCGGGGTATCCGGCATTGCGGTATGTCCTTGCAAGGGATACCAAAAGAAGCTGTACATAGGGCTTTGTCACATCTGCGTCAAGCGAAAGCGCTTTTTCATATGCCCCAACCGCCTCGGTATGGTTTCCGATAATCGCCTGCGACTGCCCTATCTGAAACTGTACATACGCATTCTTTGGCTCGTCCTCTGCCATGTGGTATAAAAGAGCCAAGTTCCGCTGTTGTTTTGCGTACATCTCTTCTTTTGAGAGCGCATAGCCATAATGGACCAGTTCTATCGGGACATCAAAGCACGAAAGCGGTTCCTTGTCATCGGACGCGCCGATTTTTCTAAGCTGCTCATGAACCGGAAACACAAATTCATACTCATTTTTTGGGTAAAGACGCACGATTTCGTCTGTGGAATAGTCTGCGGGAGCTTCGCTTTCATTGTCATTTTTACGCAAATTTTTGATTGTTATTTTTCCAACAAAGTGCGGAAACTGCTTTATCTGCTCTGCTAAGCGTTTTGTATCCAAGGCTTGAATTTTCTCGTCACAGTCAATCGCCAAAATCCGGTTATTAGACGCCTTGTCCGCACAAAAATTCCTTGCCTTGCTAAAATCAGAGCACCATTCGAAATCAAATACCTTATCGGTATACTGCTTTGCGATTTCTTTTGTCCGATCTGTCGAGCCTGTATCCGCAACCACGATTTCCAATCCGAACCGCGAGATGCTTTGCAGGCATTGCCCGATGTATTTTTCCTCATTTTTTGCAATCATGCAAACGGAAATCGGTAATGCTGTCATCATCCTTCTTCTCCTATGTTTTATTTATTGCAGCAGACGCATAACGCCGTCCGCCGCCTGCGTGGTCTGTGCAAGCATTGACTGTCCTGCCTGCTGCAAAATCTGATTGTTGGAATACTTCACCATTTCCTGTGCCATATCCGTATCTCGAATTTGAGACTCCGCCGCCTGTGTATTTTCCACAACATTATCAAGATTTTTGATTGTGTGCTCTAAGCGGTTCTGATATGCGCCAAGCGTGGCGCGCTGTGAGGATACCCTGTTTAGCGCAAAGACAATCATGTCAATGGCACGCGTCGCGTCATCCTGTGTCGTGACATCCACGTCCTGTATGCCAATCTGATGGCAGCTTATGCCTTCGATGTATATCTCCATTCGTTCGTCGCTTTCCGCACTGACCTGAAGCTTTAGCCCACCAAAATACGTGACCTCTTTCCAAGCAGGTCCTGTGGGTTTATCGCCAGTTCCCGGTGCTCCCGGTCCGCCGCCAGTTCCGCCGCCTCCTCCGGTTCCGCCGCCTCCGGTTCCCGGTGTTCCTGTTCCACCGACTGCATTGCCGTCAATACCGGTTCCAGCCGTCAATGCGCCTCCTCCCGACATAACCGGATAATCCGTGGGATACTGATTTGTCACATCACTGTGATCTGTGTCAAGCTCAAACAATCCAATCTGAGGCGATAGTGGCGTATCGGGCAGTATCCCGTTTTCAGATGCAAAGCCTGCGGCAAGTCCGCCCGTTCCATTGCTTCCGGCAAGCGTTACAAGTTTCTTTACAAATGCAGCCGAATCCGCATCACCAAACTTGTTTTGGAAATCCTGAATGCCATTATAAGTGCCGCCTGAACAGTCTTTTATCACATCATTAAGACTTTTTCCCTTTGTCGTACTGTTTCCTTTTAGTTCACTTAAGACCTTGTCAACACCTTTTCGTATCCCTTCCTGCGTCACATTGCCGCCGCCATTAGCAAGATAGCCCAAATACATACAGGCAAGATACCCTGTACCGTATTGGGAAAGCACTGTATCGGACGCCAGATTACTCCCGCCTGCTTTTAATCTATTTGCAATCGTCGCCTCGTCATCTGCGGTGTCAGATTGACTGCATTGTTACTGTCAAGCAGCGTATTGACATTGACACTAAGCTTATAGGTAAGCTCCGCTTTGGGCGTTGCTGTACCGTCAGGCCATACCTGCGCCCCGAGTGTAACAGATGCCAATGTTGACGAATTGTCCCGATACACATCCAATCCGATTCCGATGGAGGAATTGGACAAGTAACCATATGCCTCCGGATATGTCGTAAGCAGTGCCTTTACTGCCTGCGGCACAATTTCCGTTGTTTAGTTGGTCTATCTCATCCTGTATGTATCTACGGTCTGTCTCGGAATTTGTTCCGTTTGCGGACTGTATCGCAAGCTCGTTCATACGCTGCAGCATATCATGAACCTCGTCTAACGCTCCTTCCGCAGTCTGTACCAGTGATATTCCATCCTGTGCATTTTCGGAGGCTCTGTTCAATCCTCTAATCTGCTTTCTCATTTTCTCGGATATGGACAGTCCTGCCGCATCGTCGGCGGCACGGTTGACCCGGTAGCCTGATGACAGCTTTTCCGTGCTGCCTGCCCCCTGTCTGCCTGCAATCCCTAATTGTCTGTTTGCGTTCATAGCCGCTGTATTATGTGTGATAACCACGTGTAGTCCTCCGTTGACATAATTTTAATGATTATACAAACTCTATAAGGTATATCGTCAAATTATTATGTAAATTTAATATTTAGTTGGAAAAATATATATATATTATTTAATTCGTACAATTTTCTATATGCAAAAAGAGACTGGCTTCCAAACCAGTCTCTTGATTTTTAATGCACTCCATTATTTTGATTACTTCAATAATTCGATTGCTTTTGCTATCGTCTGTCCTGACTGAACCTTGAATGCGTCATCTGCCTGATTTAAGATATTCAGATTTGCCTGACGTATCATTTCATCTGCCTTTGAAACATCGAAAATGTCACTTTCCGCCGACAGCCCGTTCTCCTGCGCAGCCTGCTTCGTATAGCCGGATAAGGTCAGCTCTGCCGCTTTTTCCGGTTCATTAGCCTTCTGCTCCGATAGGGCTTCCTTGCGTTCACTAACAGAAGTTATCTGTTTGTCGTAAGCCGCGTTTCCTGTTTCCAAATGATTTCTTACTATCATAAGCATACTCCCTTCGACTCTGCTGTTCATTGTTACCAATCAGCAGCTACTTCCATGTATTGTTTTTACAAGTTAAGTATATTCCAGTTGACAGAAAATGTCAACATATTTTTGCAATTGTATCTACAATTTATGTATTTCCTTCCCAAACGAAAGAAATGAACCGATAAACGGTTCACTTCTTTCTATCCATTAGCTGCGGGTCTATGTTATTAACCCGGCTCATCGCTTTATAATACTTCGTCGCAGCCTCATTGCTGACTTTAACGGTCTTGATTTCTTTACGTTTTGCTTTCATGGCGGACTGCATTGCCTGCTTTCCACGCTGTTCCTGCGCTTCCACTGTCACACCCTTATCAACTGCCATGCGAATTAAATCCTGCATTCGCTGTACTTTATCGGCATAAGCCTTCGGGTCTGCCTGCACTTCGTCACGCACGCGCTCGTACGTACTTGTAAAACCGTCGTCAAGCTTATTCAGCTCGTCAATCAACACACCCTTTTCGTCCATTGACTGATCATACTTTTCCATGTCAAAGGGCTGCTCTAACGCAATGGCAAGCTGCCTTTTATCAAGCTCAAGCACCCTGTCCAGCACGTCGATTTTCTTTTCGAGACATTCTATCATGATTTGTAAATAGTCTTCTGTCATATGCCTTCCCTTCCTAAGCTCCCGAAAGTTTTGCGGCGGCTCCTGCCGATGCAGTATATCCTGCCCCGTTTCCCCGACCGCTTGCCACTCTTGCCTGCGCCGCAGGATTTGATTTGTCAGCAGCTACTTTTTTCATGACTTCTTTCCAGTTGTCCCGCATCGAACGGATGTGTTTTAACACTTCCTCCATAATTTCAGGATCCTTCTTCATATTGCATTCATGACATCTGCGCAGGAGATAGACATAAATCTTCTCAAATTCTTCCCATATCGGATATTTTTTATCCAATGTATCCCGGAAATTCTGTATAATGTTTTCTACCCTTACAATATTCTCGTGTGCTTTTGCCGGATTTTTGTTTTCCATCGCAACGATTGCAATATTTCCAAACTTTATGGCGCCCTCATAAAGCATAAGCGTAAGCTCTGCCGGAGAAGCAGTCATGATTTTGGCGTTCTGATATTGTGCATAACCGTTTTGTTTCAGCATTCGCTAGTTCCCTCTTTTCTTTATATTCCACCTTATTGATACTGTTTCCTAATTTCCAAACATACTTGACACAATACTCTGATTTGACTGCAGCTTCGATAATGCCGTCTCCATCTTAGAGAACTTATCATACCATTTGTCTTCATAAGCACTGAGTTTTTTCTCAGCTTCCTTAATCTTCTTGCTGTAATTATCATAATCCTTCTTTAACTGCTTGTCATTATATACCTTATAGATACTGCTATAGTCTGTACTCGTGCTCATTGTCTTATCAAGCGCGGTGTACAGATTTTTACACAGACCCGCAAAGAAGTCTGCTGTTCCCTCCGGATCTCTTTGCAGCGCTTTTCTAAGCTTATCATCCTTTCCTGAAACACTGTCCACATCCGGGTCACCGTCAATATAATAAGCGTGATGTTCATTATCCTTCGCATTAAAGTACCCTAGTGTCTTAATACCAAAGTCTGAAAGGTACATCTGCTTTCCGCCTTCTTTGATTTCAATCAGCTCATCACTGTCCTTATTTTGCCCCTTAACATACGTTGTCCTTGCACCTATTGTAGCGCCGCTCATCATTCCATTGGTCAGTGCACTGATAACAGCGCTTAGCTGTGTGTCCTTTCTCAAAAGCGAGCCCTTAATCGTGCCTTCCCATGTCTCAACCTCATCATCTGTCATCGCTTCCTTGTCGTCTGCGGAAAGCATGTTGTACTTTCTTGCGGAGTCCGCATTATAGAGCTTATCCATTTCATTAATCAGCTCGTTGTACTCTGTCAGGAACTCTTTAATGACATTATATGCAGCATCAACATCCGTAACGGTATTGATTGTAATTTCCTCGTCATCTGCCGTCTTGTTTAATGCCATAATATTCAAACCGTTGATTTCAAAGCTGTTTGAAGCTGACGTGTACTCAGCACCGTTAAGGACAATCTTTGCGTCCTGTCCGTCAATTCTTGATGCCGTCGCGGTAGAGCCATCCTCATATGTAATGGTCTTTGTAGGATCAAGTCCCAAAAGCTCCAGCGCATTCCCCATCGGCGCGCCGTCAGACAAGGAAGTCGGCAGGTTCTCTATCGTAAAATCATTCTCTTTACCTGTCTCTTTGGCACTGATATAAAAGCGCTGGTAGGTCTCATCAAACGATGCATTCACACCGGCATTTTTCAGCTCGCCGACAAAATCCTGTATGGTCATATCCTCTGTGAATTTAATTTCTGATGTTACTTTTAACTTTTCACTGCCGTCCGCCGTCCTAAGGTTCATCAGACCCTGTTCTGCCATTGCAATCTCTTCTTTTGTTGCAAGGACAATCTCGCCGGCATCATTATACTTATATTTGGTACCTTCCTCAAGCGTCGTATTCGCCGTAACTTTAATTCGCTGCCCAACTAAGTCATTTGAAATACCCATGATATTGTTTGAGCTGTTGTATTTGATGTTGGAATTCAGCTTCGCTCCCGTCAAATAGCCCTGCTTCGCAATTTCCTTTATCTGAAGAGTCTGCATGCCGTTTACTGCGCTTCCGCTCGCCGTTACAGATGCCTTTGTCGTATCGGAAACCGTCGTTTTCTGCTTTTTAAACGCGCTGCTTAAACGCAGTTTGGAAAGCGTGCCACTGTAAAAATTATAAATCTTCGTATTCAAATCCTGCCACGCGTTCTGCTTCCATTCCAGCTTCTTCTGATCATTTTTAAGGTCATCCACCTTTTTCTGCTTTACCGCTACAAGCTGCTGCACGATACTTTCCGTATCCATTCCTGAAACCATTCCGGTTATTCTCATTCTATCTGACATAATCCCATCCCAATCCTTTCTTTTTCATTATAGATTTATATGCTTTTAAAGCTTCTCGTCCATCAGCACTCCTGCAAGCTCCATGCATTTCGCAATCATATCAAGTGTTTTTTCCGGCGGAAACTCTTTGATGACTTCCTTTGTTTCCTTATCAATCAGCTTGATTGTCACGCGTTCCGTCTTCTCGTGAATTCCGAATTTCACCTCGGAGTTTGGAAGCTGTGCGTTCATTTTTCCGATTGCTTTCTTAATCTTTTCATGCTCTGCCGCTTTCTTTTCTTCCGCGGTGCGGGTATCATTGGCATTTACCTTGTTTGTGCCTGTTTTTCCCATCTTATAGCTCTGACTTGAACTTTCCTGTGCCTGTGTGTTTTCTCCATCCGTGGTCTCCACACGTACAGGTACCGCAGTGTCCGCATCTGCCTGCACAACAGGTCTTGAAGCGCTTACAGACGCGACTGCTGGCGCATTTGATGCTGTATTCATCGCCACCTGACTGTTCCTTGATTCTATATACATGCTTTTTCACCTCCATGTTTCTTTGCATATACGCATGCTCAAATTGAGCATATCTTTATAAGTCCAGTTATAGTGTATATCGGTTATAAAGCAAAAAATGTTTATAGTAGCTATAAACATTTTCTGTTTTATTTATGGTATTTTTGTGCTTTATTGAAACAAATTTGCCAACTGCTCCACTGCCGCAGTGTTGTTTGTGGCTTCCTTATTTGCCTCCTGTATCTGCAGGTATACTTCTTTACGGTATACAGGTACCTGTTTGGGAGCGGCAATTCCAATTTTTACCTGTTCTCCCTTTATGTCGAGCACCGTTATTTCGATGTCGTTGTTAATCATTAATGCCTCGCCTTTTTTTCTTGATAGTGCCAACATATTAATCACCTGCCTTCTTTGCCTTGATCTTGTCATAGATCGCGTATTTAATGCTGTATGTGTCATCATCACTGATAAGCTGTACTGCCTTGCGCTCCTCTACATTTACAATAATCGGCGCTTTGAGGTTGACTGTCGTCTGTGTGATGTCCTTTGGAACAGTCACGGTCACAAGCATCATCAGGTTATCCGGAATGAGTTCCCCGCCCAAGGGCTTTAACAGCTCCCTGTCAAACATCGGCGTGTATTCATCCATCACAAGGTTCGGATCCATGACCGGCATCGCAAAATTCGGCTCGTCAAGTGACTGGAGCCATTTGATTGCTGACTCTGCACCCTTCTCTATGTTAAAAATCAGGGTAAAATCCTTTAGGTCGGGAAATCCCAGTATTCCATGCTCAAAGCGGATAATTTTTTCATCCTCTATGGCAATCTTTCCAAATGCTTTTGTATTTACTTCTACCATATTAATCTCCCTATTTCTGCTAATTATAATGAATGCTATTTATCTGATATAGTCAAGCAGCGAGGTCTGCATTACATAGCTGATTGACGAAAGCGCCGCCTCGTAAGACGTCTTGATGCTGCTAAGCTGTACGGTAAGCTGGGCATAATCTGCGTCCTCATTCTCACTGACAAGCTCCTTGTAGTTTGTCTGTGATGTGGATAAACGGTTCTGGATCAGTGTCAGACGGCTGCCTCTTGAACCGCAGTTCGTTGTTGCAGTACTGACATCCTCTTTGTATCCGTCAAACGCAGTAATCAGTTCGCCAAGTCTAGACATAATCTTTTTCCCGGAATAGGTCTTTGCCTTCTCCAGCGCTGCCTTCTCCAGCTCAAGCTGCTTTAAATCCTCACCCTCGTATTTATTGGAATCGATTAATTCCTTAATGGTTTCGATGTTTGCGGCAATCACCTTGTCATCGTCAACCATCCGCTTTAATTCCTCGATGTCCCTGCCGATATCATGGGAAAACAACTCATCTGCCGTGGTATTGACACGGATTGTCTGATTGCTTCCGATATCGTACTCGATAATCTGTTTTCCGCTTGCCGTAGGGTCTTCAAGAAAGTGTTCGTTATATTGCAGCCAGCGGTCCTGTATTTCATGCTTGCGCTCAGTATAGAAATAATGAACCGGATCGAGGTCATTCTTCTGCCAGTTTGTCTTTTCATAGCTAATGCGGATCTCCACATCATGCTCCAGCTCAGACACGGTCTGCTTCACGTTGCTTCCAAGCAGAAGCTCGCCTGTGCTTGCAATATATACAACGGCGTCCGGATCCTTTACCGCAGCCATATATGCTTCTTCCGTACCGCTTTCGAAAAACCGGATGTTCTTCGACGGAACGGGATTTCCATCCTCATCATATACCGGATTGATGCTATATACTGTTGTACCGGTTTTGGATTTGAAATCACCAAACTCAAATTTGATGTTCGGCTCATAAAGCGTCTGTCCTGTATTGGGATCCTTTGCCACTTCCATTACAGGCTTTCCATCCGCATCAACTACAGGAACACCATTTCCATCCACCTGCTGAACCATTTTTTCCTTTACGATATCCGTATTCTGATATGCAAGGCGGAATCGGTAAATATCATTTGTGGTCACGTCAAATTCCGTGGTATCCATCAGGTATTTTGTCGCATCTGCCGGATCCTTTGAGACAGCGTTTCCTTCATTGAGCTCCTTTAAGCAGCCCGTTCCCACATAAGTCAGCTTATCCATATCAAGATTTGTAAGCTGCTCCGTGATTTTGTAGAGCTCTTCCTTACCCTCGGTAAAGGTAAGCGGCAGGTCTGTCCGATACCCTGTAAACAGGGATCTGCCCGCACTGTCCGCATTTCCTACGGAGTAAACCTCTGACGCAAGATTGACAAGCTTTTCAACAATGGCAGAAATGTCCTCATTTTCATTGTAGCTGTTTGATGCCTGTACCAGCATCTGACGCATTCCGTCATCGCCGCCAAGGATTGCTGCTACCGTATCAATTGCCTTATCCGTCAGATCAAGCCAGCTTCGGGCGTCGTTCGAATTTCTCTCATAATACTGGTCTATTCTATCCAGTGATGCATTTAACTTCAGCGAACGGATCGCGATTACGGGATCGTCAGAAGGACGCGTAATCTTTTTGCCTGTCGCCATCTGATTCGTAAGCATCTCCTGACGCTGCTTATTGACATTCAGATTTCGAAGTGATGTATTCTGCATCATTTTCGTGGTTATTCGCATTGCCATATCAATTTCTCCTCCAATATAATAAACTTCTCCTTACCGTGTGCAAAATTTCATTTTTACGTTTTATACACCCGTTGCATTAATCAGTCTGTCGTAGCATTCGCTTAATACGGATATCATCTTACTTGCAAGGTTATATGCATTCTGGAACTTAATCATGTTTGCACCTTCCTCGTCCTCGTCAACGCCGCTGATGGAATAGCGGTTATTCGCAATGGATTCCTTAATGTTTTCATACAAATTCTGAAAGCTGTATGCGCTCTCTGCATTCAGTGCGGAATCTCCAAGCATACATTCCAGATACTCCTGCGCGGAGCAGCCCCTGAATGTCATTTTATCCTTGTTTCTGCCCACATCATGCAGATTTCCTATCACATCATACTTTGCCGTACCGTCTGTCTCGACTGTATGCGTTCCCATCTTGCTTGCATCATTCTGAAGCTCCTGCAACACCTCAAAGTTTCCTGCCGTAAGGTTGTAATAACCCGTCTGTGAACCCGTCTTGTACTCTTTATCACCGATTTTTACGTCCATTGCATACTGTTCACCTTTTGTGGCATTCTTGCCTGTATAGAAAATACTGCCTTCCGGAAGCAAATCCTCATTGCAGTCCGTGGAACCTTCCACACTGTAATATTTGTTAAAATTATACGCGTAATCGCGCACCCACTCATTCATCTGCTCCATATAATAGGGAATGCCCTGATAATTAACCTTCTGTCCTACCGACGCGCTCTGTTTGATTAAATCCTTTGTGGGGCCTGCCGGGTTTCTCGACCGATCTTGCGATAAATTGAAGGTGTAATAGCAATTGCCGTCATCGTCCAGCTTAAAATCATAATCTTTATAGTAATAGTATTCCCCGCCAAGCATAATGCGTCCGTCTGTGAGCGGCAGCGTTGACTTTGACATACTGGTTAAATAATCGTCCGTCACCCTGACCGTAACGCTTTGCTTTAAGGTATCGACTGCCGTCACCCTTCCGCTGAACGCCTCGTAATTATTTCCGTCCCTTACCTCAAAAAGCCCCTTCAGCTCGCCGCCTGTGTTCTTTGCGCAGACACCCAAATCCTCCTTTGTATCCGTCCAACGCACATCATAAAGTCCATCCGCGTCATTTTGGTTGACTTTCTGCCATGTCGCTCTAGGCACACACTCAAGCTGCCTGTAATTATAGCCGGACACCAACGACTGTCCGCCGCAGATTCGCACACTGTAGTCATGCATTCCCGTAAAGCGCCCCTGTGCATCAAGGATTTCCGTCTCCTCACACTTCACGTCCGTAATTGCGGAAAGCTCGTCAATCAGCAAATCCCTCTTGTCTCGAAGATCGTTTGCTTTTGCAAGTCCGTTGACCTCAACGATGTTTATCTGCTTGTTTAAGGATGCAATCTGCTGTGACAGACTGTTAATCTTATCCGTCTTAACCTTGATATCATCATTGACATCGGTCTGCATCTTTTGAAAATTATTGTACATAATCCGAAAATACTCGCAGAGCTTTCCCGCGGAGCCGATAAAATCAAGCGCATGGTTCTTTTGATCCGTAGCCTTCTTAAGTTCCAAAAGCGTGTTCTGATATTTCTCAAAAATCTGTACAAAGCCTTCTACCGCATTGGTTCCCCTTTGATCCCGCAGGTACTCCTGTATAATATTGCTGTAGTACCATTTCTCATCCATCTCTCCAAGCTTGGAATTGTTTGACCAGTATTTTTCGTCATAGAAAACATCGCGTACCCGCTCTGCGCCCAAAATGTCAACGCCTGCGCCCACGCAGCCATACGTTGCAAAAAACTGCATCGCCTCCGCCGCCGTCTGGTTCACCTGCTGTCTGGAATATCCCGGTGTCTCGATATTTGCAATATTGTTGGCGGTCGTATTGAGTGACGCGTTTGACGCAACCAGACCTGTATATGAAGTATTTAAACCTAAAAATGTTGATGGCATTTATCTTTCCCCTTTCATCGAATCCCTTATGCGCCTACGCTAATCAGTGTGTCAAGCATGTCGTTGACCACCGTAATATATCTGCTTGCGGCATTGTAAGCGTTCTGATACATAATCATATGTTCCAATTCCTCGTCGGAGGAAACACCAATTACCGTCTGCCGTTCATTGTCCGCATTTTCAACCGCAAGCTGCTGGAACTCCGTCAACTGATGGAACACATAGCCGGAATTGGACACCTGTGCCATAAGATCCTCGTAGCAGCTTTCAAAGGTACTCATCTGCGTTGCATTCGGATTTAAGTACAAGGTACCCTTCTGGAACTGCTCGATTAACGCCGTTCCAATGTTGTAATCCACCGAATCCTCTTCCCACTTAAACTTAAGCAGTGCCGGCATCTGAAGCAGTTTTTCATTGATTTTGAGGTTCGCACAGTTATAAAGGGAGTATGGACTGTTCGGATCCTCCTCATTATATTGCCAAAACGTGTGCTCTACTCTTTTCCCGTCCTTGTCGAAAACCTCCATCAGTTTTACGCCTTGGGCTCTCAGCTCCTGCTCCTCTGCCGTGGTGAGCACGACCTTCTTATAGGCGGGCGACTCACTCTTTAGGAAGAGCTGCATCGGGGAACCGTCGTTGTTTAAAAGATATCCGCTCACGGGATTCATCTTCGCGGCGTCAAACAAAACGTCGTTGACAGCGGTTGTAACAGCATGAACGATATTGTCAAACTCCGCCATGATGTTCATAACGGACGATTTCGCAACGTAGTCATTATAGTATTTCAAGCCGTATTCTTCATTATACTGTCCTTTTGTAATGCCAAGTGCCTTGAGCTTCTGATCCGTGCAGGCGTTCACGTCCAAATCCGTGTAATTTGCCGCATGGTCTCCTCTTGCAAGAAGGAGTGCACGCAGCGAACCTACATCCGTATCCCTCTTTGTCGAAATTTCCTCTGACAAGTCAAACACCTGTGCCGATGTATAATCGGGAATCCGGACGCCTTTTTCATCCGTCGTGTACCTGACATTCTGTGTCCAATAAGGACTGGCAAAGCCCGTATCCTCATCAATGAGCATCCCCATCTCAAAGGCGCCATTCTGTGTCACAAAATCGTTATGGTTGAACCGGATTGTCACCATACCGTTTGGCTGCTCCTCACAGTCAATATTCCCGTAACCTGCAAGCTCATCAATCAGCAAATCCCTCTTGTCCCGAAGGTCATTTGCATGCTCAACGCCTGCAACCTCTATTTTTGTTATTTGTTTGTTCAGCTCATGAATCTGCTTTCCGATGGAATTAATCTTATTTACGGATTGTATCACCTGCTTATTTAAACTGGTCTGAAGCTCTATAAACGAGCTGTAAACAGATGTCGCATTTTCCATGAATGCTGCTGCCTTGGATACAAACAGCGAAATGTACGTGTTATCGTTGGGTGAGGTCGAGAGATTTTGAATGGAGGTCCAAAGCCCCTGCAAAGAGCCTTTAAACGCTGCCCCGTCAAGCTCGCCCAAAATATCTTCGATTTCCGTCATTGCTGCATAAGATTTTTCATAATAATCGCACCGGCCTTTTTCATTGCGGTAGGTCGCGTCAAGGAATGCGTCCCTGACGTGACGGCACTCGGCGTACTTTACGCCGTCGCCGACCCGAAACTTTGCGTTGCCGGTCGTGTTTGTGTATGTGGTATCGGTATTTGCCACCTGCTGGCGGACATAACCGGGTGTGTTCAGATTGGAAAGGTTGTGTGCGACTGTATTCAACGCGTTCTGCGATGTTCTCAGTCCGCTGTCACCAATATATAAATCCCCAAATAAAGACATGGCATCTCACCTCGTGTTTTCGTCGTTATTGTTTTGCGTCGAAACCACCATGAAAGATACCAAGCACTTCTCCACTCGTGTATGCGTCTTTTGAATAATTGGCTGTTTGCGGCGCAGACTTCATAGCTCTTATCATGTTTAAGTTGAACTCGACCATATCAAGCTTATCCGCTAAAAGCATTTGGTTTTTGTCGTTAATTTCCCGAAGCTTTTCCGTGGTCTTTTTCAAACATTCATGTACGTCCTTCAGCTTTTTTTGCTGGTCGGGCATCTTTTCGAGCATCTGAATCAGGTCTATTAGTTTCAATGTTTCAACATCCCTGTTTACTACGTTGGCAACATCAGCCAGAACTTTTAACCTCTGTTTTTCCATTTTCTGGATTCTGCCTACGATTTCCTGTTCATCCTCCGTGATCTTTGACAGGCTCTCTACATCTCCCTTGACAATCGTGGGAGTTTTATCCTCGGCAAGGACGATGAGCTTTTCATACTCCGTGTTTTCCTTGTCGAGCACATCAATTAAATTTTCTAATAAGCTAGCCACCTATTATCAAAATCCTCCCTTAAAATAATCCGTTATACTTTTCCAACAGTTTTTCTGCGAAATCGTCAACATCTACCTCGTAGGTATCATTGTCAATCCGCTGCTTTAAGGAACCTACCAAATCCTCCCGCACGTCGGGCGCGTTTGCAACTGCCTGCTTCGCTATGGCGGTATCCATTGCGGTTGATGACAAAATTAACTGATCGCGGAAGGATGTCGCTGTCGTCTTCTTTCCCTCTACTTTGTTTAATTTTTTTGTCCCATAAATCTGCTGTAGCTGATTGTAAGCATCTATACGCATATAAGACTCCTCCTTCCTTATTGAACGTACATATATTGTAATCAATTATTAAAAATCCATAATAATTTTTTACTTTTATATCTAGTTTATCGGTTGTTTTTCCATTTACTTTATAGCTATTGCAAAATTTGTTTGAGCATATGCACACGGATAAACGGAAAGGAAAAATAATATCCGTCCGCAAAATCCTTTGTTTTTGCAATGAGTTGTGCCGCAATTGCAATTCCCACGGCTTCGCCCTCCTCGCGTGTGGCGTGCTCGGGGTAACGGTTTATGATTTCATCGGGAACCTCTAGCCCGGCAATTTCATTCTTCATAAAAAGCGCGTTTTTCCGGTTCACAAACGGCATGATTCCACATAAAATACATGCGCCTGTCCTGTTTTTGATGTCGCGCACACGTGCAATTGCCTCATCGGTAAAGACGGGCTGTGTCAGGAAAAAGGACGCGCCTGCTTCCATTTTTTTGCGTACGCGCGAAAGCTCCACGTCAAAGTTCCTTCTTCCCTGATTAATCGCCCCGCCATAGATGATTGGGGCTGTCGGAAAGCTTTCCTCATTCATGTCGCGCGCAATGTTCATCAGCCCTACCGAATCGAAATTGAAAACCGCCTTTGTCGTCTGTCTGACCAGCGTCGGGACGGGGTCGCCTGTGATCATCAGGAAATTGTGGATATCATTGATGTGCGCGCCCAAAAGCAAAGAGCGCATGGCAATCGCGTTTTTGTCACGACAGCAGATATGCGGCATGACGCACATTCCGGTTTCGCGGTGCACTTTTTCCGCCATCAGCACGGAATCAATCCTTGTGCGCCCTGACGGGGAGTCGGGAAAGGTCAGCACGTCAACGCCTAAATCCTTTAGGTAATGCGCCGCGTCAAGCACCTTTTCGTCATCTGCATTCGCGGGCGGTGCAAGCTCTACCGCAATGAGCTTTCTGCCCTCTTTTTTGTCCTTGTAAAATGCGTGATTTGTCACGGATACCGGCTTTACTGTCTTTTGCAGCTTCTGCACTGCACATGGTTTTTTTGTCCTGCCAAGCGTTTCGGACAGCAGCCTGATATATTCCGGCGTCGTGCCGCAGCAGCCTCCGACAATGTCCACCCTGCACTGCCCGCAAAACCCTGCCACTTTTCCCGCAAAATAATCGGGCTGGTTCCCAAAGCGGATTTGGTTCCTGACGCGCTTCGGGTAGCCTGCATTCGGAAGCGCGATGAAATACTTTTTGTCCAATTTACTTGTGTCAAGCGCGCGGATAATCTGTTCCATGTGGACGGGTCCCACGCCGCAGTTTAAGCCTACGGCGTCAATTTCCGCGCACTGCGCTGCCTGCTCCAAAAGCCTTCCTGCGCGCATTCCGCCTGCACTGTAGCCAAACTGGTTCACACTGAACTGTACCATAATAAAAAGCGCCCTCTTTTCGCGCGCCGCGTCCGCTTTGAGCTGTTTGATGGCAGGTAAAATCTGTGCAAGATCCGGAAAGGTCTCGAAATTTAAGATGTCAATTCCCTCTGCCAAAAAATTTCTTCCTATTATATAATATTCTTTTTCCGCGTCCTGCGCCTTATACTGCGCGTCAAGCGGTATCGGTCCGATGTCTCCTGCAAGAAAGCACTTTTCCCTGTCCCGCAGGCTCTGCATGGCAAGCTTTGCAAGGCGTACCGCCTGTACGATATTTTTCCGCACGCCCTCACGGTTTGTCCCTAAAAGCACGGTGTTGGCGGCAAACGTATTGGTGCGGATAAGCGCCGCGCCTGCCCTGATATATTCCGCGTGAATCTGCGTCACCCGCTCGCAGACTGCCCGTTCCTTTGCGCAGTTTGCAAGCTCGGGCATTTCGTTTGTCTGATACTTGTCCGCATAATATGTCCCGAAGGAGCCGTCCGTGATTAAGCGGTATTTTTTTAAATAAGCTGTCAGTCTGTGTTCTATCATCGTTATATTAAAACCATCCTTATCCTGTTATTTTTTTTCTTTATTTATAACATTCTTTCTAATCAGATGGGACTGCATAATCTGCCGCACGGTTCGAAAAATATAGGGCTTAAGCTCCTCTATCGGGGCTGGCTCCCCTGCCAAAATCGCGTTGTAGCAGGTGGAGCTTACAAGCTCAATAATGAGGTAGACCATAATTTCGGGATTTTCATAGCGGTCGTGCTCTCCCTGAAACACTGCGTCATAAATATCGTAGCAGTCCACGCCGTCATTGCCTGTGCCCGTAAATACGTTTTTGAACATTCCCCAGTCAAGCTTTTTGGAGATAAACCGCAGCAGTGTCTTGTCCGCCGCAAACCGGTTAATGATATTGTCCGCGAGAAAAATCACCTTTTCCTCATAAACCGCATTTTCCCCAAACGATGAAAAGTCCTCCTTCTGCAATGCCTCGTCCGCTATCCGGAACACCTCCGCTGCTTTGTGGGCAATCAGCTTATTCCTGATGTCATATTTATCCTTGAAATAAAGATAAAACGTTCCCTTCGCCACGCCCGCGTTCTCCACAATGTCCGATATGGAGGTGTTGTGAATCCCGCGGCTTGTAAAGAGGTTAAATGCCGTGTCAAGGAGCGAGGTTCTTTTTTGCTGTTTCTTTTTATCTACTTTTCCCATGCTGCAATCCTTCATTCTTCTGTATTTTTTATCGGATGATTTCTGCCCAGTCATTAATGCCGATTACCGACTTTGCCCATGTTTCATATATGGGCTCGCTTGGCGTCCCGATACTATCATATGCCGCCTGCGACTGCCCGCTCAGCCTCGTGTCGATTCCCGGCTCGCTGTAGGCAAGCAGATAAATGATTTCGTCTACATAAGGGTTCCTTTTTGCCGCCTCATAGGAAGCGTACATTGCCGCCCCCTGAATATCCGCTCCCTGCGAATTGACAATCCCGACCTCGCTTAAAATCACATGTCTTACGTTTCCTGTGGGACTAAGCAACTCCGGTCTTTGCAGATAATCCGTCAGAAGCGAGAGGTTCTGAAAGCTTACCATTTTTCCCGACGCAATCTGTCCTGCCATGTAGGAGCCGTTGCGGCATTCTGACATGTCCCAGAATTTCGCGTATGTCAGCGGCACGGGATACGGGTGCTGTGCCACGCCCCAGTCGATGTTTCCCTCTTTTGCGATGACTTCGTTGAATTTTGCAAGAAAATCCTTTCCGTCCATATATTCGTAGTATTCCCGATGTCCTGCGCGGCGGTTTCTGTCCCAGTTTTGGTCGATACAGATAAACACGCGCGCGTTTGCGTTCTGACTTTTAACCGCGTTGTAGGATACGCGGAATGCCTGCGCGTATTCCCTGACATAATGCTCCCAGTCTGTCCACATCATATAATTCCACGTACGCATGTTCACTTCATTTCCGATAATAAAATTTTCCAGTGTCGCACTCTGTGCACAAAGCTTAAGCTCTGATGTGATTGCGGCAATTCCCTGCGGCTCGGAGGCATTGAGCATATAGTATCTTGGCGCTACGGGGTGCGAATCCGCAGAAACCATTTCTGCCCTTGCATAGGGGTTGGTCACGAGCTGACTGGATCCTGTATTCATTACCTGAACCGTGGTATAGTTCCCCGCTATGACGCCCTTGATGTTTCCTGAAAGGTTTAGATTGCAAAATTCCTTTCCCTGTTCCGATTTTAACGGTCTTACGGTTCTTGGCTTTGTGTGTGTGGCTAGAAGCTCTGGATTTACAATATACTGCGGATATGCAATCAGCACATTCTGACCGCATGATTTTATGGCAAGTCCAAGCTTTGTGTAAAGCCGTTCCTCTGCGAAGGGCAGGGTAAAGGACGGTGTGAGGGAAACGGGTGTGGACGCAACGGGTTCTGCCCCGAAGGGTACCTCATATTCACTTGGCTGCAATTCAAAGAGATAAAGCATTCCGTCATCACCGAATGCCAGTTCGGGAAGGACTGCCGCATATTCGATTGTCGTCTGATTGAGCAGACGGCTTGACGCGGATACCGCAAATGACGTGTCATATGTTTTTAGTTCACTTGCATATACGGTTGTATCTATTTTTGTACGCATTACGACAAGCAGTCCGATCAGTACCGCTCCTATTAATATTGCCGCTTTGCGAAGGTGTCTTTTTGTTTTTGTATGATTCATAATCGTTTCTCCTGATTTTCATTTCCTTGCATTATATCAAATTTCCAATAACTGTTGCAATAGGTTTATACTGGAATATTTTTCATATTTTTGTTTTTCCGCTTGGAATTATGTGGTATACTAACTTTAATTGCTATTGACACCATATTAAAAGGAAGTAATATGCAGATGAAAAAACAGTTTTCCATTCTATGCTTCTTTCTGTTGACGATGGTCACGCTTTGCGGGTGCAGCGACGATAACCACGGGCTTTCCAAGGAAAATCCCATCACAATCAGCGTATGGCACTATTACGGTGGTCATGCCGCGTCACAGTTTGATGACTTGGTTACGGAATTTAACAACACAATCGGGCGGGAAAACGGGGTCGTTGTCACGGCGCAGGGCATGAGCTCCACGGGTGAGCTTGATGAGGCGCTTTGGGACTGTGCGACGGAAAAAATCGGTTCGCCCGCCATGCCCAATATGTTCCAGTGCTATCCCGACACTGCATTGTCACTGGAGCAAAAGGTTGCGCTTGTTGATTTTAATGATTATATCACCGAGGACGAAAAGCTTACTTATGTGCGCCAGTTTTTGGATTCGGGCTGTATCGGGGCGGACAATGCATGGAAAATTTTTCCTGTGGCAAAGTCAACCGAGGTTTTGATGTTGAACAAGACGGACTGGGACAAATTTGCGAAGGACACGGGTGCGCAGCTTGACGCGCTTCTGACGTGGGAGGGGCTTGCGCAGACTGCGAAGGACTACTATGAATGGTCTGGGGGGAAGGCTTTTTTCGGGCGCGATTCCTTTGCGAACTATCCCATTCTTGCCGGCTCCCAGCTTGGGCATGAGCTTTTTAAGGGCTCCGGGGAGTCTGTCACGCTTGACTTTGACAAGGCGGTCATGCGGAGGGTCTGGGATAACTTTTATGTTCCTTATGTGAATGGATATTACAGTCAGGTCGGAAAGTCCCGCTGTGACGATGTGCGTATCGGGGAGATTGTCGCTTTGGTGTGCTCGTCCTCCCGTGCCTCCTATTTTCCGAACGAGGTCGTGCTGCCTGACGGCACCTCCTACCCGATTGAGCGTGTCGTGCTGCCGCTTCCCAATTTTGAGGATACGGCACCGTATGCCGTGCTGCAGGGCGCGGGAATGGCTGTCACAAAGTCCGGCGAGGCGCAGGAATATGCAAGCGTTTTGTTTCTAAAGTGGTTTACCGAAAAAGAACAGAACCTTCGCTTTTCCATGAACAGCGGATATATGCCGGTCTCGCTTGAGGCGGCAAAGGCAGATGTGATGGCTGCTTATTTGAAGGAGCATTCGGCAAACGCTGTCATCCGCGAGTCGATTATGATGTCGCTCTCGCAGACAGAAAAATATATTATGTATATCCCCACAGGGTTTACAGGCGGTTCACAGGCGAAGGAGGTTTTGGAGCGGACAATGCCCGCGCTTGCCATCGCGAACCGTGCTGCCATCGCGGACGGCGCGCTGTCCGACGAATTTCTTTCCGATGAACATTTTCAGAAATGGTATGCGGACACCCTTTCCGAATTAAAACAATACTGCAACTAGGAGGCGTTTTTCCTTGAGAAATTTTATCATAAGCAGAAGCTTGAAGTATTATGTCATGCTGTCGCTCGTTCTAATCATCATCATTCAGACCTCTGTATTCGCGGGGTTTCTTGTCACGAGCGGTATGCCGGAGGACATGAATGAAAATACCTTTAAGACACTTGACCGCATTGTCACCACGAGCGCTTTTTCGCTGGAGTCCTATTTTGGAAGCTTTGTGGACTTGTCGGATTTTTATACCGCGGTTACTGACCGGGCGAAGGAGAATGCTTCTTCCATGGAACTGAGTGTCCCGGCGTATCTTGGAAGCAGTGAAAACCGCAACCAGCTTTTGGTGGATATTACGCCGGATATTCTGACTGCAATGCGCGCTTCTTCCACAAGTGCATGCTTTGTGATCCTTGAAAATGGCAGCTCATCCTCGCATGACGCCGTTTATCTCACGGATCAAAACCCGTACAATACGCCGAAGAATAACTCTGATATTTATGTGGCAGTCGGCCCGACGCAGCTTTTGTATGATTATGAGCTTACGCTCGATTCCCTTTGGAGTCAGACGCTTGACACGCAGGTTTCCTGTCCGTTTTATCAGACAGTCATTGACAGCGTGGCGGAAAATCCCGAGTGTTCGTCTTATGACCTTGGCTATTTTTCGGTTTCCGGTGCGATTCATGAGGAGGAAATCCATGGAATGGATAAGAATTGTCTTTTCTATGCAGTTCCGTTGCTTGATGAGAACCGTAAGCCTTATGGTGTGATTGGATTTGGAGTTAGTTTTAACTACCTAAAATCCCTGCTGCCTGATCAAAACCTGCTGATTGACCCGTACGGGACGTATCTGCTTGGCGTCACGGAAAATATGTCAAGAATTACCAGTATTTATGTGGGAAATGATGATTACTATTCTGCGCTCAAAAGCGGGGAGCATGTTTCTTTGTCCGTGCATGACGCAAAATACGGGATTTATGACGTGAATAACAAAGCCCTTCCCAATCCTTCCAGTGTGTGCATGAAGCCGCTGCGGCTCTATACGGAGCAGTCGCCTTATTATAAGCAGCAGTGGGTGCTGTGCGGCGTGGTTGGCACGGACACGCTTTACGCGCCGTCAGACCATTTAAAGCTTGTGCTTGGCGGGGCGGTGATTGTCTCCCTTTTGCTTGCGGGTATCGGCACGTTTTTTATCACGCATTTTTTCATGCGTCCTATTCGTATGCTTGGCCGCAGTATCCCGAAGCTTTCACCGGGAAATGCACACCTGCCGCGCACGAGGATTTCCGAGTTTGACGCGCTTTCGGAGGCGATTGAAAAGCAGAACGATTATATTTACCGTGTCGGAAATAAAATGTCCGAGATTATTGACGTTGCGGACATTTCGCTTGCGGTCTGCGAGTTTGACGAGGCGGGCGAGATGAGTTACTGCACGCACCAGTTGTTTGAAATCCTTGAAATTTCTGACGAGGGCTGGGAGTTAAACCATATCTTAAAGCCCATTCTGAAAGGGAAGCTCAAAAAGCTGGAGGAATTTTTGGAGCCGAACCGTGAGAGCGCGGATTTGTACCGCTACCATCGTCCCGACTATGAGGATAAATGGCTTGACATTAAGCAACACTCTACGGGAAATAATACGCTTGTGATTATTTCAGACATTACGGCAAGCATTTTAGAGAAGCAGAAAATCCTTCATGACCGCGACTATGACGCGCTCACAGGCTTGTACAACCGTGGTGCGTTTGCGCGCGAAATGAAGTATCTGATTGACGAGGGGCACTGCACGAACGGTCTGCTCTCGATTTGGGACCTTGACAGCCTGAAATACACGAACGACACGTATGGGCACGAGGTCGGCGACCGCTATATCTGCACACTTGCAAACCTCCTCAAGCGCAGAATGCCCGAGAAGAGCGTTTCGGCGCGTCTTGCGGGCGACGAGTTTACGATGTTTTTATATGATGAGCCAAAGGAGGCGATGATTGCCACTCTCAAAGCCATTCACGGCGAGCTGATGAAGGAGAGCCTGACGCTTCCTGACGGTCTTGAGCTGAACATGAGCGCCTCTGCCGGAATGTCTTTTTACGCCGAGGACGGTACCAGTTATCCCGACCTTTTAAAGTATGCCGACTTTGCGATGTACGAGGTGAAAAAATCGTCCAAGGGCAGTATCAAGTCTTACAATAAGGAGCGCTATCTCAAGGATTATATTTTGGTTCAGGGTGTGGGCGAGTTGAACAGGCTGATTAAATATGAGTCGATTAAGTATGTGTTCCAGCCTATTTTCTCGCTGAAAAACGGTTCGGTTTTTGCGTACGAGGCACTGATGCGTCCGATTTCCGATTTGCTGCGCAAGCCGGAGGAGCTTTTGCGCGTGGCACAGGCGCAGGGGAAGCTTGACAAGATTGAGCGGATTACGTGGTTTCATGCGCTGAAGGACTTCTTTAACCAAGTGCGCCCGGACGACAATGCGCGCGTTTTTATCAACTCCATTCCCAATCAGCTTTTGTCCGCTGACGAGTGGGCGCTGATTGAGAAGATGTATGAGGATAAGCTTGGGCGGGTTGTGATGGAGATTACGGAGAACACGAAGAGCGAGCTTGAGATTGACAGTATCAAGCGGGCGTTTTGCGCGAAGTGGAATATTCCGATTGCGCTTGATGATTATGGTTCGGGGTATAGCAATAGTGATATGCTTGTTTCGTTTGATTTTCATTTTGTCAAGCTGGATATGGCGCTTATTCGGGATATTCACAAAAATCCGTCTACGCAGTCGCTTGTGGGAGGTATGATTGGGTATTGTCATGAGAATTATATTATGGTGATTGCGGAAGGGATTGAGACGGCGGAGGAGTATGAGACGGCGAAAGCGCTGGGGGCGGATTTTGGGCAAGGGTTTTATCTGGCGAAGCCTTCGGTTGGGCTTTATTCGTAGGAATAGCAAGTAATTATTTCCGTTTAAAAAACAGGAGTGAAGAACGGTTCTCCACTTCCTGTTTTTTTATATCTTTTTGGCAGCGCCTCGCTTCTTTTGTCTCAACCATTTATCCCTACGTGTTACATACAATGCCTTAAACATATCTATGTCTTCCAATGTCGTAATTTTAATGTTCTTATTGGAACCAATTGAAAAATGAAGTTCCTCCCCTAATTCCATCATAAGTGTATTCGTATATACCGAATTTGTAATTCCCCTCTTAAGAGCCTCTTTATGTGCCCACAGTACCTTCCCATATTTGTATGCCTGTGGTGTCTGCACACGCATAATATCATTCCTGTCAATCCCAGTGCGTCCGGTCTCTCCATCATTCGTCCACATAATAGTTTCCTGACATCTGATTGCGGATAAACCCGAACCAAATTCTCTTGCTTTTGCAATACAGTCTGTTATGATTTCCTGTGAAATCATTGGTCTTACAGCATCATGAATAATCACAATATCCTCACTATCACAAATATCTTCTAATGTCAGAAGCGCATTGCGGGCTGACGACTGTCCATTATCGCCACCATCCACTACCCAGCGAAGCTTTGTAATTCCGGCTGCCGCTGCGTAGCCTTTTAAGACATCATGCCAGCCACTGATACATGATACAATAATTGCGTCTACCTCTGGATGCTTTTGAAAGGCCTTCAAGGTATAAATAATAATTGGATTATCATTAATCGGCAAAAACTGTTTTGGTATCGATTGTTCCGTCCTTGTACCGCTTCCGCCTGCTAAAATTAATGCCACATTCATATGTATTCTCCATTTCCTATCCTTTATATTTTTACCTACAGAATTTCTCCATTCTGCAAATTGTACAAAGACTTAAAAATTTCCATATCTTCCACCGTATTAATCTTTATGTTCAGGTCAGAGCCCTTTGATAAATAAACCTTCTCGCCCAGTTTAGAAACCATGTTGTTTGTATCATTCTCGCCCAAAATTCCTTTTCTTTCTGCCTCCTCATGATACATCTTTAATTTTCCTAAGCGATATGTCTGTGGCGTCTGTATTTTCCGAAATGCATATCTTGAAATAGAACGGCTTCCGCTAATACCATCATCGGTTAACATAACATTATCCATTGAAACCGTTGCAGCTATCCCCATTCCCTTTTTTTCGCAGGAATAGATACTATCCGAAATAATTTCATCCGAAACGAGCGGGCGAATTGTATCATGAATAATCACAATATCATCCCCATTACAGCTATGCATCAATTCTTCCACAGCAAGCCGTGAGGTTTCCTGTCCGGTCGTTCCCCCTATGATCACCCACTTTAATTTGTCTATACCAAACTGTTTCGCATATGCCCACACCATATTTTCCCAGCCCTTTATACATGCAATCATAATGGCATCTATCTTGGGATGTTTTTGGAACTTTTCCATAGTATAAACAATAATTGGACGATTATATATATTCACAAATTGTTTCGGAATGTCCATCCGAAACGATGGGTCAATACCTCCTGCCAGCAATACCGCTATATTCATATCAATACCTCTCTATGCACTAATCATTTCATTGCATCCTTTTAATACCTGCACTGTCTTCTCCAGCCCTTTTTCAATTGATGTCTTGGGCAGCCAGCCTAATTGCCGCACTTTAGATGTGCTTAAGACCGCCTTAGTTGCTGTTGAATATCCTGCCTGCTCTCTGCTGTCTGGCAGCTCATATATCACTTTGGTACCTGCTATTCTTGCCAACAAGCCAGCCAAATCTTTCAAATAAATGTCCGAATTGCTGTCTGCTACGTTAATAGCGCTGCCAGCTTCTGCATACATCAGTAGATAACAAGCTGCAACTGCAGCATCTACCACATATGTATAGGAATATAATTGATTTCCTTCGCTTTTGAGCACAATATCTTCTCCTGCAACCGCCTTGCGTATAAATTGAGCAATTGCTTTTGAATCATTTGATAGCATCGTGGGACCATAGACCCGGGAAAATCTGCCAATCACAAATTCCTGTTCTTTTTGTGCCGCAAAAGCATTACAGAGCGTTTCGCCAATACGCTTGCTCTCCGGATAACCTGCCCTTAATGTATTACAGTCAATGTACCCAAGATACGATTCGTCAAACTTGTCCACATCCCGCTTGTTCTCTCCATATACCTCAACCGA
This sequence comes from uncultured Lachnospiraceae bacterium, assembly GCA_947567595.1. GTDB lineage: Bacteria > Bacillota > Clostridia > Lachnospirales > Lachnospiraceae > COE1. The sequence goes on along the minus strand of CANOMQ010000005.1, from coordinate 71,075 downwards.
TGAAAAAAACAAAAAACGTTTGCAGCAATGCATAGAAGCATATTCCAGCAATTGATAAGTTCCTATTACATTTGCAGTAATTGTTCCTATTGGATCTGAAGCATATGCCAAAGGATGCGTGTTGCTTGCCGCATGAAGAATGTAATCTATCCTTCCAAGCTCTGGGAGTGGCTTTGTAATATCATGCGAAAACCACGTAAAATGTTCACTGTCCCAGTAGGCTGCAAATCGTGCTTTTGCACGTTCTTCATTCCTGCTCACTGCAATTATTTCGGTCTTTTGTCCACAATAATCATTGCGATACATTATGATATCTACAATGACTGATGCTATCATTCCTGTAGCACCTGTCAGAAGAATTCTGCAGTTCTGCAGTTTTTCCCAATCTATGGGAAGCATCGCTGCATCCGTTATGTCAGACTGATAGATTTTATTTTCTAAAACAGAATACGCCACTCCGCCTACCTCCTATATTATTTGCATTCCTGCAAATCACCAATGTGCCAGTTAGCACCATGAGCCCTCAAAATGATGGATTCCAACTGTTGCTACTGTTTTCATACATTCACCCGTTTCCTTAATCATTGGTGCAAGTACCTGATATGGATATATCGCGGCATTGTCAACGACCTGAAATTTTCCATTATTCACATATCCTGCTTTATGGAAAGTTTCAATCTCTTTTCCAAGACTCGTGGTCAGAAGTAGTGGATTTCCAACGTCCAGTTCTTCATAAATCCGCATCAACTTACGCACAAATTGATGCCCTGCAACCGCACCAAATCCCGAACCTTCATTGATACCTCCACAAACCTCTGTTCCAAAAAAGGCTTCATTATATCGTAAAACATCAAGAGGCTGCAGCAATTCCACATCCGTGTCCATATAGATGCCCCCGTGGTTATATACGACATCCAGCCGTACATAATCCGGTAAATGCGCCCACCTTTTATTTTTATAAGCCTCCGCGGTATATGTATTCTTATAAACATCGTAGTTATCTTCATTCCAGCAGATAATTTCATAATCCGGGCAAAGCCTGCGCCAGTTCTCTACCTCTCTTTGTAAATGAGACGGCATCGTTTTCCCGCCAAACCAACAATAATGAATCTTCTTAGGTATTGCTGCAAAATTAAGACTTGTATCAATAACATTGTACTCAGGTAAAGCATTCTTTTTTAATTCATAATACGAATACAGCTCCACATCCCTAAAATACTCCATCTGCCGCAATTGCGATAACACCTCCTGATGAAACGCGGTCGTTATCACTATGATAATATCATTGGGATTATACTGTTTACAGACATCTTCAACAGACAAAATCGGTATATCATCTGTTAAAATATGAAGTGCTTTCCCATTTTTTTCCTTATTATTATCTATAACTCCAGCCACCTTAAAGTCAGGATTTTCCATCTTAAAATCATGATACATAATCTGAAAATAACTGCCTGAACCGAAACAAATTATATTTTTGTCATGTGTGTATAACAGTCTTTCCACTTTATTGACTCCCTAATTTATACTATATTTTAATATTCTATTCTTTTCCTTGCCTTTATTAAAAGGCGATCTGGGTTCTCTCTGTTGTTTTTGTCACCTTCAAAATACATTGTTTTATAGCCCAAAACATCAAGATGACATAACAACTTCTCCTGTAAAAGATTTTCTGTCAGACACTGCGGTTCACATTCCGAACTTGGTTCATTCAAATTAAAGCTTCCAAATAACATTCCCTCCGGTTTTAGAATTCTTAGAAGCTCCTGTGTCATACTCTCTAACTCATTGACATGATCCAATGAGTTAATTGTTAAAACATAATCTGCACAATTCGCCGGAAGCGGAATAAATTTTTCGTTGCAGGCAACATAAATCATGTCATGTGTCAGCATCTCTTCCCCAAATTCTTCAAGATATCGTAGTGACAATACATCAACACCTATTTTAACCTTAGGGGTTGATGTCCATTTCAAACTTCCACATGGACCGCACCCAAAATCCACCACTACTTTATCTTTCCAAAAGTCATCATTTGGTTCGTCTATTATATTAAGCATTTTCTGCTTATAATCCTGATTATCAAAATGCCCCCCATTATCCACAAATATTTTTTTCCAAAAACCTAACTCTCCATCATATTTATTAGTCTCCATCATGTATTTTTTTATTTTTTCATGAGGTACATGATATGTATTTATCAAACCATTTTTTATTTCTTCGAAATATTTCTCGGATGTAATATATATACAATCATATTTCTTTTCACTAATACACATAGGCGGAATAACCTCTATGTTATCAATCTTTTTTCCCCATTCACTTTTATTATTATCACTATATGCAATAATTTCCATATCGGATAAATACTCAGCCCGAAGTTTTGCCTTCATCAATTGTGCCCCTACTCCAAAAATAATTACTTTCTCCATTTAACCTACTCCTTAATCCACTCTGGTATTTTTTCATGCTTTAATATTTCTTTTTTCACCCAGTCAATCCGTTCTTCTGCAACGCCTCGTTGAATCAGTTCATCTTTTATTGTTTCAGCAACGCGCTCATTCAATATTGCAATGACGACGCAGTCATATTCCATGTGCTGAATTTGCTCAATGCTGGTTACATCCAATCCCTGTTGTCGATAGTTCGCATAATGTAAATCAACCCAACCCGAAACACTAATGCTATCCGAATTGTCACAATAACTTTTTATGGTCTTTCCAAATCCGCCCGCTCCATATATAATTAACCTCATGTTAGGAGAAACCTTTTTAAAAGGAAAGAGCAGTGCATCTTTATTCAAAACATCATACGCTTTTACTAACAAAATAAACCACATATAATATTCCAAATGTTCCTGCAGCTTCTCCCTGCCAAGTGGCGCCAAATTAAACTTTGTTTCCAACAGATTATATATATCCGCAAAGTTTTTTTTCGCTATCTTAATACCGCTTTTGACAATGGAACCTGTCCGTTGACGATAATGGTACATTGGAAGCTTTGTAACATATACCGCTGAAGCGTCAATCAAACAGGGATACACACATGCCGCGTCTTCGCCATAGCTAACGCTATCACTTACATTCAATTGGTTCTCCTTCCAAATATGGCGTTTGATTAACTTATCGCACAAATGCGGCATAATTCCAAACTCAAAAAAATGATGATTGAGCAGCATTGACTCATATAGTACTATCCGCTTATCCTTGGAATCATATAATCCTTCCTCTATCGTATTTGTTTCCACTAACTGATATGTTTCATATTCCTCTATGCACGCAAACGTAATGATATCTGCTCCCTGACCAACCTCCATCAATCTTTGAAAGGTATCACAATCAATCCAATCATCTCCATCCACAAACGCGACATATTCTCCCCTTGCCACAGCAGCACCGCTCTTGCGTGCACTTACCAAACCTTCATTTTTCTTATGGATAACTTCTATTCTGTCGTCAATCAATGCATATCTGTCGCAAATTTCCCCGCTTTCATCCGTAGAACCATCATCTATAAGAATAATCTGAAGCTCGGAATATGTCTGGTTGGTTATACTTTCAATACATTGTTCCAAATAATCTTCAACATTATAAACCGGAACAATCACACTGATCAGCCGCATACTGTAATTTCCCCTTTCACCAGTTCCATAAGCTCTGCTTTTAACACTTCATCTTCAATTATTTTATCAGAAGCCAAATTATATAATTCACTCTCGCCATCTGCATAGACGGCAAGCTTATATCCATCCCTGAAAATAAAAGCCTCAAAAGCCATCAAGCCTCTGTCATTCCCTGTTTTATGATATAAATACTTAAAATCCGGATTATATATTTGGGAACGCTGGACTTTGATATACTTACGGGTCGGTAGTTCAACTTTCTTCTGGTTCAATAAAGCAATAATGATCGCATTCAGCTCCATGATAGAGCATAAGGCATTGCTGCTCCCTATGCCATTTTTATCTGATTTTACAGCCAAAGGAACCTGAATCAGTTCTTCGCCAAATGTATATTTCACGGCTTCAATGTCTTCTAAAGGTGTTTTTTTCCCCGGCAAAATATTTCCGTGGTCCGCGTACAGAACCATGCTGCACTTCAAGGGTGTAAGCAGCGGATATAGGACATCATCAATATAAGCCAGTGCGTCTTTATGCTGTTTTACATAATCTGCCCTTAAAGCTCCCCCATTCCTTGACAGATAATCAAATAGAATGCTGGAACCATCTGCGATAATTGGCTCAATTGTATATGGGTTCGGATAAGAAAAATGGCTTTCAAAAAGTATATGAATATAAAACAATCCATTCCACTCATCTAACGAATCCAATATAAAGTCCCACATTTTTTCAGTCACGGTCTGCGCATTGTCCGTAACCTTTATGTTTTTACTATCCACATATTTGGTTGAATCCGTATAAAAAAAAATATTTCTTTTCTGTCTGACTGCCTCTTTAGCAAACCTGCACTGCTCTTCCGAAACGCTAACGTTTTCATAATATTTCGTCCTCAAATCACTATTTTCACTATAAGCAGGCAGCAGGCTCTCATAAGTTGAGGTTGATACGGAATACGCATTTTGATAAAAATACATTTTATCTTCAATCAATTTCCTTATCTGCGGCATTAATCCGTCTAAAATATCCCGTCTCCTCACCCCATCTATACATAGCATTACAACATTATTTTCAGATATCTTGTTAATACTATCTATCTCAAGTCTATATAAAGACTGTATGTCTTTTAGCATCTCCTGAAATTTTGGAGAAGCATGGATATTCAGTTGTTCTTTTAAACAGGCAGCTGCAGTCTTAAAATCTTTCATCGCCAGATATTCCCCAATCAGCTCTTCGACAATGGATTCCTTTTCTCTCTGAGAAACAGCATCCGGCAGCATTCTTCTGAGCTTATTGATTTCCGTATAATGTCCGTATGGATGAGAACGTGAATAATATTCACACCCCATATCTATGCCTCTCTGACTAAGCTTTTCATAAATATCAAGGTATTTGATGTCTGGATATTTACTCCTGATCTTCGCCTTGATTTCTTCCCGATAAATAAATGACGAAATAATAACTGCGTCAATCCGATTATTCTCTATTTCTTCTTCTGTAATAATGGAAAAGCCGCTTTCCTTCGCACCGGCAAATTTATCATCAATAACGGTTTTTACCTGTTTCATTTCAAACATAAAATCCGCCATCATCATTTTGGTATGTCTGCCATAGCACCAAATAGCGGGTGTCTTACACTCATGTAAAAATTCACTAAGCAAATTTTTAATCGTGCGATTTAAATTCTCACAGCTTGTACTGCTCTCAAATCCATACTTGTCCATCAACATTCTATAAACGTGTTCCAACGTTTCCTTCATCTGCTTTACCCTTCCACTATGTCTTTTCGTGCCCCAAAAATTAATGCCGGTTTTCTCCAAATTATTTTCGTTTCACTTACTCCCTGTATAATAAGGGCGTTTTTTATCGCATCCGCAGCGTTTTTTGTCATGACAGCAATCACAATTACATCAAAGATACAGTCCCTTAATTCTTCGGGATTCAATACCTTGCAATAATCGAATGTAATATTTTCTGCATTGGAATCCACCCATGCCGCTATGCTGCATCTCTCATATCTGCTGATCCATGCATAATAATCCTGTCCTATATCACCAGCCCCATATATGACAATTCTTTTATCCAGCAGATCCTGCATGTCCGGATATTGATAGTTTTGAGGGGAAAGTCCTTTCATATGCTGTAATCCCATTGACAGATCCGTAATAAAGTACTTTTCTATTATCCCTTGCATCTTTGTGTAAAGATTATTCCTTTTAAACAAATCACACAGGCAATGATATAGCTCATACTGCCGTGCCACGAACTGCATGTCCCGTTCGTGGCTGATGGAATTATCCCTGATTACATAATGGTAATATGCCTGATTGATTACCAAAAACTGTTTGCATGATAAAACGCACCTGCATAAACACAATAAATCCTCCCCATACGACTGTGTATCAGGCACATTTCGATATGCGTCTGCAATCAACTTCTTTTTAAAAAGCTTCGACCATATGCTTGGTGATATCCGTAAATCGCTTTCTATATCAACAACTATACCCGTTAAAATATTATCAATCGTATCACCGGAAATACAATATTTACAGGTGCCGCCTGTTCCATAAATGCTCTTCCTATTGTTTTTCATAAAGCCAGAATGAACGAAATCAACATTCTGGCTCAGCAAATTATCCAACAGTACTTTATACATATCCTGTTCTATATAGTCATCTCCATCCACAAAGCCTACATATTCACCGTCAGCAGCATCAATGCCTGCTTTTCTGGCAGACACTAATCCGCCATTTTTTTTATGTATTGTTACTATTCTTTTATCTTTTTTGCTATATTCATCACAAATACATCCGGAAGAATCTGTTGATCCGTCGTCTACCAGTATGATCTGCAGGTTTTCATAACTTTGGTTTATAATGCTTTCGATACATTTCGGAAGATATTGCTCTATATTATAAACCGGAACGATTACACTTATCAGCGGCATCTTTGCCTCCTTTACCATACTAATCCAAATTTAACTGAATGATATTTCTAAATCCATAGCCCTTTAAATTTTTTTATTTATTCCTCCCCTGCCTTATGCTTCTATTACTTTATCTATTAAATTTTCTATCTGCTGTATATAATATTTCAGTTCAAATCGTTGGACAAATACATCACAATTTTTTTTAATTTTTCCTTTATCAGCATCAATATAGTGTAATATTGCTTCTACTGCCTCTTCATTTGTGTCTATTACTTCCCCACACATTCCATGGTTTACCACAGTTTCCGCTGCTCCGACCCTTGTTGAGACAATTGGCTTTCCAAGCGCCAATGCCTCTAATAAGGATACGCTAAATCCCTCTGAATGGGATAATAAACACACTATATCTGATTGCCTGACAATCGGAAATGGATTATCATGATACCCCAACAAATGCACATTCTTCTGTATCTCTAATTCCACTATCCTTTTTCTAATTCTATTTTCTAGTTCCCCTTTTCCTAAATAATAAAGATGCACATTCTTATCTTTTTTATAAAGAAGAGAAAACACCTCTAACATTCTTTCTGGATTCTTATTTATATCCAACCTTCCACTATAAAGAATTGCCGGACGCTGTAAAATTACCGACGGTATTTCCGCCGACTGCCTACGAACCTTTTCAATATCAATCCCATTATAGATCTTAACCATCTTCTCCTTATGACGAGGAAACACTTTCTCTAACGACCTCATCGTATTATCACTGATAGCTACAATCTTTTTTACCTTATCAAATGCCTCATCCTGTAAGCGCCATTCACGCTGCGCTTCCGGAATTCCCAAATCATAAACATCTCCATGAATCCATGCAATATTTTTTGTATCTTTAGGTAGCAAAAATGTAGGTATTTGATAATTAAAAGAAATATATAAATCATAATCTGCTTTAATATATCTATCTATAAGTATCTCCGGGGTATGATATACCTGATATCCTTTGCTTGTTCCTTCAGGTGTATCTATCTTTTCTATAGACGGCAATACATGGATATTATCATTCACTTTCTCAACCTTTACATCTGCATGCTTGTATTCTATGATGCTGATATCATATTTTTTTGGATTAAGATTATTTACAATCATTGTAAGCAGCGCTTCTGCCCCACCTCCATATGTATATGACCATATAATAAACAATATCTTCTTCAAGATAATTCCTCCTGATACATGTAATTTGTCACAGTCACGAAACCTTTAACCATTTCTAATAAACGTTTTTTTCACATCATGATTTGTTTCCCCTTACCACATACTCAACAAAGGGTTATCCCAAATGATTTTATCTTCTGCCATTCCCAATCCTGCTATTTTCCGTTTTATGTCCATTGCCGTTTTTTTGTTTTCAACAGCTATTACACATATATCTGCATCAACTTTCATATCCACAGATGTTACTGGCAAATTCTCTTTTTGGTATTTCTCATACGCCTCATCTTGCCATATTATCTCTTTACAATACTCTGCTTTAATTAACTGTGCATAAAAAGACTTTCCAACATTTCCAGCACCATACAATAATAACCTGCTATTACTTTTTACTTTATTAAAAGGAAATAAATATTGTTGCAGTTTAGGAAAATCTTTCACAATTTTTGATGCCTGCAACTCATACTTTGCCATAAATAAACCACAAATGAAATAATCCAATTGCTTCATTAATATTATTCTGTCATCAGATGTTTTAAAGATATCTGACATATAGGTGTAAAGCTTATTCAATTTATATTGATAATCTTCATCCTCGTAATACTTATTTGAATGATCAGGATACTGTCTATGATAATAAAAGCACTCATGCATGATATAGATCGATTTAGCGCTTAGCATATAAGGATACAAAACCGCCGTGTCTTCCGCAAATAAATATCCATACTGTTCATCTGCCCTCTGAACAACAGGATACAATAATTCTTTTTTAAAGATTTTTATTGCCAGACTTGCATCAATTCCTCTTCTCGGAAATACCCCATTGCACAGCATATGAGGTATGATTACCTTTTTATACTCATCAGCACAATATTTACCTGACGCAATGTTATCCGTATCATAAATGCATTTATAATCTGCAAAATAACGAATAATTCCCGATGTAACTAAGTCAACATTTTCTAATGTTATCCTCTTATATAGCGCTTCACACATCTCTGGTTTGATCCAGTCATCTGCATCAACAAACATAATATATTTTGCCAAAGTATTTTCTATTCCCATTTTTTTAGCACTAAGTGGACCACCATTTTCCTTGTGTAATACTTTTATTCGAATATCACGCTTCGCTAATTGCAAACATAGGTTATATGAATTATCCGTCGAACCATCATCCACTATTACTACATCTAATTTACTATAAGTCTGCTGCAATATACTTTGAATGCATTCCTCTAAATATTGCTCTGCATTGTACACCGGAATAATTATTGCTATCAAATCTTCGTCTGTCATTTCAATATCATCCTTATTACATTTCATAATTGGCACTTCTTTTCTCTTTGGCTTTTTACCATGAACAAATATAAACCAAACGTAATATGCATGAATCATTCATCTGATAATTCATTTTTATAAAATATACCATCTTTATATCCATCCATTTCTATAAAGATCTGTTCAAACTTCTTCTTTAAATATTCATGACGCTCTTCTGTTATCTCATCTGTGTATATGTTAAACAATTCCGTCGTACTCTCAGTTTTACTATCTATCAACCCTCTGATGTCTTTTAAATACTCACTTTTATATAAAAACTTTCTTAAATCAATTTTCTTACTTTTATAAAATCCAAAATGTATACAATAAAATTGGTATATTTCATTTTTGTCTATCTTAGTCTCCAGTTTATTGAGATTCGTTAAAATCTTCTCATATTCTGCTATACTCTTAGGATTGCGCGAAAAATTAAACGAAATATGTGGGTTATAGCCCGCATTAACTACATTTATCCCGATATAAGGATACTCATACCCAATACTCCCATGTATTGTTAATGCATAAGCCATTCCTTCCTTTCTTAATTGTACTGGAGAGACAAATTTAGGTAGCAATTTTATCTTTGGATATTTCTTCAGAAAAATATCTATCAAATCATCCCCAAATTGCTTTTCTATGGGATGAGGTTTAAGATACCAATCATAAGACAATTTATTTGACATATTCCCCAAATACTCTAACCACTCCCAAGGTGTATCAAATAGCATATCTTCTCCATATGGAAACGCATCATCTTCACTATAGTGTGGGCAAATCATAACTTTTAGCCTATTATCACTAGAAAGTATTTTACTGTCTGTTATCTTTTCAGAGAAGACAGAACGGCTTCCCATATCAAATTTTTCCACATACCCTGTTATGTGTTTTTCCAATTCTGCCTTTGCCCAATATATCCCCTTTCGTTGTTCTTCTGCACTTAGCATGTTATAAAATTTTTTATAATATTCAAAGTTATATCTGACCTCATAATCCCATCTGAAACATTCCCTATTGTCAACTGTATAAACAGGAATTCCATATCCATATGCAATCTTACGAATAATCCCCTCCCTATAATATATGCCATCCCAAACAATAACAGCTTTTACAGTTTCACAATTCTCAATAAAATAATGATGCCAAAAAACAATGTATTCTATCATTTGTTCAATCTGTTTTTTTAATGAAAATTCTAATTCATTTATAGTAGGAAAATTAAACCGAAGATAGTCCCGTAAAATATCTATACCAAAATTTTCTCCATAAACTACTATTTTTTTGATGTCATCTACTGTCTTAATCTTTTCCCATATATCTTGAAAAATTTGATATGCCTCTTCTTTTAATTTTTCTTTAGGTGTTTCATCTACAAAACCAACAACATTAAATGATTTATAAATATCATACACATTAGAATTAAAGATATCCCTTATTCCTCCAATACAGTATATGGATGCATTGTATTTATCAGCCAAATAGTTTGCAGCATAGCTCCAAGCAGGATAAACTATTTCACAAGTATTTCTATATGGAATTAATATTTTATTTTCTTTTATTCTTTTTCCCTCTAAGGTCTTCCAAAGCTTTTTATTCAGATTTTTATACTTTATTACTTTATTATCACAAAAATCAACCCTATGCCCCTCTTCACACCCATCCCATATCCAAAAATCCTTTTCTTGTTCAAATTTATCCTCTTCTAATTGTTCAGATATTTCAAGACAATATTTCATAGAAGCTATAATTATAATTTCATCATTATAATTTTCTCTTAAATAGGAATAGCTATAGAGTGGTTTATCACCAAGCATCTTTTCATCTGTCTTTCCATTATCAACATAATAAGAAATATTCAACTTATTAAACAACTTTTTGTAAAAGCGTATTCCATCGAATCCGGCTCCAAATACAATAATTTTTGTATTCCCGTATTTCTCTAGAATTTTGTCTGTACTGATCCTAGCAAGACCATCATTCTTCATCATTTTACTATCTCTCCAATTGCTTTTATTTATAATACTGCAATACTTTCATGGTAAAATCTTATTAAGTACTTCATATAATTTATCAATTGACTCAAAATTTTCTGGAACAATACTCTCTGGCGGAAATTCCATTTGATATTTATCCTCAATATAATCAATAATTTCCATAACCATCAATGAGTCTATTATTCCCATTTCAATAAGATTATCAGAACAAGCAATATCCGCTTCCTTATATTCTGCAATTTCCATAATCAGATTTTTAATTTCATTCTTTGTCATTTTCATTTTTATATTCCTCTAAAAGTTGTATTCTATCAATTTTTCCGTTTGAATTAACAGGTATAACCTTTTTCTTTATATATACATCCGGATACATGTATTTTGGCAGCTTGGTATGCAGTAAATCAATAAAGTCTTTTTCAGAAATATTACCCGTATAATACATCACTATTTTCGATTTCTCACTATCATATACACATACACAATCCTTGACTTCTTCTATACTCTGCGCATTACTTTCTATTTCACCTAATTCAATTCTGTAACCTGCTTTTTTTATCTGAAAATCTTTTCTTGAAATATAAAGCAGTTCTCCTCTTTCATTATATTTACCAACATCTCCTGTTCTGTAAATTCTTTCAAAAAAGGCTGTATTAAGAGGATTTTGACAAAACACCTCTTGGGATTTTTCCCAATTATTATAATAGCCGGCTCCAAGAAAAGATCCTCTAAAACATATTTCACCTTCTTCACCCTCTGCAGCCAATTGATTTTCTTCAGTCAATAGTATTACTTCTGAATTAGGAAATGAATTCCCTATTGGCAAAGGCGCATTATTTTCAAACTTCCGATTTACAATGTAAAAAGTTCCTGTATCTGTAATTTCAGTAGGTCCATATAGATTTGCATAAATCAAATTGGGCAAATTATCAATCCAATAGTTTAATTGCTTTACCGGCATCACCTCACCAGCAAACAAAGCACATTTCAAATACTTTGGTTTAACAGCCGAAAAAGTTTTTCTATTAGCCACTATACTCATTGCTGTCGGAACCCAGTAGATTGTATTGATTTTATAATCATTTAAAAAGGATATCAGCTTTACCGGAAATGCAAATAACAGCTTAGGTATAATCGTAAATGTACCACCCGTAAAAATATTTGCATATATATCCAACACCGACATACTGAAATAAAATGGAGTCTGGCTGCCAAAATGTGTTGTACTATCTAATTTAAATATATCTATAACAGAGTTTATATAGTTTATAACTGAATTATGGCATACAACCGTACCTTTAGGTATACCTGTAGAACCTGATGTGAATAAGACATAAACAGGATCTTGGTCTATTATTTTTCTTCTACATTCCAATAACTTATTTTCAGATATGTCATTTGCAATTTCATCGAGCTGAATGATTGTTACCCCTTCATATCCAATATCTAAAATATCTTTCAGATACTTGGATTCAGTTAAAATAACCTTCGCATTCAAAGTATTAAGTATCGTAACTATTCTGTCTTCGGGAGAATAAATATCCAAAACACAGTAAATATTAGCACTATATATACATCCAAACATAGCTTCAAGACAATCTACGGTTTTATCTAAGTAAATTGCTACCGTAATATTTCTAAATTCACGCTCAAGTAAATATGTAGCTAATTGTTTTGCTCTATAAATAAAATTTCCATAAGACACTTCTCTTGAATCGTCTCTAAATGCTATCTTATCTTGTCTTTCATTTAGGTTATCTTCTAAATAATCCAAAATGCTAATTTTCACATTAATCCCCCCCAAAAGCAAATTCAGTTTGGTCTATCCTGATCTCCATCTGCTTTACATATCCTAACATCAACATTTGGATAATCACATAAAATATCTATATTACGTTGTTCAAATGGAGAAAAATAATCTGGTATAATATTTTCATCATGTTCTTTTAATAATGAAAATCCACCATTTACAAAATAATCATGTTCGAATCCATAGCAGAAAAAATCTGCGTATTCGAATTCTTCGTTATCAATTTTCTCTTTGAGCCATATTCCCATATCTTCTATTAACTTTTCATCGCCAAAATAATCAACCACTCTAAGTACTTTTCTATCAATATATTTCTGAATTCTAATAACAAAAAAAGCGCCTATACAATCATTATCTTCAATTGCATAAATTTTATAATTATATATTGGATGCCTAAAAAACCGTTTTTCGTAATACTCACAATTTTTTAAAGGTACAACATCATAGCAGTTATTAAAGTCAATTATACTTGTTAACTGTTCAATACTATTAATTTCAAAAATTTTCTTATCCAGTTTTCGTTTATTATATATTTTGTCACGATACACTATTTTAGCTATATAAAATTGCTCACAATTTGACAGTATATAATAATGTTTCAATTTAATGATATTTCTCCCAAATTTTTTCTTTAGAATTCGTGCAGATGTCTTTGGATTATCTCCTATTCCCATTACATATCTAATTCCTTCTTTATTCTCTAATCTTCTTTGGAGTTCTGCTCCCAAAAAAAGCATATTCCCATCTCTTACCTTCCAAATGCTTGTCCAAATATCTGTATTGTTCTGATTATAAGCAGTCTCCAAAAAGCCTATAACACCTTCAATTGTTCCTTTTTCTCTATCAATTGCCATTAGAAAATTAACATCACCATTTTCTTTTAAAAATTCATATTCAAACAACTCTCTATTAATAGACAAAATATGCCCTGTTTGCCAATTTTTGTCTATAAACATCATTAATTTATCTATATCTGATACATCTGCATATTTAAATTCATATCGTATTTCATAATTAATCATAACACCACCCTATAATCTCAATAAATAATAGACAATACCATTTCTTATTTTTCCACATGAATTAATACATCGTATCTATACTTAGTCAATTCATTTTTTATGCTCCCAATCTTTGAGCTAATCCCAATTTCTCTGATTTCAGAATAATCCATTTTCAATTCTCCCCAAAAACTTTGAGGCAGAAATAATTCTGATGAATCTCCTCTTTTTTTATTTCTTACTTTATTCGCCAAGCAATAATTCTCAATACTCTTTTCAAATTCTTCTTTTTTATCTGCATCTCTAACATCACCTATATATATAATCCCTTTTCTAGTCAAAACTTGAATACATTTCTTAATTACATCGCATAAATAGTCTTCCGTTCCAAAATACTGGCATACACTGTTCATGATTATAATATCAATTTTTTCGTTTTGAAAAATATTAATCTTATCTGCCTTGCAATTCACAATATGTATATTGTCTATATTCTCCCTTATAATTTTCTCCTGATTTCGATTTAAATTAACCTGTGACATATCTGACCCTATATATCTTTTGACATATGGTGCAATTTTAAACATAGTTATACCTGATGCACAGCCAATTTCCAAAACAGACGTACTTGTGCTGTTTAGATAGGGTTTTAACTTAATATACACATCAGCAGCAAATTCCTGCATTTCTTCATCAGAAAACAATTTTCCATCATAACTGTTTCGCCATCCTCCAGCTTCAATTTCATTTGACGCATTTCTTGCCACGTAATCCCATATCCGCGCTTCTTTATCCATATCCTTTATTAACCCTTCTACCTATATTCCTTATGTTCCATATCTGCATAAAATTTCATGTGCTCAACCTGCTCGTGCACCGTAATCTTTTTTTTATCATCCATATCATTCATGAAGGATTCAACTTGTTTATACAATCCCGGCTTAAATTTTTTATCTAAATCATCATCAATAGCTACATTGGTTATTTCAACACTATTAATATTTTGAATTTTTAATTGCTCCATTGGTTTAAAAATAATACGATGTTTCATAGTCAATAATTCAAGTCCCCATCTTCCGGGAGCATTCCAATCTGCGTGATAGGAAAATAATATACCTTTATTAGTAACTCCTGCACCAGTATAAATACATCCTGTCTTATGCCAAACTAATAAGGGATCACTTTTCACATAACATTTGTAGTCAACCGGTTCACCACAAAATAGCATAAACAAATCGATAACATGAGAACTATTACTAGATAATATTTCCTCTTTTATATCCGTAGATCTATTTTTAACTGCATTTCCAATCACATTACTCCACTCAGTTATCTCAAAAACAGCCGTTCGAACGCCGCCATCTTCTGATATAATCTGTAGTGCCCTATCAGTTGACGCATAAAATCTTCGATTATATGCTATATACACATTTGCATTGTATTTGATTGCCATTTTACTTACTTTTTCTAAATCACTAATAAACATTCCGCCCGGTTTTTCTAATAAAATATTTTTCACACCTGCCCTAATTAAAGCCATTGTATTATCTGCCTGTGATTCCTCAGTTGAAGCCACTATTGCATATCCATATATTTCATCAATTTCCTTTAATGCCAAATCTAAATCTAACCAATCAACACGTATTCCTGTTTCTTCTGTAAATCTATTAGCACTTTTTTCCCCTCTCCCAATAACAATGGGCGTATATCCCTGCGCTAATAAAACTTTACAATATTCGCGTCCCATATATCCCGGACCAATCAAAAAAACCTTTTTCTCCATAACACATCTCCATATTAAATCACTATTCCATAGCAACATCTACACAATCAATTCTAGGCAGCTCCAAAAGAGGATCTTTCGCAATATCTGCAATACCTCTTTTCGTTGTCAGTCCCAGTAAAATTCCTTTTTCTGTTATATATTTCAAGACCCTTTCGTTATAACTACCATATGGATAATTAAAAACCAGTTTGTCTTTCTCCATAAATGGCGACATAACATTAATCGCTTGATCAATGTCTTTTTTCATCTCATCTTCGCTTAATTTCTCCAGCCAATAATGATCATATCCATGTAGACCTATATACATTCCTCTTCTCTTCATACTAAGCACTTGATCCTCTGTCATATACAACTCATATGCCATTTTTTCCTCATCCACACCTACATATTTTTCAAACAATTCGCTAGCTATTTTATTTCTTAATTTTTCAGGCAAAGCATTCTGCAAAATACGTTTTATAAATATTGTCTCCGCATCATCCAACCTGCTTGGAACTGCATATTGATCATATAACTCATCGTTTTCTTGTATTGCATATTCCTGTCCTCTATAAAAGTTTAACTTTTCAAACAAATCCGAAAGAATATCTTTTTTGTCAGCGCAAGCTAATATATAATGTATCTTATTTACATCTAATAATTTATGTTCTGTAAAAGTTTTCCCCGGTATAAAAAAACTACCTGTGCAATCATTTTCTTCCAATATTGGCAAAACATTCGTATAATTGTCAATGTATCCATCATCAAATGTCAGCATAGCTGAATTTTCACTTAATTGAATTTCACCATTTATGGCAGCTATTAATTCATCCATTGAAATGATTTTATAAGCATTTATTAAAATTCCAAGTTGCTTTTTAAAATCTACTATATTCATTCCTTTTATCTTTGGATATCTGCTATTAGGTAAATCTCTAACATAATGATACATAATTATTTTTATACGTGACATGACATATTTCTCCTTATATAATTTGTTCTCTACAAAGAGTATATAAAACTCCCATATTTTGAATAATAAAACACGAATCCATAGCACTAAATATATCATGGCATCTTGAGATTATGTGATATTGCAATACCTATTCTTTATTCCTGTAATATCATCCATCTTTTTCAAAAGCATCTTGATAAATGGTATATGTATATTCATAGAGTCTTCATACGAAGGCAATAATATCTTCCTCTTGTTAATAAGATTGTCCACAATCTCAGTTGTCGTTTGGCTTATATATTCAACCTCAAAATATTCTGTTCTAATTAATCCGTTTTCTGAAATTAGCATTTCTTTTCCCTCTCTAACTGAATAAAAGATATCTTCTGTATAAATATCTACAGCAACTTCATTATTACCATGATCACACTCAATGACAAAACTAACATTGTCTCCTATCTTGCCTGAAAAACTTCCAAAAAACTCTATATAACCGTTTCTCTTACTCTCATATATTTTATTTTCTAACAAATTACCATCTAATATTAGTTTTTCACTTGAAGCATTTGTTAAATAAGAAAACAAGTCTATTTTATGTATTGCATTACATGCAAGTCCCCAATTTGATCCTCTATAATAAAAGTGAATTTTCTTATAATCTTCAATTTTTTCTTTCAGTTTTTGATAATCTCTATTTTCTCTTCCAGTGCAATTGACATATGCCAAAATTTCTTTTTCCTGTAGCAATTCCTTCACTTCATAATAATCATCTATTTGAGTAAATAAAACTTTCTCAAAAATCAAATATTTTATTATATTTCTTTTTGCAATATTATAAAATATACTTTTTCTAACCTTTGAAGAAGTTGCTATAATTACAACCTCAAAAATCCGGTCTTTAAGGTTATCCGTATTTTTTAAGAAAGACACTGGTTTACTATAATGAATTGACACGACATACTCTCTCGCTCTATCTATTGCTCTATCTTCAACATCAACCGCATATAATTCTATATCCGATTTGCAGTTAAGAATCGCCTGAAAATGCCTAAACCCAATTCCACCCAATCCTACTAACAATACTGTTACCATTTTGTCACCTCTAATCAAAAAAATTTTCCGTTAAAGCTAATCTCTTTATTCCCTGTTTCCTCAAATTGCAATTTTCACAGACCGTACCAGTATCATCCGCTTTCTTTAAAAATATATTTCTATAACGTGTATACTCTTTTGAATACCACGCATGAACCAAATTGAAATCCTTTTTCAAATCATAAAAGCATATATTTTTCCCGGGAAACTCACAGCATGGAATTACTTTTAAATCAGGAGTTATGTACATTGTATTAAACAACATCGAACAAATAAAATCTTGATTTATAACCGCCTTAGAATCGTCCATAAGCTGCCATTCCTTTTTCACTGCTTCATCACAAATCAACTTATTTACCATAACTGGAATAAATAATATATCATCCACATATTTACCAAATAATTCTCTTATTTTATCTTGTATTCCATCTGTTTTCTTCGTAATGACGCATGAAAGAGATGTTGCAATTTCTTTATTAGTTTCTTTCAAGTATTGATCCATATACCTTATATTCTCAACTACATTATTGAAATCATTTTTCCCATGAATATCTTCATACGAAGCCGAATCAGCGGCATTGACAGAATACCTTATACTATCCAATCCGGCATCTATAACTTTCCTCATCCTTTCCGGAGTCGCTAAAACACCATTTGTTGTGAGAAATGTATACTCAAATCCAATATCCTTTGCGCACTTGATAATCCTCTCTAACTCTTTATGAACAAAGGGTTCTCCTGACAAATAAAAACCTAATTCTTTCTTCCCGATACCTAGCGAATACGCCTGCTCCATAATAGCCTTCACTGTCTGAAAATCCATTACTTCCGGTTTTATACTAATCGGTGCATACTTTCCATGATAATCACAAAATATACATCTATGGTTGCAAGTATTATTAATTTCTATATTCAGACTAGTTGGAAGAGGCGGCATATCGCAAAAATTCTTATTCCCCGAAAATCTCTCTTTCATATGTTCTCTCATTTTTAATTCAGCCATTATATAAAATCCCTTTCCAATTATCTATGTAACATTCAATAATTTACAAACTTATTTAACATGTTTTTTAATTCCTTTGGTTGTCCCATATCATACCAATCCTGTTCATTTATTAGCACATTCCCGATACGCTCTCCTGCGTGCAAGCACCTTTTAATAAGATCCGGCATATCTATTTTTTCGTTTTTATCTATATATTTATATATTTTTGAATTGCAAAGATACATACCTGTATTTACGTTATATTTAATCTCTGGTTTTTCTATTAATGAACAAACAGTTTCATTCTCACCAATTGAAACCGTTCCATAGGGTATTACGATCCGTTTCTCAGCAGAAACTATGGTAACTATATTTTTTTCTTCTACATGCCTTTTCCATATACTGTAATAATCAAAATCTATTAAAACATCACAATTAATCAAAAAGAAATCTGCATTTAAACAATCTTTCAATAATGAAATCCCTCCAGCAGTTCCCATAAAAAAAGGTTCTTCAATAAAAGAAAGATTCTTATATTTCTCAATGTCATTAAAATATGCTTCTATCAATTGTTTTTTATAATTAACAATCATATAGAGTTCATCACACCCATATAACAAAAACCTATCAAATATATGCTCTGTAATTGTTTTCTCACCAATCGGAATTAACGGCTTTGGTATAATCTCTGTATATGGTTTTAATCTTGTTCCCAATCCACCCGCCATCATTACAATTGGAACTGTTTTGTCTATTTTACAGACTGCCAATTCTGACTCACTTAACATTTCAATTCTTACCAACTGCCCATCATTATTTATAATTGGCAGCGCTGTTATCATATTTTCTATCATATATTTTTTATAATCTTTTTTTTCCCAATCATAAAAAAATTTAGGATCATGATTAGCTATTTTATCTGCTTTATCCTCAATAGATCCGCCTTTAAGAAAATATCTTCTGACATCTCCGTCTGTAATAGTCCCTTTAAGCTTTCCATCTTCTAAAAAAAAAGCCGTCTTACATCCACCTTCATCAATTATGTGCATTGCATCTTTTATTGACATATTATTATCAACAATCAGCTTTTCCGGTATTTTGGTATTCATACCACTAATTCTCCTCTTTTATACTCATGAGATACTCCGCGTAATTTAAATCCTCAATAGTATCAATATCCACACTATTTTTTCGTGCCATTTCATACGCATACTCGTCTTTATCACAAATAATAATTTTATCTTTAATATATTTAATCTTTCTTATGTATATAGCACCATTTAGTCTATAATATTTTTCAAGACTTTGTCTTGGAAGAATGCAACTTAACCTTTCCCTAAAGCATTGCAATGAATTATTTACAGGTAAAGTCATTGTCCATAAAGGCGAATGTTCGGATTCACATACAGATGTTATAGCTTCTGCATGCATATCATAATACATTTGATATGCTTCTTGAACATTTTGGGGCTCCCTTAAAGGGGAAGTTGGTTGTAGCAAACATATCGTATCAAATTTCCATCCCTTTTCTTTATATAATTTTAGAACTTCTTTTACAACATCCCAGCTTCCTGCCGTATCAGAACTATTTTGAGAACTTCTCATAAATGGAACCATCGCACCATATTTTTCCGCAATACATTTATATTCTTCACTATCTGTAGAAACCATTATCTCTGAAAAGCATCCTGATTTTTTTGCACAAATAATACTATATCCGATGAGCGGTATTCCTTTAATTTCTTTTATATTTTTATCTTTTAAGCCTTTAGAACCACTACGTGCCGGAATAATTGCTATATTATTCATGATCACACCTCATAATTCATTTCATTCAAAATCCCATTTCTTTTCATTACTATAGACATACTATAAATTCTTGAATTCCAAATATCTTCTCTTGTTCAAGCATAATCTTTCCATTTTTCATATTTTCTGCAAATATTTCCATTACTTTTCTCTTTTCTTCCAAACATACAATAAGTTCTCGTTTTTTTAATATATGATTTATGTTATCAAATAGATATAATTTCTTTTCTTCAGCTACCACTGAAAATACACTTTGGTCAACAATTACCCCACAAAAACATTTTGGTCTCAGGATGCCTTCGGAAGCGCAACTAATTTTTTCAAATTCACCTGTATCCAAATTTACGCAATACATATCTAATGACATCCACGGTAACAAAATAATCTTATTTTCAATAATGTCTCCCCACAAAAAAGCATCGTCATTTGTTTTTATAATATCATCAGAAGAAAAGCTACATATTATATACTTCTTTTCAAAATCTAGTCCAAAACTTTCTAATAATACTTTTCCATCCTTATAATACACATATATAATTTTATCTTTATAACTTTTTACTGTAATTACATTACATTCCTCTATATCCATATCTCCCAAAATAGTTATACTATCATCAATAATATTGATCTTCACAACTGATTTGTGTAAAACCATCGGGATATATAAGAAACTATCTTTGCCAAATCCATCCCTCCAAAAACAGCACTTGACTTTTTTTTCTTTCATTTTTTTCAGATGATGAAACTTAAACTCTTTTGTGGCAATATTATATCTGATGATGATAGGATGAATTCCATACATTACAAGTTCGTCTTTATAAAAAAAACTCCCAAAGAAACACAAATCTCCACTTATAAAATCTTTTATGGATTTTGGAAAACTTACAATTTCAAATGCCTTCTTTTCTATATCATATATACACAATGAATCAGTTAAAAATGGTATACAAAATAATTTGCCATCTTGATAATTCAAAGTTCTATATGCACAATCCCTTTTAGAATTTGGTAATTTTCCCATACAAACAATAGTTCCTGTCTGTATATCAACGCGCATAAGCAAGCTTTCTAAGTTCGTAATATACCATATATTTTCTTCATTAATAGCTAACCCTGAATTTTCACATAACTTATCACTTACAAAATTCATAGATATTACTCCTGATTATTCTAAATTTTTTCAAACAGAACATCAAAAAAACTTTTTCTGTTGTTCCATTCGTTTCATTTTTCAACAAATATTTTCGTATTTTAAACAATATATTTTCTGATGTACCGATTTTTTCGTATGGATTATCAATATCCTCTAATATTCTTTCTTTTTTATTTTCTTTGCCTGTTTTATTACCGCAGTAATATCTTTAACACTGTTTCCACAATCAATTACTGATTCGGATTTTATTCTTCCATGCTGTCTGTTTCCAATATTCACAGTCGGAACCTGAAAGGAAGACGCTTCTGTTATTCCGCTGGAGGAATTACTGATTACCATCCTTCATACAAACCTCTCTTTTTAGACAATTAAAAATCCCAGTGTAACGATGCTTTTGGTCTTCGACCTTTCAACTGCATACCTTACATTGGGATTCCTTTCATTATTGAACTATTTACTTCCTATTTCCAATATTCCTTTATCAGTTCGTCTGCCTCTTCCCTGCTTTTCTAGTATTCTTCCATAAGATACCTGCGCGTGTCTTCCTGAGGGATTTTACGTCTTTTATCAGCCCGAATAATACCAATGATTTCGCCTTCAAGTCTTCCTTCTTCCCTGATTTCCTGAATTGCAGTGCACATATTAACCTTCTCCTCTCCTTCGGAATATCTGACTTTAGAGTTTGTAACGGCATTGATTACATCCACTGCCTGCCGCTCCACGCTTTTGAAGCGTTCGTCCGAGTTTACCGCATCCCTGAGTTTCCTGCCATCCGAGGAATATTTAATGTATTTCATGATTTCACGGAAACTCGTACCAAACTCATCAATCTCATTATCTGACAGCATGCCGGGGGCTATCAGATTGATGCGGTAGTCTGCGGCGTATTTTAATATCTCCCCGTCACAGTCAGCGTACATTTCTTTTAAGCATAACGCCCCATCCCATGCATCCGGTCCAAAATACACTGTCAGTGTGACTACTGGCAGCAGCCTGTCGATTTTCCAAAATCCGCTTAAATACTCACTGGATGTGGGTCTGATGCTGTTCTTGTCTGATCTTTTGTGCGATTTTGCTGTTTCCGTTACCTGTCTGGAAAGCTGCAAAAAGTCGTACAGTCCGTTTTTGACCGGCATCGCATAATTGATTTTTGACTCATTCTCAATTACCAGTATGCAGTATGCTACCTTTCCATCGGTCATTGATACCAGCATCTTTGCGACATCCCTATACTTCTGCTCCGGCACCGCCATGTTGTCCACCCCGTACGGAAGCGCAATCTCCGTCGTATCCAGCTCCACAAGTCTGTCCGAAGTGATTTTCTGCCTGCCATGATACAGGAACTGGTTAAACACGTCCGCAAATATATCCGGTCGTCTTATATAGTCTTTTGTTATGATATCCGCTCTTCCCATGTATGTTACCTTATCGCTTTCATTTGTATGCATCAATAATAACATATTCTGTAGGAAATCTCAATTAGTTCTTGTTCCTAATGTCTCCTAATGTAAGATATGCAGTTGTCAAGGTTCGTTCTGTTTTGCAATTTCGTCATATCCCTACGGCAGGTTTAACGAAATATCATAAAATGTCTTTTCTGTCATTTTATCCTGCAAAAGATATTTTTTTATTTCATAAAATATCTTCTCTGATGTGCCGCTTTTTTCATATGGATTTTTTATTTTTTGCAACATTCCTTTTTCTTTTAATGTCTTTGCTTTCCCTATTGCTGTACAAATATCTTCAACACTGTTTCCACAATCAATTACAGATTCAGCTCTTATTCTCCCAAGCTGCCGGCTGCCGATATTCACGGTCGGAACCTGAAAGGAAGGCGCTTCTATTATTCCGCTGGAGGAATTACCAATTACCATTTCGCAGTATTTCAACACACTCAGATACCGTGTCATTCCCAGTGATGCATGGACTAACGCCCTATCAGCGTTCTCCTCTACATATTGGTCAATCATTTGATTGATAATCCTTCCGTCTGTATCCGCATTTGCCTTTGTGAAAATAATATGATACTCCAAAAATCTGTCTAATGCGGCAAGAAGGTTTGCAAACTGTTCCCCTGCCGTGTTATTCTCCAAAGTAACCGGATGGAATGTAACCAGTACATATGGCATGTCCAAAACAGTCCCCAAGCTCTGTGTCAGTTCTTCTTTTTGCATTAATTTCTGCGTCTTTATATTTTCCACTCCCAATGCCCCGACACAAAATACATTTTCCGGTGGTTCCCCCATCTGAATAATGCGTCGCCTGTATTCTTCTGTTGAGGTAAAATGCAGCATACTCATTTTTGTTATGGAATGTCTTATCGCATCATCAATTGCCCCGAGTGTCAGTTCTCCTCCATGTATATGTGCTATCGGTACCCTGTGTATCATAGTTGCCGTTGCTGCCGCAAGCGCCTCGTACCTGTCACCAAGTATTACCACCATATCCGACTTTATCCTTGTGAATATATCCGCAAATCCGATTGTTCCCAGTCCGACTGACTTTGTAATTGCGTTCGGCGTATCGGAGCTTAGAAGCATTTCATTGCGCTCTGTTATCTCAAACCCGTCCTGCTCTATTTCCTTATATGTAAGCCCGAACTCGGGTGACAGATGCATTCCTGTTGCCACAAGCTGAAGCTGCATTTCCGCATCATTATTTATTTTTTCAATCAGGGGCTTTAGCAGTCCGTACTCTGCCCTTGTCCCTGTCACTACACACAATTTTTTCATATCTGTATCATCTCATCCGTTTCATAATCCCTGTCTGCTATCATTCCCATTATTTCATCCCACCGCATGGGATTTATTCCGGTTCCGGGGCGCTTTGTTGTCAGGTTTTTCTCTGTATATTTTTCGCCTTTTTTAATGCTGACTGCCGCCACAATGCTTTTTCTTACAATCCCCACATTTGGCTTTTCTGACTCGGAGGTCTGCTTTATCCCATTTCCAAGTGCCTGTTCTATCTTTCTTATCCCTTCAACCATCCGGTTTAACTCCTGCGGTTCAAGACTTGCCTTATGGTCTGGCCCCTCCATGTTTTTATCCAATGTGAAATGCTTCTCAATAACCGCCGCGCCAAGCGCGGCAGCGGCAATCGGAATCTCTATTCCCTGTGTATGATCTGAATATCCGACCGGAAGCCCAATCGCTTCATGCATTTTTACCATTGCAAATAAATTCACATCTGACAAGGGCGTCGGATACTGAGTGTTACAGTGAAGTAATGTAATATCCTCTGCCCCATTACGTCTGAGCACATCCACTGCTGCCTTTACCTCATCCATACTGCTCATTCCCGTTGAAAGAATCACTTTTTTCTTCTGTCCAGCTATTTCCCGCAGGTACGGCAGATTTGTGATTTCTCCTGACGGTATCTTAAACACCTGCATTCCCAATGTTGATAAGAGCTTTATGCTCTCTATATCAAACGGTGTTGACAGAAACAGGATATTTTTCTTTGTACTGTATTCCATCAGTTCCTTATGCATCGGCTCCGTCAGCTCCAGTTTTTTGAGCATTTCGTACTGTGTCTCCGACCTGTCCGTTGTTTCAAGTTGGTACTTTGCCTTTTTTGCGTTTTTACACACAAGGTTTTCCGCCTTAAAGGTTTGGAACTTGACCGCATCTGCGCCTGCTCCTGCTGCTACGTCTATTAACCGTTTTGCTTTTTTTATATCACCGTTATGGTTTACTCCTGCCTCCGCTATTATAAATACCTTACTCATGGTCTTTCAGCCTGTCTCCTATCCTAACTTTTCCTGCATATGTATACTCCGTTATTTCCAGCACTGTATCGCCGGTTTTTACCAACAGCCCGTCCGACGTTTTTCCGATAACCTGCCCGGGGATGTTTTTATATACATGCGCGCCTTCAACCATCCGTGCCCTGTTTATGGTGATCTTATTCCCCCTTATCCATGATGCCGCCTGCGGTCCCGGGGTGCATAACGCCCTGATAAAATTAAACAATTCCCTGCTGCTTTGGTTCCAGTCAATCACCTCGTCGCCTTCCGTCCGCATTCCGCAGTACATGCCCACCGGATCAATATCTGTCTGTTTCATCACCTTTACTTTGTTGTCCTGAATCATCTTGATTGCCCTATATAAAACATCTGCGCATCCGTCATAAGCCCTTTCAAGCAACGTCGCATAATTATCCGAATCCGTGATGGGATATGTTTCCTGTAAGATGATGTCCCCCGTATCTATCCCCGAATCCATGTAATGCACTGTAATTCCAAACTCACGTTCGTCATTGATCAGCGCCCAGTTCAGTATATTCCTTCCCCGATAAAAGGGCAGTTTCCCCGCATGGCAGTTTATTGTTTTCTGTTTTGGAAGGTTTCTTATCTCATCCCTGAATATCTGGTTGAATGACATTGAAACAAATAAATCAGCCTGATATGTTTTCACCGCATCCATAAAAGCATGAGAATTAATGTTATCACTTAGTTCTACCGGAATATTATTTTGCTCTGCCAAACTTAATAGAACAGCATCCTTCCTGTCATACCGTACTGTCATAAAAACGATTTTTATGGAGTCATCCTTTATTATTTTTTCAAATGCCTTATGCGCCCACGGACCGTCCGCAAAATACCCGATTCTCATGTGACACCCCCTCCGAAGCATGATATGTTTATACCATGCCCCCCCTGTATTATGGGGTTTTTTATATCTGTCATCATACTATCATCCTCCACGTCTTTCCTTATAAAAAGCCTATTGTTACAAAGGCATTTCTAATACCACTGTCATAATAGTGTTTCATGCATCATCTGTACCTAAAACCATATAATCTCAAAAATGTTTTCCTTGCATTCCTTCCGTGTCAAGAAATCCGATAACATTGTATTTTTCTGCCTACCCAATGCTGTCCACCACGCTGTGGACATGTCCTCCAAGTCCTAATAAAATGATATCTTCCATTATTGATCAGCACCCTAACCTTTCACCGTGGCTTTTTATCCATTTTCAAAATCAATCTCTCTTCATTAACATGCATAATTCTGTATGCCAGTTTTTTACACATAATTGCATAGTAATCAATGTTATTATCATTAGGTACATAGACAATACTGCGGTCGCCAATCGTTTTATATTCCATAGCACCACCACAGGTATTCCCTGATATATTCTTCAAAATCCATATAACAACACATCTTCTTTGCACAAAAACTCCTTCTAATCTCGGCTTCACTCCATTCCAGTTGCAAACAATGTTTCACTGCAGGATATACCGGATTTTCGTGCGTATCCAAAATTATATCTGAATAAATATATTCTTCTGCAATTCCCAACTCATATAAAATATCTTTACAGATTTTTTCTAATATAATATTGGTGGGATGACCTTCATCATAAAATAATTTAACCTTTTTATATTTTTCAATTATAAAATCATAAATTTTTATATCCCATGCTTTTTCTCTCTCCTTAATCTTCCCCATATATTTTTCAAAATTAGAAAGAATACTTTCTTCTTTTAATGACAAATCACTTTCACAAAATGCAATAATTTCTTCTACTGTCATTCCATCTTCCACGCATCTGTCAATTATAGTATCAGCATGTGGAAACATCCCATTTGTATCCTTTGCATTATTTATTGCTCTATTTCTTTGATTACATGCAGACTGAGGAAAAAAAGCCTTTCCAAGTCCAAACAGATGTGGGATGGTAATCTCTTTTTTACCCCCCCGTATGCCCCATTTAAATCTTATATATGCATCAGACAAAAAATATCCATATGCGTTATCTTCCTTTATATCCTCATGTATCCAAATATCACAGTTGTTCAACACCTTGTCTGCAATCCTTCCCTCTTCATTTTCATATATCAGAGGATTGGGATAAATCGCATAATTATCCGAAAACTCTTTTGATGATTGCAAATAGCTTTCAATAACTGTCATATGACAATTTCCATGCAATAAAACTAATTTTCTATCAATCCATTTATAATAGATATAATTTGTAAACTCTTCTAAATTCAGTCCATCCAGCTGTCGAGCCAATTTCAAATAAGTTGAAGTTGTTCCTACAGCAATAATCACAAATACCCCATCTAAAATACATTCACTGGGTTCATACACTGGACATTCCAAAAAAAATTCAATTTTTTTATTGTTGTTTAGAAAATACTTCACATAAATTCCACGGTTACGCAACATATAAGCACACTTTACTGCATCAATTCCTGTACCAAATATTACGACCTCATCCCTCAGTGAAATCAATAAATAATACCTTCCTTCTACCAAAAGTTCTGACATTATCCTCCTGCAAGCTTTTACTCATTTCATATACAATAATCTTCTATCTCCCTATACATTTCATTTATTATTCCTTCTCACTTGTTATTATACATTGTATATATCCGTCTTGTACTTATTCAGATTGTCTTCCATGAACTCTATCGTATGTTTTAGTCCCTCTTCCAAAGGATACTGCGGCTTCCAGTCTGTCAGACGCATGATCTTTTCATTGCACCCGAGCAGTCTGTTGACTTCACTCTTTTCAGGTCTTAACCGTTCCTTGTCACAGATAATTTTTGCATCAGGATTGATTTGTCTGATTAGCTCTTTGGCAAGTTCTCCTATCGAAATTTCCTTCTGTGTTGCAATATTAATTTCCTCGCCAACGGTTTTGTCAGACTCATAAATGGATATAAAGCCATTGACGGTATCTTTTACATAATTAAAATCCCTTGTCGGTGTCAATGAACCAAGTTTTATCTGCGTTTTACCTGCAAGCAGCTGTGTAATAATTGTTGGAATGACCGCCCTCGCCGACTGTCTTGGTCCGTATGTATTGAACGGTCTCACAATTGTTACGGGAATCTGAAATGACCGGTAAAAGCTTTCTGCTAACCTGTCCGCACCGATCTTTGTAGCCGAATACGGTGACTGCCCCTGAAACGGATGCTTTTCATCAATCGGAACATATTGCGCCGTTCCATATACCTCCGATGTAGAGGTCACAAGTACACGTTTTGTTTCCAGTTTTCTAGCTGCCTGTAGTACATTAAGCGTTCCCTTTACATTGGTATCGACATATGTATCCGGCGAATGATAGCTGAACGGTATTGCAATCAAGGCTGCAAGATGAAATACCGCTTCAACGCCTTTCATAGCTTGTTCTACACCATTCGGATCCCGGATATCTCCCTGAAAAACTTCTACATTTTTCATAATGCCCTTTGGAAGCGTATCCAGCCATCCCCAATTATTAAAGGAATTGTAATACACAAATGCCCTGACCTGATATCCCTTTTCCACTAACTCTTCTGTCAAATGGCTGCCGATAAATCCATCGGAGCCTGTTACCAACACTTTCATTTCATCTGCCTCATTTACTGGTTATTGTTTCTATGCCATCTTATCGCGCAAAAAAAGATGCAAAGTATTTCATTACATTGACAACTTCATACTTTACATCTTTTTACAATCCAATATTAAATTGCATCTTATTTAACCATCAGCTCAAAATTACACTTATAGTCCTCCGCATCCTTACAAAAATAAATCTTTTGATTATATGGATTAATAATCAGCATAATCTGCTTTAAGATATCCATTCCCAACACAACATCGGTCACCCTTTCATCAAAAGTTATCCATATGTCCTGTTTTCCCATATTAATATTGCCAACAGTAAATTGCTTCAACGGATATCTGTAAAACTTAACTGCACTGCCATTAACAAGTCCGCCAATAATTTTTGTGTCATAATCCGCAACATCTCTTTCACATATCGCTTTATCTATATATCTGTACTTGCAGCAGGTAATCACTGCCCCGGTATCAACCAAAAAATTATTCAATACAAACTTATTTTCCAGCACAGTCAAACATTTGACCGAAAATCTATTCCTTTGTATATTCGTACTGTACACCAATAGCCCCTCCATTATTGTAGCTTCCGCCAATGCAACAGATTTTTCCCTGTTCCTGAAGTTTATCCCTTTCATCAAAAAGCTCGTTTAAAGAATCTTCTGATGTACTGACACAATACAGGTAACCATCATTATCTGCAATCCTATCCAAGCTGTCTAAAATGCACAAATACTTACAGTTTTTATACAGTCTTTCTATTTCATTGTCTGTCTTTAATTCCTTCTCATCTAATATCCTTAACATATATACACCCTTCTTTAAAATATACTGATATAAGCTTATATTGAGGTATATTGTATCATAAAAGTATGCATCGGTCAAGGTTTTTAGAACATCCGTTTGTCAACTTTCAAAACTATTGCAAATCTGCTCTTTATAAGACATAAAGTATGAAATTGTCAAGGTTCTAAAATTTCCTAAATTCTAAATTGAATCTATCTTCCCGGCGATATCCACATTCTGCATCATAATCGGTTTCCCCGTCTGCTGGTACATCTGCACCACGCTGCTGCCGTCCCCATAGTACGCATCGCTCAGCGCAATCGCCCTGTCAATGTCACTCGTATCATCATATATTCCCCAGCCTTCTTCCCGATAGTTCCTGACAAGCCTGTCATATTCCCTCCAAAGCTGCGGTCTCATACTCTCTACCGTTGCTTTAATTAACGGATGCGGGCGCCACAAAAGTGCCACTTCATCCCGATTTTCCTGAAATACGCCAAAAACATACTCCATTTTTGCCAGCATCTTCTCATTATGCTGCAATAATGCGCCGACACTTGTATTATAAAAAATAATCTTCTTCCGGCTCCCGTCCGGTTTTTGAATGATTTTCAGCCATTCCTCAGGCACTTCAAGCTCATTGCGTCTTGTGTTCGCAACCTTATCAAGCTTTGGCGAGCCAAGACCTAAGAACTTTTTCTCTAAGTATTTCCTGTCAATGTGATATCCCTGCAGCCCGTTCTCCTTCGCCGCCTTGAAATATTCATTGACGTAAATCTGCTTCATTTTCTCTGACTGCACGATAACTTTGTCCGCATTAATAACCCCCGGCGTCCATATGAAATGTTTTATGCTGTCAATTCGTTCCTGATCCTCTGGTTCAATTTCGCTCAATATGAAATATGGTATATAAATCAGCTCATCCGTATACTTTTTTAGGTTATTGCTGAAATATCTCGAATGCACACAAGTCACAAGATTATAATTATCATATGGATTATGTATGTAAATTACATCAGGTCTTCTTTCCTCAAAATGATACGCCTGCCAATCCGTTATTTCGATGTTTTTCGGATATTCCTTTCCCTCATAATGCATTGCCCCGAGTCTTCCGTCCGGTGTCTTATCATAATATGGTATCGGAACACAATACGCGTCACAGTCCGGATCTTCTTTTGCCGCCAGATAAACGCTCTCCAATGCGTCCCACATGGAAGCCTTGTATGGGAAGAATACAACTTCCTTACGAAGCGGAATGTCATTTTTTACGCTGTTCTCAATACGGACAAGCTGCTTTCTCAGGTTTTTATAAATCTTATTCGCATTCACATCATCAGCATTGAGTTCCTCGTAGCACGCAAATACAGTGTCACAGTAGGCTTCCACATGGGATACTGTAACAAAGCCTTCCCCTTCGAATTTTTCAATCGCGGTTCCGATTGTGATGGCACATTCCTGACACTGGCTTAAAATATCCTGTGCAAGCACGTAATCCTTTTTATCAATGTCTTTTTTGATTTCATCATGCGCTTCCTGTAAGGTATGAAGCATTTCCATGATTTCCTGCTTTTGTGCCTTCCGCATTGTGTGCCCCCTTAGTCGGCAAACGTCCTACGTGTTGTTTTGCCAAATCGTAAATCGTTTATATTTTTTCATATTTCCATACAGTTTAACATAATATCTTACAAATTTCCATAGAAAATTTAAAAAATGCAAAATTTTCTATCAATCTTCCAAAATACACTGGTCTTTTCCTTCCCAAAAAGCATCAACTATGCTAAAATGTCAAAGGATATTATCAAAATATAATATCGGATAAAAGTGAGGAAGTGTTTAGTCTTGAACTACTTAAAACAATTTTTAATCATCCTCTCCATCTCGTTCATCGGAGAAATTCTAAAAGCGGTACTGCCCTTGCCTGTACCGGCGAGCATTTATGGCATGGCGATTTTGTTTGTCTGCCTTCTGACGGGGGCTCTTCGGCTTGAGCAGGTGCGCGGAGCGGGGAAATTTCTGATTGAGGTAATGCCGGTGATGTTTATTCCGGCGGGCGTTGGGTTGATGGCGTCTTGGGATATTTTGCAGCCGATGCTTGTGCCGGTCGCGGTGATTACGGTGGTGGTGCTTGTGGCGGTGATGGCAGTGAGCGGCAGGGTTTCACAGGCAATTATCAGGCATGGAAAGGGTAAGAAACATGAATGAGTTTATGCAGACCTCGCTTTTTGCGGGGGCGGCAATCAGCCTTCTTGCATATATGCTTGGGGCTTGGCTGAAAAAGAGGTTTCACAGCGGGATTTTTAATCCGTTGTTGATTTCGATTGTCGTTACGATTGTTATTCTTTTGACAATGAAGGTGGATTATGATACGTACAATGCGGGGGCGAAGTATTTAAGCTGGTTTTTGACGCCTGCCACGGTCTGTCTTGCCATTCCGCTTTACGAGCAGCTTGCGCTGCTGAAAAAATATCCGGTCGCGGTCGCGGCGGGGATTGTGTCGGGGGTGCTGACAAGCCTTGTCATGGTGCTTGTTCTGGCGTTATTGTTCGGGCTTGACCAGCGGGAATTTGTGACGTTTCTGCCAAAGTCCATTACGACGGCGATTGGCATGAGCGTTTCCGAGGAGCTTGGCGGACATGTGAATATTACGGTTTTAGTGATTGTGGTTACGGGTGTTTTGGGAAATATCCTTGCGGAGCCTGTTTTTAAGCTGTTTCGCATTCAGGAGCCGATTGCGAAGGGGCTTGCGCTTGGTTCCTCGGCGCACGCCATCGGGACTGCGAAGGCGATGGAGCTTGGGGAAATTGAGGGCGCGATGAGCAGTCTTTCCATTGCGGTGGCGGGGATTTTGACGGTGGTCGGTGCTTCTATATTTTCGTGGATTTACTCGGTGCTTTAATTACCCTATCAGACACTTTTTCCCCTCAAATGCGAATCCGTATTTCCGGATTCGTTCGGAAGCAATGCCTTTTGCCTCCAACGCGGCGGCGTACTGCTTCTCCTCTATCTGCAAAAGCGCCGCGTTTACGGTGGCTTCCAAATCTTTTTCGTTTGTCGGGCGGTGAACCTTAAACTCCACGATGATTGCGTCGTCTGACGGCTTCCTTGGCTCCGGCATTACGTCATAGCGTCCGAATCCGCTTTCGCGGTTTGAGGTAATCTCATATCTGTCGGCAAGGTCAACCATCAGCCCCAGCACAAATCCGTGATAAAAACGCTCCGGTTCCGTGGTTTCCGAAGAACCGGCTCCTGTGTCAAAGCAGCTAAAGGTCGCGAGGGCTACCTTGTTCATGTAGTAATTCATGGCTTCCGTGTCACCTTCAAGCAGTGCCTTGATAAAATCGTTATATGCGGAGCCGCACCGTTTAAACCACTCGCTTATCATATTCCGAAACATGATACGCACTTCTTTATTGGTAAGCTTCAGCTCATATGTTTCTTCCCCGGTGTCGGCATCCATTGTATGACTGATTACTTTCAGGTATCCGCTTGCAAGCAGCAGGCTCCATATTGCCTCTTCATTGTAATCAAGCTGGCTAAACACAATCTGCTCGTCTATCTTTGTGCATAACGTGCCTCCATCCAAAAGATTTTCCATAATGACTTTTACGTTCTTGCTTCCTTCACGAATCAGCTTCCCTACAAGGCTGTTAGAACTGGTGTTAGCCCAATAAGTTGACAGCTTTTTCGTATCCAAAAAATTAATAATGGACCACGAATTATAAATATCCGATTTTTTTCCAAACGTAAATCCATCGTACCAGTCCTTTATCCGCTCTTCCATTTCGGATAACCCAAATTCGCGCAAAGCCTCCGACACCTCGTCCTGTGTAAAACCAAATGCTTCCATATATTTATCCGATGTTGTGGTAACGACTGCTAAATTATTTAGATCAGAAAATATGGACTCTTTACTAACTCTGGTAATTCCCGTCATGATTGCCCTGTCAAAATACGGGTTTGTTTTAAATGTCGAGTTAAACATATTCCGCATAAATTCCACAATTTCCGTCCAGTATCCATACACATATATCTGGCATTGCAGATGATGTCAAGGTTTGCGTATTCGTCCACAACGCGCACCAGATCTTTTTTGGCATACCAGCTGTCACACAGGACAATTGCATTCCTTTGTGAAAGGAAAACCGGCATGACCTGACGGATCATGGATGCCGCAAGCCCGAGTTTGGATACCTCCTTGTTCCACATGCGGTATCCCAGAGGGACTGCAAGTCATAGGTTCTAAACTATGGCTTAGCACTATTTTTTTAATTGAACTCCGAAAGACAGGTATTATAACAATTTACGCTTGAAAAACAAGTATTCATGCCCTATTTTTGTCGTATTACACATGAATTTTATGGTCTTTTTGTGAAAAAAGGAAAAAAGAAGCTTT
Source organism: uncultured Lachnospiraceae bacterium (assembly GCA_947567595.1). Taxonomy (GTDB): domain Bacteria; phylum Bacillota; class Clostridia; order Lachnospirales; family Lachnospiraceae; genus COE1. Next base: position 36,928 of record CANOMQ010000005.1, on the reverse strand, counting down.
GAAAAAATTTTACCACCTGCAAATGTGTTTATGCAGATGGTAAAATTCAGATAGTAAAATTCAGATAAATTACTTTTGTGTTTGAAATTTTATTGTTCACCTAACAGCTTTTCCACGGAAACGAGCTTCACGCAGAGCACAAATACCCTTGTGGCGTCCTCCATTTCCTCCGGCGTCGGGAAGGTCGGGGCAATGCGGATATTGGAATCGTCCGGGTCCACCCCGTAAGGATAGGTCGCACCTGCGCCCGTGAGCACGACGCCAAGTGATTTGCACTTTGCAACAATCGCCTTTGCACACCCCGGCATTGCATTGAACGAAATGAAATATCCGCCCCTTGGCTTAATCCAGCTTCCGATTTCCGCGCCCGTAAGTTCTTTGTCAAGCGTATTGAGCACTGCCTCGAACTTCGGGCGAAGGATTTCGGCGTGCTTTTTCATATGTGCGTTCAGCCCGTCTATATTTTTGAAAAACCGTGCATGGCGCAACTGGTTAATCTTGTCATGACCGATTGTCTGCACGCCCATAAACTTCTGAATGTAGTCCATGTTTTCCTTCGAGGTGGCAATTGCCGACACCCCGGAGCCGGGGAAGCTTACCTTGGAGGTTGACGCAAAGATATATACCATATTAGGATTTCCGGCTTTTTCGCACTCCTCCAAAATGTTTAAAATTTCGTCCTGAATGTCGTCGTAAAGATGATGAATGCAGTACGCATTGTCCCAAAAAATCCTGAAATCCTCTGCCTTTGGCTTGAGGTTTGCAAACCGCCATACCACCTCGTCCGAGTATGTCGTTCCTGTGGGATTGGAATATTTGGGTACACACCAAATCCCCTTCACCGCCTCGTCGTTGTTTACATACTGCTCCACCAAGTCCATGTCAGGGCCATCCTCATACAGCGGGATATTAATCATTTCAATCCCGAAGGTCTCCGTAATCTTAAAATGCCTGTCATATCCCGGTACCGGGCACAGAAACTTCACCTTATCGAGCTTGCACCACGGCGTGGAACCATTGACCCCCTTCACCATAGAGCGCACGACCGTGTCGTACATGATATTCAGGCTGGAATTGCCGCACACGATGACATTGTCCTTTTTGACGCCAATCATATCCGCCAAAAGCCGCCTGCATTCCCCGATACCGTCCCAGTCACCGTAATTTCTCGTATCGTTTCCAAGCAAGGTGTTCATGTCCGCCTTGCTGTTGATAACGTCCAGCATTGGCATAGATAATGTTAGCTGCGAAACGCCGGGCTTTCCCCTTGCCATGTTGAGGGACAGCCCCTTGGCTTCCTCCAGTTTGAGTTCCTCCTCCAAGCCTGCCTTGAGCGCCAGCAATTCTTCCCGGCTCATGTTTTTATACGCTTTCATAACATGTTTTCCCCTTTTCCTGTTTATTTTTCGGCTTTCTGCCGTCTGATTTGTTTGTGCTGATTTATCATTACGTCATATTTTACCATTTTCCGGCTTGCGGTGCAATATGGAATACTTTGCCAAAGAAAAGCTTTCAACCCCACCACCAATCTCATGCTGGATATTCCCAAGAATTTCAAACGTCAAATCCATCAATTCATTTCCACTGATACCCTGTCCTTCTTCCACAGTATAATTCTTTCCAAACTGTGCAATCAGAAAAGCGGATACTGTATAGCTTTCTGTTTCCGAGTCTAAGATCACATACCTGCTTATTTTTTTACGCTTTGCATTCGATAAATTAGCATTTCCAATCTCAACCGCTTTGTGGGCAAGTGTAAAAACTGCCACAATCCTGCCAAGCTCATTTACAACAAAATATGTAACAGATAATTTCTTCTTTGCAAATTCAATCGCATTATGAACCACAAACTGCTCAATTTCCGGATTAAGCGGACAGGAAAAATCGGAAAGACATTGTTTCAGCTTTGCCTCTCCGATTGCTCCTAACATATCCAAAATATTCACTGTGTCAAACTGTCTCATTTAGCCGTTTCTCCCTTCGCCATCAGACGTCTGATAGCATCATAATCTGTCAATGGCGGTTTTACTGGCGTAGACGGCGTTCTCCTTGGCTTATCTTCCGATGCCACCATTGCATCTATAAAAGCCTCTGCCTGCTTTGAATTGTCAATGCGAACTTTTGCAAAAATACTAGATGTAGCCATGATAGCACCTCCTTTTTTAGAACCTGTAATAGTATATGCCAAAAAGACAATGAACGATACAATCCTCTCTCATTGATTTTCCTTTGACTATATTCTAAATCAGATTTGTATTAACGTCAACCGACATCTTTATGCAATTTTCCAAATGAATTTCAGCCAATAAGCGCCCTAATATCCGCAAGCGTCTTCGCCACCCCGTAAAGCATTGGCATAAGTTCCTCGTCCGGCTGTGTCAAATCCGGTACCATGATGGGCTTGCAGCCTGCGGCGTATGCGGATTTGATACCGTTTGGCGAGTCCTCCACCGCGATACAGTCCTGCGGCTTTTCGTTAATTTGTTCACAAGCATACAGGTACACATCGGGCGCGGGCTTTCCGTTTGGTACCTGCTTTGCGCTCACAATCCTGTCGAACCGGTCTTTTACGCCGATGGTCTCCAAATGTTGATATGTGAGTTCAATCGGCGTCGCCGTCGCAACCGCCGTCTTGATTTGTTTTTCCCGCAAAAAATCCAAAAGTGTGTCCAGTCCCGGCTTTTTTTCCAAGCCGTATTTGGCAAGACGCTCCGCGACCAGCCTGCGGCGCACCTCGCGGATTGCAAAGTAATCAAAGCCCTCCCCGAAGATGTCCTTCATCAGCTTCGCGGCGAGCCTTGCGTCAAGGCTGCGAAGGAGGAGCGCGTGCTGCCTTGTAAAGTCAAAGCCTGCACTGCGCGCCGCCTCGCACCATGCTTCGTTATAATGCTTTTCCGTGTCAATGATCACTCCGTCCATGTCAAAAATTACTGCGTTAATCATTCTTTATAACCCTTATAATATAATTAATTTGCGTACAGGATTTTCTCCTTCGGAACCTCCTGATTTTGCTGGATAAGATTTAAAAGCGTAATGTAGTTTTTAATCATATCCCTTACCGTGGTCTCCTCCCCCTCGGCAGCTTTGTTGTACTGCTGCTTGAGAAAATAGATGTAATCATCATGCTCAAGCTTCGGCGAATAGCCGTAAAGTATCCCGTGCATTCCCGCAAGCTTTTCCAGCAGCACATACATCTCCCCCGGATTGAGTGCCGCAAGCTTGATTACAGGCGATGCCATGTCGCGCAGCCCCGCCGCCCCCTCACCGGCAAAGGCTGTGTCCTCCAGTCTTGATTTCAATGGTCCAAAGCTGAATACGCCGCGCGAAGGGTCTTCCATCGCCTCTTTCGTCACACTGATTATTATCCCGAGATGTGACGCCTTGCCCTGCAGCGCATCATTGTAAATGGACAACAGCTTGTTATAATTGTACTCCCGCCCCACACGGCTTGGTATTTCATATAACGTCGCAAGCTCGTCCATGCACACATAAAGTCCGGCATATCCTGCCTTCACCACGAAATCTGCAAACAGCTTGATGAAATCGTACCAGTTATCATCAGAAATAATCAGATTTACCCCCAAATCCGTCTTTGCCTCTGTTCTGGTTCTGTACTCCCCACAAAGCCAGCGCAGCGCCTTTTTCTGAAGCTCCATATCCCCCGTCCGGTGCCCTTTATAATAGGAAGCTAATACTTTTCCAAAATCAAAACCGTTTACACGCTCCTCCATTGAAGAAGTGATTTTGTAGATTTTCTGGCTCACCCGCACGTCAAAAACCTCATGTCCCGGTACCAGCCCCTCATACTGTACCACTTCGTTTTCGAGCGTTCCAATCCACTTGTCCAGAATGAGCTGCAATGCCCCGTTGTCAGGACACGCGTGCGTCGCCATGTTTCTGATTAATTCCTTATAGGTAGCCAGTCCCTGTCCCTTGTTGCCGACAAATCGTTTGTCCACCGACAGTTCCACATCTGTCACAACAAAGTTTTTCTCCATGACGTGATTGCGCAATGCATGCATGAGAAAGGTTTTGCCGCTTCCGTATTTCCCCTCAATAAAACGGACTGCCGCGCCGCCCTGCTCAATAATCGAAACGTCCTGTAAAAGCGCCTGAATTTCATTTCTTCTCCCCACAGTAATGTATTCAAGCCCGATTCTTGGAACAACTCCGCTCTTTAAGGAATTTAAAACTGTGGCTGCAGTCGCCCTTGATATACCGCTGTCCATACAACCCATTCCTCCTTCTGTGTGAAGTGTCCTCTTTCCTTTCGCAGCGTTTTTAAGATGTCTTGAAAAATCCCTTCACACCATTTATGTAAAAAAATTGAACCAGTCAATTTTCTTACCGAATTTAAACAACCCTTAACTGTGACTGCACAAAATCCGCGTCAGCCCGTATCTTGTCAAGGTTTTCAAGGCTAAACTCAAACGTCATCTTTTCCTCTTCCCGCTCTTGGCTTAGCCGCTCAAATGCCTTCTCAATCATAATCACCCGCTTCTGCTGGCGAATCATCGCAAAAATCCGTCTGTGGATTTGCTCCGTGCTCTTATCGCTGTCCGTCGCATAGTCAATCAGCTCAATCATGCGCTCCGCGTCATACGGGTAAAAATCCGTCGCGCACATCTTTCCCGCGCCTGATTCCCCAGTCGGGATAAAAGCGCCCAGCGAAAGCTCCCCGTCGCACAGGTACGTAATGACCATCGGTCTGCGGATTAGCCCGGCAAAGATTTCTGTCAGCAAATCGGGTGAGACCTTGTTTTTGAGCTGGATTTCAAACACGGACATGCCCTTCTCCCGCACAAGCTCCACCACATTGGTAATGCCCTCCTTGTCCACAAGATGGTAGCACCACTCCACGCTCGCCACGGTGCTCTCAAAAATCCGGCGGCATTTTAAATGTTCAATTTTGTCGGATAATGTCTTTAACGGCATTCCCTTCTCGACTTTGTATTGTCTTGGAATGTTATAACGTCCCTCGCTCATGAAGCTCCTCCATTTTGTTTGTATTCTGACTGTAGTTGGTTTTGTTCATGCTTGTTTGTTTGTCATGTTTTCCTATTTTTCATGATTTCTTATGCTTATAATTTGCTTTTGTAAACTTGTTATGTAAATCCGTTTAGGGCTATTATAATATATTATTTGAAAAATTTCTACAATTTGCGCAATTTTCCTTAAGATTTGTTAAAATTGTCGGACTTGACCGTCGTTTTGTGCCAAAAACAGCGCTATATTTTGTCAAATTGACATAATATTGCGCTGTTTCGCCGTAAACAAAAGTCCTTCTCATTCATCATCTGTAAAGATGGTATTCCAATAGTATGTTTCTTTGTCCGCCGATAGAATGATTTCACATTCCTTGTGGTACGGTTCAAAATCAAACCAAAGCCAGCATACAAAAATGTAGGATTGATAGCCTTTAAAAACAGAGATAAATTCCAGTTCCATTCCGCCATTGATTTTTTCCATCAGCGTATCCAATGAAATGGTTTCCCGGATTGCTTTGTCTTTGTCGTCTGTTTCCGTAAAAATATAAATGATTATGTCATTATAAAGGATTTTGAATTTTGCTTCTGACATATCTGTATAGGACAGCTTTCGTTTGTCGTTATCTTTATTATGTACGCATACATAGAAGCCATCTTTGAACAGAAAGGATAGTATGTTGTCAGTAAACAGAATTTTGGTTGCACGACAGTCGTGGAGGGAGATGTCATTGTTTTCATTGTGCGTAGAATATTTGTACATGGGATTACCTCGTTAAACCAATAATGTTTTTAATCAACTTTCACATATTCCTTTTTAACCCAGCCTTCAAGATTGTTCTCTGTGTCTGATATTAATATATGATAGAATCCATTTTCTTCTGACAAAATTGTCACCCCGCGGTCTTCCTGAAGAATGGTGACGACTGCGGCATTTTGTGATGCCTCCTCCCTGACTTTAAGTGCATCAATATTCCCCAAAATATTTATAGCTGCACTCGTTGAAGGCTCATCCCTAAACTTCAAGAAGCCTGCTATATTAATAACACCTGTTTGATATTGTTCTTCATCAATATCAAGTTCATTCATGCATTCAAAGCTTACCTGTTCTTTTAGAATTTCGACCGTTATTTTATCATTATTAAATGCTTCTGCAATGCGCTCCAGCTCTACTGCAACATCTTCCTCTGTCATGCTCAGAAGTGTTTCAAGCGGTGTGTTATTCCAAAATTCTGCGACACCTTCCATCACCCCGCTGACGCAATCGTCGCGTTCTTCGATGGTAATCGCTTTTTTATCTTTCATATGGTAAGAAAACTGATAATACAAATCACACCATGCCCTCTGCCCGTTCTTATTTTGTATATTATTATCTTTTGTGACATTATTTTGTGTACTTGCTTTTTGCACAGTATTATCTTGTATTTCTTCGTTTCGCACGTTATTATTTTGACCATTATTATTTCGTATGTTATTTCTTTGTGTGTTATTGCTTTGTGTGTTATCATTCTGTACAATATACTCAGACAGTGGCATATAGACAAATTCGACACTAGCCTTCAAATTTTCATTACTCCACTCCCCCTCTAAATCCACCATTTCCTCATGGAGTATTTTCTGCATAACAGTCTCACTCTGCAACTGCTCCACTGATTTGTCCTGTAACACCTCCTGCAAAACACTCATCATACCAACACGCGCGTTATTATATTCCCCTACCGTAAGCGTGTCAGCATTCTGAATATCAAGTGTTACGAAATATTCCAGTACCGCATTGTCCGACGCTTCACTATAATCCGTGCTGCAATACCCACCAAATTCTCTTGTCTGCCACTTTTCAGCAGTCAGTGGCAGCAACGTATAAAACAGGAAATTTGCCACCTCATCACTGTCTTTATTCTCATAAAGCTCCGCATCCTGCGAAAACCGTTCCAATAACACACAATATGAAACCGTGTCAGTCAGCTCCCATACCTTCTGCTGATATTTTGAAACACTCAAATCCTCATATCCGTCAAACCTAAGCGCCAACAACTTCCCAATCTCCTCCTCGGAAAAAACCGAAAAATTCACAGTGTTATTTTCAGCTTCCTCCATCTTCTTAGCCGACGCACTGGTCGCAAATGCAGCCGCCACACCAGCAATTAAAATAACAGACATAACAATTGCAATAACAGACGTTTTCTTTGTTCTCATAATCGCCACAATCCTTTCTTCAACCGGGTTTTTGCTAAAACCATTTCCAAGCGGTACAAACCCGCTTCTTTGCGCTTCCATATCAATCAGCATATTGGCATAAGTCGATTTTACCGACTCCCCGAAGCGTCGCACCACGCTCTCATCGCAAGCAAGCTCAATATCACGCTGCAACAAACCATACATCACCCACACAAACGGATTAAACCAGGCACACAAAGCGCAAGCGTCGAAATCAGCTTGACCGCACTGTCATAGTGGCAGATGTGCACATACTCATGCAAAAGCACATATTCAAGCTGCTGTGTATTCTCCCAATCCGTCTCCTTTGGCATTAAAATAACAGGATTTACAATTCCATACGTCATCGGCGTTGAAATCTGTTCCGACTGCTTCACGCAAACAGGGCGTCTGCACAAATGCATTTTAAGCCACTGTCCCACAAAATGATTATGCACCGGAAGTGCAGTCTGAAATGCAAAACGCCAATGCAGATATGAGATTATAAAAAATCCGGCGCACAGTATCACTCCTGTCAGCCACACCATCTGCCATTTCATTGCGAGTGCTATTAAAATTTCATGTGTTGTTGATTTTGTAGGCGGGATTGATTTTTCAGATGCCAAAGAAAGTTCGCCAATCTGCCCATAGCCTGTTTCTTTGGCAGGTATCACCATACTGTTTTCCGTCACTTGCACAGATTGATTTTCCATCTTATCCGCGCTGAACATAACAGACGTTTTTGTATCAATCAACGTATATAAACTAAACACAGACGGCAAAGTGTACGGGACAAGCAGCCGCAGCAGGACAATCCCCCATAAAATCAGAAACGTTTTTTTCGGCAGTCTGTTAATCGTCACTGCGCGGATTGCCGCAATGACAAGAACAAGAACCGCACCGGAAAAACTCATTTGCAATAAACTCATACACAACCTCACTCCTCAAAATCCCCAACAATCTGTCTCAGCTTTTCAATCTGTTGTTTCGAAAGCCTCTTCCTGCCCAGTAACGCCGCAAACAGCTTGTCGGCAGAACCGTCATAAATTTTGTTAATCAGTTCATCCGTCTCCGCCTCCTGCACCTCCTCCTTTGCAATCAGCGCATGGCACATAAAATTCGGCTCAGAACGCGCAATCGCGCCTTTCTTGATACAACGCTTAATCAGCGTGTACGTCGTGTTCATATTCCAGCCGATTTCGTCCTTCAAAACATCTGAAATATGCTTCGCCGTCGTATCCCCCTCCCGCCAAAGCACACCCATAACCTTTAGTTCCGAGTCAAAAAGTTTCATATCCATTGTTATTTTTCCTCCATACGACTACAGTAGTTTGTGTGGTTATAGGATAACACTTATTATATTGGTTGTCAATACTACTGCGGTAGTTTATAGATTATATTTTAATATTTAAAATTGTTGGTGAATTTAGATTATCTCTTTAGAATTTCCTATATATCCCCATAACATATCTCCTAATCTTTTTAACAGCAAAAAGCACGAACTTTTTTAATCAGTTCGTGCCAATTTTATTTGATCATATATTTAGTTCCACTTACACTCAATATTGAGAATAGAAACGGGCATTCCAATAAACTGAACATCAAACTTCAAGCTCGGTTCTACTTTAGTACTTGCATTATGAATACGGAAGCTCAACTGCCATCCATTATTCAAGTACATTTCAACAGTATTATTACTCCCTCCCTTAAATTTAATAGCAACAAGCTCCGTTGGAAGATCAACAATCGGAACACTGATTGCAGATACCATGACTTTACTTGGTTTATTCAAGGTGTCGTGCATATTGAATGTATGGATTAGGGTCATTCGCTTCTTATCGTGACTCACAATTTTGTAATAATCCTTTGTCCCGATAAGATATTCGACCATCTTCTCTGGCATGGAAACATCAGCTTTATATGCACGGTTTATCTCGTCCATAAAAGCTTTGAGCAAAGGAATGTAAACTCCATCTTCCTTGTCGAAAAGTTCAGACCATTTCTTCCCTTTGCTTTTTTCAGCTTTAAGTCTGTCAAAAATAGGTTTCACATCTGCCCAATACTGTGCAGTGCAAGGAATACCAAACCATTCTTTACCAAAATCCAAACCATGGCTAAGACGGCTGTGTTTGACAGCTTCATGGTTGTGTTTTATGCTCAAACCAACTTCCCATTTGATATTAGTGCGTTTGATAACAATATCCCGTACATCTCCACGAGTACCAACACCATCTTTCTGAAATTCTAAAAGTAATTCGTCTCCATCATCTTCGCACATTCGAGGTTCAAGTTCAAGAATTGTATTAACAGCAGAATTAGCAGAAATCTTAAATAATTCCTGCATGTTACGATCCATAACCGTCCATGCCCTTTTATTGGCCTCTAAACTGGAATTATCAACAATTCGAGTCCTTCTGATTTTAGATAATGCCCCATATAAAGTATTTATCCACGCATATTCGTATGCTCGTCCTTGGTCATTGCTGTTTGCACTCATTTCTTTTTTACCTCCCAATTTTTTAGACACATCAATACCAACTACCTTATCGCCTTCTCCTTGTAAGAACATCCTAATTGCAGTTGCAATTTCATATGCAAGATTAACCGGAACAGCATTTCCTATCATTTTATACGCATTGTTCGTTTCCTTATAGATGAATTGAAAATCATCAGGAAAACCTTGAACTCTGGCAATCTCTCTAATCGACATTCTACGATAAAGATGTTCGCTTCCTATAACAAAACGGCAATCATTTTTGTCAAACTTTACCATCTTTGGAGCCTGAGGATGCAGCTGACACTGACGACCAGATGCCTGTACCGTATAAGCTTGTTCATCCCAGCCTTTCACTCTGTTACGACTCATAAAGATAGGGGAATATGCCCCAGTGAAATATTCATTGTTGTTAATTGCTTTTGGGTTATGATAGTTCTTATCTCCAGCAGGGACAGCCGTTTCCTGCAAATCCCAGATAGTATCCCTAAGGGTAATTTTCTTATCATCATCATCGGTTGAACCTTTTGGAAACACAAAGCTGACTCCTAAATCTTTTCTAAATCCAATATAAAAAACTCTCTTTCGTTCTTCTGCAACACCATAGTCCTTTGCATTAACCATTGTAAGAGAGACATCATATCCTGCTTCTTCAAATAAACTGATAATATTTTGAACAGCTTCACTGTGTCTGTTAGCAAGCATACCACTAACATTTTCAGCTAAAAAGAATTTCGGTCTAAACTCTTTCAAAATTCTTATGTAGTCATAGAACAACTGCCCTCTTGCGTCTTTTATACCTTTCAAAGAACCCGCTTCCGACCATGACTGACAAGGCGGTCCACCGATAATACCATCAACCTCGCCAGAAATATAGGGGGCAATATCTTCTCTTGTAATCTGTCTCACATCCCCCTCAATAAGATGAGTATTGGGATGATTTACTTTGAACGTTTCAAAAATGGCAGGGTCAAATTCATTCGCAACAGGAATATGAAAACCAGCTCTCTCAAAACCCAAGTCCAATCCACCGCAACCGCTGAACAAACTGATTACATTCATTTTCTTTACCTCATTTTACTTATATTTTGTTTATTCTAATATAAAGCAGCCTAATTCAAACACATCCCCACTTACGCATACAACACCCCCATATCCTCCAGCACCTTATTCACATGCCCCATCATCACCTCCGCCTCTTTCTCCACCAGCCCATACTTCTTATACCGGAACACAAAATTCGGCGTCCCTTTCGCGTTAAACTCCATCGTCCCCTGATACTTCCCCATAAACTCCGGCAGCTTTTCCACACGGACCGGCGCATAAGGCTCCATAAAAAACGTAACCTGCCCGACCTTTCCCTTAATCTCCGTCACATACCGCTTATGCGCCAGAACCCGGATTAACGAAATCTTAATCAAATTCTCCACCGATTTTGGCACCGTGCCAAACCGGTCCTTAAGCTCCTTGCGCATATCGTCGCACTCCGCCTCATTCTCAAGGCTCGCAATGCGCTTGTAAATATCAAGCTTCTGCACCTCGTTCACAATATACGAATCCGGAATAAACGCATCCACGTCCATATCCACATACGTATTAAAATCCTCGTCGGCCGTCTTCACGCCTTTAAGCGTCTTAACCGCCTCATTCAGCAGCTTGCAGTACAGGTCATACCCGACCGCCTCCATATGCCCATGCTGCCGCTCACCCAGCAGATTGCCCGCCCCCCGGATTTCAAGGTCGCGCATGGCAATCTTAAAGCCACTGCCCAAATCCGTAAACTCCTTAATCGCCTGTAACCGCTTCTCCGCCACTTCCTTTAGCATCTTATCCTTCTTGTACATCAAAAACGCATACGCCGTGCGGTTCGACCTGCCTACCCTCCCGCGGAGCTGATAAAGCTGCGAAAGTCCCATATTGTCCGAATCGTGGATAATCATCGTGTTCACATTGGAAATGTCAAGCCCCGTCTCAATAATCGTCGTCGAGACAAGTACGTCAATCTCCCCGTTGATAAACTCAAACATAATCTTCTCTAACTCATGCTCCTTCATCTGCCCATGTGCAAAGGCAACATTCGCCTCCGGCACAAGCCGCGCAATCCGGTCTGTCACATCATCGATATTATTCACACGGTTATAGACATAATAAACCTGCCCGTCCCGGGAAAGCTCGCGCAAAATCGCCTCCCGTACAAGCTCCTCGTTATATTCCATCACATACGTCTGAATAGGCTGCCGCTCCCCCGGCGCTTCCTCCAAGACGCTCATGTCCCGAATGCCCAAAAGGCTCATATGAAGCGTCCGCGGAATGGGGGTCGCCGTCAGCGTCAGCACATCGACATCGTCCTTAATCTGCTTAATCTTCTCCTTATGCCGCACGCCAAAGCGCTGCTCCTCGTCAATAATCAAAAGCCCAAGCTCCTTGTACTCCACGTCCTCCGAAAGCAGCCTGTGTGTCCCGATGACAATATCGACCATACCCTTTTTTAGACCATCTATGGTCTTTTTCATCTCACCCGCTGTCCGAAACCGTGACATCATTTCCACCGTCACCGGAAAATCCTTCATGCGCTGCAAAAACGTATTGTAATGCTGCTGCGCGAGAATGGTCGTCGGCACAAGATAAGCAACCTGCTTTCCGTCCTGCACCGCCTTAAACGCTGCACGGATTGCAATCTCCGTCTTCCCGTAGCCGACATCACCGCAAATCAGACGGTCCATAATGCGCGGGCTCTCCATATCCTCCTTCGTCGCCGCAATTGCAAGCAACTGGTCGTCCGTCTCCTCAAACGGGAACATCTCCTCAAACTCCTGCTGCCACACCGTATCCTTGCTAAACATAAAGCCCTGCTTCTTCTGCCGCACCGCGTACAGCTCTACCAAATCCTTTGCAATTTCATTGACCGCAGTCCTTACCCGCGACTTCGTCTTTGCCCACTCCTGTGTGCCAAGCTTGTTAAGCTTCGGCTTCTTTTCCGCATCCGCCGCCGCATACTTCTGAATGACGTCAAGCCCCGTCGCCAAAATATAAAGGTTGCCGCCGTCACGGTACTCAATCTTAATATAATCCTTTACAACCTTGTCAACCTCAACCTTCTCAATCCCCTTGTAAATACCAAGCCCGTGGTTTTCATGCACCACATAGTCGCCCACCTTCAAATCCGAAAAATCCTGTATCTTCACACCGCCGCTAAAGCTCTTGCGCCGCTTCCTTTTCTTTTGCTGCTTCCCGAAAATATCTGTCTCCGAAATCACCGCAAGCTTTAAATACGGGTACTCAAATCCCTTGAGAGCCGCCCCGTGATACGTGATAATCTCCCCCGGCTGCTGCTCCCGCTCGCTGTCCTCCGTGTAAAACGCGCCAAGCCCCTCGTCCTGCAAATCATGCGCAAGACGCTTTGCGCGCGTTACAGACGTCGATAACAGCAGCACACGAAAGCCCTTCTTTTTATAGAGCTTCAAGTCCTTCACCAGCTCCGGAAAGCTATTATTATAGGAAGAAATATTGCGCGCATTCACTGAAAAACGATTTGCAAACCGCAGACCGAAATTCTTAAACTCCATCGTCGAAAGCGCCAAAACACGCATCCGATCAAGCCGCGCCATAATTTCCTGCACACTAAAAAGCACGTCCTGCTGCTTCGCAAGAATGTATCCGCCAAGCGCCCTGCTCGCCATACTCTCCCGAAACTCAAGCTCCACTGCCCGCGCATGTTCCTCTACCCGAAGCGGCTCGTCAATGTAAACACAGCACCTGCGGTTCGAAAAAAAGTCCGCAAACGACATCGTATTTTCGTAAAAATACCCAAGAAAGCTCTCCAAATTAATATAGCTTTGAAGCTGTGTCACCTGTTCCTTCAAATCCCGAATATACAGCTCAAGCCTGTGCGCCTCCTCCGGCTTCGTATTTTTGCGAAAATAAGCCGCACGCTCCTTGCAGTCCTTCTCAATCGCGCGAAATCCCTGCTCAATCTGCGCATTGGATAAAATCAGCTCCGTCGCCGGATAAACTGACACCTGTGTCAGATTTTCCTCGACAGAGCGCTGGCTTAGCACGTCAAACGAGCGGATTGCCTCCACCTCGTCGCCCCAAAGCTCAATCCGCACCGGATTGTCCGCCGTCAAATCAAAAATATCCACAATGCCGCCGCGAATGGCAAACTGCCCCGCAGCTTCCACCTGATACGTCTTTTCATATCCCATCGCCACAAGCTTTTTCGCAAGCGCGCCCTCCTCAACGACACTGCCCCTGCCAATCTCAATGACATTTTCCTCCAAAACCGACAGCGGTACCTGATGTGCCATCAGCGCGGCAAACGTCGTCACAATCGTAATCGGCGCGCCCTCCAAAATGCGCCGCTGCACACTAAGACGCTCCGTCGCAAGCTGCCTTCCGTGAATGTCCGCCTGATAAAAAATCAAATCCTTCGCCGGATAAAAATAGGACTCACGACAATAAAGACGGCAGTCCTCCAACAACTCCCGCGCCTTCATATCACTGTATGTCACAATCAGCCGCACGTCAAAATCCGTGCGCGCGTCCCCCGCGCCAAGCCCGAAAACCATATGCAGCTTCTGTGTGTCCACACACCCGCTGATACTGACCTTCGCGTCCGCCGCCGCAAGCCCCTTTACAATCTCACCGTACTCACCAAGCTCTTTGAGCGGTGCAAACAATAAATTCACCCGTTCCCCTCCGCTTTCTTATTATAATCATTCATCGCCTTGTCAACCTCCCCCGCAAGCATGAGATTGACCGCGCCGTCCACCTTCTCAAGACTGTCCTTCATCACAGCAAGCTCTTCCTTACTAAAATGCCCCAGCACATAATCTGCAAGGTCATACCCCTTCGGTTTTTCCCCAACACCAATCTTAATACGCAAAAACACGTCGCTTCCTAAATGCGAAATAATATTTTTAATCCCGTTATGACCGCCCGCGCTGCCTTTCTTGCGGATACGAAGCTGTCCCACATCAAGGCTCACATCGTCATAAACCACAATCAGCTCATGCTCCGCATCCACCTTATAATAATCTATGACAGCGCGCACCGCCTCACCACTCAAATTCATGTATGTTAAAGGTTTCACAAGCACAACCTTATATCCGTTTATCACACCCTTGCCAATCAACGCCTTGTGCTTGCAGTCCAAAACGCTGATATTGTATTTTTCCGCAAGCGCGTCAATCGCCATAAACCCGATATTGTGCCTTGTATTCTCGTATTCGCGCGTCGGGTTTCCAAGCCCCACAATCACAACCATCTTTCCCGTCTCCTCCTGTTCTGCCTTCCGTTTCCTAAATTTGATGCCGAACCACCGCATACTCGTCTCCATTTCTGTAATAAGGGCAGCTTTTATAATGCCCCTCCATAAACCGCGCCATATCGTCCTCGTCCAAATCGGCCTCGCAGTAATAACATTCGTCCTCGTCGTCATACACATTGTACGCACACGTATCACAACTCATGCTTCCCATGCAAAATCGTCCCCCTTCATAACAAAAAACGCAAATCCCTATTGATACAAAAACTCCGGACACCAAACCACTTCATACGGCTCGCGGTAAAACACAGAAACCCGCACATCCGCATATTCATTCTCCTGCGGCTGCACCAAAATACACTCATTCCCGTCCAAATAAACACCGTAGCCGCCCTCGTCATTGTAAAAAATGCTAAACGCCCCGACCACCGTATCGCTGCGCGCCCCCGAGTCATGACTGTCGTCCAAAACCGTCACCGCACCGCTGTCCGTATCCACCGCGACAAAATCCGTGCGCCCGGACACCTGCGGCAAATCCACACCAAAGCCCTCAAGCAGCGCCAAGAACCGCTCATCCTCTATCACATCATGATTGACAATTTCTATCAGTACATCACAGCCCTTATTTTTCACCTCCGCACACCACCGCGCAGGCGCACCGTCCTCGCACAGCTTCGACCACATCACATATTCCTTGGAAAAGTCAAACCGCAGCGCCTCCTGCAAGTCACCTGTGTCAAACACCACCTCTATCCCATTCTGCCCACGCAAATCAAGCGCACGCCAAAGCACATCGTCCACAAAAATCCGGCAGCTTCCCGAAGCCTCGGCGTCCTTCTCAAGCCGTACCTTCCCAATGCACGTGTCAACACCCTCCGGCACAAAAAGCGTATCAAAATACTCCGCCGTCCCGTCCGCACCATGCACCACCGCAAACTGCGCGCCGTCCAAAAGCCGCTCCACATCAACCCCGATATACGCCAAAAATTCCCTGTAATCGCTGTTCTCCAAAAACGTCCTGTCATTCACCGCAACCAAAAAATCACTGCCCAAAAAATCCTTATACTGCGCACTCCGCACAATATAAACATTCGTTGTCGCATTCTCCCCCGAGACAAGCGCCTCCACACGCCTGTAATAATCGTCCGTCTCCCGAAGCCGCTGCGCGACAAACCCGCGAAAATCCGTCAAGCCCCGCTTGGCATCCCAGTAGCTTCCGTCCTGCCACCGCGCCATGTCGCGCAGAAAAGCCCCCGAGCCGTAAATATCCTTCTCAAACCCGTCAATCAACGCATTCAGATTTTCCTCCGACCACAAATCCTCCCGAAGCGTCCAATATTTCTCCAAAATCAGCCCCCAAACCTTGTCGTCCCCGTTCAAAATCAGCGATGGCAGATTGCCAAGACCCCAAACCGTGTTCTGACTGCTCGGAATACCATACGCCTTACACAAATTCGTCTCCGCGTCGCCCGTCCATTGCAATCCCCATGTAATATCCATGTCCCACGGCGTGTACAACACCTTCTCCTGCCCGTCCTTCTTGTGAAACGAAAGAAACAAATTCTTCGCCGACAAGCTGTTAATCACCCCGACATGGTCAATCCCCTGTATCAAATTCAGAAACAGATACATGTCAATCGCATTGTCAATATCAATCCCCGCATACATCTTCTGCGCATCCGCCCAGTCCGAATGCAGCGTGGCAAAATGCTCCTTCAAAGGCGTCCATACCTCAAGTCCCGCGTCCTCGTCCGCCTTATATCCGGCAACACCAATATCCGGCAGCGACAGCATATAATCCTCACTGTCCCACGTGCTCTTCTTATAAAGCCGCTCCCCCTGCGACGTGTCAATCGAAAGCTGCAAATCATCAATCGGATATCCCAACGCATACAAGCCCCAGTATTCCCCATTCAGAAACAGCTCCACATAACGGTACTCCATGCCATTATCAATCCCAAACGCATTGTCCATCGCACATGTGTTCTTCCATAACACCGACGAAAACACATTGCGGATTTTTTCCGGATCATTATACGCCGCATACAAAATCCAGTCGTCGTCCTGACGCATTCCCAAAAGCGACACCTTATTCAGCCGCACATTATTTCCAAGCGACTCTTTCGTAAGCGAAAGCTTATATCCCTTCTTCGGATACGTCCGCGTCGAGCCGCCCCGGATATGCATGTCACCGTCCGACTGCGTAAGCCGCTGCGCCGCACCCTTCCTGTTATCAAACAGCGTCATATGCACCGGCACATCCTCGTCGCCAACCTGCGTATCACTCTCAATGTTCATTAACGGCAATGTCGTACAGACAAGTGCATACTCGTGATAAAAAGAGTCATTATATGCAGCCAGCCGAAACACCCGCGCCGCCCGCACGTCCTCTTTTGTAATCCGCTCCCCGAGCACCGCAACGCGTACTTCCCCCAATTCTTCCATAAACGCGTCCGCCGCCGTCCGAAACTCCACGCGCGGATTGTACGCACTCCTGCTGCCCTCCTCCAGCGAATAATAAAACGTATCCGAAGACGCGTCAAAAAAGAGCTGCTGTTCATCAAAAACAAGCGCCTCCAACAGCTTTGCCTCATACGCAGAACGGCGGCTGCCCTCTGTAATCAAATAATACCATTCCTCGTCCACGCACAGCTTCTCAAACCGGACAGCTCCCCCGAAAAAACATATCAAATACACTGCCAAAACGCCCGAAACAAGCAGCAGCGCAATCCCAATCTTCTTCTTCATAATCCTTCCCTAAATCACGTCTTCACTGTCATACTCAATCACGGAAAACTTCTCAAGCTCAAGCTCCTTTAACCGCTCGGTCAGCGCCGACGGGTCCTTTACGGAAAACTCAATCACATAGTTCATGCCCCGCGCCGTGTAGTTCCTGCTCTTAATGCGAAAACGCGAAGTCACTTCCTTTATATTGCGCAAAATTTCCAAATCCATCTCCGGTGCGCACTGAAAAACCAGTACAAACGGACGCCTCCCAATCGAGACATAATTCATCACAAGCAGCACAATCGTCACGACAAGCGACGTCAGCACCGCCACCTCATATAACTGGCACCCACACACAATCCCGATATGCACCGACCAAAGCAGATACAGCATGTCCACCGGATCCTTTACGGCAGTACGGAACCGAAGGATTGCAAGCGCGCCGATTGTTCCAAGCGTAATCACGATATTCGACTGTAAGCACATCACAATCGTCGCAATAAAAAACGGCAAAATCACAATGCAGATATTAAACGACTTGTTATAAAACGCCCGGTGCGAAACCACCCGGTAAACCGCAAACTCATACAACGCAAGCACCAACACCACAAGCAGAACCGAAATAACCTGCGCCGTACCAATTGACTGATTGGTATACGAATTTAAAATGTTGTCAAACGTCTTGCTTAAAATATTCATTTATACAATTCTCCTCATTTCCTGTAATTTCAGCCTTCCCAAATAATATTTGGAAAATGATGACTGCTGTAAATTTTTGTTTGAAATAATGCTTTTGATATACCCCGGTAAAATCTCATCAAATTTTACCTCCAGCACATGCTCCCCCCGTTCCTGTACCGGATACCGCATAAAATCCCCTGACAAAAAATTGTCAAACTGCTCCGACACGGAAATATTTTTGTCCAGCGTAATCCTTACATTGGCAATCTCCTCCACATAAGCCGAACGCTCATAGCTGACAATCGCCTTTGGTTCAAACAGCCTTGTCATGATGTGCACACAAAATCTCCTGACGAGAAGATTATCCGTCTCCCAAAAAAGCTCGTCCGCCTTCCCATCTAATATCTTCTGACACATCTCTTTTGTAATCCTTGCACTGTCCTTATGACAGCGTCCGTCCAGCTTTTCCTTGCGCTCCAGCTTCAAGAACTCCGGCGACTCCCCATAATAGCGTATCCGGTACTTAAACCGCCGCGACACCCCTGCCTCATTCTCCTTTGCGCAGGCGTCCTTATAGTCGTCAAAATACAGACTGTGTATCTCATAATTCCCTGACTGACCGCTGTGAAAATCCAAATCCATGACAGCGGCAATCCTGTTTTCAATCACTGCCAGATCCGGTTCCCCAAGACGGTATTTCCACTCATTCCGATAAAGCTTCATTGTTCCCGCTTTCGCACCTCCCGTTCCAATGAAAAATCCTTCTACCATAAAAGACTATCACAATTTAAATACCGCGTCAATTATAAAGGGCACCCGTAAACAGATGCCCTTTTACCCACATTTATTTTATTAAATCAATCCTTAAACCGTCGGCTCTTCGTCAGGCTCCAAAAGCGCCTTCTCATAGCTCTCAAGAATTGTTTTCTGAATTGTATCTCTTGTATTAGAGTTAATCGGATGAGCGATATCCCTGTACTCGCCGTCAGCAGATTTCTTGCTCGGCATTGCGATGAAAAGTCCCTTTTCACCCTCAATGACCTTAATGTCATGCACTACAAATTCATCGTCAAGCGTAATGGAAACCACCGCTTTCATCTTTCCCTCTTTGGTAATCTTACGAACGCGAACGTCTGTTATTCTCATTCTTTTTGTCCCCCTTTGATTTTACAAATCGTTCTCATGAAAAAATTAGTCTTTTGTGCAGGCTCTACTGCTACAGAACATATCTCTCGTTTTTCTCAACGACAACCTTAATCCCGGTCTCGCCAACATGGTGAGAGTTTGCCCTTATTGTATCACGGCTCTCTACAATACAATTTTCAATGTGGGTGTTATCGCCAAGATACACATCATTTAAAATGATGGAGTTTTTAATAGTACAGTTGTTGCCGACAAATACCTCTTTAAACAGCACCGAATTTTCCACTGTTCCATTAATAATGCAGCCGCTCGAAATCAGGCTGTTCCTGACCTGTGCGCCCGGATTGTACTTTGCAGGCGGTAAATCATCGACCTTGGAGTAAATATCAGGATACTGGCGGAAGAAATAGTCCCTGATGTCCTTCTTTAAGAAGTCCATATTCGTACCGAAATAATCCTCGACGGTAGCAATATTGCGCCAGTATGTCTCAATCTTATAACCATAAATCCTCTTTAAATCCTTGTAACGGATTAATATATCCTGAACCAAATCATGGCGTCCCTCCTCGGCGCTCTTTTCAATCAGCTCAATGAGCTGCCGCCTGCGGATTACATAAATACCACAGGACACCGTCTTGGACTTTGCCACAACCGGCTTCTCTTCATATTCCTCAATACGTCCGTCCTCGCTCATGCGTACAACGCCGTATCGGTCCACATTCGCGTCGCTTGGCATTTCCTTTACCACCACGGTGATGTCTGCCTTCTTCGCAATGTGATATTCCAGCACCTTGTTGAAATCCATTTTATATACACAGTCGCCCGGCGCAATCACAACGTACGGCTCATGACTTCTCTTCAAAAACAGAAGGTTCTGATAAATGCTGTCCGCCGTGCCCTGATACCAGTTGCTGTTGTCGGGCGTCACGGTCGGCGTGAAGGTGTAAAGACCTCCCTGCTTTCGTCCGAAATCCCACCATTTTGATGAGCTTAGGTGCTCATGAAGGCTGCGCGAATTGTACTGCGTGATAACCGCCACCTTCTGAATGTGGGAATTTGACATGTTGCTCAAAACAAAATCAATACTTCTGTAGCTGCCCGCAATCGGCATGGCTGAAATTGCCCTCTTATGGGAAAGCGCTCCCATCCTTCTGCTGTTTCCGCCTGCTAAAACTAATCCTAATGCTCTCATACTAATCCCCCACCTTTATCAGTGTCCTGCCGCTGTCCAAAACACCGTTCTCATAATCCTTCTCAACCGTTTCTCCAAAAACAACCGCATTTTTTCCGACCTTGACATTTGCGGGAACCGTCGTCTTTTCACCGATTGTCACAAGTCCGCTGTTGTAAATATCAGGTCTTGTATCGTTCTCTTTCTCAGGGATTGTACCAAGCTGCACGTTATCGCCGATTTTTGTAAACTCGTCAATAATCGCCTTCTCAATCACGCATCCGTTTCCAATCTGCGTCTGATTCATGATAATCGAATCGCGTACCACCGTACCCTCGCCGATTACGACGCCGCACCCGATTACGGAATTATAAACCTGTCCATAAATCTCGGAACCTTCTCCGATAATGCAGCGCTCAATCACGCTCTTTTCTGAAATGTACTGCGGCGGAATCGCCTCGCTCTTGGTGTAAATCTTCCAGTATTCCTCATAAAGGTTAAACTCGGGAACAATGTCAATCAGCTCCATGTTTGCTTCCCAGTAAGAGCTTAACGTCCCCACGTCCTTCCAGTATCCGTTAAATTCATAACAATACATGGGACTGCCCTTCTCGTGACAGTATGGAATGACATGCTTGCCAAAGTCGAGCGCCGGCTGGTCTGCCTTTGCAATCAGCGCGTCTTTAAGCGTTCTCCAGTTAAAGATGTAAATTCCCATGGAAGCCAGATTGCTGCGCGGGTTCTCAGGCTTTTCCTCAAAATCGACAATCTTCTTATTTTCGTCCGTAATCACGATACCAAAGCGCTTTGCCTCCTCAATCGGCACAGGCATGGAAGCAATCGTGACCTCCGCTCCGTTTTCCTTGTGGAAATCAAGCATGACCTCATAATCCATCTTATAGATATGGTCGCCGGAAAGAATCAGCACATAATCGGGATTAAAACTCTCCATGTACTCAAGGTTTTGGAAAATGGCGTTCGCCGTACCTGTGTACCACTCGCTCTCACCGCTCTTTTCAAACGGTGGAAGGACGGTCACGCCGCCGATGTTCCTGTCCAAATCCCACGGGATACCGATTCCGATATGCGTGTTCAGTTTTAACGGCTGATATTGCGTGAGCACTCCGACTGTATCGATACCGGAATTGATACAGTTGCTCAGGGGAAAATCGATAATCCTGTACTTGCCGCCAAAGGCAACTGCCGGTTTTGCCATTTTCGATGTCAGCACTCCCAGTCTCGAGCCCTGTCCACCTGCCAAAAGCATGGCAATCATTTCTTTTTTAATCATGTTGTCACCCCATTCTGGTAAATATCCGACAGCCCCCCTTTTTTTATAAAAAGTCTCCATCGGACAATTCCGCATATACATTTTAAATGGTCCATATCCACGTAAATCTATAGTAGTTTTTACAGAAAAGCAGACCGTTTGAAATATTATAACATACAATTTCCACAAATGGAACCCGTTTGTGATTATTTTAACTATATATTTTCATTAAATTAGCGCAATAAAGTCCTGTTATTTTCAGATAATTCATTATTTTTACCCATTATGTCTATCAATTTATTTTTCTATGGAAAAGTAACCGTTTGGGGTGTATGATGTATATTAATAGTGTATCATAAAATAAAGTATCACAACAGGAAAGGAAGAAACCATTTCATGTATCAGATAAATTTTGACAAGCCAATCCATGTACACTTTATCGGAATCGGCGGAATCAGCATGTCCGGCCTTGCCCAAATCCTGATTGACGCCGGATTTACCGTAACCGGCTCCGACGCAAAAAAATCGCCGCTCACACAGCATTTGGTCAGTATGGGCGCCAAAATCAACTACCCGCAGATGGCAAGCAACATCACGGACGACATTGACCTGATCGTCTACACTGCCGCCATCGCAAAAGACAATCCCGAATTTGTGCGTGCGCAGGAAAAAAATCTTGCGATGATGACGCGCGCGGACTTGCTCGGGCAGATTATGAAAAACTACAAGACGCCGATTGCCATCAGCGGCACGCACGGAAAGACAACCACCACCTCCATGATTTCAGAGGTGCTGCTTGCCGCAGACGCAGATCCGACCTTGTCCATCGGCGGCATTTTAAAATCCATCGGCGGCAATATCCGCGTAGGGAAGTCCGAATACTTTGTCACAGAGGCGTGCGAGTACACCAACTCATTCCTGAGCTTTTTCCCGCGTATCAGCATTATTTTAAATATTGAAGAAGACCATATGGATTTCTTCAAGGACATCGACGATATCCGAAACTCCTTCCGGAAATTTGCGGACATTCTTCCTGACGACGGCTTTCTTATTATTAATGACAATATTGACAACTTGGAAGCGCTTACCAAAGGGCTGGGCTGTAACATCATTACATTCGGAACCGAAAACGCGGATTATGGTTATACCGACGCGTCCTACGACGCGCTTGGACGCGCCTCCTACACACTTTTGAAAAAGGGAAAGGACTGCGGGCGCGTAACGCTTGGCGTTGTCGGTGAACATAATATCTTAAATTCCCTCTCCGTCATCGCACTGATGGATTTGCTTGGGATTGAATCCAAGGTGGTGCTTGACGCGCTGTCTGCATTTTCCGGCACGGACAGACGCTTTGAGTTAAAGGGTGAGGTCTGCGGCGTGACAATCCTTGACGATTACGCACATCACCCGACGGAAATTACTGCCACCCTAAAGGCTGCAAAAAACTACCCACACAAGACGCTCTGGTGTGTTTTCCAGCCGCACACGTACACAAGAACCAAGGCATTTTTGCATGATTTTGCAGAAGCGCTCTCGCTTGCCGACAAGGTTGTGCTCACGGATATTTACGCCGCACGGGAAAAAAACACGATTGGCATTTCCTCAAAGGATTTGCTTGCAGAGCTTGAGAAGCTTGGCGTCACATGCTATTATTTTCCCTCCTTTGACGAGATTGAAAACTTTTTATTAAAAAATTGTATCAACGGTGATTTGTTGATAACTATGGGGGCGGGAGATGTTGTAAAAATCGGTGAAAGCCTGATTGGAAATTAGTTATCCACACTATCCACATTTTTTTGCACGCGAAATGGCGAAAAAGGTGTGGATAGTTTTTGTTTTCGTCCACAATCCCCACAGACGACGCACCGCGCCAAACGGGAGTCTGCCGACCCTTTTCCACATTGTCCACAATATCCACAAGCTCCATAAAGCCTCCCATTCACAAGCATTCTGAGGGTGCTGGGCTTGCTTTTTTGGACAGGTGTGCTACAATACATTTACTTTAACGCAAACCTATGGACTTTGAAAGGAGCATGGTCATGAATCGTGTCAATATCTACCGCGCAGCCGCAAAAGAACAGACAGCCGTTTCCAACCGCTTTATTGATGAATATATGGCGGACGCAAATGACGCCCAGCTTAAAATCTACCTTTTTTTAATCCGCATGATGGATGCCAACCTTCCGACATGCGTTTCCGACATCGCGGACAAATTCAATTACACGGAAAAAGATGTCCTTCGGGCATTGATGTACTGGGAGTCGAGGCAGCTTCTTGCGCTTGATTTTGACGCGGCGGACAATCTTGTGGCAATCCGCGTGCTCTCCCTTGACAATCCATATGAGGCACCCCGGACGTCTCCGCGTATCACGCCTGTTTTGTCCTTTATCCGTCCGGCTTCCATGAACACAGGCTTTACTGCGCCAAAGCCCGCTTCCGGCGCGGAGAAGGACAGCCGGCACGACACTGCCCGTCATGATTACTCGCTTGACGAGCTAAAGCGTTTTAAGAGCAACGAGGACATTGAGCAGCTTTTAATGGTTGCGGAGCAATACATGGGCAGACAGCTTTCGCATTCCGATATGCAGACCATGCTGTTCCTTTATGACCAGCTTCACTTTTCACCGGATTTGATTGACTATCTACTGCAGCACTGCGTCGAGCGCGGCAAAAAGGACTTCCGCTATATCGAGAAGGTGGCGCTTTCATGGCATGAGCAGGGCATCACAAGCGCAAAGGATGCACAGAGTGCCTCGCGTAAATATGACAAGGTTGTCTACACCATTATGAAGTCGCTTGGAAAAACCGCAAATCCCGCCCCGAAGGAGCTGGAATATATCAATAAATGGACAAAGGAATACGGCTTTTTGTTAGATGTCATTCAGGAGGCGTGTGACAAGACCGTGATGAATACAGACACGCACCGCTTTGCTTACGCCGACGGCATTTTAAGCAAATGGTATCAGGCAGGCGTGCAGCGCAAAGCCGATATTGAGGCGGCGGACAGCTCCTTTAAAAAGCAGTCCGAAAATAAGAAACGCGTGCAAAAAAATGACACGCGTGTCACAAAAAACGGCTTCAATCATTTCACACAGAATACCTATGACTTTGACCAACTGGAAGAAACGATTTTAAGCAATTGACAAAGTTGACAAGCACGAAACGAGGTTTATAATGCCACTTACAAACAGTCAGTACGATGCCATCATGCGCGCCTACGAGGAAAAGCAGCGCACGGCAAGGTATCGTTTGGAAAAAAACACGCAGGAGGTTTATGAAAAAATCCCCTCCTATGAGGCGCTGGACAAAAAGGCGGCTTCGATTTCCATTGCGCACGGGCGCAGGCTTCTTGGCGGCGACCGCGGCGCTTTAGGGGAATTAAAGCAAAGTTTACGGGAGCTCTCCGAGAGGAAGGATTCCTTGCTGCGCGAAAACGGTTTTCCGGCGGACTTTCTCACACCGGTTTATGAATGCGAAAAATGTCAGGACACAGGCTATGTTGACAACCAGAAATGCAGTTGTTTCCGCGCCGCAGAAATAGAGCTTATTTATGAGCAGTCGCACATACGTACGATGTTGCAGACCGAAAACTTTGACGCGCTGTCTTATGACTATTATGTCGGTGATGAGCTTGAAAAGTTCACAAAAGCTGTACAAATATGCCAAAAATTTGTGGAAAATTTCCATTGGGACTACCGAAATCTCTTTTTTTATGGTACAGTAGGAACAGGCAAGTCCTTTTTATCCTGCTGTGTCGCTAAGGAACTGATGGATTTGGGCAGGCTTGTCATTTACTTTAGCGCATCGGAGCTTTTTGACACACTCTCAAAAAGCACCTTTGACAGGGACAGCACGGAAGCGATGTCGGGTATCTCAGAAGATATTTATGAATGTGACCTGCTGATTATCGACGATTTGGGAACAGAGCTTACAAACGCGTTTGTTTCCTCCCGGCTTTTTTCCTGCCTCAACAACAGGCACATGCGGAAAAAGGCAACGATTATTACGACAAATCTTTCGCTGGGGGAACTAAGGGACCGCTATTCGGACAGAATATTTTCCCGCATAACAAGCAATTATACTGTATGTAAGCTTACCGGTCCCGATATACGCATGAAGAAAAAAACGGCGCAGGCTTCCAAAACCGGAGGCTCCAACAAATAGAAAGTGAGGATATTTCTTATGCCTGTACGTGAGGAAAAAAGAAACTTAAACACGATACCTGTCGGCTCATTGGGTATCATTCCCCTGAAAGGCTGCGAAGAGCTTGGCGACAAGGTTGACAAGTACCTTGTGAAGTGGAGGACTGAACGCAAAAATGAGCACAAAACCTCTCTTGCTTTTGCCGGATACCAGCGCGATTCCTATATTATACAGGCGAGAGTCCCGCGCTTTGGCACGGGTGAGGCAAAGGGAGAAATCCTACAGTCCGTGCGTGGTGACGACCTTTATTTAATCGTAGATGTCACAAACTATAGCATGACGTATTCCCTCTGCGGTCAGGAAAACCACATGTCGCCGGACGACCATTACCAAAACCTGAAACGCATTATTGCCGCTGTCGGCGGGAAGGCAAGGCGTATCACCGTCATCATGCCGTTTTTATATGAAAGCCGGCAACACAAGCGGACTGCGCGGGAATCCCTTGACTGCGCGCTTGCCTTGCAGGAAATGGTGGATATGGGCGTTGACAACATCATCACCTTTGACGCACATGACGCCCGTGTGCAGAATGCCATTCCGCTGCACGGCTTTGAGACGGTATCGCCCACCTATCAGTTTATCAAGGGGCTTTTGAACAATGTGGACGACCTTACGATTGACGCCGACCATATGATGATTATCAGCCCGGACGAGGGCGGAATGCCCCGTGCGATTTATATGGCAAATGTGATGGGACTTGACATGGGTATGTTCTATAAACGGCGTGATTATACAAGAATTGTAAACGGCAGAAATCCGATTGTGGCGCATGAATTTCTCGGGAGCAATATCGAGGGGAAGGACGTCATCATTGTTGACGACATGATTTCGTCCGGTGAGAGCGTGCTTGAGGTTGCCGCCGATTTGAAAAAGCGGAAGGTGAACCGTATTTTTGTGGCTTCGACCTTTGGTCTTTTCACAAACGGACTGGAACGATTTGACAAGGCTTACGAAGACGGGCTGATTTACCGCCTGCTCACCACAAACCTGATTTACCAAAGACCGGAGCTGCTTGAAAAGCCGTGGTATATCAGTTGTGACATGAGCAAATACATTGCCTACATCATTGACACCTTAAACCATGATTCATCAATCAGCGATTTGCTCAACCCGCTTGACAGGATACATAGCATTATTGAAAAGTATCAGAAGGGCGAGTTGAACAAATAGATTTATTTTATAAAGACCGTACGGCTTCTTTTCCTTCTTTCGTTTACTTTAGAAGCGGTACGGTCTTTTTTTTGTTTATTCTGTTTTGTTTCTGTTAGTCATCAATCTGTTAGCTATCATTCTTTTAGTCATCATAGCCGTTCGGGTTGTTGGACTGCCATCTCCAGCTATCCGCGCACATATCCTTGATACCATACTGCGCCGTCCAGCCAAGCTCCTCCTTCGCCTTTGTCGCGTCCGCATAGCATGTCGCAATGTCGCCCGCACGCCTTGGCTTGATGTCATACGGGATTTTTACGCCGGTTGCCTCCTCGAAGTTCTTCACGATGTCAAGCACGCTGTAGCCTGTTCCCGTGCCGAGATTATAAATGCAAAGTCCCGCTTTTTCCTCAATTTTCTTAAGCGCTTTTACATGGCCAATCGCAAGGTCTACCACATGAATGTAGTCTCGAACGCCTGTTCCATCATGTGTGTCGTAATCGTTTCCAAAGACACCCAGCCGCTCAAGCTTTCCGACCGCGACCTGTGTGATATATGGCATAAGATTATTCGGAATGCCGTTCGGATTTTCACCCATCGTACCGCTCTTGTGTGCACCGATTGGGTTAAAGTAGCGAAGTAAAATGACGTTCCACTCGTTATCCGCCTTCTGCATGTCCGTCAAAATCTGCTCTAACATGGACTTTGTCCAGCCGTACGGATTGGTGCACTGTCCCTTCGGGCACTCCTCCGTAATGGGGATAAACGCCGGATCGCCGTATACGGTTGCCGATGAAGAGAAGATGATGTTTTTGCAGTTATGCTTTCTCATCACATCAACGAGCGTGAGCGTTCCCGAAATGTTGTTGTCGTAATACTCCCACGGCTTCTGCACCGATTCGCCGACAGCCTTCAAGCCTGCAAAGTGAATGCACGAGTCAATGCTTTCCTTTTGGAAAATGTCCTCAAGCGCCTCCCTTTCACGGATGTCCGCCTTGTAGAAGGTAACAGGCTTTCCCGTAATTTTTTCCACACGCTGTAAAGCCTTCTCGCTTGCATTGGAAAGATTGTCAAGCACTACCACGTCATAGCCTGCGTTTTGCAGCTCCACCACTGTGTGGCTTCCGATAAAACCTGCTCCGCCTGTAACTAAAATTGCCATAATCGAATACCTCCGTTCTTTTTACTTCAATATGTTAAAATATTATCATATTCTGCATAGCTTTATCATATCGCTTTTCGCCTATCGTTTCAAGTGGTTTTTGGAGATATCCGACAGATGTTTTTTTATGCCTGTTTTCTTTTCATTATTGCATCTTTTTATTTTTGCATTTTTATTTTTGCGGGCAATGGGTTCTGTGGCTGCTTGCAGGTATTTTGCGGCTGCCAATCGGATTATTTTACATAAAATCCCGCAAGCTTCATATCGGCGTCAAAGGTTAAGGTGTACACAACACTTGTGTTTGTGTATGACACGCTTACCTGAACCATTGCAAATAAATCTTTTCCCTGCTTTGCCTCGGAAATGTACATCTGCCCAAAGGACTGCAGTTCCCCGAAGTCTTCTGTTACTAGCTGTGATTTCGAAAGGCTGAGTGTCGGCGCGTTGAGCACTTCTTTCATGTCGTCCGTCATGTATGCGACAACAGCCTCGTATTCATCATTGCTGTATAACGTGATGATTTCCTCTGCCGCTGCCTTGACCTGTTCCTCGCGAAAGACCGTGCTCTCGCTGATGTCGCTCCACTTCGGCATGTTCCGGTAGAGCAGTGCGCCTGCAACGACAAGCACCGCAATGATGATGCCCCATATTTTTATCGTCTTTTCGCGCTTTGCCGCTTTTTGCTCGTTTTTGTCAAAATTGTCATTATAGTGGTTCGCATAGTCCCACGGAATGCCCAGTCTTGCAAGCACGTCGTCGAGCGCTTCCCCTGATGCGACTGCGTCGTTAATTTCAGACAAGAGCTTGTCCTTGATTTCTTTCTTTTTGGCTGTTCTGCATTTAAGTAGTTTGGATACCTCTTTTACATATTTTTCGGCTGTCATTTTAATGATTGTGCTCCCTTTTTTTGTATTTTTTGCTTTTCTTTATATAGTATTACGCGGCATCTGCAAAGTCAAGCAGTATTCAATACCACCTTGTCATCGGAAGCGCATTGTTTACACCGTTGGAAAACAGAACCTGATGCAAATCCACAATCCCATTTTGGAAAACAGCGGCACAGGCGCAAAGATACAGCTCCCACATACGCGCAAACCGCTCGTCGAACATGGAAACCACCTCACGCCTATGCTCCTGAAACGACTTGTTCCAGCATAAAAGCGTCTTTGTGTAATGCCTGCGGAGGCTCTCCACATCAAGCGTGTAAAAGCCAAGCTCCCCTGCAATGCCGATAAGCTCCCTAAGACTTGGGATTACTCCGCCGGGAAAAATGTACTTTTTAATCCATGCGTCACCCGGATATTCCTTCAACGCACTGATAAAGTGAAGCAGGAACAAGCCGCCCGGCTTTAACACGGACTGCGCACAGCGCATGAACTCCTCATAGCAGCCCCGCCCAACGTGCTCCACCATTCCGACACTCACAATCCGGTCAAAGCATGTCCCGTATTTGGGCAGCTCCCTGTAATCCAAAAGCTCCACTGTCAGGACATCTTCCAAGCCTTCCGCTTTGATGCGTTCCTCAAAGCGCTTTTTCTGCTCGGCGCTTAATGTAATTCCCACGCCATGTACCTTATAGTTCTTTGCCGCCTCAATCAACAAAAATCCCCAACCACAGCCGATGTCGCACAAGGTCATGCCTTCATGCAAATCCAGCTTTTCCAAAATGCGCTCCACCTTGCGGCACTGCGCCTCATAGAGCGTTGTGTCCTCCTGCTCAAAATAGCCGCACGAATAGCTCATGGTCTCATCAAGCCATAGCTTATAAAAATCATTTCCGATATCATAGTGGGCGGAAACCTCTTTCTTCTGATTTGCTTTTGACATGGAGGGAAAGATTAATTTTTTCAACTTTTTATGGTCTGTGCTGAATTTGCCAAGCTGTGCCAAAAACAGGTTCAGTGCCTGATACAAATCGCCGTCTACCTCAATTGTTCCGTCCATATATCCCTCGCCCAAAGCAAGTGACGTACTTGTGGCAAGCTCCACGGCAGATGGCGCCTTATGAAAGACAACCGAAAACCTTGGCAGTCCCTCGCCAATCTTATGGTGCTCGCCGTGGAGTGTGATTTCAAACGGACAGGCATCGAACCGTTCCATAAATGTGATAAATTCTTGTTCCATAAATGACATCGTGCATACTCCTTTGGATTTTTTCTAAATTTTTTATTATTAGAATTTCCAAATTTTAGCATCTTATGCAAGGCAGAATATGACACTTGTGTCATTTTTAAACGTACCTATTCCATTTTACGGATAACGCCGCAGCCGATTTTTTCTCCCGCATTCCCGGACGGCTGTGTCTTGAAATCATCTGTCATTCTGTGGATAATAACGCTCCTGCCAAGAATATCCGGTATCAGGAAACGCTTGTCATAAAAAGCAAGCCACGCATAGCCTTGGTTCGCCATAATCGGCACCATGTCGCCTGCGTGGTTTGGGTGGTTCTCATTTGTCGGATTGTAATGGTCTCCGGTCTTGTCAAACGGCAGCGTGCAGTCTCCGTTTTCGTGGATATGCATTGCGTAAAAATCGGACGAAAACTGCGTCGCAATATTGGGCATTCCGAAAATTTCCGCCTCGATCAGCACACCGGCGTATGGTGTCTGAAAAAATTTTACAATACCGCTGATTTGCGGATTTTCCGCATTCCCGCGAATCCATGCCACTGCCTCGGGTTTGCTGTTTCTTAAAATATCCGTGAATATCATTCCGGGTGTTACGTCTGTCATTGTCACTTTGACCTCTGTTTTCTTTTTCCCTTTATCATATGCAGATGAATAAAATCTGATATTCCAGCTTACATCTCCACCACCCTGTCCGCCAATGCAATTGTCGAAGGTCTATGCGCAATCATGATAATCGTCATCTGCCGCTGTAATTTTTTCATCGCGTCATTCACAAGCTGTTCCGACTCGTTGTCAAGTGCGGAGGTTGCCTCGTCGAGCAGTAAAATCGGCGCGCGTTTCAAAATCGCACGCGCGATTGCAATGCGCTGGCGCTGTCCGCCGGAAAGACGGTTGCCGCGCTCACCGACCTCAGTATCATATCCATTCTCCAAATTCACGATAAAATCATGCGCATTCGCAAGCCGCGCTGCCTCCTCGACTTCCGCGTCCGACGCGTCCAGCCTGCCCATGCGGATGTTTTCCCGGATACTGCCGAAAAACAGATACGGCTCCTGCGGCACGTAAGCAATCTTGCGCCGCCACTCCTGCTTCGTCATGTCCGCCACGTTTTTCCCGTCAATACAGATCGCGCCGCCGCTCACCGGATACAAGCCCAAAAGCAGCTTGGAAACGGTCGTCTTTCCACAGCCCGACGCGCCTGTGATTGCCACGCACTCACCCTTTTTAATCTCCATGCAAAAATGATTTAACAACTGCCCTCCCGCATCGTCCGCTCTATAAGAAAAATCAATCCCACACATGCGCACCGCCATATCCGGGCTGCTGCCCTCCTGCACTGTCAGGCCGCCCAAATGCTCCGGCTCGCGCGTCTCCTCCAAAAAGTCAAAGATATTCTGCGCATACGCAAGATAGGCAATCAACTGCGGAAAATACTCCCCAAGCTCCAAAAACTGACCGGAAAGCTTTCCATATAAGGTATAAATCGCCGCAAGCGCGCCAAGCGTCGTGTAACCCTGCTGCACGAAAAACACGCCAATCAATAAAAACACCAGCATACAGAGCAAGTCAAACCCACTGCTGCTGCTTGTCAAAACAGCATTATAAAAAATGTTGCGCTTTGATTTTCTGACATACGTGTCATTTTCCTTGGCATACGCTTGTACCGTCTGCGCGCCCGCCCGATACATACGCGCCTGTTCCATGCCTTGCAATAAATCCGACAACCGCTGTGTCATTTGGCTGTTAATGCCGGAAAGACTGCGGCTGACCTTGCGCATCGGTTCTGCCATCAGCATGTCAATTGCAAGCATGACGCCGTTTACCACGACAAGGCATAACGTAAGCTGCCAGCTTAAAACCAGCATAGGCACAAGGAACACAACCACCTGTAAAAACGGCGTCATCGTGCGGCGCAGGCGCGAGCCGTAAATGTCGCCCATGCGCCCCAAATCAAAGGAAACCTTCGACATGATTTCGCCGCTATGATGTTTTTCATAATACGCATAGGGCAGCTTCATTTCCAAGTCCAGCACCTTTTCATAAATCACGCCGTACACACGTTTTGCCTCGACATTGTAGCGAACGCAGAAAAAACGGTATGTCAGAAGCGAAATTCCGCCGCCTGTCACGATTGCAAGAATTGTGCCAATCAAACGCCGCAAATCGCCTGTCGGCGCAATGTCAACGACGCATTTCATTAAAAGTGCCGAAAACACGCTAAACATCGCAAGCGACGCGCTTAACATCACAATCGAAACCAAATATAACACGCTCCGTTTTCCCATCATGCGGATTGTCCGCACAAACAGCTTCCATGTACTGCTTTTCGGTTCTCCTTTTCCAGCCATGCTCCACCCCCAAATTTATCCCTTTTGATATAATTTTGCATAAACACCGCCCGCACCCATCAGCGCGGCGTGCGTTCCCTGTTCCACGATTTTCCCACGGTCAAGCACGTAAATGCAGTCCGCGTTCTGAATTGTCGAAAGCCTGTGCGCAATCGTAATACAGGTGCGCCCCTCCATCACGTTTTCCAGTGCCTTTTGAATGAAGCCCTCCGTCTCCACGTCAACCGCCGAAGTCGGCTCGTCCAAAAGCAGGACAGGCGCATTTTTTAAGATTGCCCGCGCAATGGATATCCGCTGTTTCTGACCGCCCGAAAGCAGCGCGCCGCGCTCCCCCGTAATCGTCTGATAGCCCTGTGGCAGCGTCATGATAAAATCATGAATTTGCGCCTTTTTGCACGCCTCGACAATCTCCTCCTGTGTCGCGTCAGGATTGCCGTAAGCGACATTCTCTGCGACTGTCGTCGGAAAGAGAAAAACGTTTTGCGACACCAGCGCCAAATGCTCCCGCGCCGCCTGTGCATTCCACTCGCCAATCTCCCTGCCATAAAGCTTGTAGCTGCCGCCCTTTGGCGCATAAAACCCACATAACAGGTGAAAAATCGTACTCTTTCCGCCACCCGATTCACCGACAAACGCAATGTTTTCCCCTGCCCGGACTGTAAGGCTTACGCCGTCCAAAACCGTGCTGTCCTGCGTGTAGCCAAAGGTTACGTCTTTGAGCGAAATTATGACATCTGTGTCAGTTTTTCCTTCCGTTTCTCTCCCGCTGATTTCATCGGGCGTATTTAAAATTTCCTCAATACGCCGGATACAGACGAGGTTTCCCGCAGCCTCCACAAAGCACCACGGAATCCCGACAAACGACTGCACCATTTTCCCCAACACGACAATAAACGCAAGCAGACTGCCAAGCCCGAACACGCCGCGCCCCACAAGGACGACGCAGTACACCGCGCAGATAATGTTGGGCAGCCATTGAATCATGTTTCTCACGACGATTGCCGTGTTGGAAATGCGGGTGCGCTTTTCCTCATTGTCCACCAGCGCTTTTGTCGCCTTCTGCATTTTTCCCTGAAAATAATTCTCCAGCCCGAAGCTGCGCAGCACCAAAATACCGCCAAGCGCGTCCTGCGCAATACCCGTAATCGCGTCGGACTTTGCACGGTATGTACCGCTCAATACGCTAATCTTTTTCACCAGCGCGGCCGCAATCCAAAACACGGCGGGATAGCTAATCAGCATGACCATCAGCAGGCTAAGGTTCATGCTTCCGATGTACACGGCGTAAATAATGACCGCCGTAATGTCACTAATTAACATGGGAAGTGGAAATTGCAGAAAGCTCTCCGCCTCCGCTATGTCCGCGTTGATTTTGTTGATAATTGTCGCCGTATTTTCGTTTTTCAGATAGGCGTATTCAATATGATAAAGCTTTTCCACCACACGTTTACGGTATGCGCCCGACACCTTCACGCTGAACAATCCGGCGCAGAGCTGCCCCAAAAAAGCAAGTGCAAAGCCTGCAAGCGTGAGCATGATAAATTCGGGCAAAAACACGCCAAGTCGGACTTCTTCCCCGCTTAGCATGTCGTCTATGACACTGCTGATGACGCTGTTTCCACGCACGACGGCAAGGTTTAAAAGGCAGACGCAGACGACTCCGCCAAGCAGGAAATAGCCGTGTTTTACCATGTATCTTAAAAAATACCTTTTTCGTTTTTTCATTTCCGTTACTCCTCTTTTTATACAAAGGACTCCCCTTTTTCTGCGATAAATCTACCGACTTTAGCTTGACACATGTAAATGTCTCCTCTTCTTTAAGGATATGATAAAGCAGTTTTTTATGGAAATACACCCACAAAGCGTAGAGTTCCTGTTTTTATATGATTGTTGATTTTATTGTATCACATTATAATATAAATTTCTTTCGATTTATTACAAAATGCGTTGACTTTTTTACGATTATATGTCATTTTATTAGATATATCAAGTGGTTACTCCTTTTTTGGAATTGTGTGCTTGTTGGAAAATTACTTAGAAATATATATTGTAAATAGCAGCTATGGATTTTATTATCAAAAATGTAAACCAGAATTTGAG
The DNA here is from genome assembly GCA_947567595.1 of uncultured Lachnospiraceae bacterium. Classification (GTDB taxonomy): domain Bacteria; phylum Bacillota; class Clostridia; order Lachnospirales; family Lachnospiraceae; genus COE1. The sequence continues at coordinate 1,904 of CANOMQ010000005.1, read as the reverse complement.
GAAATGACATGAATAAGAAAACAGAAGAATCAAGAATTGCGTACAATAAAATAGCATTTGAGTATGATACGTCTAGAGAAGGACAATATACCCGTTTTCATATTAACGAATTATCTAATATGATAGAATTGAGCGAAGGGGAAATCGTTCTTGATGTCGCATGTGGAAATGGGACCCTATTGAGAGAATTATCGAAAAAAGCAAAAATACAAGCAAATGGAATAGATGTATCAGAGAACATGATTCATGCCGCAAAAATGCGTTATCCTAATATGAATTTTGAGGTAAAGTCTTGTTATCCACTTGAATGGAAAGATGAAAGTATTGATATTATAACGATATGTTGCGCATTTCATCATTTTGATAATCCGCAAGGATTTGTAAATGAATGTAAAAGAGTTTTAAAGAGAAACGGTACAATGTATATAGCCGACCCTAACTTTGGAGCAGTACTTAGATTTCTCGCAAATAAATTTTGGCTGCCCTTTTCAAAAAGTGGAGATGTTAGGATATACAGCCAAAAAAAGTTAGAGGCTATCTTTTATCATTCCGGATTTAAAACAGTACAGGTTTATAAAAAGGATAAAGGGTTGTTTCTGAAAGCGAAAAAGTAGCAGCAAATTCCAATTAATAAAACTATTAAGATGCTGAAAGAATTGCAAAAAAAATTTGGGAACCCTTTTCCAAAAAAGAAAATTTTTCATTGCAAGGAGAACAAACGAATGCCGCTGCCACTTTTACCGCAACAGGAATTTTATATCGCGCACCGCGTTCTGCCTGCCGACTACGCAATGCCTGCGTTGGAGGCGGCGACTGACCATTACGGAATGGGATACATCATATCGGGCGACCGCTTCACCATCACGCCAAAACACTCCTATTACCACTGCAAGGGAGAGCTTGGCATGATGCCTCCTTATCTCTATCACAAAACCATGCCGCTCGCGCCCGAGGCAGGTATACCATACGAGGGTATCCTCGTCAAGTTTTCTCCGAAATTTGTCGAGCCGTTTATTGCCTGCGTCGGGCAGTCTGTTTTTGATAAGATTTTTTCGTACAGAGTATCAAAATTTCTTCCCGAGGACAGTGAAAAAATACTTGCACACCTTATGAAAATGCTGGAAATTTATGAGGGCGATTTCTCGCAGAAAAACGCCCTTCTTCAATATATGCTCTATGAACTTTTGCTGACCGCACTCCGGCTACGCCTTGACAACGACGGCGCGATTGCGCATAACGCCACATTGACGCCGCCCATCCTTGACGCTATTTTTTATATGGAGCAAAATTACAGTAAAAACCCTTCCCTTGAGGAAACAGCGGCAGTTGCAGGCTACTCGCCCGCCTATTTTTCCAAGCTGTTCCACGCGCAGCTTGGAAAGTCCTACTCGGACTATTTTGCCGTGATTAAATTAAAGCATGTGCAGCATTTACTGCTCTCCACCGACAAGAGCATTACCGAAATTGCCCTTGATACAGGCTACCGCCATGTCAGCAATTTAAGCGAGCAGTTCAAAAAACTGACAGGCATGTCACCTTTGCAGTACCGGCGGCTGAAATGAGAAAACAGCTTTAAAGTGTTTTCCACACAATTTTGTTTTCCTCCGCACCCATGCCGTCCACAACGCCCAGGGCGTTTCTCGTTTTTTCCACGCGCGCCCATGCCTCATCGCTTGTGAGGAATCGAATGCCCAAACGCGCCTCGTTGTCCTTGATGTAATCCGTCACGATTTTCTTTTCCTCCGCGGTCACGTCGTCCAAAATATAATAGGAATAAATTGTCTCGCCGTGAATCACATATTCGCAAAATTCCGCCGGAAACTCACCCCTTACACTGGCGTCCCAGACGTCCCACGGCGAACTCATTCCATACATTCCCTGTCCGGTTTCGATATGGCAGTCAT
>CANOMQ010000004.1 GCA_947567595.1 uncultured Lachnospiraceae bacterium | reverse complement strand
ATATAGAACAAGTGTTCCTTCCTCATCTATCGCCGCAACAACATTTTCTAAGCCATCACCTTCATTCATTGCAGCCGCAATATCATCACAAAACGAAACATAGGCGTCCCGTGCATCTTTATTTAATGCCTTTACGTTTTCTTCGGAGAGATAAACAACATCATCATAGACAACGCCATCAGAACCGACCACCCTGCCGTTCTCTGATACATTGAATGTATATAAATCACCTGCCTCCAAATGAGGCGCTTCCCAAGCTTCATCATCACGTTCTGTTTCCCCGGCTCCATCAGAAAAAACAACACGTTCTTCCGGTATCTCTGTGGCATTCACGGTGCCCATAGACATACTGACAGGAATGCCTGTCACAGCAAGCGCCAATGCAAGCAACATCGAAACGATTTTCTTTCTCACTGCTTTTCCTCCTAAAAATGAATTTCCCTGTTTGACAAGTTTTATTATATCGTATTTTCTTGATATAACAAGTTCTATATTGTATAAAATCGCAAAATGACATGGAATGATATGGAATAACCATTATGATTTCATTGACAACAAAATGCGCTTTTGATAGGATTGGTGTAATATAAGCGAAAAATGGAGGAATCTTAATGAAAATTTGGCGTATGTTGCAATTCTCTACCCTGTTAATCGGTACTGCCCTGTTTTTTACAGGGTGCGGTTTTTTGAAAAATGCCTACAAGCCAGACACATCAGACAGCCATATCAATGAACTCGTCCCTACTACAGAAACAACCCTAGAAACAAAAAGAGAAAGCGCCACGGATATGTGCAGCTTTTTAAAAAGCTCCTACGAAACTTAGCAGAACTCTTTAACCTTGATTTCTCCACAATGGACAAAGCACAAATCGACGCTTATCTCATAGAAATGACAGACCTGATCACGGCAGTCCGTGAAGCAAGGGACGCGCTGACCTTCCACTAAACGACGGTCAGCGCGTTCTTTTTGCACTATTTTTTACTCAATGGAAACCACCTTATAGTCCTGCTCCTCCACAGCCTTTGTCAGCACCTCGTCAGACACGTCGCCATCACACGTCACAACCGCCGTCCCGCTCTCGTGGCTTACAACCGCCTCCGACACCTGTGAAAGCGCCTCTAAACACTTCTTTACTCTTGCCTCGCAGTGTCCGCACATCATTCCCTCGATTTTCATGGTCTTTGTCATTGTAAAATCCTCCTCCATTTTTTGATTTTCTTCTTTTATAACACGACGCGCCTTTTTATCTTTTGACGCGTTATGGATATCAACAAAATTTAACCGCAGCGCATTCGTCACCACGCAGAAGCTCGAAAGGCTCATCGCCGCCGCCCCGAACATCGGGTTTAACTGCAAATGGAACAGCGGTATCCACACGCCTGCCGCAAGCGGTATTCCAATCACGTTATAGAAAAATGCCCAAAATAAATTTTCATGGATATTTTTCAGCGTCCGTCTGCTTAGCCGGATTGCCGCCGGCACGTCGGACAGCCTGCTCTTCATTAACACCACGTCCGCCGCGTCAATCGCAACATCGGTTCCTGCGCCGATGGCAATGCCGATGTCCGCCCTAGTCAGTGCGGGCGCGTCATTGATTCCGTCACCAACCATCGCAACCTTGCCCTTTTCCTTGAGCTGTCGGATAACGCTCTCCTTGCCATCGGGAAGGACGCCCGCAATCACCTGCGTCACGCCTGCCTGCGCGCCGATTGCCTGCGCCGTGTTCTCGTTGTCTCCGGTCAGCATGACCACCTCAAGCCCCATGTTTTTCAATTCGTCCACTGCCTGCGCGCTGTCCTCCTTGATAACGTCCGCTACCGCAATCATGCCGACAAGCGTGTCATTTCCTGCAGCGTCCTCACGCGTAAAAAAGAGCGGCGTTTTTCCCTGTTTCGAAAGCGCTTCGGACGTTCCCAAAAGCGCGGCGGATATCTTCACTTTTTTCCCGATAAAGCTTGTGCTGCCTCCAAAAAGCCGTTTTCCATCACACAAAGCCTTTACGCCGTTTCCAGAAAGCGCCTCAAAATCGGTAATCCATTCCACATATCTGTTTTGGTCTTTCTTTTCTTGAAAGACTTCCCCGGCATACTCGCATACTGCACGCGCTAACGGGTGCTCACTTTTTTGTTCCAGCACATACGCAACCGCAATCAGCTCCTGTTCGTCTATCCCCTCTGCCGCAATGACATCTGTAACCCGCGGTTTTCCGCTTGTGATGGTTCCGGTCTTATCAAGCGCGACAATCTGCACCTTTCCCGCCTCCTCGAGCGAAACGGCGGTTTTGAATAAAATACCGTTTTTGGCGCCGACGCCGTTTCCGACCATAATCGCAACCGGGGTTGCCAGTCCAAGCGCGCACGGACAGCTAATGACAAGAACCGAAATTCCCCGCGCGAGCGCAAAGCCCACGCCTGCCCCCGCAAAAAGCCACACGAGCGTTGTAACCAGCGCAATAACAATGACTGCCGGCACAAACACGCCCGATACGCGGTCTGCGACTTTGGCAATCGGCGCCTTTGTCGCCGCCGCGTCACTTACCATTTTGATAATTTGCGAGAGCGTCGTGTCCTCCCCGACACGCACTGCCTCGCACTTGATGAAGCCGGAGCGGTTGATGGTTGCCGCCGACACGCTGTCGCCTGCCGCCTTGTCAACGGGGATACTCTCGCCCGTGAGCGCCGCCTCGTCAACCGCGCTTGTGCCCTCTAACACAATGCCGTCAACGGGAATGCTCTCCCCCGGTCTTACCACAAACACGTCGCCCTTTGCCACTTCCTCAATGCCAACGGTGCACTCCGCCCCATTTCTTACCACAACGGCGGTTTTGGGAGATATGTTCATCAGTCCCTTGAGCGCGTCGGTGGTTTTTCCCTTCGAGCGCGCCTCCAACATTTTTCCGACCGTTATCAGTGTTAAAATCATTGCCGCGGACTCAAAGTAAAATTCGTGCATGTAGCCCATGACCGCCTGCGTATCGCCTGCAAGCTGCGCATCGGTCATTGCAAAAAGCGCATAGGTGCTGTATACAAATGCCGCCGTGGAGCCGAGCGCCACAAGCGTATCCATGTTTGGCGCTTTGTGGAACAGGCTTTTGAAGCCGCTGATAAAGAACTTTTGGTTGATGACCATGACTGCTATGGTCAATAAAAGCTGTATCAGTCCCATTGCGATATGATTACCTTCCAATGCAGATGGCACGGGAAAGCCCCACATCATATGTCCCATGGAAAAATACATCAGTACGATTAGAAATCCCAAGGAATAGAACAGGCGGCGCTTTAACACGGGGGTTTCCTTGTCGGCAAGCAAGTCCTCCTGCTGCGCCGTGCTGCTGCTTTTTGACGCGGTTCCTCCTTTTGGCGCGGCGCCGTAGCCTGCCTCCTCCACTGCCCTGATGATGTCCTCCTGCTTTGCCGTGCCTTCGACGCCCATTGAATTTGTCAAAAGGCTGACAGAGCACGCGCTGACGCCTGCCACCTTTGACACGGCTTTTTCCACCCTGCTGCTGCACGCGGCGCAGCTCATGCCTGTCACCGAGTACTGCTCCATTTCCAATTCCCCCTTATTTCATTAATTTTTTGATGGTCTCCACAAGCTCGTCAACCGTCTCTTCCTTGCCGTCCAAAATATCCTGCGTCACGCATGTCTTGATATGGTCGGAAAGCAGCACCCTGCTAAAGCTGTTGAGCGCCGCGTTGACTGCCGCCACCTGAACCAAAATGTCAATGCAGTACGCCTCCTTTTCCACCATTCCCTTAATGCCGCGCACCTGCCCTTCAATCCGGCTTAGGCGGTTCACCAAATCCCGCAGCTCCTTTGGCGTGCGCTCCTTTGTCTTGTGGGTGCAGCCCTCCTGCGGCTCCTGTGTGCCTTGATTTTCGTCGTATTCGTGATTTGTCTCCATAAAAGTATCTCCTTTTTTCTTGTTTTTATTAGTATACTATACCCTTGTATGGTATTTGTCAAGTCTTTTCGCATAATATTTTTCAAAGCAGGAAACACTTTAAAAAAATACGTTAAAAAATACATGTTTGAGGAAAGGCATATCTATATGAACAAACAACCGCATTGTGAAAACCAAAAAGAACTTACCCCTGTTTCCATTGTCACCGGTGTGCTCCTTGCCGTCATTTTCGGCGCGGCAAACGCATATCTCGGACTGCGGGTGGGCATGACAATTTCCGCCTCCATTCCTGCGGCGGTCGTGTCGATGAGCGTTATCCGCGTGATTTTGCGGCGCGATTCGCTGCTTGAGAGCAACATGGTGCAGACCATCGGCTCCGCAGGGGAGTCGCTTGCAGCGGGCGCAATTTTTACGCTGCCCGTACTGTTTTTGTGGTCTGTGGAGGGCGTCATTGACACGCCAAGCCTGCTGACCATTGCGCTGATTTCGCTGTGCGGGGGCGTTTTGGGCGTGCTGTTCATGGTGCCGCTTCGCGGTTCCCTGATTGTGAAGGAGGAAGACACGCTGCCCTATCCCGAGGGAAAGGCGTGCGCCGAGGTTCTGCTTGCGGGTGAAAAAGGCGGTGCGGGCGCATTGTTTGTCTTTGGCGGCATGGGATTTTCCGCGCTTGTAAAGCTGATAACGGACGGATTGAAGCTTATTCCTGCCACGATTACGCTCAAGGTAAACGCATTAAAGACGGAGGTTTCCACGCAGATTTATCCTGCGCTTTTGGGCGTGGGATACCTGTGCGGCGCAAGGATTGCCGCCTATATGTTTGCGGGCGGCATTTTGGGGTGGCTTGTGCTCATTCCCATGATTAACACGTTCGGAGAGTCGCTTACGCTCTATCCTGCCGAGGTGCCGATTGCACAGCTTTATGCAAAGGGCGGCGCGTCCGCCATCTGGAGCACCTATATCCGCTATATCGGCGCGGGGGCTGTGGCGGCGGGCGGCATTATCAGTCTTTTGAAGTCCCTTCCGCTGATTGGGACAACGTTTGTCGCGTCCATAAAAGGTCTTTCCGATACCAAGTCCGGCAAAGACCGCACGCAGCGCGATTTGTCCATGCGCACGATTTTGCTTGGCATTGTGCTGATGACGGTTGTTATATGGCTGCTCCCGCCTATTCCCGTGACGTTTCTTGGCGCAGTGCTGATTGTGCTGTTTGGTTTTTTCTTTGCAACGGTTTCGGCACGCATGGTTGGGCTTGTGGGCAGCAGCAACAATCCCGTGTCGGGTATGGCAATCGCCACGCTTTTGTTTACTACGCTGATTTTAAAGGCGACAGGCGACGGCGGTGCGCACGGCATGAAAGGCGCGATTGCAATCGGCTCCATAATCTGCATTGTGGCGGCAATGGCGGGCGATACCTCGCAGGATTTAAAAACCGGATACCTTCTTGGCGCGACGCCGAAAAAGCAGCAGATTGGCGAGTTAATCGGCTCGTTTTTCTCCGCGCTTACCATTGGTGCAGTTCTTATCCTTTTAGACCGCGCATGGGGCTTTGGTTCCGAGGAACTTTCCGCGCCGCAGGCGACGCTGATGAAGCTGATAATCGAAGGGATTATGAATGGCAGTCTACCTTGGACGCTTGTCTTTATCGGGGCGTTTACCGCGCTTGCGGTGGAGGCGCTCAGTGTTCCCGTTCTGCCTGTGGCAATTGGTCTGTATCTTCCGCTTGAGCTAAGCTTTGCCATTTTGTTTGGCGGCATGGTGCGCAGTCTTGCAGACCGGAGGCAGAAGAAGACGGAGGCAGCAAGCGGCATTTTGTTTTGCTCGGGGCTGATTGCAGGGGAAGGAATTGTCGGGATTTTGCTCGCGGTGCTTACGATTTTGGGATTTGCTGATGGGATTGATTTATCGGGGCGTGTTTCGTTTGGGGCTGTTGGCGCTGGGGTGGTTTTGATTTGCTCTATGGGGCTGATTTATTTTGTGGCAGCTTGGAGGAATAAGGGTAGCAACAAAACAGGGCATACATGATGGTTGTATGCCCCTGCAAATTGATTTTATTTATTTTTGATTTATTTAACCCGAAACCACAACCTCGCCCTTTGCCTCTGGGTCGTCCATAATCACTTCCCCGACCGCAGGCACGGTAATCTTCCCCGCACGCGGATTTTTGATACTAATCACAGGCGTTGTCAGCTCCGCAAAGACCTCCGACTTTTCAAAGCAAAGATCCGTGTCAACCATTTCACAGTTGACAAGCTTCAGATTTTTGCAATAACAAAGCGGCTGCGTCCCGATGATTTTGCAGTTCTCAAACGTCAGCCCATCCGCGTACCATGCAAGGTACTCCCCCTTGACAACACAGTTTTTCACAAGCACGTTCTCGCCATGCCAAAATGCGTCCTTCGTGTCAAAGCGGCAGTTCTCAAACACCGCGTTTTTGATGTACTGAAACGAATATTTCCCCGTAAAATCCACATTCTCAAACCGGATATTCTCCGAGCGCATCATAAAATACTCGCTCTTTGCCGTCGAATCATACATCTCGACACCCGTCACCGACCAGCCAAATTCCGGCGAAATAATATCGCAGCTTCTAAGAACCGCATTCTGACATTCCCGCAGTGCCTTAATCCCGTGCAGCTTCGTGTCCGTAATTGTAATGTCATTTGAATACCAAAGCGCCGCGCGGCAAAGCTCGGTCAGCTCGCAGCCATTGATACGCAGTCCGTGCACATGCCAAAAAGGATATCGCAGGTTAAAGAAACACTTGTTTGTCTCAATGTTTGCCGCCTCCTTAATCGCACTCTCCCCGTCCGCCGGCCCGTCAAAACGGCATTCGTTTACGACCACGTCCCTTGCACCGTAAAGCGCGCGCTCTTCATCAAAAGTCTGTTGTTCAATGATTGTCATTTGTGCCATCTCCTCCTGTCCTTCTTTGATACACTGTTTTGTCCGTGTCAAATCAAGACCTTCTTTAACAGTTCGTCCTCAAGCACCACGCGTTTTGCCTGCTCGCGGTACTTCTCCTCGTGCAGGTACGTATAGCGGTGCGGCTTGATGGACGGTGCCAAATCAATCGCCTCGATAAAGTCCGCCTTCTTCATGCCAAGCGTCGCCACATAGTCCCAAAAGCCCGTCTGCGAAAGCACGGCATTGACACGCTTGTATCGATGATTCTGCACAATGCTCATAATATAGGTCGCTACGCCCACCTGTATCCCGTGAAGCTGCGGCACCGCAAGCATTTTGTCGAGGGCATGGGAAATCAGATGCTCGCTCCCGCTTGTCGGCGCGCTGCTGCCCGCAATCTCATTCGCAATCCCGCTCATGGAAAGCGAGTCCAAAAGCTCCTTTAAAAACACTTCCTCCTTGATGCTCTCATACGGCGTGCGCACAAAGCTGTTCACCGCCTTTTTGGCAATCATCACCGCAAAATCATTCAGCTGCGAAACGCCATGCCCCGCCTCAAACACCCAGTCATAAATCGCCGTGATTTTGGAAATCATATCCCCGATTCCGGAATAAATGAACTTTTCCGGTGCCGTGCGGATTACGTCCGTATCCACAATAATGCCATAGGCGAGCTTTGCCGGAACGGAATTTCTGCGCCCGTCCACAATCAGCGACGCACTCGCGCTCGAAAAACCGTCGCTTGAGCTTGAGGTCGGCACGCTGATAAACGGCAGGTTTTTCAAAAATGCCGCATACTTTCCCGCGTCAATCACCTTTCCGCCACCGATGGAAATGACGGCGCGCGTCTTACTCGGTATGGAAAACGCCATTTTGATAATGTCGTCAATATCGACCGTGTCAATCTCCCGATACTCCAATACCTCTATGCCCTCTTTTCTCAAAGAGTCCATCACTTTTGTACCAAACAGCTCAATCAGACCGTTTCCAAAATAAATGACCACCTGTTGAAAACCTGCTTCTTTCAGATATATTCCAATGCTATCCAGCGCTCCGTTTCCCACCTTTAAAATCGCGGGGATGGAGATACTTGTCGTACTGCCCATAATCCTGCCCCTTTCCCAAATCAAAAACCTCTGCACACAACAGAGGCTCCTTGTAACGGTTTTCGTCCTAATCCTTATTCTATACGCTTTCCCTTCATTTGTCCATTCTTTTTTGAAAAAATATGCATATACGTCTTGCAATTTTTTCAAAATCTGATACAATATTTGTTGGACAAAGTTTTTGGGGATATAGCTCAGTTGGGAGAGCGATACGTTCGCAACGTATAGGTCAGGGGTTCGAGTCCCCCTATCTCCATTTTTGTGGGAAAGGCATCATTTTTGGTGTCTTTTTTTGTTCCTGTATTTTACTGCCATTCCACCACCAAAAGAGGACTATCCGCCACGGAATAGCCCTCTTATAGGCAAATTTGCCAAACTTATATTCGCTGCCCTTAATTACATTCCAGCCTGAGCCGCAACCTCAGCCGCAAAGTCATCAACCTTCTTCTCAATACCTTCGCCCGTCTCAAAACGTACAAATCTCTTGATTGTAATATCCGTACCGTTTGCCTTAGACACGGTATCAACATACTGCTTTACCGTCTGCTTTCCGTCCTCAGCCTTTACATATACCTGCTCAAGCAGACATACTTCCTTAAGCTCCTTATTCAGACGACCGATAACCGCACCCTCGATTACCTTATCCGGCTTGCCTGCCATCTTCGGATCATTCTTAATCTGCTCCGTGATAATCTCCTTCTCATGTGCCTTGTACTCCTCGGAAACCTCGTCAGAAGACACATACTTCGGGTAAAGTGCCGCAACCTGCATTGCAAGGTTTGTCAAAGCCTCCTTGACCGCATCGTTTACCACTGCCGTTTCAGCTTCTACAATAACACCAATCTTTCCGCCGCCGTGTGTATAGGTCACAACACAGCCATTTGCGGCTTCCACCTTCTCAAAACGTCTGATGCTTAACTTCTCGCCGATAACCGCTACCTTGTCTACAAGTGCATCGCTTACCGTCTTAGAAGAATCCTCATTCCACTGCTCGGCAAGGAATGCGTCCATATCCTTTGCAGATGAAGCAAGCGCCTGCTTTGCAACTGCCTCCACGAAGCTCTGGAACTGCTCGTTCTTTGCCACAAAGTCTGTCTCCGAATTGACCTCTACCACTGCGGCTACCTTGTCACCGTCTGTCGCAACACGGCAAAGTCCCTCTGCCGCAATACGGCTTGCCTTCTTCTCAGCCTTAGCCTGTCCGTTCTTTCTTAAATACTCAACAGCCTCGTCCATATTTCCGTCTGTCTCGTTCAGAGCCTTCTTGCAGTCCATCATTCCTGCGCCTGTCATCTCTCTTAACTCTTTTACCATTGCTGCTGTAACTGCCATTTTATTCATCCCTCCACTCTTACAAATTCACCTTATGCCTCTGCTTCAACTTCTTCTATCTCTACTTCAACTTCCTCGTCCGCATCTGTCATGATTTCGCCCTGATTTGCCTCAATCACTGCATCTGCCATTGCTGAAACAATCAGCTTAACGGCTCTGATGGCATCATCATTTCCGGGGATCACATAGTCAAGCTCCTCCGGATCGCAGTTTGTATCCGCAATACCAATCAAAGGAATGCCAAGTGTGTGCGCTTCCTGTACACAGATTCTCTCCTTCTTCGGGTCTACGACAAAGATTGCGTCGGGAACTCTTGTCATTTCCTTAATACCGCCAAGGTTTTTCTCAAGCTTTTCCCATTCCTTCTTAAGCTTGATGACCTCCTTCTTCGGAAGCACATCAAATGTGCCGTCCTCTGACATCTTCTCGATTGCCTTTAATCTCTGGATTCTGCTCTTGATGGTCTTAAAGTTTGTCAGCATACCGCCGAGCCATCTCTCGTTTACATAAAACATACCGCAGCGCTCCGCCTCTGTCTTGACTGCGTCCTGCGCCTGCTTTTTTGTACCTACGAAAAGAACGGTGCCGCCCTGTGCTGCGATATCCGCAACTGCCTTGTAAGCCTCGTCAACCTTTCCTACTGACTTCTGTAAGTCGATGATGTAGATACCGTTTCTCTCCGTGAAGATGTAAGGAGCCATCTTAGGGTTCCATCTTCTTGTCTGATGTCCGAAATGAACACCTGCCTCCAACAACTGCTTCATTGAAATAACGCTCATTTTTTTCCCTCCATTTTCTGCGGTTCTCCCGCCACCTGTCTGCGTCACCCCTGCGGACTACCTCAAGCGTTACCGGCATGGACCGCAAATCGGCAGACGTGAATAGTGTGTTAATAAAAAATTCGTTTTTATTGCGGCTGCAATGACCATCATAGAAACCGCAACATGATTAGAATAACATAAAAAGACCTCCTGCGCAAGAGGTCTTTTCCATATTTTATAGGAATTTTGATATTATTTGTTTGTCAGCTTTTCCGCAATATCCAGCCACGAATCCGAAGCATCAATTATCTTTGTACCCGTACTAAGCCTTTTATCATAGCCATGCTGCATCAAAAACGCATCGTATTCCGCCGCGCTTTCCACAAGTCCTGCATTATAAAGCTTCCTCGCTATCGTACCGGAGTCGTCCCCCTTGGAAATCTCAATCGTAATCGTGCCGTTTTGCGCACCTGCCGCTTCCTGCTGGTGCTCCAAGTCATCGCCCAAAGCCGTGTCCTCTCCGCTCTGCTCCACTGCCTGCGCCACGTCAGGTACCGACTGAACCTCCGGCTGTACCGCTTCACTGTGCGGTGCGTTATCCGGTACTGCACTTTTTTCAGTGGAAGGCTCTGCGTCCGCCGCGTCCTGCGGCGTCTTGGCGCTCATCTCTTCCTTGGACTCCACGCTGCCGCCGACATCAACCAAGGTCTCCGCCAGCGTCGCCTCCTCACCGATTCCATATTCTTTTAAAACGGCTACCCGCGCATCTGCGACGGCGCTCCTTGTGTAAGCCCCCATCACCACGGCAGTGATTATCATTCCAAGACCAAGTCCCCGTAATATATATTTTGCCTTCATTTACACAGCCCCCTTGAACAGATTAATCACAAGCTTTACCTCACCGACTCCAAGACCAAGCTCCTTTGCAATATCCACATTGGAAACCCCTTCCCTGTGAAGTCGTAAAATCCTGTCATTATTATTCTCTTTTAAATCCTCAGACGGCTGTACCGCAGGCACAGGCTGTTCCTGCTGCTTCATCAAATTCACCGTATTTTCAAGGGCAGCCGCCTGCGCTTCCTTTTTGACAGGACGTTCCACCCGGGGAGCCTGCTTGGCAAACGAATACACCTCGACCGGTCTGATATCTGCCGGCTTGACATCAACGACCTTCATTTCCTCGGGACGCGAGCCTAATGTCTGCAAATCAGCCATGCTGACAGGCGCTGCATTGACATTCTCGGGAACAGGCTGCATGTCCTTTGAGTTAACGATATCTGCCGGAACGATTTCCACACTCTTTACAATGAGCGGACGAAGCTCCGCCGGTTTTTCACCGGTATCGGAAGAAGCCGCACTGATATCCTGCCTCAACGGAATTGCCCGCATCTCGCCAATCCGGTGTGTCGGCATCTCCTGCTGCATCGGAAGAATGAGCCTTGCCATCTGCCTGCGGGCATATTCCTTTTCCCGCGCTTCCTTATCAAGTGCCGCACGCTCAAGTGCCGCCACGCGTTCAAGTTCCTCTTTTCTTGCAGCCTCCGCCTCCATTTTTTCCTTTGCCTTCGTCTCCGCCTCTTCCTTTGCTTTGGCGGCAAGCGCTATCGCTGCGGCATTTGCCGCCTCCTCCGCCTCCTTCGCGGTCTTGTCCACGTGCTTTACCGTTTCCTTCAGATTATTATGCTTGTCATTGAGCATGTCATACAAAAACATGACCTCCTGATGCGACTTATTAATATCTGCAAGAACCGTCTCGGAATACTCGCTGATTGCCATTATTTTCTCATTGGAAATGCGCTCACAGGAACGTTCCGTCTTTTCCACCGCATAATCAAGCGTCTCATCGACAACCTCCGAAACCCTCTCCTTTGCATCTCCCATTTCCTTTTCAATCATGCTGCGAATGAGCTCCTCATCAACCTGCTGCGGCACATCCTCATGCTCACTCTTTGCAGGTATGATAAAGCTCGCTGCCAATGCACCTGCTCCAAAAATAAGCAGTGCTACCTCCATCCAATTCATCTTCTCCCTAACCTTTCCCAAATAATGCCGTTCATAATCCCAAATACAATCCTATATTTTCATGTCAAACCCGCCCTCCGGCTTGGCTACGACCTTACCGTCGCCCTTTGGCGCCCTGCGCTTTTTGCCTCCGTCCCCAAAATAACTGTTTTTCCCCTTTTCCTTCGCATCAAACCGGTTTTCCTTAAACAGCGTTTCGTCGGCGTTCACAACCTGTCTCGCCTTAACCTCTTCCTTCTTCTCCTTCTGAATTTGAATGTTTCCTTGGTCTACCATTCCCTTTTCAACTTGCTTAATCTGATTGTGCAAGACATTATCTGTCTGCTGTATGCTGCCGTTGAGCAGTATCGGACTTATCGCCATACGTACGCCTCCCTCCGAACACATAAAGCTAATATTCGTCTTATTTTAATATATTTTCAACAAAAAAGCAATAACAAAACACCGTTCCCAAAATAAATTATAAAAACAATTGCCAAGGCAATTGTTTTTATAAGCTTGTGGACGCTACATCGGCGCCCTTTTTTATCAATCTGCAAAACGTATATTCATTTTTGACATTCATGACCGCTCCCGAAATCGCTACGGACACTCCCTGATACATGGTTCCGCGTACATCAATATGCGCGTTATCATCGCCCTTTAACAGCTTGTCCAGCCTCTCGATTTCCTTTAATTCCTCCTGTAGCTGCGCCTGTGAGTTCGCCAAGGTCACTTGCAGCATTTTTGCGTTATTAAGCTGTGCCGGCAGAAGCTTCGCTCCCGCTTTTATCTTTTTTACCGTATCATCAAGCACTTTTTTCATCTGCGAAATGCTCTTTGACTTTTCCCCGACACTTTTTTGCAGCTCCGCAAGATGCTTTTTCATCTCAGGATCGCTTCCGACCTCCAAGATGGTTGCAGAACCCATCGGCGAACCTGCGTTCTTTACGTGAATCGCACATTTTGCGGCAATCTTTCCGCCCGTGATAAGCCCCTTTCCTGCCTCGGCGTTGACATTGGAGCCTGCGACTACCCGGGAATTTAAAATCTGCTCCGCCTCCACAAAGCCTTCCGCCTCCACGACAGCCGCGGAGATAAACTTTGCAATCACATTGCCGCCTGCCTTGAGGTTGCCCTTGTTCTGCCCGTGCATTCCTCTTGCAATCACGATATTGCCGCCTGCCTCAATCACGGCGCCCTCCACGACACCCTTCACAAACACATCGCCGTCCGTGCGCACGCTGAAATTCTCACAGACATTTCCGTTGACTTCCACATTTCCATGATATTCTATATTCCCTGTGGCAGTGCTCACATCTTCAACCGTATATACATCGGAAACAAAAACCGTGTCATCGACAAGCTTTACATGACCGTCCACCATGCTGACAAGCTCCAGACCGTCCTGTGAAACCTCAAGATTTTTTCCAAATAAAAACGTTGCCTTTTTGACTTCTCTTGCCGCTGTCACCGCCCCATATACATTAATGCCATCCAGTCCCCGTTCCTCCGGGATAATCCTTGCCATCACCTGCCCCTGCGTGCAATGGTGAAGCGTATTGAGCTTGAAGAAATCGACGCTGCCGTCCTTATTCAGCTCCGGGCGCGAACTATTATTCGTGTCAAAAAGATACTCAATTGACGCGTCCTTTCCCGCCGTCTGATGCTGTCCCCTCGCCACGACGACATCGGTACAGTACTGCTTGTCCTGCAGCAAATCATCAATTGCCTTCGCATCAATTCCATAGTTTATTTTCTGCAGCGCAAGCTCATCTAAAATATTCCTTTTTTTAATCGGAAAACCTCCGGTGCTTGCCGGATAAAGACGCAGCACTGCTGTCATTTTATCATATAGAACCGTTATTCCACAACGCTCATTCACCGGCTCGATTTTTTCCGGAGTCAAAAAAACGACAATCTCCTCGTCCCCTAACGTATTCAGGGCAGAATTGATTGTCGGAGCATCATAGGATATCCCTAACAGATCAAGATACTCTCTGATCTCTATAATGCCCGGCATCACTCCCTCCCCGACCGGAGGAGAGAGCAACAGGCTTACACCTTTTTCATTAACCTGTATCTGAAAGCATCCATTCATATCAATGTTCTCCTATTAGTTCAATATGCCGATATAGTTTCCCATCTTTGTCTTCATTTTCTGTAAAGCCTTTGTGTGAAGCTGGGACACACGCGATTCCGATACCTCAAGCACACGGCTAATCTCCTTGAGCGTCAGCTCCTCATAATAATAAAGAAGAATGACCTTTTTTTCCTTTTCCGTCAGAAGCTCCAATGCCTCCTCAAGCATATCCTTAAGCTCGCTGCGCTCTATCACACCCTCTGGCGTATCAAAGCCCGAACTCATTCCTTTATCGGACGAGATATCATTTCCCTGCTCCAGATATTCATTTAAAGAAATGATATTGTCTGCTTTCACCTGATTTTGCCAGTCTAAAAATTCGTCCTCACTGATTCCAATGTAGGCAGCCAGCTCCGCGTCTGTGGCAGGTTTTCCGTTTTTCTGCTCCAGCTCCTTAATCGCCGCGTCAATCTGCTTCTGACGCTGTCTGATTGTCCGCGGTATCCAGTCCATTTTCCGGATTTGATCCAGTATCGCACCACGTATGCGAAGGCTTGCATAGGTCTCGAACTTGACCTCCTTGCCCGTATCAAATTTATCAATGGCATCAATCAGGCCAAATATGCCATAGCTCACCAAATCCTCATACTCCACATTGTAGCCAAGATACATGCTGAGTCGTCCAGCGACTACCTTTACCAATGGTGCATATTCCAGAATGAGTTTTTCGCGCAAATCCGCTGTTCCTAGTCTGGCATAATCATCCCATAGCTTTTTACGTGCTGTGTCATTCATGTTATTCCCCCGTTATACAATGTTGCCTTTATTCATTTTCGTCAGTATATTCTCCTTCAAAATCATAGGAATCCGTATATTCTTCCTCATTCTGCGAAAGCTCCTCCTCGGAATATCCTTCCTCCCCGAAGCTGCCGGTACCCTCCTCGCTCATCAGACCGTCGACGCTTAGCTCTTCCAAGGAATCCTCACCCTCGCCCGCTTTCTCACTATCCGCAAATGCCACGACGCTTCCCGTAAGGTCGCCGTTTCGCCTTGCCTGTTCCACCATCTCGGCAAGACTGCCTGACGGTATGATACGGGGACGGACTGATGCGTACAGATATCTTGCGATATCGCCTAATATGTAAAATATCACCAGTACGATTAACAAGCCCCATAACATTGTATTCAAATCAAACTTCCTTATATACATGATAATTGATGCGATTGTTCCCGCGGTAAGCATCAAAAACGGTGTAATAAGCCCTGTCTTATTTTCCATTTTATATCCCCTCTGTCAAAACCCCTTATATTTTCTTTTCCGGCTTTCCAGCCGAACGAATAATCAAATCTCCCGTCTCCGGATAAAATATAATTGTACGTCCGTAATTCAAACCGGTATCCTGTGCCTTCAAAGGTATCCCTAACTCCCTAAGCTTCTTCTTGCTTGCCTCCACATTGCGCTCCCCCACGCGTACCATATCCGATTTATTCTGAAAAGCAAACATTTGTGCGCCTCCCGCAATCTTTGCCTCAAAGCGCGCCCTGCTGCCTCCCATCGCAACAAGCTTCTTTACCAAGTCCTCAATACCTGTATCCGCGAACTTAAATCTGTTTGAATTATTCTCAATCTGTGTGCTGTCAGGCAGCATGGCATGCGCAAGACCGCCTACCTTTGCAATCGGATCCCGTATGCATATTCCCACGCATGAGCCAAGTCCCAATGTCGTAATGCCATCAGGACTTTTGCACACATTTAAGTCAGCCATTCCTACTTTCACTATATTTGCCATATACTGTATGCCTCTTTCCTTTGCATTTTAATTTCATTTAACATGCTTTGAAAACGCGCATGCATATTGCTATATGCTAATTCCAAGCGCCCCCAGCATCTTAGAATAAGATTCCAAATCCGGCATCAATATAAAGTAACCGTTTAAGTCAACATCATCTGTAAATACGGTCTGTATCAGCAATATCTGATCCCCCATAATTCCAAACTCAATCGCCGGAACACTCAAAATCGCATTCAGCATATCAACACTTAAATCCGGCACTGACGGAAGTATTTTCAGGTTTGTCATCATTGCAATGGAATTCAGATAAGCACCTGTGATGATATTTCCGATTTCTTTCATTGCTGAGATTTCCATCTCATTGAATTCCCCTTCTGCGGGCGGCATTCCCATAAGCCTTGACACAAGATCCCGTCCGGCATGCTGCTCGAGCACAAACATAATACTTCCTGTAATATCTCCCTCCACGGCAAGATAGATGCCAACCACCATCTGTTCCTCGCCACCCATCACTTCCCCGACATCTTTAAAGTCGAGCAGACGAACCTGAGGAACCTTCATATCAACCTTTGCCTGAAGCATCTGGGCAAGCGCTGTTGTAGCGTTACCTGCCCCGATGTTTCCAAGCTCCTTTAATACGTCATAATACTCTGTCGTTACTTTTTGAAAGCTAATATTTTCTGCCATTACAAAACCTATGCCTTTCCTTAAAAATCGCCGTTGTTTACGACTCCATCACGTCCGCAAGCACCGATGTAATATCAAGAAGTGAAATCAGCCTTCCCTCCGTCTTTCCGACGCCGGAAAGAAACCGTTCCTTATCGTCCTTCTCATATCCCACCCGCTCGATATGCTCCTCGTCGAGCGTTACGACTTCCTTCACCTCGTCTACAAGCACACCAATCGACTCGTGCTGCTCGAGTGTCAGAATAATGATACGTGTCTTCTTTGTAATTTCATCTTCCGGAAGCCCCATTTTGAGTCTGAGGCTGATTGTCGGGATTACGACACCACGGACATTAATAACACCAACAATATAATCAGAAACCTTCGGTACCCTTGTGATTCTGGACATTCTGATAATATTTGAAATATATTTTATATCGATACCATACTGCTCACCGCCAAGCTGTGCCACGATGAACTGCGTTGTATCAAGCTCTACATGACGATTGAGGCTCTCATTGCGCTGCTGCTCGTCCATTACTTTTACTTCATCCATTTCTATACCCTGCCTTTCCTTATCATACCGGTTAAATTAACGCATTGGTATCCAAGATTAACGCAACTTCGCCATCTCCCAATATCGTAGCGCCGCTTATCATCTTCGGAACCTTAATATATTTGCCCATAGACTTGATAACCACTTCCTGCTGGCCGATAAGCTCATCTACTACAAGACCTGCAAGCTTGTCACCCTTCTTGACAATAATGACCGTAAGATTCTGACCTTCCTCATTTCTTGCCGGGATATCAAGCACATTATTAAGTCTGATGATAGGAATAACAGTACCACGGATATGAATCACCTCTTTTGCCTGAACAAGCTTAATCTCTTCGGGTGACACATCCTCGATTGTCTGGATTGAACCAAGTGCAATCGCATATTTTTCATCGCCGACAACAACCATCAACGCCTGAATAATCGCAAGGGTAAGCGGAAGCCGGATAATCCATGAGGATCCTTCCCCGAATTTATTCTTAACCTCTACTTCACCGCTTAACGACTCAATCTTTGATTTCACAACATCAAGACCTACACCGCGCCCTGATACGTCGGAAACCTTCTTTGCCGTTGAAAAGCTAGGCAAGAACAACAAATCAATAATTTCTTTATCGGTCATTGTCTCTGCCTGCTCCGGTGTAACCGTACCACGCTCAATGGCTTTCTGCCTTACTGCCTCCACGTTAATTCCGGCGCCGTCGTCCCTTACCTCAATCACAACGTTATTTCCGTCCTGATAAGCGTCAAGGAAAATCGAACCGACCTCCGGCTTTCCGTTTGCCACTCTGACATCATTCGGCTCTAGTCCGTGGTCTGCGGAGTTTCTGAGCATATGCATCAGAGGATCGCCAATCTCGTCAACCACGGTACGGTCAAGCTCCGTATCCTCACCTGTCATGTAAAGCTCCATCTTCTTACCAAGCTTCTTTGACAAGTCCCTGATCATACGCGGGAACTTTGCCACAACGCTCTCGATGGGAACCATTCGTACCTTCATAACGGACTCGTGAAGATTTGTTGTCACGCTTTCAAGATACTCAATCTGCTCGTTTACAGCGTTGCCGTTGTCTCCCTTCCCCTCTGCCGCGGTTGCCGCAATCAGGGAGTTCTTCGCAATAATCAGCTCGCTGACAAGGTTCATTAAATTATCAAGCTTTTCAATGTCCACACGGACTGTCCTGTTCACCACAGGCTTTCCTGCCGGCTTTGATGCAGCGGGCCTGCTTGCCGCGGCAGGAGCCGATGCAGGAGCGGGCGCAGGCGTTGCTGTTGGCGCTGCGGCTGCGGCAGGCTTTGGCTGCTCTGGCGCGGATTCCTCTGCCTTCTCATGCTCCGCTTCCTGATGCCCGGCAGCGGCATCGGCTTTTAACTCATAGGTATCACAGAATACCTCCTCAATCTCCGAAACGCTCTTTACTGCTGCCCGTACCTCGTCAACGGTATTTCCTGAAATAAAAATCAAACTAAACGTCAGGTCAAACTTCTCATCTTCAATATCCTGTGCCGTAGGATTGGATACAATGACTTCTCCAAGCTTTTCAAGCGCCTTAAATACAAGAAATGCCCTTGCTGCCTTTAAGACACAGGCCTCCTCTACATAAACCGTAATGCCGTATGCTTTCAGACCTTCATTGTACGCCTTCTCAACAAGCATTTTTTCCGTGTCGGAAATCTTGATTTCGCCCCACTTTGCCTGTTTTCCATCTGCGCCCTCGCCTGCTGCCTGCTGTGCTGTGTCCGCCTGCTTGGCAGCCCCCTGTGTCTTTTCAACCGGCTTAATCTCGCCGTTATTCTTTAAAATGCTGTTCAATGCATCAATTAAATCCTGATTATCATTGGTACCCTCGTCCGTCGTCTGCTGAATATTATCAACATATTCCTCCAACGCATCAAGGGAACGGAAAAGAATGTCAATCATTCCCGGCTGAACCTTGAAGGTACCGTTCCTGACCTCGGAAAAGACATTCTCCATGTCATGGGTGAGTGTCTGCATTCTCTTATAACCCATTGTGCCTGCCATACCCTTTAGGGAATGCGCCGCCCGGAATATCTCATTCACGGTATCCATGTTTTCCGGATTCTGCTCCAAATCCATGATTTGGTCGCTTAAATTCTGTAAGTGTTCCTTTGATTCATCAAGGAAAATATCAAGATATTGACTTGTATCCATTTACCTGACCCCCACGTTCATTATAATTTCCTGTGCCACGTCATCAAGGGCAACAACCTGATTGACAAGACCTGTGGCGGCGATTGCCTTTGGCATACCGTAAACAGTCGATGTTTCCTCATCCTGTGCGATGACATGTATCTTTTTTGCAGTTTCCAAATTCACGATTCCTTTGGTTCCGTCAGCACCCATTCCGGTCAGCACCACACAGACAATCTGCGAATAACTACTTGTCTTTAGTGACTCATACATGTAATTCGCACACGGCTTTACACCCTCCCTTGGAGGCTCATCCGTATATGCAATCACATGCTTTCCGCCTTTGTTAACGACATTCATGTGCTTTCCGCCCATCGAAATGTAGATTGTGCCGTTCTCAAGAACGTCGCCCTCCGCGGCTTCCTTTACCTTCATCGGACTCATCGTATCAAGCCGCTCCGCAAGCGACTGCGTAAAGCCCTTCGGCATATGCTGCACAAGCACAACAGGCGCGGCAAGCTCTGCCGGAAGTCTCGGAATCACGCTTTGCAGCGCCTTCGGACCTCCCGTGGAGCAAGCAAGCGCGACAATCTTCTGCCCCCCGACAACAGGCGCGCTCTTTTTGACAAGGCTGACAAGCTTCTTGGTATTTTCCTCCTGCTTCTGCTTCGGGATTATCGGTAACGAAGAAATGTTTGTCTGACGGCTTGTGACAACCGCCTGTAAAATATCCAAAAACTTCTTCTTAAACTCGTCACCCTTTAAGTAAACAATATTGGCTGGCTTTTCGATAAAATCAATCGCTCCTAGGTCAAGTGCTTCCATCGTAACAGATGCGCCTTCCCTTGTATCCGTGCTTGCCATCATGATGCGCGCGCGGATTTTATCCTTTTGCAGAATACGAAGCAGTTGTATCCCGTTAATTTTGGGCATATTTACATCAAGAACAACGCCGTCATATTGATTTTTCTTTAAAAGTGCATACGCAGCTTCCCCGTCAAATGCCTGTTCCACCACTTGGAACCGTTCATCTGAATTAATTATATCACACATAACCCTTCTCATGAGTGCAGAATCATCAACTATTAATATTTTTTTCTTATTTTTTGCAATTGCTTCCATAATCAAACCTCAACCTCTTCCATTTTTTCTGTTTTTTCTTTCCGCATTAAAAATATACTTAATAATTTCCTCACGTGTCGCACTACTGATAAATTCAAATTTCACACGGTTTTCATACTCTGCCTCGCGCTTTTCAATCGCCCCGGAATAAATAACCTTTGCCGCAACCAAAAACTGTTTTTCCACCTCCTGTACAGGTAATGTAAACCGTAATAAAAGAATGCTGTCCGGCTCATGACGCTCCCTTGAGACAAACCGAAGACCGCCACCACTGATATCCACGATTACACCCCTCGCCATCATCACCTCGGATTCCGGATAGATCAGTCCCTTACTAAGCGCGTCAACCTCCTGCTCATTCAGCACTCTGACCTCCATGTCGATTACACAGTTAAATCTGTAATATTCCCGCCTCTGGAATTTGTGGAGATTCGTCAGCATCTCCACGACGACGATATATGTATTGTTGATTTTTTGCCGGTCCGCAATCCGCACATTGGCCCTGTACATACCTCCGCTTGAGAAAAAGCAGACATCATATTCGCCGTTTACAGGCAGCAGAATAAGCTTCTGCTGCTCCATTGGCATAAGAAGCTCAATCCTGCCATCATCTAAGATGTCATATACGGAAGATTTATAGGTCTTAACACCCTCTGTACCATCGGGAAGCACCACACTGACTGTTGATTTCAGCTCCAGCTTATCCCCCGGTGATATTAGTTTTTCAATCATAACTCCCTCCTACACACTTTTTTTATAGCAGTTGTCCCGCTTTTTTATTGCCTGCCACAATGTGTGAGAAAAAGGCTGCCATTCCTCTTTTTACAAGAGATTTATCATATTCCTTATCCATAAGGGCATACGCCATTTTCTCGTATGCACGCGCTGATTTTGAATTGGGACTCTGCATGCTTACAGGTTTTTGCTGCATTACGGCGTCTTCGAGGTGATAGTCCTGAGGTATCGCTCCTAAATACGTGATGGGAAGCTTCAGATACCGATTTACAACCGTGTTAAGTTTATTATACATCGTTTCTCCCTCTGTGTCACTCGAAACCTTATTTGCAATCACTTTTATTTTTGAATCCTCCCGCAAAAACCGCGGATGGCGGTTTAATGCCTTAAGCAGTGAATAGGAATCCGTTATCGATGTCGGCTCCGGTGTCGCCACCACAAGAATTTCACCGCTTGCCACCAAAAAATCAAGCACCGCATCGGATATGCCTGCTCCTGTATCTATAATAACAATATCGGCAATCGCGTCCAGTTTTGCAAGATTTTGGATAATATAATTCAGATAATCCTGGCTTAAATTCGAAAGACCTGCTATTCCGGAGCCGCCTATATAAATCCTATGTCCATAGGTCCCCATGTTATGATATCCGTAATACTTTTTCCCTGATAAATCAAATCGCAGAAATTGTGCTTTGGCACGGTTCCGAACATAATTTCGATATTTGCCAGTCCGAAGTCCGCGTCCAAAATCAATACCCTCTGTCCTAACTTTTTGAACTGGCAGGCAAGGTTAATTGACGTATTTGACTTCCCTACGCCTCCCTTACCACTGGTTACTGTGATAATTCTTGCGAGAGGCCGCGGTGCGGGATTTAATTTAATGACATTTCTTAATTGTTCCGCCTGATCCATACTTATAACCTCCATTAGCGCCTTCCGCCGAGTAACTGCTTTACCGTAGCCTGTGGATTGAAATATTCAATATCATCCGGTACATTCTGCCCACAAGTAATATAAGAAAGCGCAGCACCTGTATAGAGCTTTAAATTGTATATATTTCCCAGTGTAGATGTCTCGTCAAGCTTTGTAAATATTAATTTATAATCAGCGATTTCCTTGTAGGTATCCGCAATCTTCATCAGATCCCTGTATTTTGTCGATGCCGACAGCACCAGAAAGACCTCCTTTGTGGCTGTCGTGTCCACGGAATTAATCAGATCGCTCATGCTCTCGCACTGCGCCTCATTGTTCGGGGAATGTCCGGTCGTATCAACCAGAATATAGTCGTAATCCCGAAAATCCTCGACTGCCCCTGCAATCTCCCCCGCGGTATACACCACCCGAAACGGCACCTCCAAAATATTCGCATAGGTGCGAAGCTGTTCCGCTGCCGCAATTCTGTATGTATCCGCCGTAAGCAGCGCCACCTTCTTTTTGTGCTCTACCCGAAATGAGGACGCAATCTTTGCAATGGTCGTCGTCTTGCCAACGCCCGTCGGCCCCACGAAAAAGATGACACGCGGGCTCTGCTCACCATCCTCCATCACATACGGCTTTCCAAGCTTCAAAATCATTCTCTGATAGATTTCCGAAAGCATAAAGTCCATTGTCACATCTGCCTTGCAGTTTTTGTCAATCTCATCAATGATATCATTGGCATACTTCTCATTGATTTCATTGTCTATCATCTTGTTATATAAGAGCCTTAAAAAATTCACCCGTTCTTTGTTCTCTGCCTTTTTTTCCCCGTCGTCCGCCTTTGCCTCATCAGACTGCGCCTTACCTTCCTTTTGGGAAAGCTGTTTTTCAATCAGATTTTGGAGATTGTCAAGCTTTTCCTCAAGCTCGTTTGTCTTGCCGTCTTCCTTGCTGTCCTTTCCTGCATACGCCGACACTGCCTTTGCTTTTGGCGGCTCATTTGTCTGCGGATAGGAGGACAGGATATCTGCCACCGCCTGTCCGACAGACGCCGCGTCGGAGTCCTTTTTGGCATCGCTTTGCTCCTGCGGCTGTGGCTTGGGAATGCCCGTCTGACTAAGGGACATTGCCACGCCGTCCTTTTGAACCTCACTTGCGCTTTCTCCCTGCGCCGTATATTTTTCGTTCTCTTCCTCTTTTGCCACGGTTACTTCTATTTTGGTTCCCTTAAACATTCCAAGAAACCCTTTTGGCTTGATTGTCTTGACATTCATCTCAACAAGCCCGTCGCCAAGCTCCTTCTTTGCGTTTTCAAGCGCTTCCTCTTTTGTTTTTCCCTGAAATTTCTTTATTATCATGCCGTCACCATCCCTACCGACTGTAATTCAACATTGGAATCAATTTCATTATACGATACAACAACCAAATCCTTATAATAATCCTCCGTCAGACGCTTAAAATACATTCTGACAATCGGTGATGTAATCACGATCGGATTTTTGCCAAGCTTTTCGAGCTTTCCGATTTCAGACTCCACGGACGACATGATGGACTTTGTCTTTTCCGGCTCAAGTGTCAGGTAAGCGCCCTGTTCCGTCTGCTTCACACTGCCCATGATTTCCTGCTCAAGGCTAGGGTCTAACGTCACCACGCTTGTCGTCTCGTTCATCGGGAAGTATTTGTTGGAAATTGCCCGCTTTAAGCTCTGCCTTACGTACTCTGTCAGGATATCCGTGTCCCTTGTCGCCGCCGCATGGTCAGCCAGCGTCTCAAAAATTGTAACAAGGTCCCTGACGGAAATGCCTTCCTTCAATAAATTCTGCAATACCTTCTGGATATCGCCAAGTCCCAAAAGCTTTGGTACAAGCTCCTCCACAAGCGAAGGATTGGACTCCTTTACATTGTTTACGAGGTTTTGTACGTCCTGTCTTGTGAGCAAATCCGCAAGGTACTGTCTGATAATCTCCGTCAAATGTGTTGCAATGATAGAGGGCGGATCAACAACCGTATATCCCACGCTCTCCGCACGTTCCCTCTGGCTTTCCGTAATCCATATCGCGGGAAGATGGAAGGACGGCTCAAAGGTCGGAATACCGGAAATTTCCTCCTCCACGAATCCCGGATTCATCGCCATATAATGATCGAACAGGATTTCGCCCTCGCTTACCTGTATGCCTTTTATCTTGATAATATACTGGTTCGGATTGAGCTGGATATTATCACGCAGTCGGATAATTGGCACCACGGTACCAAGCTCTAGCGCAATCTGCCTACGAATCATGACGACTCGGTCAAGCAGGTCGCCGCCCTGATTCACATCGGCAAGCGGAATGATACCATAGCCAAACTCAAGCTCAATCGGGTCAACCTGCAATAGCGAGGTGACATTTTCCGGTTTTCGGATTTCGTCGCCGATATCCTCATCTTCTTCCGTCTCCGCTTCTATTTTGGCAACCTCAATCGTATTGGCAATAATGCGTCCGCTTATAATGAATAGGACACCCATCACTACGAAAATCAACGGATTTAGCGGTGTCACGATACCTAAAAACGCAAGAACCGCACCAACCATATATAATACTTTTGGCATACCAAAAAGCTGTCCCACAAGTACCGTACCAAAGTCTGCCTCTTTTGAGCCTTTTGTGACAAGGATACCTGTTGAAAGAGAAATGAGCAGTGAGGGAATCTGGCTTACCAGACCGTCACCGATTGTCAAAATTACATATTTATCAATCGCGGCGTTAATATCCATCTTCTGCCTTACTACACCCATGATGATACCGCCTATGATATTGACACCCGTGATGATCAGACCTGCCGACGCATCTCCCTTTACATACTTCACGGCACCATCCATCGAGCCAAAGAAGTTTGCCTCTTGTTGGAGCTTATCTCTTTGTTCCTTCGCTTCCGCATCCGTAATCGCACCTGTATTCAAATCCGCGTCAATCGCCATCTGTTTACCGGGCATCGCATCCAAGGTAAATCGCGCCGTTACCTCGGCAACTCGCTCGGAACCTTTATTGATGACCACAAACTGCACGATAATCAAAATAATGAATACAACCACGCCGATAACGATGTCTCCGCCGCCTACGAAATTACCGAAGGTTGCAACCACGTTTCCGGGATTACCTGTTGAAAGAATCAGTCTTGTCGACGACACGTTCAACGAAATTCGAAAAATCGTCGTAAACAGCAAAATTGTCGGATAAAATGACAAATCCAACACTTCTTTTGTAAACATTGAGGTAAACATGATTGTAAATGCCAGTGATATATTGAGTGCAAGCAATATATCAAGCAACGTACTGCTGATTGGTACAATCAGCATGATGATGGCGCAGAGTAAATATAAGGCTACGCCTATGTCCGCTTTTTTCATCTGCATGTTTCCTTTTCCCCCTTTAACCCTAATAAATCATAAAATATTCTTCCTTTTTCTCTGACACCATAAATTATCTCACAATTTACATAATTAGTCCACAATAATTTGTAATTTTTTATTTTTTTTATAATTTTCATAAATCTTGTACAAATAAAACAAAAGACCTATGTGCGTTTTTACCCCACATAAAGCCTTTTACATACGAAAATCCTGTCAATCACAGAGTTTACATAATAAGAATACATATCCTGTTTTTCTGATATCTTATGTAAACCTTATAAAAAGAAAAAACAAAATACCTACAGCCTTCCCTGCATTTTATAGACAAGCGCAAGTACCTCTGCAACAGACTGATAAAGCTCCGGGGGTACCTCCTGCCCAACTTCCACATTCGCATAAAGCATACGTGCAAGCGGTTTGTTCTCCACAATCTCCACATTATTTTCCTTTGCAATCTCCTTAATCTTCTGTGCCAGAAAATCCGCACCCTTTGCAAGGACAATCGGGGCAGAACCTTCGTTCGCGTCGTACCGGATTGCCACGGCATAATGCGTGGGATTGGTGATTACGACATCTGCCTTTGGCACATTCTGCATCATTCGCCTCTGGGACGCCTCACGCATTTTCTGCTTGATTTTACCCTTAATCTGCGGATCACCTTCCGCATTCTTATACTCGTCCTTAACCTCCTGCTTTGTCATCTTAATGTCTTCATGGAATTTCCATCTCTGATAAAACAAATCCGCAAAGGCAATTACCATAAAGACCATTGAAATTTTCAAGCCCATGTTGATTACAATGCTTCCAATCAGCTCCAATGCCTGTGTCAGCGGCATCTGATAAAACTTAATCAGATAAATCCAGTCGCCCTTTATTGTGTTATACACAACTGCCATAATCAGAATGATTTTCGCAGCGGACTTTAACAATTCCATAATCTTTTCTTTGGAAAAAAGTTTTTTCATTCCGGATACGGGATTAAGCTTGCTGAATTTGGGCTGCAGCGGTTTTGTCGTTATCTTAAATTTAAACTGCAGCATATTAATCATTACGGAAGTCACAACACCGATCAGAAAAAACGGAAACAACTGCATCAAAAGCTCTTTATAAACACCATCAAATAAGATTTTAAAATCAGAAGAAACAACTCTTCCTCCCCAATAAGTCGTATAGTCAGACATCTTCCCATAAAACTCATCAAAGAGTTTCATGAAATTCTCGCCCATATTTCCGATCCAAAACTTGAGGATTAAAAACAAAGAAATAAGCTGCACGCCGCTTGACATTTCTTTACTTTTTGGAACTTTACCGTCATTACGCGTGTCCGTTTTTCGTTTTGCGGTTGGTTCCTCCGTCTTTTCACCGCCGGGACCATCTTTTGCAAAATATTGTAAATCCAATTCCAACATCACATCAAGCCCTCCACAGTCGCCGTAATCATCTGCTGTATCTGCACACTGATAAAGTTGCTAATATCCGGCATCATACTCATTGTTATCAATAAAACGCTAAGCCCTGTCAAGAGCTTTAATTGAATACCAACCGAAAACATGTTCAACTGCGGGGCAAGCTTTGCCAGAAGCCCGAGCACAATATTCATCAAGGTAATACTCGCAAATACCGGAAGGCAAATCCGAAAACCGATTACAATATAATTGCTCATAAAGCTAAGCAGGTTAGAAAGTAATCTGTCTGTATCCATATGAATGCCATTAATCGGTATTAGAACAAACGTTTCCATCAATGCTTTCAGAAGGTATCTGTGAAGACCTGTCGTATAGAGAATCAGCATCGTACCGTACTGCAAAATCACACCGGAAATGGTTGTCTGCTCATTGGTTGTAGGGTCAAGCACACTTGCCATCGACAGACCAACCTCCATATCAATGACACGTCCCGCAAATAAAACAACAGAAGTACACAATTGCGCTGATAATCCAATCAGCAGGCCAACTGCCACTTCCTTCAATACCACAACACAATATGCAATAAATGTACTATATTGAGGATAATTATGTTCCGGTCCAAATTGATACATGATATATGCGACAAAAATGCTAAATGCCACTTTCACTTGGTTTGGCACTCCTTTCGTACTAAAAAAAGGAGCAACAAACACAAAACTTGCAATCCGCATCAGTATCAAAAGAAAATATTCAAGCTCGGACAACGGAAAAGATAAGTTCAGCATCGCTCGTTACCTTACTCCCTTCTTCCATCTGACATTTATCTGATATAGATTGAAAAATTCTCCCACAAATCCGTCATAAAGGTTGTCATATTATTTAACATCCAATGACCTAAAAGCATCAGACAGGCAAACATCCCAACCACCTTGGGCACAAATGTCAGCGTCTGTTCCTGAATGGACGTAACGGTCTGAAAGATACTTACCGCAAGACCAATCACCAAGGATACCAGCAGCGGCGGCGCGGCAGTTTTTAAAACAACCATAATCCCATCCTGCATCATATCCGTAACCAATTCCACAGTCATACTCGTCACCACCCCTTACGTCATTAAAACGTTCGCACTAAATTCACAATCACGAGGTTCCAGCCGTCCGCAAGCACAAACAACAGGATTTTAAACGGCATTGAAATCGTCGTTGGCGGAAGCATCATCATACCCATACTCATCAGCACGGACGCCACAACCATGTCAATTACAATAAACGGTATATAAATAATAAATCCGATAATAAATGCCGTGCGCAGCTCACTGACAATGAACCCCGGTATCAGCACGGAAGTCGGTACCTGCTCCATGCTCGCACCGTCCCACGCCGTGTTGGATATCTGCATAAACACATCAATATCCTTTACCTGCGCCTGTTCAAACATAAAATTGCGAAGCGGCGCAAGCGCAGTCTCATAGGCTTCCTCAAAGCCAATCTCCCCCGCGTCATAGGGCACAATCGCCTCCGTATACACCTGCGTAAAAATCGGCTGCATAATAAAAAAAGTCAGAAACAGCGAAATCGCAATCAATACCTGATTGGGAGGCGCTGACTGTGTGTTTAATGCCTGTCTTGTAAAATGCAGCACAATCAAAATTCTGGTAAACGAAGTAATTGTTATGAGGAGAATGGGCAGCACCGCAATTGCCGTAAGGACAAGCAAAATCCGAAGCGTACCGTTTAGCTCTCCGTTCCCATTGTCAAGCGTAATGGTAAGACTGTTCGCAATATTTAATTCGGCAAGATCCTCCGGTGTATCAGCCGTACCGGGATCATTGATTGTCGTACGATTCTCATCAACATTCGGCTGATTATCCAACATATGTTCTGCGGCAGCTTCGTCATCACTTGTAGCGCTCGCAACAGCCACATCAGCTATTACAAGCATGAGCACCATCGCCAGCGCGTAAAACAGCTTTCCAAGCTCCCGCCTCATATCATAGTTTTTATATCTGTTTCTCATCATTCCTATTTCCTGAGTTTCTCAAAAATATCTTTAAAGCTTACCATCGCCGTACTTTCCTTATTTTTAGCAAACTCCGTAATATCATCCTTTGCAAGCTCACCAAGTAACGTGACGGTTTCCTTGCATACTATATAGGAAAAATATTTTTCGCCAATTCTTACGACCTGAATATACTTGGTTGGCGCTATTTTAAAGGTCTCAATAATCTCCACATTTGCGCTTTGATATCTTCCCTTTTGGATACTAGCCGTAAATCTTGTCGTAATATATGCAAGCGCCAACACAAATACAAATATCAGTAATACCGTAACCAATTGTACTATCGAGTCCAGCATTGTTAACCAACTACCTTCTTCACTGCCTCTAACACACGCTCTGCCTGAAACGGCTTTACAATAAAGTCCTTTGCCCCGGACTGAATTGCCTCGATAACCATCGCCTGCTGTCCCATTGCGGAACACATAATCACATTTGCCGCGGGATCAAGCTGCTTAATAGCCTTTAGTGCCTGAATACCGTCCATTTCCGGCATTGTGATGTCAAGCAGAGTCAGATCAGGAGACGCCTCCTGATATTTGCTGACTGCAACCTTGCCGTTTTCTGCCTCCGCTGCAACTTCATACCCATTCTTGGTAAGAATATCCTTAATCATCATTCGCATGAATGCCGCATCGTCCACGATAAGAACTCTCTTTCCCATATTAATCCTGTCCTTTCTAAAATCATACCTCTTTATTTAATAATTTCCATAATTCTGACACCGAAGCTTTCCTCGATGACAACAACCTCGCCCTTAGCGACAAACTTGCCGTTTACAAGCACGTCGATTGGCTCACCCGCAATCTTGTCAAGCTCAATAATCGTACCGGGTGCAAACTCCAGAATGTCGGAAATGGATTTGCTTGTACGGCCAAGCTCTACCGTTACCTCAAGCGGTACATCCTTGATAAGCTCGATGCTCTCGGCGCTTACCATCTCGCCCTGTCCTGCCGGAGCAAAGCTTTGGAACTGTGCCGGCTGTATGTTCACGTTTGGCATTCCGTAGCCCATCATCGGCATTCCCATACCCATCTGGGGCATTCCCATCTGCGGCTGCATTCCCATACCCATCTGAGGCATTCCCATCTGTTGCTGCATTCCCATATTCATGTCCATACCCTGCTGTGGCATGCCCATGTTCATCTGTGGCTGCTGCATACTCATATCCGGTGCAGGCGCCGCAGGCATCGGTGCCGGCGCTGGTGCCGCGGGTGCAGGTGCCGGCGCTTCCGGTTCTCCACCGCCCATCATCTGCTGCATAAATGTATCTGACACATCCTTTGCGAACTCTAACGGATAGAGCTGCATCAGTGTAGAGTCAACCAAGTCCTCAATCTGCATCCTGAAGGAAATCTTAACAAAATTATCCTCAAGGAACGGTGAAAGCTCCTTGGGCTCCTTTGACTGCAAATCCACAAGGCTTGCCTCTGGCGGACTGATATCGATTGTCTTTCCAAGCATCGAGGAAAGGGATGTCGAAGACGAACCCATCATTTGGTTCATCGCCTCGGAAATCGCACTTAAGTGAAGCTCTGACAGCTCTCCGTCAACATTTGTGCCATCGCCACCCATCATCAAGTCTGTGATGACCTTTACATCATGCTCCTTCAACACCAGAATGTTTGTTCCATTTAAGCCTACTGTATACTTAATCTGGATAAATACACATGGTCTTTCATACTCCCTAATTACGTCCGCCCATGATGTCATTTCAACAACAGGTGTTGTGATGTTAACCTTTCTGTTTACCAGTGAATAAAGTGTGGTAGCAGAAGTACCCATACTAATGTTTGCAACTTCTCCTATCGCATCTTTCTCCACATCCGACAACGGATCTTCCATTGTCATTGTTGCTGTCGCTGTATCTGAATTGGAATCGCTTCCGCTGTCTGCTGACAGGTCTACGCCATTCAACAACGCATTTATTTCGTCCTGAGATAACATACCATCCATTATCCTATTCCTCCTCCCTAAATACAGATGTTACCCTCACTGCATATGCTTCCTTGCTTGCGCCCGGAACTGCACTGAATTTCTTTATATTCCCCACATATACATTCAACTCATCCTCAACTTTAGAATCAAGCCGTATGATGTCGCCCACCTGTATATTCACAAAATCATTGACTGTGATAACACTCTTTCCAAGCACCGCCTTCACAGGCACGTCAACTCTGCGCACCATACCTTCCACAAACTGCTCGTAAGATTCGTCATCCAAATTCTGCATGCTCGAATACCAGAACTTAGTATTAAGTCTGTCCATAACGGACTCCAGTGTAAAGAATGGCATACACACGTTCATCAAACCCTCTACCTCACCGATTTTTACATTCATGGTAACAAGCGCTACCATATCACTTGGTGAAATAATCTGGGCAAACTGCGGATTGGTCTCAATTCGTTCCAAAAACGGATCAACCTCCGCCACATTCTTCCACGGTTCCCTTAACAACTGCATACAGATTACCATGATTCGCTCAATAATGCTCATCTCAATTTCCGAAAATTCTCTTGGTTTTTCCAATGCGTCGCCTCTGCCTCCCAGCATCCTATCTATAATCGCATACCCCAAGCCGCTTGTCAACTCCATAATGATGTTGCCGGGCATTGGAGAAAAATTAACGACCGTCAGCAATACCGGATTCGATAACGCATTTGAGAACTCGGCAAAGGTTACTGTCTCGGAACTTGCCACGCTTACCTGTACATTTTTTCTTAAATAAACCGGTAAGTTCGTTGACAATAATCTTCCATAGTTGTCAAAAATCATGTTTAATGTTCTTAAGTGCTCCTTCGAGAATTTCGCAGGCCGGCTAAAGTCATAATTTTTGACCTGTCGCTCGTCCTTCTCCTGCATATCCTTCACATCCAGCTCACCGCTGCTTAACGCTGCCAGCAAACTGTCAATCTCACTTTGAGATAATACCTCTCCCATTCGCTATTCACCCCCTGTTAGCATTGTTTCAAAGAGGTTTTCGTTCATAACCCTAAATATATCAATTTCCCTTCGCTTCATACAAGCCCCTTAAGCTTTATGAATACTTTATGAATATAAGAAGCTGAATGATACGTCGTAAATGACATCAGAGCCAAATTTCTCCTGAATTTTTGTAAGGATTTCCGACTTAATCTGCTTATCATTGCTTCTTGCTTCATCCATTGTGTAATTGCCCAATACCGAGTATATGATATCCTTGATAATGCCTTCGCTTGTTGCAAGTGTCTCCTCGTTATAGGTCTTATAGTCGTCGTGTGTCTTGTTCAGTGAAAGTGACACATTACCCACTGCGTAATGACCTGTTCCATCCTCATCGCTCTTTAACGGAATGGTCATTTCATCGGTAATGTTGTAAACAGCCGTATCCGCCATCGTAACAGGCGCTGCCCCTACATCCGACGCAGGAAGCCCGTTGATTTCAAGCCCTATAATCGCGGAAATGTCTGCCACAAGCGCTGCTGTTTTTCTCGATGCGCTTGAGACCGTTACCATCATGATTGCCGACAATACAATATTGACTACCAGCAATGCAAGGATAATGATAGATAATAAATTTCGTTTCATCGTTTGTCCCCCTTATTTATATTAATTCATCGCGCCGGAGCTTAATGAATTATATACTTTAATCTCAACGCGCCTGTTTTTTGCCCTTCCCTCGGGTGTCGCGTTGTCTGCAATCGGCATATACTCGCCACGACCGGAATGCTTTACTGTTCCGGGATCAATGCTGGAATTTTCCTTGAGATAATCAAAGACTGCAAGCGCCCTGTAGCTGCTGAGCACGTCGTTGTTCTCATAGCGCCCGCCGTTTAGCGGTACAGAGTCCGTGTGTCCTTCAATCTCAATATCCCACTGCGCATATCTTGCAAGGATGATTCCTACTTTATTTAATACCGGAACCGCATCTGACTTTAAATCCGCTTTTCCTGAGTCAAACAGAAACGCACCGTTAAAGGTTAGCAGCACATAATCCGCATTGACCGATACGTCCACCTTGTCCGCAATCATATTTTCTTCCAGCGCTTCCTCAATCTTTTCCCCAAGCGCTTCGGAAAGCTTTAACTTTTCTTCCTCCATCTGCTCCACGGTGTCCTGTAAATCCTGCATTTCCTGTGCGTCCAGCCCTAGCAGCTCCGCCGCATCCTGAGCCGCCGCTGCCGTAGCGTCCGTAGGCTCAACAGCCGATGACGCCTGATTCTCTTTGTCAAGCTTTTCCGGATCCTTTGCATCAGCCTCCGCCGTCTTACCGCTTGAATTAATATACTCATCCAGCATATTCAACTGGCTGACACCATTGCTGACAAGAATACCGTCGCCGATTGCCTGTGCGCCGCCCCGGAAAATGCTGAATGTTGACTGGAAGGATTTTGCCACTTCCTCAAACTTTGCCGCGTCAACCGATGACATTGAGAACAGAAGCACGAAGAAGCACATCAACAGCGTCATCATGTCCGAGAAGGTACTCATCCAAGGCGCCGGGGTTCCGGGTGGGAGTTTAAATTCTTCCTTCTTCTTACCCATTAAGCCTCACCTCCACCGCCTTCTTCTGAATTGCCTCTATCCTTCGGTGCAAGGAAGGATTTGAGCTTCTCCTCGATAACTCTTGGGTTCTCTCCTGCCTGTATGGAAAGAAGTCCTTCTATCATAATCTCTTTTGAACTGATTTCTGTCGCATTGTTTGCCTGTAATTTATTGGAACACGGCGTACAAATCCAGTTTGCAAGCATGGAACCATAGAATGTCGTAATCAGCGCAACACCCATCTTCGGACCA
Organism: uncultured Lachnospiraceae bacterium; assembly: GCA_947567595.1. Taxonomy (GTDB): domain Bacteria; phylum Bacillota; class Clostridia; order Lachnospirales; family Lachnospiraceae; genus COE1. The sequence goes on along the minus strand of CANOMQ010000004.1, from coordinate 105,128 downwards.
ATGGAGCTTGGATCCGACATGTTCTGAAGCATACAGATCAGACCAACGAGTGTACCAATCATACCCCATGCAGGACCCATCGCGCCGAGCGCATCCCAAAAGCCTGACCTTAGCTTATGACGTTCATCAATGCTGTTGAGCTCTGTCTCAAGGATACCCCTTACAAGCTCGGGGTCTGTACCATCGACAATCAGCATGATTCCTTTCTTCATAAAATCGTCATCAAGGTTTCCGGCTGCCTCCTCCAATGAGAGAAGACCTTCTTTTCTTGCAATGTTCGAAAGCTCGATGATTTTTGTAATCATTTCGGGAATGTTGACGTTGACCGGCTTAAAAATCAATCCGATACTTTTCAAACCTCCGACGAAATTTGCCATCGTATAAGATGTCATTGTGGCGAAAATCGAACCGCCAAAGGTAATCAGCGCGGACGGCGCATCAAGGAACCATATCAGACCTGATACCGAACCGGCACCGTTTAAGATACCAAATAACACCAACACAAATCCAATTATCAAACCCAGTAAAGACGCTAAATCCACTTTTTACACACTCCTTTATCATTTTCTCTTTTTGCGTATATCAAGTATCCGTTTACAGGCATGGCAAAGCAAATGGGTGATTTGCCATACCATGTTTTTTCTCATATATATATAATACTGTAAGGTTACATAAATTGCAACAATTTTCTGAATATTTTCTGAAATTTTGTCAATTTACCCTATTATATGATTTTTTTATGTAAACTTATACTAGATTTCCCTGCAAAAATACCCTTGTCTTGTCGATTTTATCAGATTTTGCACTTCAAGCCTTGATTCCTTTATAATAAACTTTTTCCCGTCTGTCAAGGTCAAAACGGTATCCGGCGTCTCTTCCACCGTCGCAATCAGATTGGAATTGATTAAAAATTTTGTCCCGTTAATCTTTGTCACTTCTATCATGGATGTACTCCCCCTTATGTTTATACTCTTAGAAAAGCCCGCACTGTCCTGTGCGGGCTTTTTCCTTTTTATAAATGCCTACCGTTCTACCGCTTATGTCTTAAAAATAAAACTGTTTATTATCTCTTAAGGTTTACAAGCTCCTCAAGGAGTGTATCCGACGTTGAGATGATACGGCTGTTTGCCTGGAACCCTCTCTGTGTGGTAATCATTTCCGTGAACTCCTGTGAAAGGTCTACGTTTGACATCTCGAGCACGCCTGTCGTCATGTAGCCTGTACCGCTTGCCTTGATGTCCACCACATTGACATCGCCCGAGTTTGCGGTCTCGGAATAAAGGTTGTCGCCCTCGTTTTGAAGTCCCATTGCGTTAGCGAAGGTGCCGACGCAGATCTGTCCCAAAACCCTCGACATACCATTGGCGTAATTTGCCGTAATGATACCGTCGTTCGCGATAGATACGCCTGTCATTTTGCCTGCCTTAAATCCGTCGTCCTTTTCTGCCGTTATCGAAGATTTTCCTTCGTTAAACTGGTTTGTGGTGTCAGAGAAATCAATTTCTAAGTTGGAGAATTTTGTATCAACTGCGCTTAATGCAACGTTAAAACTGTTACTTCCTGCTTCTCCTACATAATCAAATGCACCGGTGTCCTTGTTATATGCTAATGTCCATGACGTTTTACCATTATTTAACAAACTGCTGATATCTACCGAGTCACCCTCTGAGCTCATGCCAAGAAGAGTTATTGTATATTTGCCAGGGTCAATAGAGCTAGTTTCCTTTGGTTCTTTTGTTATATATGAGTATTTTGTATCATCCTCTTGACCCAACTTCAAAGTTTTCACGATATCATCATATAATTCTTTCGGAATATCTCCACCGCCATCAGCCGCTGCTGATTTAATTACATTTCCGGCACTATCCTTAAATTTATAATCCGTAATTGCATTCCCATTGTCATCCTCATAGTCCTGCTTAGTTGCTGTAATTTTGTCCATGTTAGTACTTCTAGTACATTTACCAGTCGTTTTATCTATAGTATAAAAGAGCGCAACAGCCTTTTCATTAATTTTGCTAGCATCAGTAACCGCACCAGAGGTATAATCAGGCTCTTTTGTACTAAATCCCGTATCACCCGAAAATGATACTGTATAGACCCGATCTCCGCCTTTATCGCCTAAAAGTTCTGTATACTTAATAACATCTAATTTATGATCTATTAGCCACTGTTCGTTTATTGTTATTTTAGTTGTATCCTTTTCCCCTAACTTATGAGCAGAGGTTCCCGCTGCCACATCTGCCCAAATCGCCTTATTCAATGCTTCGATCAACTCCGGGCTTTCTGTAGAGGAAAGAAACCTTGTTTCCCCGCCCGTTCCATCGGCTGCTGCTCCTACAACATAGCTGTATTCAATCTTTGAAGTATCCACAAGGTATAAAGATTCAGGAAGGTTATGTGTAGTCTCCGTATTCTGAATATCCCTCGTCCCCTTCGTGGTGTTCTTCTGTGGCAGAATACCAAACTGCAGATTATACTCATACCCCTGCTTGTCAAGCACCTGCAGGTTCATAATCTTACCGTTTTTTGTCTCAAGGGTTGGATCTGTTTTATCAATCATGCCTGACGTCGATGCCTTTGTTGTCGCTTCCGCCTCAAAATAACTTTTCGCCATGACATTCAAATTGGTCAATCCACTGTCAATAATTCTGCCCGTATCATCAGCTTCCCAGCCCTTTACAATATAGCCTGTGCTTGCCATACAGAGGTTTCCTGCCTCGTCAACGTCAAAAGACCCGTCTCTTGTATAGTATGTATTCGTACCGTCGCTTACCACAAAGAACGCCTCGCCTGTCAGCTTCAAATCAAACGGATTACCCGTAGACTGTGTTGCACCTTCCTGCGTAATTGTCGTGTTGATTGCGGCTGTCTTCACACCAAGACCAATCTGCCTTGGGTTAATACCGCCCACGTTCTGGCTTGGTCCTGATGCAGCCTGCGTGGTCTGATAAAGCATATCTGAGAAGTTCATTCTCTTTGCCTTATATCCTGTCGTGTTTACGTTTGCAATATTATTACCAATAACGTCCATTCTTGTCTGGTGTGCTTTTAAGCCTGATACACCAGAGAAAAGTGATCTCATCATAATTAAGTGACCTCCTAAATCATATTTGCCGTCTATCTGTTCCCTCTGTCAGTCAGGAACGCTAAGCCTCCTTAAAAGGTCCGGCTCCAAAAATATAAAATTTTATATAATTACGGCACCATCAATGTTTGTGAAAATATTTTCGTTCGTTTCTGTCTGATCCATTGCTGTGATTACCATGTTGTTTTTGGTGTTTACGATAAATGCAAGCTCGTCAACCAGCACAAGGGATTCCCGTATGCCCTTCTCGCCTGCCTTTTTCGTACCGACGTCCAGCCTCTCCATTTGCTCATCCGTCAGCTCAATATTCCTGTCGCTTAGCCTGCCTGCCGCATGTTTTGAAAATTTTACCCGCGCAGGTTGTATTTCCTTTGCCTGCTGCTTTTGCAAAACCTCCTCAAAGGTCATTCCCGAAGGCAGCTTCGCGTTTGTATTGACCTTCTGCTGTCTGTTTAAATACTGGTCCTGTAATTGTTCAATGGAAAGGAATTGACTGTTTTTTACATTCATAAACCTTCCTCCCTGTAAACCGTTTATTCTTTATCCTCGTCCTCCTGCTTTGTCAGAAGATTCAGCTTGTCGATGATTGCATCCATCTTTGTTCCAAAGCTCTTCATAATGTCATCAAGCGTCGCCGGCGTTTCGTCTTCCTTCGGCGTAACATCGCTGAAATCAACGCCCAGCTTTGTAAGCTTTTCCTTCCACTCAGCAAGCAGGGCAAGCTCTTTTGCACCGTACGTTGCCATGAAATTCTTTTCATAGTCGTTGAATGTATTATAGAACTCGTACGCACCCTTGATTACATTCTCATATGACTTATCCGCATACTTGATATTCGGAAGTCCATCCATCATTGCCTGCAGCGTGTCGTACTTGTCATATGCCGATGAATAGCTGCCGCTGACAACCGTATCCAAATCAGCCATTGAGTACTGCTTATCATCAATCCAGATAATCGGCTTTCCGTTCTCAACCGTGATAAAGTCAACCGTACCTCTCGCATAGCTTACATCACCCGTCGATTCACTCGTTACCTTCATGATGACTTCCTTGCCAACCAAATCATTTGCACGCAGCAAATCAACTGATTCTGCCATTTCACCCATCTTTTCAACCTGTGTGAACGTTGCGTACTGTGATACCCACTCGGTATTGCTCGTTGGCTCTAAGGGATCCTGATTCTGCATCTCTGCAACCAAGAGTGAGAGAAACATGTCACTGTCAACTGTGCTGTTCTTCTTTTTACTCTTGCTGTTCAGCGAATCTCCCGATGTTGTATGTGTCTGTAATTTTCCATCTTCTCCTACCGGAGCTACTAAACTTCCCATATAATAATCCTCCTTCCTGATTTCTCCCGCATATTACGCCATTAAATCCATTGAATTTCCGTTTGCCGCCATCAGCTCCATCGCAATCCTTGTCGCGTCGTCTGCTGTCTGCATCTCCTCTGCAAGCTCGTCGCCGTCTGCAAACGAATTGAAGTTGATACTGTTTCTGCGTACTCCCCGAACGCGCTGTTGCTCTTCCTGCTCCTGTCTGCTTTGGTCATTCTGGCTGCTGTCCTCTAAATTACGCTCCATCTCGTGGCTTGCCACGGATACCTCGACTGCCTCTACCTTGACACCCTGCTCCTCTAAGTTGGTAACAAGCTGGGAAACCTGCGACTCAATTGCCGCCCGCACTGCCTCGTTCTGCGTCGTAAACTCCGCCGTCACTGCTCCTCCCTTTGTAACAAGCGATACATTGACTGTTCCAAGACTTGCCGGATGTAATTGAAGCTCCATCTGCGTCAGGTTTTCATTTCGGATAATTTTTACGAAATCCGCAAGCTGTTTCAAAATGCTTTCTGTTGTTTCCGTTGCATAGCTTGTGGCTTCCTGTGCGGATACCTGCGGTGTTTCATTGAACTTTTCGCCAAAATTCTGTACTGTCCCATGCTGTCCGCCCATATCGTCTGATTTTTCCTGTCCGTACGTATCGTGCTCGGGCTTTTGCGTCTGTACCTTTCCCATACCTGTGGTCGGGCTGTTCTCTGCCATGTTTTCCTGCCGGTTTTCGGGAAGCTCCTCATACTGGTTTTGTGTCTGCTGCTCTGACGTTTTTGTCTGCTGTGTCTTTGTATGATCCTCCACAACAACTGGCAACACCTCTTCCTGCCCTGCTGTTTCCAACGCCGCATCCTCTTTGACTGCATCAGTCATTACCGGTTCGTCCAAAGCATTGTTTTCCATCTGCGCAAGCTTTTCCATGAATGCGTCAAGCTCCTCTGGTGTCAGTCCTGTGTCCTCCAAAAGCTTTGACGACGCCTCATCCACGGTCGCTGTCAGCTCCTGCAAAGCCGCATACAAATCCTCGTTTGTGACAAGGCTGATCGCCTCACCCTCTCCTGCAACCGCCGCCAAAAGCTGCGCCATATTGTCCGCGTTAAGCAAATCCTTTGGCTCCATGCCAACGCTCTCCATGCTTGCCAAAAGCTCCTCATCACTGATGCCAAGCAGTTCCTTAATCTGTTCGATAATCTGTGCCAATGCGTCTGCAATCTGCTCTGTCGTCAGCTTGTCAGGCTCCTCATTGCCCTCTGCCGCATTCAGCTTCTCATCAAACACCGTTTTCGCATCGGCAGCTCCCTCCTCAACGACCTCCTTCGTATCGTCGGTCGAATTGGTTGTCTCCTGCATTTTTTCTGCCATTTCGGACTTTTCCTTGGACTCCTGTGTCTTTGCGTTGTCCGTGCCTGTCTCCGGCTTTTTCTGCCCTGCATTCTTAGCAGCCGGCTGGCTTTTATCCGCCACACGTTCGCCTGCCTTATTCAGTACCTCGCCAAAGCTCTGTGCACCGCTTTCTGCGCTTTTTCTAAGCTGTGCTGACGTTCCAAACGCCATTGCGGCATCAAAGCTTTGAACATCTACGGTTTTAACCGCCATTGTCATTCCTCCTTTCTTCACTTTTCAAGGTTCTTTTTTATGTAATGCGCCGGAGGTCTCCTTGCACTCCGGCAGCGTTTACATCTTATATATCGACAACTTTACATAAATGCTTTAGCATGAATTTTACTGCGTTTAACTGTTTGGATTCATAATCTTTGTCAGTCTCGCCGCAATCGACGGATCCATTTCCGCCATAATTGCCGCTCTTGAGGAAGAAGAAAGGCTTTCCAAAATTTCCGCCGCAAGATTTAAATTGTCTGTCATTGCGCTTAAAATTGCTGCCGCCTTTGCCGCGTCCATACTGCTGTAGGTCGCCACATAATCCTTCATCTTATTATTGACTGCTTCTTCCTGAACAACCTGTTTGTACAATGCCTCTGCGGTCGTGGGATCCATTTCTTCGTAGAATTTGCGGTATGCTTCCTCTCCCGGACCGTTTTCCGCGTAGACAACCTCCTCATAAAACTGCTCTTTGATTCGCTGGAAATCAACCTGATTGTCCTCAAAGGTCTGCAAACGCTGTACCTCTGCCTTTAGCGCCTCAATCTGTTCAGAATAGGTGGTATTTGTATTTTGAAGCTGTTCAATCTGCTGTTGCAAGCCGTTAATCTCTTCTACGGCATCCTTGATGCTGTTATAACCGCCATATGCTTTATCCTTTGTCGTCTCTATGCCGGACTCGGAAGGAAGTATTTTATTGATGACCGGTACATCCTTTAGCATCGGTGTAAGGACATTCGATCCGAACCCGCCTACGTCCATTTTTACAAGCAGACACAAAATTCCAAGCCATATCATGATGATAAATATCGTCACGACCACAACGGAAGCGTTTGTCCCGTCAATCTGCTCATCAAGCTCCCTCTCCTGATTTTCAAGCTCCTTGGCGCGCTTTTTTGCTTCCTTTCTCTGTGTTTTCTGCTCTTTCTTAAATGCTTTCTGGTCTGCCTTTAGCTGTCTAAGCTGCTCCTCCTCCGGGCTTAAGTTTTCATCCTTACGTGCCATCTTTTTGCTCCTCCATTAGTTTCTGTCCATATGTATACGAGGTGAGCTGGTCGATTTCCTTACTCTCCGCCGCCTGCTCCTCCTTCAAAAATTCCTCGAATGCACTTTCCTTCAACTTTTCATGCGCCTTTCTCTCCTGCATCACTTCCTGCAGCGCCGCCCTTGCCTTCTCCACAGCTTTTGCGGCACGCGCGATTTCCCTTTTCTGATTGGCAATATATTCATCCATTTTCAGGACCGCAATCTTGTTTTCCCTTATCTTGCGCACGTCAATGATTTCCATGCGCAGCTTTACTCCCTCCTGCATGTAGAAAAAACGTCTTGCCTGCAGTTCATCCATTTTTTTCTTCTCGGCGTCCAAGCGCATATTTGCCTCGGCAAAATCCTGCTTCGCCTTATTCTCAAGCTTTTCCTTGATATCGAGAATGCCCTGCATCTTATAACGAAAAACTGCCATTCCATTCTCCATTTCCGCATAAGCATCTGCTTATGCTGATTATGCCGTTCTGTCACGATTGTTCCCGAAACAGACCTTCTAACTGCTCCACCGCTTCCTCAAACGTAAATTTGTCCTCGGTGGACTGCAAAAGGTACTCGTTGACATCATCAATCATGTCGATTGCCCTGTCAATGTTTGCATTGCTGCCCTTCTTGTAGGCGCCGATATTAATCAAGTCCTCCGCTTCATTATAAGTAGCCATGATGTTCTTTAGCTTTCCTGCCGCCTGCTTATGCTCGCGGTCTGCAATCATCGACATACATCTTGAAATGCTCTGCAAAACATCGATTGCCGGATAATGGTTCCTGTTTGCAAGCTTTCTTGTCAGCATGATGTGCCCATCTAAAATGCTTCGCGCCGTATCGGTAATCGGTTCGTTAAAGTCCTCACCTTCTACAAGAACCGTGTAGAGTCCTGTGATTGAACCTTTTTCAGAGCACCCTGCGCGCTCCAAAAGCTTTGGCATCTCGGAATACACGCTCGGCGGATATCCTCTTGTAACAGGCGGTTCGCCCGTCGCAAGCCCGATTTCCCTCTGCGCCATCGAAAAACGCGTGAGGGAGTCCATCATCAGAAGGACATCCTTTCCCTGATCCCGGAAATACTCGGCGATTGCAGTCGCTGTCTTTGCAGCCTTATTCCGCTCAAGGGCAGGTCTGTCGGAGGTTGCTACCACGACAATTGAGCGCCTCATGCCTTCCTCGCCCAAGTCCCGCTCTATAAATTCCCTGACCTCCCTGCCACGCTCTCCAATCAGCGCGATTACGTTGATATCAGCCTTTGTATTTCGTGCAAACATGCCCATCAGCGTCGACTTTCCGACACCGGAGCCTGCAAAAATTCCGATACGCTGTCCCTTGCCGACCGTGATTAATCCGTCTACCGCCTTCACGCCAAGCGAAAGTACGTCACTGATAATTGTCCTGCTCATCGGGTCGGGCGGTGAAGCCTCCAGCGGATAGCGCTTGATTGTATGGGGGTCTGGCACATAGCCGTCGATACAGCGTCCAAGCCCGTCCAAAATCTTTCCAAGAAGACTGTCTCCCACCGATACGCTCAGCGGATAGTTCATATTTTCAACAATACAGCCAAGTCCGATGCCTTCCGTATCCTCATAGGGCATCAGAAGTGTCTTTTTGTCCTTAAATCCCACAACCTCTGCCAAAACGCCGTGTTTTTTCTCGGAATCCGTATAAATTTTACACATATCCCCCAACTTGGCGTCCGGTCCCGAAGATTCAATTGTAAGTCCGACGACGTTCTCAACCTTGCCAAGCTTCTTAAAAAAGCTCTTGTTGACAACCATCTTATATTTCTGAAAGGATATTGTATCTTCCATTGACTTCATTCCTTTTCCATTCATTATATGCGCCAAGATGCCTTCTATGGCTCATAGGACAGCAGGCGAAGCTCCTCATTCAGAGCCTCAAGCTGCGTTCCGAGACTACAGTCAAAAACACCGCTTCCGGTCTCTATCATACATTCGTTCTTGCCAAGCGTCGCGTCCTCCAAAAGCTCCACGTCATCAATGTTGATGTTTGTGTTCTTAATCAGCTCGCGCTTCTGCATACTCGCAAACGGATAATCCTCCTTGGAAACATGAATCAGATACGTCGTCCCGCCTTCAATGTTGCGCATGGTGTTTTGTATCAGATAGACAATCAGCTCCCTTGAGTTCCGAAGGCTTACATGGAAAATGTGCTCATAAATTCCGGTAAGCGTATCAATAAATTTCGGCTCTAATTCCTTGACTTTTTTCTCATATTCCTGTTCGAGCCGCTGTGCTTTTTGGTTCACTTCCGAAAGCGCCTGCTCCCTTGCCTCGGCGACGCTGTTTAATCCGTCCTGATGCCCCTGTGCAAAGCCTTCCTGCCTGCCCTGCTCTAGTCCTTCCTCATAGCCTTGGCTTCTTGCCTCCTCCTGCGTCTGTGCACGCATCGCCTCAATCTCCGCGACAGCCTGCTGCTTCATTTCCTCGACCTCTGCCTGTGCCTGCGCGATGATTTCCTCATAGGCAGGGCCTGACGGCGCCTGCTGCTCGAACTCCTGTTCTTCATCAAATGCGCCTTCCTGCTCATAGCCTATGATATTGCCCTCCTCGTCACGCATCAGGTCGGCAACCTCCACGGCGTTTATCCCCTGCGTGAAGCCCTCCACGAACTCCGGTTCCTCGCCGCACTGTCTTGCAAGCTCCAAGGCAAGCTCTCTAAGCTTTGCCTCGGCTCTTGCGTTGGAGTCTATAATTCTTGTATTTTCCGGGTTGACCACAACCCAGCCTGATTTTAGTACACCGCCATTATTATACAACGATCTCGTCACCTCCGCCTCGAGAAATAACGATTTCAGCAGAATCCTCGAGCTTTCTTATGATGTTTACAATCTTCTGCTGCGCTTCCTCAACGTCCTTCATACGCACAGGTCCCATAAATTCCATATCCTCGCGAATCATCTCAGCAAGACGCTTTGACATATTGCTAAAGATTGCGTTTTGTACTTCCTCCGCAGAACCCTTACATGCAATCGCAAGGTCATTGTTATCCACATCTCGAAGCACACGCTGGATAGAACGGTCGTCAAGCAGCAAGATATCCTCGAATACGAACATCTTCTTTCTGATCTCGTCTGCCAGTTCCGGCTCCTCGACCTCGAGTGTTTCCATAATGTGTTTTTCTGTTCCTCTGTCTACCGTGTTCAAAATCTCTACGACTGCGTCCACACCGCCGATAATCGTGTAATCCTGATTTACCAGTGAAGAAAGCTTTGACTCTAACACGCGCTCCACTTCCTTGATGACATCGGGACTCGTCCGGTCCATTGTCGCAATACGCCTTGCCACGTCCGCCTGCTTTTCCGGTGCAAGCGCACTTAGGATTGTCGCCGACTGCGCCGCGGACAGATACGATAAGATTAGCGCAATGGTCTGCGGGTGCTCGTCCTGTATAAAGTTCAAGAGCTGTGACGCGTCTGTCTTCTTGACAAACTCGAACGGTTTTACCTGCAATGACGCGGTCAGCTTTCCGATTACATCCATCGCCTTGTCTGCACCAAGCGCCTTTTCGAGAAGCTCCTTCGCGTAGCCGATACCACCCTCCGCGATATACTGCTGTGCAAGGCAGACTTCATAAAATTCGTTGATGACCTTTTCCTTGACCTGAATGGTCACGCTCTTTGTATTTGCGATTTCGAGCGTCAAATCCTCAATCTCGTCCTCCTTTAAGTGCTTGAATATCAGAGAGGACTTTTCTGGTCCCAGCGCGATTAAAAGTATCGCTGCCTTCTGTATTCCTTTTAATTCCTCTTTATCAGCCATGATAAATTACCCCCAATCCTCTTCAAGCCAGTTCCTTAAAAGAATCGCAACTGCCTCGGGATTTTCTTCTACGAATGTTTCTATCAGCTTCCTTGCCTCAGATTTCTGCTCTGTCGAGATGGTTTCAAGCTGGTCTACCTGATTTGACTGTAACAAATCCTCAACCGCAAGCTCTTCCTCCTCCTCAACCTCTTTCTTGGTTCTCAAGCTCATGATTACAACAAATGCTAAGAGTGCAAGGATAATGATAATCAGTACAATCTGAATGATATCCTTATATGCAATCTTCTCCTCAACCGCGTCGATAAACTGTACTTCCTCGTATGCCACAAACGTGACGTTTCTTACGGGGATACCGGTTGCATTTGCCACCATGCTCACAAGCTCGTCGTCTAATTCTATTTTTGTCTTTGCATTGTTTGCAAGCTTATATTCTTCCCATGTGATACCGTCTAAGAGACCTTGGAGCCTGACATCGTCCTCTCTTACAATACGGTATTTTACTGCGGCTACCGATACGGTACTGTTGTCATAGACAATGGTTCCGGTCGCTGCCGTTGTCTTGATAATCTCCTCGTTGGGGAGATAATCCCTTTTGTGCTCATATGTATTTGCGTTTGTTCCGGTCTGCTCACTGATGAGGTAATCTGTTTCCGAGTTGGAATCCGTGCCCGGAACGCCGCCTATACCGTCCTGTGTGTTGGAAGTATAGAGTTCCTCATGTGAGAACACACCCTGTTCCATTCCCTCTGCAGGTGTATAATTGTGCTGTGTGATTTCCTTCTGTGAGAAATCCATTGAGATGTTTGTGCCGACTTCAATCTGATTAAACTCGTTTGTTCCCAAAAGCACCTGTCTTACTTCGTTTTTAATCAGGCTTTCCGCTTCCTGCTTGAGCATCAGCATCGTGTCCGCCTTCTCAATTGTCGAATATGTCTGTTCTACCGGAAACCAGATGGTTCCGTCTACATCTGTAATTGTGATATTGTCTGTCGTTTCATTTCCAAGTCCCGTTGCAACAAGCCTTGCAATCGCTGCCGCGTTTTCCTCGGTAAATTCCACACCCTCGTTGAGCTCTAAGAGCACGCTCGCGTATGTATCGAGGTTCTGTGCAATTAAGGTTCCGTTATCCTCCGGAATTGTGAGCTGGCATGACGCGGTTTTAATCGCCCTCATGCTCTCTACGTCCTCCTCTATCTGTGTCTCAAGATAGAGCTTGTAACGCTTCTGTTTGTCCGCCTCGGTGGTAGAGAACTTGCCGTCAAGCACATCATCAAGCGTATATGCCGCCGTCGGAATATTGTTTGCACCAAGCAGAAGATTTGCATCTGCTACCTGTGTTGATAGTATATCAAACTGCAGCCCGTCTGTCGATACCTTATAATCAAGATTGTCCCCGTCAAGCAGCTCCTTGATGGTCGCCGCTTCCTTTGTAGACTCACAGACCACAATCGTCTCATATTGCTTTCTTGTGAGTACAAAAACCAAAATGCCAATTGCAAGCAGTATAACTGCGACCACTCCGATGATCAATGTTTTTTGCTTCGGCTGGAATTTGTTCCACCATTCTTTAAATTTCTCTAAAAGCTTTTTTCCAAAATCCAATACCTTTTCAACCATCTTAATCTCCTCTTCTCCTAATCCCCTGTCTTTTTTTGCACAGCCCCTTTTACTCCCCTCGGAGCTGTGCATTTTGTATCAACCCTTATTAAATCTGCATCTGCATAATTTCCTTATATGCATCAAGCAGCTTATCACGAAGCGCCACGGTATAGTTTAAGGCTGCCTCCGCTTTTCCTACTGCAATGGTAAGGTCATGTGTATTTTCTGAAATTCCCATCGCCCACTTTAATTCCTCATTCTCCTGATTGGAAAGGGCGATATTTGTATCATTGATATTGCTGACTGCCGCGTTCAAAAACGTACTGAAAATATTGTTGTCATCCTGTTCTTTTGGCTCATTCCCAAACAGGGTGTTTCGCACGGCATCTGAGCTTACATTATAAAAGCTGTTGATATCATTTGCTGCTGTGACTGTCATCTCAATACTCCTCCATTCCTACCCCTATATCTTACTTCATTTCAAGCCCCTTGAGCGCCATCGCCTTGGTCGCCTCAAAGGCTGCCTGATTTGCCTCGTATCCGCGGCTTGCGTCAATCATGTTGGTCATCTCTGTTATGACATTTACATTCGGATAGTGTACATATCCGTTCTCATCGGCATCAGGATGCTCCGGGTCGTATGCCATAACTTCCTTTGTCCACTTATCTTCATAAACGCCGCCGATTTTTACGCCCTTCCCCTGTACGGAAAGCTCCGCGGAGTTTACATAACCAATCGGTCTTCCGCTTAGGTTGCTGAATGCCGTATCCAGCATGTGCGAAAATTTGCGTTCCTTGATATCGGTCTTTTCCTGAAAAGTAACTACTTTTCTTACATATGGTGTACCATCTTCTGTCCTTGTCGTGTTAGCGTTTGCCATATTCTGTGAAATAATATCCATACGGTAACGCTCCGCCGACATGCCCGATGTACTGATATCAAACGTATCAAAAATTCCCATTCTTCGATAACCTCCTTTTCCTGTTCAATTTGCGCAGAAAATGTTGTTTTTTACTTCAGTACGGACTGTAGCTGTGAAAAATTCTTGTTGACAAGCTCCATAAGACCGTTGTACTTAATCTGGTTTTCGGCTGCAATGCCGTTTTCCGTGTTGATATCCACATTGTTTCCGTCATATCTGTAAGAAAGCTTTGCATAATCCGTATAGGTCTCAAAATTCCCAAGCGCTTCAAGGTCAAGGTCTTTTACCTTGAAATCCACGGAGTCGCCGTTTGCCCTTGCAAATGCATGCTTCAGCTCTGTCTCAAAGCGGATATCTTTTCTTTTGTAGTTTGGCGTGTTTACATTTGCAATGTTGTTGGAAATCAATGCTTCTCTTTTTGCAGTCGCATCAAGTGCCGTGCCCATCACATTCACATAGTCAAACACATTGGAATTATTTAACATGCTTTTTCCTCCTCCTCTGAACGATTTTCTGTAAACCATTTTTTTCGATGAATTTACATAATATTTTTGTATCCTTACTCTATTATAGTTTATTTTCAGAATATTTCAAGTATTTTTTTCTTATTTTTGCGATATTATGTAAATTTTGTTTATTTTGTTATGTAAATCACTGAAATTTTCCGTTTTTTGCACAAAAAAAGCTTGTTTTTTGTTGAAAACAAGCTTTTTTTCTTATTGTTAAAACTTTTCTAAATATTGTGCAAATTTCAAAAATAGCAGTCGGTGCTACTTATTCAGTTGACGCTTGAGCGACTCTACTTCCTCAAACACCACATCATTCAACACCTTGATATACGTTCCCTTCATGCCCGACGAACGCGACTCGATGACGCCTGCGCTCTCAAACTTGCGAAGCGCATTGACGATGACGCTTCTTGTGATACCGACACGGTCCGCAATCTTGCTTGCGACCAAAATGCCTTCCGTACCGTTTAATTCATCGAAGATATGCGTAATCGCCTCCATCTCCGAGAACGACAGTGTGGAAATCGCCGATTTTACGACTGCCACCTTACGGTTTTCCTCTGCGCTTTCTTCGCTCACCGCACGCAGCATTTCCAGTCCTACCACCGTCACGCCGTACTCGCAGAGAATGATGTCGTCAATATCATACTGCTCATTGCATTTGTAGATAAAGAGTGTCCCAAGGCGCTCCCCTGCAATCTCAATCGGGGTAATGACCGCCTGAAACTTTCTGATATCGGGACTTTCGAAACCAAGCGTTGCGAGATTCACATTTTCTTTTGTGGAAAGTACACCTAGAAGCCGCTCATTTAACATCGGATCCACAAATCCGCCTACTGTACCCTCAACAAGCTCCTGAAGCTCCTCGACGCCTTCACACTTTCCGACACCGAGCACTTTTCCCTTTTTGCTGATTACCAGAACGTTGGAACTTACGATATCGCGTATTACTTTGCAGATATCACTGAACACGACCTTGCTGGAATTGGTATTGTGCAATAGATTGCCGATCTTTCTTGTTTTGTCTAACAGTTGTACACTACTCATAATAACGAACCTCCAAGTTATCTATAAAAATATTTGCTGAAAATCCCTTATATATAAGTAGAATTTTATCACACTAATTTTTATTTTTCAATAGTTGCGGGTAATTTCGCGCTGTTTTTCATAAATAAATAATAATTTAAACCGTTTTAAGAATTTTACAAACAGGAGCAGTTTTTGAAATTATTTTATCATTAAGCATGTATTATAATACACGATTATGCTTCCTGCTGCTTATCCTCTATCTTCTTCACAAAGCCACACTGCTCGTCGGCACAGACCAGCTTATTTCCCTTGACAAGCATCACGCCGCCGCAGCGCTCGCATTTTTCCTTTGAAGGACGCTGCCACACCATGAAATCACAGTCAGGGATTGCCTCACAGCCGTAATACTTTCTGCCCTTCTTTGTCTTTCTTACAACGACTTCTTTCCCGCACTTTGGACACGTTACGCCAATTTTTTCAAAATAGGGCTTCGTGGAGCGGCACTCGGGGAAACCGGGGCAGGCGAGGAATTTTCCGTGCGGCCCGTACTTGATGACCATGTTCCTGCCGCAGACATCGCATGTCTCGTCGGATACCTCGTCGGCAATTTCCACCTGTTCAAGCTCTTTTTCCGCCTTTTGGACTGCCTCCTCCAAATCCGGGTAAAAGTTCGACACAACTGCCTTCCAGTCAAGCGTCCCTTCCTCCACCTTGTCAAGCAGCGCCTCTAGGTTTGCGGTAAAATTCACGTCCACAATTGTCGGGAAGGCGTCCTTCATCATGTTGTTGACAACCTCGCCAAGCTCGGACATGTAAAGGTTTTTGTCTTCCTTGACAACATAACGCCTTGCAATGATGGTCGTGATGGTCGGCGCGTAGGTGCTTGGTCTTCCGATTCCAAGCTCCTCTAGCGCCCGCACAAGCGACGCTTCGGTGTAATGCGCCGGAGGCTGTGTAAAATGCTGCTTTGGGTCAAAATGCTCAAGCGCAAGCGGCATTCCCTTTGTGATTTCTTTCACAAAGGTATTCCCCTCCGCCTTATCCTCGTCGTCGTCCTTATAGACACTCATAAATCCGTCAAACACAAGCTTTGACGCTGCCACCGTAAAGCGGTGTCCGTTTGCGTCGATTTTGACGGAGGTCGTCTCATAGCTTGCCTCTGTCATGCGGCTTGCCACAAAGCGCTTCCAAATCAACTGATACAGGCGGAACTGGTCGCGGCTTAGCGACTCCTTGATTGCAGCAGGCGTGTTGGCAATGTCGGTCGGTCGGATTGCCTCGTGCGCGTCCTGTATTTTTTTGCCGTTCTTTTTCTCCGTGACTGCTTCCGCCGCATACTGTGCACCGTAATTGGCACTGATATAGTTTTTGGAGCTTATCACCGCCTCGTCTGATACACGCGTTGAGTCCGTTCTCAGATAGGTAATGATACCGACGGTTCCCTGTCCCTTAAGCTCCACGCCCTCGTAGAGCTGTTGTGCAATCCGCATGGTCTTCTGGGTTGAAAAATTCAGGTTTTTGCTCGCTTCCTGCTGTAAAGTCGAGGTTGTAAATGGAAGCGGCGCTTTTTTCGTGCGTTCGCCCTTTTTCACATCGGTTACCGTAAACTGCGCTTTGTCAAGCTGCGAAAGAATGGCGTCCATCTGCTCCTTTGAGGTGATTTCCGTCTTTTTGTCGCCTGTCCCGTAATATTTTGCAACAAGCGGCTTCTTCTCGCCCTTGATTTTCAGCGCCGCGTCAAGCGTCCAGTATTCCTCCGGGATAAAGGCGTTAATCTCCTCCTCCCGGTCGCAGATAATGCGAAGCGCGACGGACTGCACGCGTCCCGCGCTCAAGCCCCTTTTAATTTTTGCCCACAGAAGCGGCGAAATGCGGTAGCCTACCATTCTGTCCAGCATTCGCCTTGCCTGCTGTGCGTCCACAAGGCTCATGTCGATTTCCCTTGGATTTTTTAAGGACTCCTTGACCGCATTCTTTGTAATCTCATTAAAGGTAATGCGGTACACCTTTTTGTCCTCTAATTTCAATGCGATATAAAGGTGCCATGAAATTGCCTCGCCCTCGCGGTCGGGGTCGGTTGCAAGATAGATTTTATCCGCCTTTTTGACTTCCTTTCGAAGCTTTGCCAGAATATCGCCTTTTCCCCTGATGGTAATATATTTCGGTTCATAGTTGTTTGCAGCGTCAAAGCCGAGCTGGCTTTTTGGCATATCCCTGACATGCCCGTTGCTTGCAAGCACTTCATAGTTTGTACCAAGAAACTTTTTAATTGTTTTCACCTTTGCAGGCGACTCCACGATGACCAAATATTTTACCATACTGCTCCCCCACTCTATTTTCTAACGTGCATACCACGCCTATCGTCTTACGATTTATCACTATAACCTAATTTTTTATCAATGGCAAGTAAATTTTTTATTTTTTCAAACTTTTTATTTTTTCACATGGTCATAAATGGCTCCAAGCACCTTTACAGGACATCGTCCTTTAATTTATATTGCCCGGCGCTTCGTTCTATCATACCGCTTAGCTCAAGGGCGAGCAGCTCCTTGCAGATGTCCGCCACGCTTTGCGAAAAGCCCTGCTCGCGCAAAAGCATGATAATGGTATCCTGCGTCACGGGAATGACATCAAGAATGCCGCAGATTGTCCTTGATAAGGGTGAACCATCTTTGCTATTTATATAGGAAGAAACTCTTTTTTCCGGTTCGTCCTTGGTATCTGTCAAAAGTGTCTCCCAGCCCATATCATGGATAATGTCCTCCGCGCACAACGCCGCCTGCGCGCCCTGTCTTAAAAGCAGGTTGCAGCCGCGGCTTAGATTGTCCGTACAGCGTCCCGGCACGACATATACCTCGCGCCCCTGTTCAAGCGCCATGTCCACGGTGATGAGCGTACCGCTCTTTTCCCGCGCCTCCACGACAAGAACCACGTCGGACAGTGCACTGATAATCCGGTTTCTTGGCGGAAACAGCATTGGCTTTGGCGCGGTTCCTACCGGATATTCGGAGAGCACGCCGCCGCATGTGATGAGCTTTTCGTACAGCGGCTCATTTGATTTGGGATAAACGACATCAACGCCGCACCCCAGCACGCCATAGGAGCGCGCCCCGACTTCCAGCGCCGCCCTTTGGCTGATACCGTCTATGCCAAGCGCCATGCCGCTGATAATGTTGACGCCCCGCTTTCCAAGCCCCTGCGCAAGCTTACTAGCCATGCAGTGCCCGTATTCACTGCATTTTCGCGCACCGATAACCGCCACCGCAGGCGTTTTCGCATCGGGCAGTGAACCCTTGTAAAACAGCCCAAACGGCGGGTCCGGGATTGTTTGCAGTCTTGCCGGAAAATCGTCCGCACTACAGAACGTATATTCTATTTTTTGTGTTTTCAGTGATTCATAGACCTGACTCGGGCTTTTTGTCTTTTTTGCCTGTCTGATTTTCTCTGCCGCCTTTACGCCGAGCAAAAACCGGACATCGCTTTCCGGCATGTGATAAATGTTTTCCGCCGTTTTTGCCGCCTCTAGGAGCTTATACTTGCTTGCGCCTGAAAGAAAGCTTATGGAGTCAAGCCAGCAGGCATATTGTTTTTCCCGTTCGTTTCGTTCGTTTTTTGTCATAATCCTCCCCAATCAGCTCCCGTATTTTGTATCATTCATCCGGTAGCACGCCGCCTCGCTCAAATGCCCGCAGTCAATCTCTGGCGCGCCTTCCAAGTCCGCAATTGTCCTTGCCACCTTTATCATCTTATGATATGCCCTTGCGGACAAATGCATGCGCGTAAAAATCTGCTCCATCAAATCCTGCTCCTTTGTCCCAAGCGGACAGAAGCGCTTCACGTCGCTTCCCGAAAGCTCCGCGTTAAAATGATATCCTGTCCCCTGATAACGCTCCTGCTGCCGCGTCCTTGCTTCCAACACACGCGCCCTGATGGCGGCGCTGCCCTCGTTTTTCACGTTGGCGGACAACTGCCTGATGTCAACCTTTGGCGCCTCGATGGTGACGTCTATCCTGTCCAAAATCGGTCCCGATATTTTTGACAAATACCGCCTGACCTGACTCTCGGAGCAGGTGCACCGGTTTCTGTCCGGGAAATAGCCGCAGGGACAAGGGTTCATCGCCGCCACCAGCATAAAATCAGCGGGATAGATAAAGCTTCCCTGCGTGCGCGCGATATGGATTTTTTTGTCCTCCAAGGGCTGTCTTAGGATTTCCAGCGTGCTTCTTCGAAATTCGGGCAGCTCGTCCATAAAAAGGACGCCGCGGTGTGCCAGCGAGATGATACCGGGCTTTGGAATGCGCCCGCCGCCTGCAAGTGCCTGCTCCGAAATGGTGTGGTGCGGTCCCATAAATGGTCTTTTTGTGATAAGCGGTCTGCCGCTTTCAAGCATTCCTGCGACGCTGTATATGGTGGAAACCTCAAGCCCCTCCTCCATCGTAAGGTCGGGAAGGATTGACGGAATGCGCTTTGCAATCATTGTTTTCCCCGAGCCGGGAGGGCCAATCATCAGAATGTGGTGAAAGCCTGCCGCCGCAATTTCCACCGCGCGCTTGACCGCCTCCTGCCCGTTGATGTCCGCAAAATCCGGCATTTGCTCCTCGTTTTCCCAAAATCCAAGCCGTTCATCCCCGGCAGGCGGTATGAGAAGCGGTTTGCGCTCCTCGTCTGCCTTTAAATATTCGATTGCCTCTGGGAGCGTGGAGACGCCAATCACTTCCATGCCGTTTTTCCCTGATGTTTTACATAAAATGGCACCCTCGCTCACATTCTCCTTTGGCACAATGCAGCGGCGCAGCCCATTGTCCCTTGCACAGCCCACGATTGGGAGCACGCCTTTTACGGGCTTTATCTCGCCGTTTAGCCCAAGCTCGCCGACAATCAGCGTGCCGCTTACGTGCTCCTTTGGAATGACGCGAAGCCCGACCAAAATCCCGACCGCAATCGGCAAATCGTACGAGGCGCCCTCCTTGCGCAAATCAGCCGGCGAAATGCTGACGGTCAGATGGATTGCCGGAATTTCCACCCTTGCGTTTTTTAGTGCGACCTTTACGCGCTCCCTCGCCTCGCGCACCTCATTTCCAAGCTGCCCTACCATCTCAAAGCCCGGCATTCCCTTTGCGACATCGGTCTCCACAAGGCAGAGCGTGCTCTCAATCCCTGTAACGGCTCCTGTTATTACACTGCTATACATAAAAATGTTATCCTCCGTTTGCTGTGTTTCCCTTTACCAGCCAGCCTGATAAAGTCACAGCAGGGAGAATAACACACGATGATTTGTTTGGCAATCGTTTTGCCAAAAAACGCTTCTGAAATGTCAAAATTAATACAGTTTTGCTTCCTGTAAGCCGATTTTTAGTTTTCCTAACGCCTTTTTCTCAATCCTTGACACGTAGCTTCTCGAAATGCCAAGCAGCTTCCCGATGTCCCGCTGGGTAAGTTCCTCCCCGCCAAGCGCGCCGTCCAGCACGCCGTAGCGCAGCTTGATAATCCGGCGCTCCCGCTCGTCGAGCTGCTCGTCAATCAGTGCGTAGAGACATTGTAGCTTTGCTGCCATATCCATATCTTCTATGACATCGGTCTGTTCCTGTTCACAGACATCGATGAGGTTAATCTCGTTCCCTTCCTTATCGGTACCTATAGGCTCGTAGAGCGATATTTCCCGCGTAATTTTTTTCCTTGCCCGAAACATCATCAGAAGCTCGTTATCAATGCATTTTGCGGCGTATGTCGCAAGGCGGCTGCCCTTCTCGGGCTTAAATGTGCCAACTGCCTTAATCAGCCCGATTGTACCTATGGAAATCAAGTCCTCCATATCCTCACCGCAGCCCATATATTTTTTTGCCACGTGCGCCACAAGGCGAAGATTTCGCTCAATCAAAATCTGTCTGGCATCATGGGAGGCTGCTTCGTCGTCACCGTGCATGATACTTAAATACCGGTTTTCCTCCTCTGCGGATAACGGTTGCTCAAAGGTCTTCAAAAGAGCGCCTCCGTGACTTATTTATCATATTCTATGTCACGGGGCGCCCCTAAGTGCCTTTCCAAATTAAATTTTCATAAAATCGGCAAGTACCATGTTGCTTACGTCAATCCCTTTTTCGGTCAAAAACCAAAAACCGTCCCGTTTGTCCATGCACCCTGCCGCCTGCCATTTACACAGGGGTTCCTCATAAATATCGTACAGACTGACGCCGAAGGTGTGTTCAAATTCCGCAGAAGAAATGCCTTCCATTCTGCGCAGTCCCAAAATCAGAAATTCCTCCATCAGCTCCTGTTTTGAGAGGTGCTCCTCCTCACGTCTTAATTTGTCAGGGGTTTTACCGTTTTTGAGATATCCGGAAATGTCGTCCGTATTACGATACCTGTAATTGCCGACCGTTGACGACGCGCCAAGCCCCAAGCCAAGATAGTCCCGGATATGCTCACAGCCCCTTTGCCAGTAAATCTGATTGTGACGGCTCTCGAAGCCTTTTTGGGCGTAATTGGAGATTTCGTAGTGCAGATAGCCGTTTTCTGCCAAAAGGCGCTTGGTCTCATGGTACATCAGACGGTCTGTGTCCTCGTCGGGGAGCGGCGGATATTGACTGATATGGTCAAATAACGGTGTCCCTTCCTCCACAATCAGGCTGTAAGCCGAGATATGCTCCGGCGCCAATTCCACCACGCTTTGCAGTGTTTTTTGCCATGTTTCAAGGCTTTGTCCGGGCAGCGCCGACATTAAGTCAACATTGATGTTGGAAAAGCCTGCACGCCTTGCCCATGCATAGGTTGACAGAAAATCCTCATAGGTGTGAATGCGTCCCAATAGTTTTAATTCCTTGTTATCCGCTGATTGCAGACCGATACTGAGGCGGTTAAAGCCTGCCTTTTTGAGAACTTGTAAGCCTTCCAAGGAAGCTGTCCCCGGATTAAGCTCCAAGGTACACTCCGCGTCGTCCGCCACATGAAAGTGCCTCTGTATCGTCAAAAGACAGTCCCCCAACAGCTCTGTTGCAACGCTTGAGGGCGTACCGCCGCCAAAGAAGATGGTCTGCACCTCATATGCGCCGTAATCCCCTGCCACCGCCTTGATTTCCTCCTGCAATGCCGCCATATATGCGCGCTTTGCGGGTTCATCAGCAGGAAACGACAAAAAATCACAATAGACGCACTTCCTGACACAAAATGGAATATGGACATAAATCCCCAGCCGTTTCATGCGCTTATTTGCCGCTGTCGAGCTTTAGCACGGACATAAACGCCTTCTGCGGGATTTCCACGTTTCCAATCTGCCGCATACGCTTCTTGCCCTCCTTCTGCTTTTCCAACAGCTTCTTCTTTCTTGTAATGTCGCCACCGTAGCACTTGGCAAGCACGTCCTTTCGCATTGCCTTGACGGTCTCCCTTGCAATGACCTTTCCGCCGACTGCCGCCTGTATCGGGATTTCAAACAGATGGCGCGGGATTTCGTCTTTCAGCTTCTCGCACATCTTTCTGCCGCGCTCATACGCCGACTCCTTGTGCACGATAAACGACAGCGCGTCAACCTCCTCCTTATTAATCAGAATGTCAAGCTTCACAAGCGGCGCCTGCTCATAGCCCTTAATATCATAGTCAAACGACGCATACCCGCGCGAACGCGATTTGAGCGCGTCAAAAAAGTCATAAATAATCTCATTGAGTGGCAGCTCGTACTTTAAGAGCGCCCTTGTCCCCTCCACATAATCCATGCCCAAGTACCGTCCGCGCCGCTCTTGGCATAGCTCCATAATCGAACCGATAAACTCGGTCGTTACCATGATTTCCGCGCTGACAATCGGCTCCTCCATATAATCGATTTCCGACGGGTCGGGAAGGTTGGACGGGTTGGTCAGCTCAATCATCTCGCCGTTTGTCTTGTATACCTTATAAATAACACCCGGTGCGGTTGTGACAAGGTCAAGGTTGTACTCGCGCTCAAGCCGTTCCTGAATGATTTCCAAATGCAGCAGTCCCAAAAATCCGCAGCGGAACCCAAAGCCCAGCGCAATCGACGTTTCCGGCTCATAAAAGAGCGACGCGTCGTTTAACTGGAGCTTTTCCAGCGCGTCGCGCAAATCGGGGTATTTTGCACTGTCGGCAGGGTACACGCCGCAGTAAACCATCGAAAGCACCTTTTTATAGCCCGGAAGCGGGGTTTTGCACGGATTTTCCGCATTCGTAATCGTATCGCCGACTGCCGTGTCCTTCACGTTCTTGATGGACGCGGTAATGTAGCCGACCATGCCCGCAGATAATTCCTCGCACGGGATAAACTGCCCCGCGCCAAAGTATCCGACCTCCACCACGTCCGCCACAGCACCTGTCGCCATCATCTTGATTTTCGTGCCCTTTGCGACAACGCCTTCCTTCACGCGGCAAAATACAATCACACCCTTGTACGAGTCATAGAGGGAGTCAAAGACAAGCGCCTGTAACGGATTGTCGCGGCTTCCGCCCGGAGCCGGGATTTTGTGCACAATCGCCTCAAGCACCTCGTCAATTCCCACACCGTTTTTGGCGGAAATGAGCGGTGCGTCCTGCGCCTCAATGCCAATCACGTCCTCAATCTCGTTTTTCACCCAGTCCGGACGCGCGCTTGGAAGGTCGATTTTATTGATGACAGGGAACACGTCCAAATCGTGATCCAGCGCAAGATAGACGTTTGCAAGCGTCTGCGCCTCAATGCCCTGCGCCGCGTCCACGACCAGAATCGCGCCGTCGCAGGCGGCGAGCGCACGGCTGACCTCGTAGTTAAAGTCAACGTGTCCCGGTGTATCGATTAAATTAAAAATATATTCGTTCCCGTCCTTTGCCTGATAGACGGTGCGCACGGTCTGCGCCTTGATGGTAATGCCCCGCTCACGCTCCAAGTCCATGTTGTCAAGCACCTGCTCCTGCATTTCACGGCTTGTTAAAAGTCCTGTCTGTTCGATAATGCGGTCTGCAAGCGTCGATTTGCCGTGGTCAATGTGCGCGACAATGCAAAAATTCCTGATTCTGCTCTGATCTATATTTGACATACGTTTCCTCCAAAGTCTAGTTTTTAGTAACTATTCAGTACCTTCATAGTTACAAGCAAAAATCCATGCAAAATTACCTTCGGTAATGGATTTTTTCCTGCTAAATCTACGTTTTCTCACGGTCAGCGCAGTAAATGCGCAGACCTACTGAACAGTTACGTTTTTTACACTTACTTTAGCATATATTTTATGCACAAGCAACAAAAACACGGCAAGCATGGCAAGCCACGCCGCCATCGGGACATCGGCAATGTCAAAGCAGCGCACGTTAATCCACATTTTGTTGATTGCCTTGCTTGCAGCCTCGTCAAAATAATGCATAACAACCGTTCTTTTTAATGTATCCTCCGACGGATACTGCGCGAATAGCTGCCTGTCAACCTGCTCGGGCGGCGCCGCTATGATGTAGTCTTCGTCCTCACTGACACCGCTGAAAAAATAGCCCAGCGGATAGGCAACCGTGTCCGCGGTATCGTCCTCGGCGCCATAGCACCAGTCGATGTATGAAAAGACTGTATCATTGTCTTTGGTGCCTGCAATGGAAGAGGTATAGCCGATATAGTACATATTCCTGACAGCGTTGTCCGGTCTTGACATAAAATTCACAAACGCCTCTGCCGCGTGCTTCTGACGTGCGCTGTCTGTGCTTTTGTGAATGCCGTCCTTAAGCATTACCCAGCCGTCAAACCAAAGGTTCGCCCCCTCTTTTGGCACACTAAAGCGCAGCTCAAAGTCATCCTCGTCCGCCTGATCCATCGCGTAAACCGCGTCGCCCGACCACTGATAGTCCGCCACGATTTTGCCGCTCACCATATCCGCCTTGCCGCTGTCCGTCTCAAGCGAATAAATGTTGTCCATCAGCCGTTCCAAAAGCTCCTGCGCCGCGTCAATCGTCGTCTGACTGATGTCATTCATTTCCTCCTCAAGCCGTTTTGCGTAATCCGGCGCGTTTTGGAATGCCTCGTCGGTAAGCATATCCGCCTTTAAAATCCCCAGTGCCGCAAAGTATGAATCACGTACGTTATCTTTTAGTGCGACCTGCCGCCGGAACCGCTCGTTTTCAAAGATTTTCCAGCTTGACGCCTCGTCCTGCGACACCTTTTCAGGGTTATAAAGAACGCCCGTTATCCCCCACATGTAGCCGGCGGCGTATTTGCCCCACTGCTCCCCGTTTATCTCGTTTTCATTCATGACCTGATTGATAAAAGGAGACACGTTATTGATATAGTAATTACGCTCGTTATTTTTATCATAAAACGTCTCGGAATACGGCTCTAACCGGTCTTCTGCCATCAGCTTCATAATCATGTATTCCGACGGGCATACAAGGTCATAGGTGTCGCCGAGATTGAGCTGGTTGTACAAATCCTCGTTTGTGCCAAAGGAGGAATACTCCACCCGCACCCGCATTCCGTAGGTCTCAAAATACCAGTCCTCAAAATCCTCGTAAAGCGGTTTTTCTCCAAAGATGGTAACGCCGTTGTCAAGCACAATCCGCTCTTCTTCGTCCCAGCCGCCCATATCCATATATTCTTCCCAGTTGCAGACACGAAGAACGATTTCGTCCTGTGATTTTGCAAAAACCGTCCCTGCGCCTGCCCCGCTCCCTGTAAGGCAGAGCGCAAAAGCAAGGAATGCCGCTTGTAGTCTTTTATGCGTTCTTCTTCTCAATTTCACTTGCCCTCCTTGCATTCCTGCTTCCGGTCAGGTTCATCACAAGCACCAGTAACACCACGGCAAAAAAGATAATCGTGGAAAGCGCCCAGAGCGCCGTCTTAATCTCCGTCTGCGAGCCCTTTGTCGCATTGACGACATAGGTGCTAATGGTGTCAAAGGTGGCAGGCTTTGTGTAGCTTGTGATAAAGTAGTCGTCAAGCGAGAGCGTGACTGCAAGCGCAAAGCCCGAGACGATTCCCGGAAAAATCTGCGGTATCACCACCCGCCTGATTGCCGTGGGCGATGACGCCCCAAGGTCAAGCGCCGCCTCATACAAACTGTTGTCCATCTGTTTAAGCTTTGGAACCACCGACAGATAGACAAACGGCGTCTCAAGCACCATATGCCCGATTAGCAGCGGCACAAAGCTTGCCTTGTCCACACTGCACACCTCAATCAGAAGAATGCACAAAGAAAACGCCGTCACAACCTCCGCGTTCACCACCGGAACCTGATTTGCCGCGCCGATAACGGTCTTCCCGAACCGCCCCGCATAATATACCCCCACTGCGCCAAGCGTTCCCAAGATGGTTGACAAAACAGCGGAGCCAAAGGCAAGCACAAGCGTACCGATAATCATACCGCGCAGCTCCGGCTTTGTGAAAAGCGTCGCATAATTTTGCAGCGAAAAGCCATGAATGGCGCCAATGTTTGCGGAATCCGTGAAGCTGTAGAGCGCAAGCACGAAAATCGGCAGATACAATGCAAACAGCATAATAGATAGAAACGCTGTCGAAACCGTCTTTTTCATCTGCCAAGCACACCTCCTCTGCCATTTCCCGCGTCCTCATCGGAATAACGGTTTGTAAAGAGCGTGAACACAAGAATAATCACCAAGAGCACAAGCGCAATCATCGAGCCGCCATGCCAGTCATAAGCGGCAAAATATGCCCCAATCAGGCTTCCCATGATATAGGTACT
This sequence comes from uncultured Lachnospiraceae bacterium, assembly GCA_947567595.1. GTDB lineage: Bacteria > Bacillota > Clostridia > Lachnospirales > Lachnospiraceae > COE1. The sequence continues at coordinate 78,579 of CANOMQ010000004.1, read as the reverse complement.
GTTGTAAAGCATATCCAGCACCACATAATTGGTCATGGAAGGCAGAAACACCATAAAAATACCGCTGATAATGCCGGGAACAGACAATGGCAGCGTTACCTGAAAAAAAGTCCGTACCGAATCCGCGCCAAGGTCAGACGCCGCTTCTAACAGGCTTTTATCAAGCTTTAAGAGTGTTGTGTAAATCGGCAGTATCATAAACGGCAAAAAGTCATAGGTCATTCCGATGACCGTATTCAAAAACGGGTGGAACGATAAATTTCCCTCAATCACCGTCAAAATCTCCTTGAGTGCCGTAATCCGCAGGGTAAAATTAATCCACATCGGCATGATAAACAGCATTAAGACAACGGATTTATGCTTCATTTTTCCCCGTGCAAGGATATAGGCAATCGGATACGCAAGCAAAAGGCAGACGCTTGTCGTCACCACCGCAATCCCGAAGCTGTATAAAAGCGTCCCCGTTGTTTTGGGATTTTCAAAAAAGCCTGTCAGGTTTTCAAGGGTAAAGCGTCCCTCGCCGTTTGTCAGCGCGTAGTAAATAATGACCACCAGCGGTGCCAGCACAAAGCATATCAAAAACACGCCGTACGGCAGGCAAAGCATTTTTTTATTTCTTAACTGCATATTCGAAGCACTCCTTTGGTATCATCAGGCTTACATAGTCGTCCATGTTCCACAAATCCTCGTCGTCAACGATAAAATCCTCGTCCTCGTCGGTACGCACGACATAGCTGTAGTGGTCGCCCTTGTAAATGAGGTTGATGATATGCCCGCACAAAAGCCCTGCCTCCTTATCGTCGCTCATTTCAATGCATTCCGGCTTGACGGACACAATAATCCTGACTGTCTCCACGTCAATCACGTCCCCGTGCGCGTCTATCAGGATACCGTCCGAATTGTAGGACGCGTTTGGAATAAGCTCCGTCAAATCGCACGAAAGCACGCCGTTTAAAAATTGCAGCGTGTAATCCTTATTCAGACCCGTCTCAATCCGGTTCATCACGTCCTCGGCAAGCATGATGTGAATGCCCTCCGGCTCAATCAAAATCCCTACGTCGCTTCCCTCCTGCGCCTTTTTGGTGGACTGTATGACAATCTCGTTTTTTCCCGAAAGCACTGTGATTTCGTAGTGCACCCCTTTAAAAATAACAGATGTTACTTTTCCTCTGATGGTACCCTGTTCCGGCGTTGTGAGCATGACGTCCTCGGGACGCACCACCGCGTCTATCATGGTACCGTGCTCGACATCATCGACACACACAAACTCCGCGCCGCAAAAACGGACGCGGTATTTTCCGGTCATAATGCCGCTGAAAATATTGCTTTCCCCGATAAAATCGGCGACAAATGCGTTTTTAGGCTCGTTATAAATGTCCTCCGGCGTACCAATCTGCTGGATTTTTCCCTCCGACATGACAACAATCTTGTCGGACATGGTCAGCGCCTCCTCCTGATCATGCGTCACATAGATAAACGTAATCCCAAGCTTTTGGTGCATACTTTTGAGCTCTAGCTGCATTTCCTTTCGCATTTTTAAATCCAGCGCACCAAGCGGCTCGTCCAAAAGCAGGATTTGCGGCTCATTGACAATCGCCCTTGCAATTGCGATACGCTGCTGCTGCCCGCCGGAAAGCGTGGCGATGGTACGCTCCTCAAAGCCCTCAAGGTCTACCATTTCCAGTGCCTTTTTGACCTTTTTTATGATTTCTGCCTTTGCAAGCTTCTTAAGCTTCAAGCCAAACGCGATATTGTCAAACACATTGAGGTGCGGGAACAATGCATAGCGCTGGAAAACCGTGTTAATCGGGCGCTTATTGGGCGGAAGGTCGCGGATATCCTTACCGTTTAGCAACAGCTCCCCCTCCGTTGGCTTGTCAAAGCCCGCAATCATGCGAAGCGTCGTCGTCTTTCCGCAGCCTGACGGTCCTAAAAAAGTGACAAACTCTCCCCGTTTCACCGTAAGGTTAAAATCCTCCACCACACGAAAGCCGTCGTCAAACGTACGGCTTATATTCCTTAGCTCTATAATGTTTTCCCCTGATGCAGTGTGCTCCAATCCTGTTTTCCTCCTATGAGAATTTTTCGCAGTCCCTATAACGCTATGAAAGCTGCCGCATTCGCGGCAGCTTCTTTGCTTTCTTATTTGCCCGGCTTATACAAATGACGTGGAATACCGTCCACCATGATTGGCGCCACGTCTCCCTGTATGAGCGGTCGTACATACGTGATAAATTCCTCCGTCACGTAGTCTCCCTCGCTGTTTAACCATTTTCTCGGCACGAGCTTTTCATCGTTTGCAATCTTATGCACATCTTTTACTTCCGTTCCGCACTGGTACGGGTCGTCTGACTGGCGTACAAGCACAACCATTTTTCCGGAATCGCCCTCGTCAGCCGCCTTGACAGCCGCACCGCCTACCTGATATGCCTCCAAAATATCTACTCTTGATGAAAGATGCGATGCCGCACGCTGCAGGGTACTAAGCTCAATCGCCCTTGTCTTGCATCCAAGCTCTGCTGCGATAAAGTTCGCAAGATAGCTTGCTGTACCTGTAAGCTGCTTGTGTCCAAACGCGTCCACAAAATCCGCGCTGTTTCCAAGCTCGCAGACATACTTGCCGTCGGCAGTCTTAATGCCCTCGGAAACGGCAACCACTACCGAATATTTCTTAGATAACAGTTTCTTTACTTTTTCCTTAAACTTCTTAATGTCAAACGCAAGCTCCGGAAGGTAAATCATATCCGGTCCGATACAGTCCTCGCCCTTTGCAAGCACCGCCGCACCCGTAAGCCAGCCGGCATTTCTTCCCATAACCTCAATGATCGTGACAAGTCCCTTTTCGTACTTAAGACAAAGACTGTCGCGCACAATTTCCTTTACGGACGTACCGATATATTTTGCCGCACTGCCGTAGCCGGGCGTATGGTCTGTGAGCGCAAGGTCATTGTCAATCGTCTTCGGGCAGCCGATAAAACGGATTTCGCTTCCTGTCAGAATGGCGTAATCGGAAAGCTTCTTAATCGTATCCATTGAATCGTTTCCGCCAATGTAGATGAGCGCCTCAATATTGAGCTTGTTGAGTATCGCAAAGATTTTTTCATAAACAGACATATCCACGTGAATGTCAGGAAGCTTATAACGGCATGAGCCAAGATAAGCCGCCGGTGTACGCTTTAAAAGCTCCACGTCCAAATCGTTTGTGATATGCTCCGACAAATCAATATACGTCTCCTCCATCAGTCCCTGTATTCCGTTCAGCATTCCGTAGACCTTTTTCGCGCCACGGTCAATTGCCGTACGGTATACACCCGCAAGACTTGAGTTAATCGCAGCGGTAGGCCCGCCTGACTGTCCGACAATTACATTACCCTTCATTTCTGTTACCCTCCGTAATCCATAATTTATTTGACTGTTTATTTGTATACCAGTGCATATGCCGTTGATGGTGTGCTTGTGGCAAATGTAATGGTACTGTCATCCAAATCCAAATCGTCATAGATGTTCACAACACCCTCCCCGATTCCAAGAAGCCGAAAACTTTTGCCCGGCTGACGCAGCTCCTCAGGGATTGTGAGAACATACTTAAGTTCATTTTCGGTCTTTGTGACCTTATTGTCAACTATTATTTCATAAGAACGCGTGACAACCCGCGCATTTTTTACGACTGCTACGTTAAATGTCCCTGCAAACGTGTAATCCTCGATAAATGCCGCATACGCTTCAAGACAGGCTCTTCCCTGATATTTTTTCTGTGCAGAGACAATTAAAGAAGCGTCCGGCGTATCTGCCGAAAGCCTGCAAATCGGCGTCATAACGTTTCCGTTGCTGTAGGTCTCGATATTTTCCCACGGCACGTCCTTTTCCGGCGCGATGTCCGTTTCCTCATCCGGCAGACGCTTCACCTTTTCGCTCGCGTAGTATACGTTCGGGATTGTGGGATTGGTGCTATTTTGAAACTCTTGTACCTTTGCGGGCGAATCCATAATCCAACTTGCACCGTTATAATTGCTCTGTGCAATCATCTTGATGCTGTCCATACTTGTGTAGGGAATTGTCCCAATCAGTTCCGTCTGCACCGGTTTGTCGTACAGGCGGTAAATCGGCTTGTAGCTGATTTTGTCAAAGCAGGTCATGTCCTTGATGAAGGTGCTTGTGTACATATTAATATAACGAAGCTTTGGCATGTCATAGAATGCATACTTTCCAATAGAAGTTATGGTTTCCGCAACGTAAAGATGCTCCGCATCCGTATTTGCCCACGGTCTTTCATAGAGTTTCCAGTAATCGCAGTCCGGGATTTCGCCTGTTCCGTATACGTAGACTGCCTTGTTTTCAATTTTTACACTGATGTCCGTGCCTGTCAGATAATGCCAGCCGTTGCCCGGGTGTGTCCATACAAGCTCCTGCGCCTGTGCGGTAATGGGCTTGCTGCTGATTAGCGTTGTCGCTGCCACCACGATCGCGACAACAGTTGCCAAAATGCGTTTGTAGGTCTTTTCAGGTCTATTTTTCATAATTGCCATCCCCCTTTCCGGAATTATCAGTTAGTTGCTGCTTTTAGTTTATAATTTTCTAAAAATTTTGTCAACTGTGTAAAGATTAAAGTTTCCTTAAGTCTGCTTTCATTTTGAGGATGGCACTATACTCTTCCCTATTTTATAATATTATTCTCATAATTACAATACTTTATATATTCATCTTTATTTCTAAAATACATTATAAGCAACCTTTGCAGAAAATACAACCAGCTTTTCTGTCCTGTTCCCATCTTGCATTTTCCTTCTTCCTATTTTATAATACCATTAGCTACCAGTTCCGAAAGGAGTACAACTGTTTTGTATCGGAGGTGTCCGGTCTCACATGGTTTATCCCGGGAACACGCTCCGGCTGGTGGTTTTCATTCAATGTTAATCTAAAAAGTAAATCTAAAAAACGGCTTGACTTTGCCACCGCAAACGTTCCAAGCCTAAACCAGAGGGGGAACAATCAAATGAAAAGCATTCGTACCAAAATAACGTTATGCCTTACGCTAACCATTTTGGCAGGACTAATCGCGTGTGGGTCTTCCAGTATCTCGTTAAATTACCACAGCACAATGTCCACAGTAGAGCACATGATGAGCGAAACCGCAGTTTTGGCAGCAGGACGCGTAGAACAGGAGCTTGCAGCATACAAAAATGTCGTAGTCGATACCGGATGCGTTCCGCAGCTCTCCAATCCAAATGTGTCGGTGACCGAAAAAAAAGAAATCATCGACGGGCGCTGCACAATGCACGATTTTCAGCGTGGGAACGTTATCGGAATGGACGGTATCAGCATTTTTGACGGAAAGGATTATTCCGACCGCGAATATGTACAACAGGCAATGCAGGGCAATGTCTATGTGTCAGAGCCTTTAATCAGCAAAATTACAGGGGAGCTGTCCATCATGGTTGCCGCACCGCTTTACGAAAACGGCACATATGGCAGCACCATTGTGGGCGTTGTCTATTTCGTTCCACACGAAACCTTTTTAAACGACATTGTATCATCCATTCAGATTGGCGAAAACAGCCGGGCATATATGATTAACAAATTGGGAGATACGATTGCGGATATCACACTGGAAACGATTACCGTGCAAAATATCGAGACCGAATCGCAAAGTGACGCGTCGCTCAAAGACCTTGCCGCAATCCACGCCAATATGCGCGCGGGACAAAACGGTTTTGGAGAGTATGAGAGCGACGGGCACAAAATGTTTGCAGCTTACGCTCCCGTGGCAAATACAGACGGCTGGAGCATTGCCGTGACCGCTCCGCAACTAAACTACTTGGCTGCGACACGCGACGCGATGGTCATTAATATCCTTGTTATTCTAATTTCTATCGTGCTTTCCGGCATCATTGCCTTTGTACTAGCAAGCAGCATCAGCAAGCCGATGAAAGCCTGTGCACAGCGCATGAAGCTGCTTGTGGAAGGCGATTTGGACACACCCATGCCCAAAATACATAGCCGTGACGAGACAGGAATGCTCGCGGCATCCACGGTTGCCCTTGTAGAGGGACTTAGTATGGTTATCAAGGACATCAGCTACCTTCTGACTGAGCTTGCAAACCAGAACCTCGACGTGCGCACCGAGCATGAGGAGGTCTATGTCGGCAGTTTTCAGAATATTTTAACATCCGTACGGCATATGAAAACAGAACTAAACAGTGCCATGCATCAAGTCAACTATTCCGCAAGACAGGTTTCTTCTGCAAGCGACCAGTTGTCCGCAAGCGCGCAGACACTTAGTCAGGGAACGACTGAGCAGGCAAGCTCCGTGGAAGAGCTTGCAGCGCAGGTGAACGAGATTTCCGAACAGGCAAAGCATACCGCAAGCAGTGCGCTCAGCGTGCGCGAAGAGACACATCAGGCAGGTGAAGAAATTTCCCTTTGCAATCAGAAAATGCAGACGCTCATGAATGCGATGGAGGATATCCAGACACGCTCGGACGAGATTGGAAAAATCCTCAAGACCATCGACGACATTGCCTTCCAGACCAATATCCTCGCACTCAATGCGGCAGTCGAGGCAGCAAGGGCAGGCAGTGCGGGCAAGGGCTTTGCCGTTGTCGCGGAAGAGGTGCGCAGCTTAGCGGCAAAATCCGCAGAGGCGGCGCAGACGACATCGGAACTGATTACGCATTCCACGGACGCGGTTCATGCGGGTGCGGGCATTGCAAAAGACACGGCGCAAATCCTGCGTGAAGTCGTTGACGACATTGCGTCTGTCGTTGACTCCATTGACAAGATTGCCACTGTATCAAATGAGCAGTCGGACGCCGTTTGGCAGATTTCCGAAGGAATCAACCAAATATCATCCGTCGTACAAAGCAACAGCGCCACCGCACAGCAGGGCGCGGCGGCAAGCCAGCAGCTTTCTGCGGAGGCGGCGGTGCTCAAGCAGTTGGTCAGCCAGTTTACACTTTCGCCATAATATTCTGACACAAAAAACCTCTATTTTGCTCTCGCTGAATAGAGGTTTTTCCATAAATATGCGTTTTCCATGAATTATGCAATCAGACTTAAAACACCTTGATTGCTTTGGTTTGCCTGCGACAGCATTGCCTGTCCTGCTTGGGCAAGAATATTTGCATTTGAATACCGCACCATTTCGTCAGCCATATCCGCATCACGAATGAGGGATTCTGCTGCCTGCGTGTTTTCAGCGGTATTATCATTAATCTTTTTCGCATGTTCCAAGCGGTTCTGCGTCGCGCCAAACATGCTCCTATAAGATGCAGCGATTGAGATTGCATTATCCAGTATGTCCAAAGCACGGGTTGCGCTTTCCTCGGTGGCAAGACTTACCCCTAAGATGCCAAGCCCCTTACAGGTTGCATTGACTGAACGGATTGGAATTTTATCGGCAGGGGACGCAGTCGCTCCGGCTTGAATCATAATCCCTTGACCGTAAAAGCCTCTCCACGATATTGACGAACGCTCAGGCAGCATCCCCGCTGGCGGATTTTTAAGATTGTAAGCTGTACAATAACGATATCCCAAACGTTTTTCATAATCGTCTGCCGAAAGTTCATCAAAATTGGAAATCGGGTCTGCAGTGCCGTCCCTTTCATGTAACATATAATATATTTTTTCGCCTGTTGCTTTGGATATGCGATAAATACGGCCTTTGTTATCAATCTTTATATCAGATTCCGTAACTTTAAATTTTACCGGTGTAGTGTCATTATCTAAGGAAAGATATGTGTTACCATTCCAATATCCGGCCGCACCTCCATCAAACAAAATTTCCTTACCGTTTGAAGTGATTCCCGTTACTGTTATGGTATCCCCTACAGCATACGATTTCCCTTCGTAAGTAATTGGCTTATCTGCCTGAAAGGTTACTGTCTTCTCATATAATAAAATTTTGGTCTGATTATTTTCTGGTAGGCCAAAAATACCTGATGCATCTATATACATACTATCAGATTCAATGGGTGCATTCAACGGATATACAACATCATTAAATTTTGTTGTCTGTGCAATCCTGTCAATTTCATTTCTTAACTGCGCAACCTCCATCTCAATACATTGTCTGTCACTTTCTGAGTTCGTCCCGTTCGCAGACTGGACAGCCAATTCCCTCATTCTTTGCAAAATATCAACCGTCTCATTTAAGGCTCCGTCAGCAACCTGACAAAGGGAAATTCCGTCCTCAATATTCTCGCTTGCCCGGTTTAAGCCCCTGATTTGCTTGCGCATCTTCTCCGAAATACTCAATCCTGCAGCATTGTCAGCCGCACGGTTAATTTTATACCCGCTGGACAATTTCTCAGATGATTTCGCAAGGCTTCCGTTCACTAACCCGAGCTGTCGGTTCGCATTCATAGCGCTTATATTATGTTGTATAACCATTGACACGTCATCCTTGACCCAGCCAAAGCTTTATCAAAGTTTCCCCTTTCTTAATATTCAATCACATCTGTAAATTCCTTTTTCCGACTGTAATTATTTTAATTATACCTTAAAATTCTGATAATATCAATAAATTATAAATTTTTCACAAAAATAATTCCAACAAAACTTTTCTTATCTAATGCCCTAGCATATCCTCGATAAAAATCCCATACCCCCTCGTCGCGTCCTGCACGAGTACGTGTGTCACGGCACCGACGAATTTCCCGTTTTGGACAATCGGAGCGCCGCTCATGCCCTGTACAATCCCTCCGGTAAGCTCTAACAGCTCCTTGTCCGTGACCTTGATGGAAATCTGGCGGTTGACTGCCTCGTTGCCGGGGCTAAGCTTTGTGATTTCCACGTCATAATACCTGCTCTCACCGCCTATGGCGCACACAATCTGCGCCGCGCCAAGCGTGACCTCCTGCTTGAGCGCGACGGGAAGCGGCTCGTTTTGCCCTACGTACTTTGTCAGAAGCTCCTCGTTTGTGACGCCGTAAATCCCCTGAATCGTATTGTCCACAATCACACCCGACACCTGATCGGGCTTGTACTCAATCACGCCCGTAAGCTCGCCCGGAACACCGCGCTCGCCGCGCCGCACCGCCACGATTTCCGTATTGTACAACAGCCCCGAACCAAGCTTTAACAGCTCCCCCGTGTCCATGTCGTTGATACCGTGTCCCAGCGCACCGAACTGACTGCTTTGGTCAATATAGGTCATTGTGCCAATCCCCTGTGCGCTGTCCCGAAGCCATGCGCCAATCTTATACACACCGTTTTCATCGGGTTCCGGCTTGATTTTGACGCTGATAAGCTCATCATGGCGCGACACCTGAAACACGATGTCCGCGCCGCCGCCGTTTTCCACGTAATCCTTAATCTGACGCTTGTCGCTGATTGCCACGCCGTCCATCGCGGTCAGGTAATCGCCCGATTGCAGCTTGTACTCCGACGGCGCATACTGATTTCCCCCGCTCCCAAAGCTGCCCGTGTCCACCACCAAGACGCCCTGTGTTTTCACGTAAATGCCAATCGGCTGTCCCACGGGAATAAGCTCCTTGTTTTCAATGACATGAATGTCCACGTCTTTTAGCGGCAGCACGCCAAACAGCTTTAGCCGCATTTGGTACGAACTGACATTCTCCCCTGCCACAATCGTCACCGGCTCGTTTAAGGCAAGCACCTTCTCCGCGTCCGTGCTAAGCACCCCCGACGCCGGAATGCGCAGATTAATCTCCTCGCTTGTCCCCGCCTTAATGCTGATGGTGCTTGGAACGCTGCTCTGATAGTACGCGTAGGACGCCCAGCAGAACATCCCGATTGCAAAGCCAAGAAAAACATAGAGACTCAACACGTATTTCATTTTCCTGCTTTTCATATTGTAATCAAGCTCCTTCTTCTCGTTCAAATTCAACGTTTCTTTTTTCATTTCAAAATTCATTTTTACAGGTAGTATATGAATTTTTGCAAAAAATAGTCAGGACGAAACAGCGCACCAAAAAAACAGCCCTCGCCATTTTTATCCAAAATTGCCAAAGCTGTTTTTTATCTTTAAAATCTTATTTTTACCAGAACAAACTAATCTTCGTCGTTAAATTTTTTCTTCCGCCGTCTCTGTTCCCGCTTTTCGGCTCTGCGCGCCTTTGCCTCCTGCCGTCCCTGCTTGCTCATAACCAGATAAAAGCTTGGCAGCAGCAATAAAATCAAAAGCGTCGAGGTCACAAGACCGCCAATGATAATCAGCGCCATTCCCCTCATCATCGCCGCGTTCTCGTCCGTCGCAAACACCATCGGAATCATGGAAAGGATTGTCGTGAGCGTCGTCATCAAAATCGGTCTAAGACGAATGCTTCCGCTCTCCATCAACGCCTCATTGAGCGACATCGTTTCCTTTAGCTGGTTTGTCGTGTCCACATACAAAATACCGTTGTTTACAACGATACCCACCAGCATCAGCACACCCATAAGGGACGTCATATTGAGCGTCGAGCCTGTGATAAACAAGAGGAAAAACGAACCAATCAGACTAAACGGAATACTCATCATGACCATTGCCGAAAATCTTGGCGACTCAAACTGCATTGCCATGACAAGGAAAATCAAAAATACCGCCGCCGCAATTGCCTTTCCAATCGCCGCAAACTCCTCTAACATCATTTCCTGCATCATTGCCTCGGTACGACTGACACCCTCGGGAAATTCATTGTTTTGGACAGCCTTGTCAACTGCCTCATAGATCGCGCTCTGCGCCGTAAATTTCGACGCCTCCGTCGTGTATGCGACAATCGAAACCTGATATTTTCCGTCACTTCGGATCAAGGTCTCGGGCATATCGGAATAGACCGCCTGCGCCACGTCGCCGACCGTGACTGTCGTGCCGCGCCCCGTGGTCAGCTCAAGCGTCAGCAAATCGTTCATCTGGGAGTACGTGCCTTCGGGGAACTCCAGCATAACGGAATATTCGTCCGTGCCGATGTTCATCTTCATTGCCTCCTTACCGCTGCTGGCACTGTACATTTCACCCGCCACCTGAACCGGCGTCAGTCCCACGTCCATGCACTTGAGCGCGTCAATCTTGATTTTTGCCTGCGACGCGTCGGAGCCAACGCTGTTTGCCGTTTTAATAACACCCGGTATTGAAAGCATTAAGCCCTCGACCTGCTTGGACGCCACACGCAAATCGTCAATATCCTCACCGCTCAAATCAATCTGCGTGGTCGAGCCGACGCTCATGCTCATCATTCCGCTGCCGCCCGCCTCAACCGTCACGCTCATGTTGGTGTAATCCTTCAAAAGCTGGTTGTATTCGTCCACAAGCTCGCTGATACTCATATCACTGTCCTCGGCAGGATATGCGGAAATGCTCGCCTGTGAGCCGCTGATGGTCAGGTTGCAGCTCTCAAAATGCGGGTCGTCAATAATCATCTGCTCGATTTCCTGCACGTCCGCGTCAATCAGCTCAAGCCGCGTGCCGCTGCGCTGTTCAATCGAAATGCTCACGCTGTCGATACCCGTCGCCGACATCAGCTCCGTGTCAAGCTGCCCTGCAAGGAAAAAAGCAAGCACCAAAAGCCCGACTGACACAAGCATGACCGTCTTTTTCTTGAGCATAATCTTGCTAAGCAGCCATTTGTAGCCGTTTCCAACCTTCTCCAAAATACGGTTGGTCAGAAGGTTCTTCTTTTCCTTTGGCTTATATTTCCAAAAGAAAATCGGAATGAGCGTAATGGATACAATAAGTGAAGAAAGCATTGCAATGATAATCGTGTAGCCAAGCTGTGAGAACATCTGCCCCGAAAGCCCCTTCATCAGAGACAGCGGCAGATACACAACAACTGTCGTGATGGTGGACGCCGTAACAGAATTTGCCACCACCTTGGTACCCTCAAGCGCCGCCTCCTTAAAATCGGGCTTCCTGTCCCGCAGACGGAAACAGCTCTCCAAAACGACAATGGAGGAGTCCACCATCATACCGATTGCGATAACGAGCGCGCCCATTGTCACCACGTTTAATGAAAAGCCTGCAAAGCTCATAAAAATCAGGGTTGCAAGCAGGGAAATCGGCATGGAGCTGCCGACAATCAGGCTTGCCTTAAAGTCCCCGAAAAAGAGGAACAGCACAAGCATGGAAAAAAGTACGCCAAGAACAAGTGTTTTTGCAACGGAGCTAAGTGAGAAAAGAATGCTCTCCGACGCGTCATAGGAAATTTCAATCTGAATGGCAGGGTTTTTCGCCGCCGCCTTTTGCACAACAGATTTTACCCTGTTTGACACGTCAACCGTTCCTGCGCTCTGCGCCTTTGAAATGCTGACACTCACGCTCTCTACGCCGTTGTAGCGGCTGATACTGTCATTTGCAGACGTCGCCATCGAAACGTCCGCCACGTCGGAAAGGTGGATAACCTGCCCCCTGTTCGTAATGATGGGCACATTCTGCAAATCCATCAGCGTTTCCGGTTTTGAGGACGCCGACGTGCTGATGTCCTGCCTGCCCTGCTCCACCGTACCGACGGGAATGGTAAAGTCCGTCGTCGAGATATACGTTGCGATATTCGACATGGTAACGCCGTACTGCTGCATTTTGTCCTTGTGCAGGCTGATACTGATGTACTGCGAGTCACCGCCCGAAATCGAAACGTCCGCAATGTCCGCAATCCGGTCAAGCTCCGGCTCAATCTCCTCCTCCACGAAGGCAAGCACATCAACGTCTGCTGTCGAAGTGATCGAAAGCGTAATGACCGGCATTGCGTTCATGTTCATTTCCACGATAACCGGATCCTGCGCGTCGTCCGGCAACTGCAGGGACGCTGTATCCAGCGCGCTTCGCAAATCCGAATACGCCTCATCTGTATCCACGCCATAATCAAATGTAAACATAACCATTGAAACATTTGCCGACGACTGCGACGTAATCGAATCCACGCCCGAAAGCGTCTTACCCGTGTCCTCAATGACCTTTGTCACAAGCTCCTCTGTCGTCTCGGGGTCGCCGCCCTGATAGATGGTCATGACAAACAGCATTGGCATTTCCATGTCGGGCGTCAGCTCCAGCTTAAAACCCAAAACCGAGCTGATACCGAACACCACAAGCGCAAGAACGATTAAGAGTGCGGACACTGGTCGTTTGAGCGCAGTTTTGGTCAGGGAATTTATCATTTGCCAGTCGCCTCCTGTTCCTTTGCCTGCGCCGAAATAATCGACACATCTACCCCATCGCGAAGCTGCGCCGACCATGTTGTAATCAGCATATCCGTGGCAGAAAGCCCTTCGCTTATCACGATACGTTCTGTGTCATAAAGCCCCGTTGTCACATACGTTTTCTTTGCCTTGCCGTCCACAACGGTGTAGACATACGCCTCCGTGCCGTCATAGTAAACAGCGTCATACGGGATAATCACCGCGTTGTTTTCATGATACGTGTCAGTCGTGACCGTCGCCTTCGTGCCGGAAAGCAGTGCCGACGTGTCGCCGCCCACGCTTGCCTTTATCTTAAAAAGTCCTGTCGTCTGGTCAATTGCCGTGCCAATCTCAACGATTTCACCTGTATACTGCGTCCCATCCTTCTCCACGCTTACACTCTGCCCTGTGGAAAACGTGTTGCGGACATCCTCGCTCACATAAAAGGTTGCAGTCATCGAATTTTTGTTAGAAATGACAAACGCAGGGTTGCTTGATGTCGCAAAATCGTGTTCGTCCACATTGACCGTCTCAATCACGCCGGAAATGGTTGCCGTAATGGTATATGCGTCAAGGCTTTCCTTTGCCTGCTCAATGCCAAGCTTCGCCGCCGCAATGGTGTTCTGCGACACCTTCTTTTGCTCCTCGCGCATTTCGCCGTTGCTTAAATTGCTCGACGTGACTGCCTGACTGTAGGTATTATATGTACTGTCAATATTTTTTTGCAGTGTGTCAATGGACTCCTCTAGCTGGTCAATCGCCTGCTTATATCCGGAAATTTTGCCCTCCGTCGTACCGACCTTTGTCGCCGCGCTTTGGTAACGCGCCATGACCTTTGCGTACTCCGCCGCTTCCTTGGGATTGGTCTGGTCGTAATTGTCCTCGGCGTAGTCCTTAATCTCGTCAACATCCTCGACAAAGTCGTACTCTTCCTTTAAATGGTCAAGCTCCGCTTCCTCGTCCTTTAGCATATCCTTGTAGTATTGCAGATTATCCATTGCGTCCTGCAGCTTTTCCTGCAATGCCTCAACGCCGTCGGACGCCTGCGTTAAATTGCTGTCCGTCTGCATATCGTTAATGGTTGTCGCAGCGTCCCCGTAAGATAGATTATACGCATGCTGCGCGTTGTCTAACTGGATTTGCGCATTGTCTAGCTGAAACTGTGCCATTGTGTCGTCAAGCACCGCAAGCACGTCGCCTTCCTGCACGACATCGCCCGCCTCGACATTGACAGCAAGCACCTCCGCTGTTGTTTTTGGTATCACATACACCGACTCGTCGGGGCTGATTGTCGCAATAAAGCTGTTCGAGAGTTTCAGACTTCCGATTTCCGGATTGGACGCCTCAACCGACGCCACGTCCGCAGCAGCCTCCTCCACAACCTGCTCACCGCCACAGCCCCAAAGGACGAGTGATGAAAGCGCGGTACATAGAAGAATTGCCAGTTTTTTCTGTCTCTTCTTCATAATGTTCTCCTCTCTTTAAAATAATTTGTTCATCTGCTATCATATACTTTTTTTTCCGACAAGAAAAGTGCAAATGCCATTTCTTTATTTTTCTTTTATATTTTTTGCAAATCCCTTACAGTTTTATGAAATAAATGGAAATAATATAAACTTTTTATAATTTGGCTTGCCATTTCGCTTTGTTTCATTATAATAGAAGGAAGTATTTGTTTTTTCGCTTTTTTATATTGATATTTTTTTAACATGATATGGGATAAGGAGGACGTTTATGAAACAATTTTTCAAGAAATGGATTTGCGCTGCCCTAAGCGCCGCGCTGGTGACTGCTGTTGTAAGCGCTGTGCCTGCCGCAGAGGCTTTTGCGAAGGAGAGCGTCGGAAATGGTGTCATTTTGTCGGAGGACGCAATTGTGCTGCCGGAAAACGGTGTCGCTACGTTTACTGCGGCTCTAGGTGAGGGGTTTGACGCCTCAAGGCTTACCTGCGTGGTTGCCGACCCGAATGTCGCTACGGTGACACCTGTTGCAGTTGCCGGAAATATTGCGGCATTTCAGGTCAATTATGTAGGGCTTGGCACGACGGTTGCGGCAGTAGTACATATGGACAATCCCGCGGTGGTCGGCTATACGACGATTAACGCGTCGTCGGTGATTATGAATGTGCCCGCGAAGCTTGGGTCGGATAAGAAGAATTACTGCGAGCTGGTGAGCTATGAGTTTGTTCCGTATGATTTTACGTATGCGGATTACCATGATTATAAGAGTACGTTGAAATTGCAGTTTAAGTGTACGTCGTACGGGGACGAGGATTTTCGGAAATGGGGCTGCTATGGGTATTTCCGCGATGCGGCGGGGAATGTTCTCTCAAAAGTCAGGCTGTATGCGAGCGCATTGTCGGTGGGGAGGGTTTATAAAGATGAATTTAACGTTCCTGTCGATGCGGTGAGCTTTACGATTGAAGGGTTTTCGAATTAAAACCCAAACCAAATGTAGCCAAAAAAGAGTGTCAAACCTTCCTGACACTCTTTTTTCATACCACTAATCATTATTTGTCAATGGTGGTTTTTGATATAATTTTCGCTCTATTTGCTTGCGCTTTTTACTGATTAATTTCAGCGTTTCCGTTGCCTGTTCTTTTTCTGCAATTTCCTCTATATCCTCTAAAATTGTCAGTTGGTCAAAAAGATTGCAGTTAATTTCTTTTTCATTTATTGGCATATCGTTCACCCCCTTTGTGGAAAAGAAACATATCCTTTACTGTCTCTAGTATAGCACAAATAAATCGCAATATCTATGATATCATCACGAAAATTCCTGCTTTTTACTTTTCGCACTCCGAATCAGCTCCCGCGCGTTCTCCCGCACGGTATCGGTCAATTCATCGCTCCCAAGCATCCGCGCAAGCTCATCCACTGCCTGCGACTCGCTCATTTCGTGGATATCAGTCACTGTCGCATTGTCAACAACCTGCTTTGCAATCATAAAGTGCGTGTCCGCCATCGCCGCAATCTGCGGTAAGTGCGTGATGCAAATCACCTGATGCGTCCGCGCAATCCGCCCGAGCTTCTCCGAAACCTTCCACGCCGTCTTGCCGCTGATTCCCGCGTCAATTTCATCAAAAATCATGGTCGGAATTTTATCCCGCGAGGCAAGCACCGTTTTCAGCGCAAGCATGATACGCGACAGCTCGCCGCCGCTCGCCACGCTTCCAAGACTCTTTAACGGCTCACCCGGATTGGTCGAAATCATAAACTCCACATCATCATACCCCGACGCCGACAGCTCCTGCTGCCCCCGCACCTGTATTTCATACTGCACATCAAGGAAATTCAAATCCGTCAGCGCGTCCGTCATTTCCTTTGCAAGACGCTCTGCCTCCTTTGCGCGAATATCAGATGCCTTCGCACAAAGCGCCTCTAACCTCGCCTGTTTTTCGGCAAGCTGCTCCTCAAGCTTCGCTTTGTATGCGTCCGCATTTTGAAGCTTCTCAATTTTTTCGGCAAGCCGCTCCCGATATTCAAACACATGTTCTATACTTCCGCCATATTTTAATTTCAGGCGGTTCATCAAATTCAGGCGCTCCTGCGTATCCGCAAAGGTCTGCGCGTCAAACTCCATGTCCGCCATATATTCCGCAATCCCACGGTTAAAATCGTTTAACAGCGCGTCAATATTG
This sequence comes from uncultured Lachnospiraceae bacterium, assembly GCA_947567595.1. GTDB lineage: Bacteria > Bacillota > Clostridia > Lachnospirales > Lachnospiraceae > COE1. The sequence continues at coordinate 61,829 of CANOMQ010000004.1, read as the reverse complement.
TCAAGCTCGTCCGCAAGCTCCCGCGCCTTCTCATCATATCCCTCAACACCGCGCAAATCGCGCACGGCATGACCGACCAAATCCGCCGCCGACTGCCCGTCGCCGCCCGTTCGCTGATACGCCCTGCCTGCTGCCTCCACAATCTGCCTGCTGTTTGACATCTTCTTAAAAAGCTGCTCAAGCTCCTCGTCCTCGCCCTCTGTAAGCGCCGCCTCCTCAATCTCATGATACTCAAACTCCGCAAGCGAAAGCTCCTTTGCCCGCGCACCCTCGTCGGTGTCAAGCGCTCCAAGCTCCTGTCTAAGATGCACATACGCACCATACTCCGCGCGCAATTCCTCCTTTACCGCAGCCAGCCCGCTGCCTGCAAACGCGTCCAGAATTTCCATATGGTTCTTTTTATATAGAAGCGACTGGTTTTCGTGCTGCCCGTGAATATCGATCAGAAGCGCACTCACTGCCTGAACCTGCTTCACCACTGCCGTCTCACCACAGATTTTAAATGTGCTGCGGTTTGGTGCAATCCGCCGCTGTATCACGACAAGCCCGTCGTCCTCCACCGGAATTTCAAGCGATTTTAGCGCATCTATAAGCGCCCCGTCCTCCACCTGAAAAACCAGCTCCACAAGCGCATACTCCGCGCCCGTGCGTATCAAATCCTTGTCCGCCTTCGCGCCAAGCGCAAGATTAATGGAGCCGATAATAATTGATTTACCGGCTCCCGTCTCTCCACTTAAAATATTTAACCCTTCCTTAAAATGAACCTCCGTCTCCGTAATCAGAGCCAGATTTTTCACATGTAAGCTTATTAACATAAATCACCTAATCTCCTGTTTTTATCTTCCTTTTACTGTCCCTGTATGATTTCTTCCAGCTTTTCCATCACTGCCTTTGTGTCCTCGACCGTCTTAATCGCCGCCATAATCGTATCATCGCCCGCAATGCACCCGACAATCTCCGGCAGCCGCATCGCGTCAATTGCCGCCGCCACCGCCATTGCCATTCCCTGCACTGTCTTGATGACAAGGATATTCTGCGCCATATTCATGGAGACAAACCCGTCACGCAGCACGCGGATATACTTGTCCCCAAGCCCGCTGTCGTCATTGGACAAAATAATGTACTTCTGCCGTCCGCCCCCCGCGGAAATCTTTGACAGCTTCAGCTCTCTGATATCCCTTGACACCGTTGCCTGCGTCACGTCAAAGCCCTCCCGGCGCAAATAAGCCGCAAGCTCCTCCTGCGTTTCAATATCATACCTGTTTATGAGGTCTACCACCACCTCATGCCGTTCCCTTTTCATCAAGAAATCCTCTCATTGCCGCATTCGCCGCATTTATCAAAAAATTCTCATCTTATTGTGCATGATGTCCAAAAAGCTGACATCGCTAAGCTTAATAATTTTTGTAGACTTATCGGAACGGATAATCCTGATTTTATCCCCTTCATTGAGGTTCACAGGATCCCTTCCGTCAAAGCTTGCGTCAACCTCCTGCTTTTCGCCGGGCTTATACCTTCCGATTTCAATGTCGATGACATCTTCCTCCGAGAGAATGATTGTCCTGTTGTTGACAAGCGTATGCGAGCACACCGGCGTCATCATAATCAACCGCGCCCGCGGCTCCACAATCGGTCCCCCTGCGGAAAGGTTGTACGCAGTCGAGCCCGTCGGCGTCGATATAATCATACCGTCCGCGCTATATGTACTCAAAAGCCGCCCGTTTACATAAATATTGAAATTGATAACGTGCAGGGCGCCCTTTCTGCTGATAACAATATCGTTTAATGCCGTCTGCGGCGTCATGCTTTCCCCCGACACCACCGGAATCCCGCTCAGCATCATGCGCGCCTCAATCTCATACTGTCCGCTAATCAGAGCGTCAAGCGCATTTTCAAGCTCCTCCCACTCGACCTCCGCAAGGTAGCCAAGCGTCCCTAAATTCACGCCAATCATCGGAACATGGCTTCCCACGTATTCCTTTGCCGCCCGCAGCATTGTACCGTCTCCGCCAAGCACCAGCATCCCTTCCACAAAACGGTCAAGCTTTTCGCTTACGACACAGCCCTTTAAGTTCAGATAATCGCGTATGTGCTTTGTACTCTCCCCTGTCGGATCCTTCAATGTATTTGTATAAATATAAAATGTTTTCATTTTTGCTCCCGTATATTATTAGCCGCCCTATCAAAATGCATTCTGCCAAATACGTCTGCAAGCAGCCGATTTTGCAGCTTACATTTTGGCACTGCCCATTGCTTTCGTGCACATTATATCATAAAACTTCCTGCGTATCTAGTTCTTCACGAAATATCCAGCGTTTTATGTGCATTTTCAACAGTATTCTCTATCAACTTGGTATAATTTTCGTTGACATATGCCACAGCATCAAAGTCCCCTGACGGTGTATCTGTCTTTTCAATATGCATCAAATATTCAATATTTCCCTCCGGTCCCCGAATGGGTGAAAAATCCAAGTGCAGCAGCCCAAACCCGCTTGCAAGCGTAAATGCCAGCACCGTCTCAATCACTTCCATATGTACCTTCGGGTCCCGCACAACGCCCTTTTTCCCGACCTTCTCCCTGCCTGCTTCAAACTGCGGCTTAATCAGACAGACCATCTGTGCGTCCGGCTTTAAAATCCGGTGCGCAGGCACCAAAATCTTGTCAAGGGAAATAAACGACACGTCCACCGACGCAAAATCCGGCTCATCATCGATATCCTCCGGCTGCATGTAGCGGAAATTCGTCTTTTCCATGCAGACAACGTGCGGGTCGTTTCGAAGCTTCCAGTCAAGCTGCCCGTGTCCCACGTCAATCGAATAGACCTTCGCCGCCCCGTTTTGCAACATACAGTCCGTAAAGCCTCCCGTCGAAGCGCCGATATCCATGCAGGTTTTTCCATCAAGCGCCACGCCAAACTGCTCAATTGCCTTCTCTAACTTTAGTCCGCCGCGGCTAACATATTTCAGCGTATTTCCCCGCACTTCAATGGACACCTTTGTCTCGTCAAACATCGCGCCCGCCTTGTCCTCCTTTTGGTCGTTCACATACACCGTCCCGGACATGATGACCGCCTTCGCCTTCTCCCGCGACTGCGCAAAGCCCTGCTTCACAAGCAATACATCCAAGCGCTCTTTCATTTACCCGAGAACCTCCAAAATCCTTTTTACAATCGTCTCCGCGTCAATCCCCACTTCCTTGCGCAGAATATCCACATTCCCATGCTCCACGTACTCATCGGGAATGGTAACCGTCAAAAGCTTTGTATTGCTTTTGACCGACGCAAGGTAATCACGCACCTTTTCCCCAAATCCGCCGCTCGCCACGTTTTCCTCCATCGTGACAATCAGCTCATGGCTCTTTCTCGCCTCATCAAGAATATCCGTATCAATCGGCTTTACAAAACGCGCATTGATAATACTGCATCCATACCCCCGCTTTGCAAGCATACTTCGTACACTAAGCGCCGTCTTTACCATACTGCCGACCGCAACCAGCACCACCTGCCTGTCGTTTAACAGCCATTCCGCCTTTCCAAAAACAATCGGCTCCCGAAATTCCTTTAGTCCGTCGTACGCCTCGCCGCGCGGATACCGCAGCGCAACCGGCCCGTCAAAGGAAACCGCGAATTTCAGCATATCCGACAGCTCCCATTTATTTTTCGGCGCCATGATATGCATGTTTGGTATTGAGGAAAGATAGGACAAATCAAAAATTCCCTGATGCGTCTCACCGTCACTCCCCACAAGCCCCGCCCGGTCTATGGCAAACACCACCGGGAGGTTCTGAATGCACACATCATGCAAAATCTGGTCATACGCACGCTGTAGGAAAGAGGAATAAATCGCCACCACCGGGCGCATTCCGCCCGCCGCAAGCCCTGCCGCAAACGTAACTGCGTGTTCCTCTGCAATCCCCACGTCAAAAAAACGGTCAGGATACATATTTTTAAAGCGTTTCAGCCCCGTTCCGTCCGGCATCGCCGCCGTGATTGCCACAATGTCCGGATTCCGGTCGCCAAGCTTGCACATCACTGTCGAAAACACATCGGTATAGTTGGACTTTGTCTTTGGCTTTAAGGGAAGCCCTGTCTCCACATCAAACGGCTCCGCACCGTGAAACCTTGCAGGATGGCGCTCCGCAGGCACAAACCCCTTGCCCTTTTGCGTAATCACATGCACAAGCACCGCGGACTTGCAGCGCTTTGCCTCGCGCAGCACCCTAAGCATCGCGTTGATATCATGCCCGTCCACAGGGCCTAAATACGTGATGCCCATATCCTCAAAAAACATTCCGGGTATGACAAGATGCTTGACCGAGCTTTTTGCCCTGCGGATACGCTCAACCAATGAATCCATCTTTTTATCCATCAGCGAATTGTAAACGCCCTCCTTGATGTCAAGATACTTGTCCGCAGTCCTGATATTGTTGAGGTACTTTGACATGCCGCCGACATTTTCCGAAATGGACATGTTGTTGTCATTGAGTACAATGATATAGTTTGTCTTAATACGCGCCGCATTGTTCAAAGCCTCGTACGCCATTCCGCCCGTGAGAGAGCCATCACCGATGACGGAAACGATTGTGCTGTCCTCGCCCCTTAAATCCCGCGCCTTCACAAGCCCCAAGCCTGCCGATACGGACGTGGAGCTATGCCCGGTATCAAAGCAGTCACACTCGCTCTCCTTTCGTTTGGGAAAACCGCTCATCCCGCCGTACTTTCTAAGATGTTCAAACCCCGCGCGCCTTCCCGTCAGGATTTTATGCGTGTACGACTGGTGTCCCACGTCCCACACAATCTTATCCTTCGGCAAGGTCAGGCTTAAATGGAGCGCCATTGTAAGCTCCACCGTCCCCAGATTCGAACCCAAATGCCCTCCGGTAACACTAATCTTATGAATCAGAAAGTCCCTGATTTCCTCCGCCAAAAGCTCAAGCTCCTCTGCCGGTATTTCCTTGATATCATTTTCTTTTTCTATTTTCTCAAGTATCATGCAGCTTTTCATGACGAATATCGTCATGCCTCCCTATTTTAAACGCGTAATCAGGCTCTTTACCAAATCCGTCAAAAAGGCATTGTGATAGCCCTGTTCCCCAAATGCTTCCAACAGACCGATTGCATGATTGGACAATTCCTTCTGTTCGCGTGAAGCCTCCTCGATTCCCTTTAAAGTAACATATGTTACTTTATTATTCTTCTCATCGCTTCCAATCGGCTTTCCAAGCTCCTCAAACGTGCTTGTAACATCTAAAATATCGTCCTGTATCTGAAATGCAATCCCAATCTCATATGCTGCCTTTTCAATTGTTTCTACCGACATGTCATCTGCCCCGGCAAGCACCGCGCCAATCATCATCGCCGCCTGTATCAGCGCTGCCGTCTTATGCTCATGAATATAAAGCAGTTCGGAAAGTGTCAACGCCTCACCGGAATGCTCTGCCGCGATATCTGCGTCCTGACCGCCAATCATTCCAAAAATTCCCGCCTTGTCTGCAAGAATTGAAAGTGCCCTTGCCACACGCTGCATATCCGCCCCTTCACGGGAAAATGCTTTTAGCGCTGTCTCAAACGCATAATTCAAAAGCCCGTCGCCTGCAAGGATTGCCACCGCCTCGCCATACTGCGCCCAAGTCGTCTTTTTTCCGCGCCTGTACTCGTCGTTATCCATCGCCGGAAGGTCATCATGCACAAGAGAATACGTATGTATCATCTCAATTGCCGCCATAAACGGCTCAATGACCTTACCCGTTCCCCCAAACAGCCTGTAGGTCTCCTGCATCAGCATCGGACGAAGACGCTTTCCGCCCGCATTCACACTGTAATTCATCGCCCGGACCACATCAGACGCTAATTCCTCCTCATTTGGAAGATATGCGTTCAAAATCTGTTCAATCGTCTCCGTGCGGCTCTTGATTTCCTCTTTCATAACGACCTGCCTTTCTATCCCACCATAATCCTCATTACAAGCATCATTACCGGCTAAAATTCCTCCAGCTTCCCGTCCGCATTCAGCTTCAAAACGTCCTTCTCCACCCTGTCTATTTTCTCGTTGCAGGACTTGATTAGCTTCATGCCCTCCTTATAAACCCGAAAAGACTCCTCGAGCGAAATGTCCTCCTGCTCCAGCTTCCCAATCGCTTCCTCCAACCGCTCAAAGGTCTCGTCAAGCGTCATCTCACGCGCCATAATCCACCTCCGTAACACCTGTTGTCTTTGCATCTACCACACCGTTTTTCACATAAATCCGAACCGCCTGCCCCGTCTCCACGTTCCTGATATCACTCAAGACCTGCCCTTTGTCATTCTCCACATAGGCATACCCCTGACTGAGCTTTTCCAGCGGAGAAAGTCCCTTAAGCTGCTGCGCAAGCAGTGCCATTTTGTGGCGGTTCTCCATCAGGCAGCGTTCCATCAGCCCCGAAAGCTGTCCCTCCAAATCCATGCAGTACATACGTTTTTGCTGCAACTGGTTTACAGGGCTTAAATACCGAAGGCGGATTTTATGGTTTTCAAGCCTTGTCTTTTCCAGCTCCAAGCGCTTTGCCATATGGTGGTTCAAAGTGCTCTCATACAACGCGATTTTTTCCATCAGCAACCCAAAATCATACACGGCAAGCTCTGCCGCCGCAGAAGGCGTCGGAGCCCTCAAATCCGCCACAAAATCAATAATCGTGGTATCCGTTTCATGACCGACCGCGGAAATCAGCGGAACCGCGCAGTCAAACGCCGCCTGCGCCACGATTTCCTCATTAAATGCCCACAAATCCTCAATCGAGCCGCCGCCCCTGCCCACAATCATCACATCAACGCCAAGCCGCTCAAGGGCATGGATACCGTTTACGATGCTTGCCGCGGCATACTCCCCCTGCACAATCGCAGGATAGAGAATAATCTGCACATAAGGATTACGCCTTGTCGCAATGTTGATAATGTCCCGCACCGCCGCCCCCGTAGGTGCCGTCACAACGCCAAGTGTCCTGATAAAGCGTGGTATGGGCTGCTTATACTCCGGCGCAAACATGCCCATCTCCTCAAGCTTTCGCTTGAGCCTGTCAAACTTTTCATATAAAAGCCCTGCGCCGTCAAGCGTAATCTGCTTTGCGTACAACTGATATTTTCCGTCGCGCTCATAAACATCAATCGTACCGCCAACCACGACCTGCTGCCCCTCTTCTAGCTGGAAGGAGAGCCCGGCGCGGCTGCCGGCAAACATAACACATGCTATTATACCTTTTTCATCTTTTAACGTAAAATAAATATGCCCCGACGAATGATACTTGCAATTACTGATTTCCCCCTTGACAAACACGGAGCGCAGCATATAATCCTCGGAAAACATACTTTTGATATAAGAATTAATTTGGGCAACCGTATAAACATTGCGCATTTCAAGGCGCCTCCCGCATATATTTCCTAGACAAACTTTGCAAGCACCCCGTTGACAAAGCCCGAAGACTCCTCCTGCCCAAACCGCTTGGCAAGCTCCACCGCCTCGTTGATTGCCACGCCTGTGGGCACATCCTCGTCAAACAAAATCTCGTACACCGCAAGGCGTAAAATCGTGAGGTCAACCTTCCCCATTCTTCCGGTTGTCCAGCCCTTTGCCTGCTTATTAATCAAAGCGTCAATCTCGTCAAGCCTTTCAAGGATGCTGTTGCCTTTTTGGGAAATATACGCCGCATCCTTTTCGTCTGCCCGAAGCTCGTCATCCTCAAAGAAATAACGCTCCTGTTCCGGCATCTCGTCCCGTGCGTTAAATTCCACCCGAAATATGAATTTAAAAATCTGTTCTCTCAGCTCTCGTCTGCTCATTGGTTCTTTCCTTTTTTATTTGTTTTCCGGCATTTTAATCCCGATAATGCGGATATTGACGTCCGACACCTCAAAACCTGTCATGGTCTCAAGCGCGCCCTTGACCTTTTCCTGTACCTTGTTGCAGGTTGCCGGGATGTTGTAGCCGTATTCCAGTGTCAGCGCCAAATCAACCGATACCGTACCCTCAAGGATATCGACCTTCACGCCCTTTGTCTGCTTCTTCATGCCAACCTTGCCCATCAGCTCGTCCGTGATGTTGCCCGACATCGCGCTCACGCCGTCAACCTCCGTCGCCGCAAGCCCTGCAATCATCGCAACGACATCATTGGCAATCTTCACCGTTCCAAATCCGTCCGCATCCGTAATACAACCGTTCTTACCCTTTTCCACTTTCTTATCCATTTCCTTATCCATGTGCATCCTCCTGTCTGCCTTTTTTCCACAAAAATAGGTCTGTCGCACCCTTCACAGTGCTTTTGTGAACAGTATAGCATAATTACCAATATTTTGCCTAGTATAAATCGAATATATACAATTTATGCAATCAATTTGTCAAAATATATTCCAAAAGCTGATTGTCCCAAGCTCCTCGTTCGAGGCATACGATATCGTCCCCTCGCCGCCTGCCACAATTGTAAAAATCTGCCTGTCCTCAATGATTTCGGAAAGCATTTCATGATAAACCTGCGCGTTGGCGCACTTTAAGGTCACATAATCCGCCTGCCGCACGGCGTCGCTGTCAAAAATGTTCTCAAGCTGCTGCCTGTCATAGCCTTCAAAGTAAAGCCCCTCCCGCACATAATAATTATCCTGCGTGCTGTCACACACCGGCAGCGCAATCGTATCCTCAAACGAGTGCGTTTTGGAAATCTCACTCGTCGTCACTAAAAAATAATCATAATTGACCGGCGGCAAAAACACCTTACAGTCCAGCTCATCATCGCCACTATAGGAATAAGAAGCATCGCCCCACGTCGGGTCCAAATAATAGTATTGCCCGTTTACGCGCACCAAATTCCACGCATGGCGCTCCGTTCCGGTATAACCCGTCACCAAAAGCGACTGGAGTCCTACCTGTTGCAGCATATACTGCATTGCCTTCGCATATCCCTGACAGACGGAGCGCCCCCCTAAAAATACTGAACATATATTCTGATTGTCATCCGCATCCGTGTCATACTCCGTATTGTCAATCAGGTAATCATACAAAAACTTTACCGTGCTGTACTCATCTTCATGGAGCGGCACCTCGCTCATGCACTCCGAAAGCCTGTTCTCAATCTCCTCAAGCGTGAGCGCTGCCTCCTCCTTCGTCATCGAGTACGTTCCCACAAACGTAATCCCCGTAAGCGCGTCCCCCAAGAAATGCTCCGTGTACTTGAAGCCTTCGACATAAAACAGCTCCGGGTGGTCGTTTAACACGCACTCAAAGATTTTGTCCAGCAAGGCACTGTCCAAGGTAGAGACCGCCACCTCGCCCGACATCTGCGAAAGCGCATCAAACAGCTCCAAATATAACACCTGCTCTTTTTCACCCAACACATGATACCCGTAATAAATTTCCGGGATTTCTACAGGCGTCTCCTCCTGTGTACCTGTTGTTTCCTCCTCTTCCTCCTGTCCCAGCGGCTCGCTTGTCTCAGACATCTGCGTCTGTGAGCTTTCCGGCGTAATCTGGTCGAAGTTTTGCCCCAGTGCCCCGCATCCGCCTAATCCTGCTGCAATAACTCCTGTTATTACGCAAATAACAAGCGCTATTCTTCCATTTTTCATAAACCAAGTCATGAACAACTACTCCTCGATATTCCCTATGCCCCATTAATTACGCCCGAACTCCGAGAGCACAAGCCCCTTGTTTCGGTCCTGCGTCATGCCAATGCTCCACTGATTGATAAACAATAACAGCGGGTTGCCCTTCAAATCCTGTATCTTCTTCATATCGGAAGTGCCGGAAAGCCTGTCCAAATCCACCTCGTCCTTATTCTCAATCCAGCGGATATATTCATAAGGAAGCGGCTCCAACAGAATTTCCACATTGTATTCATTTTCCAGACGGTATTTGAGCACGTCAAACTGCAAAACGCCCACGACGCCCACAATGATTTCCTCCATACCCGTGTGAAATTCCTGAAAAATCTGAATCGCACCCTCCTGTGCAATCTGATTGACACCCTTGATAAACTGCTTGCGCTTCATGGTGTCCATCTGACGCACCCTTGCAAAATGCTCCGGCGCAAAGGTCGGTATCCCTTCGTAACAGATGTTATTCTTTGGCGCACACACCGTATCGCCAATCGAGAAAATGCCGGGGTCAAACACGCCGATAATATCCCCCGCGTACGCCTCGTCCAAGATCTTGCGCTCATCCGCCATAATCTGCTGCGGCTGTGAAAGGCGCATGACCTTGCCGCCCTGCACATGCTTCACCTCCGCGCCCGCGTCAAACTTGCCCGAGCAAATCCGCATAAACGCAATCCGGTCGCGGTGCGCCTTGTTCATGTTTGCCTGAATTTTAAACACAAACGCCGAAAAATCATTCTCCACCGGGTCTATGACCTCCCCCTCCGACAGGCGCGGAAGCGGTGTTGTCGCCATCTTTAAGAAATTCTGCAAAAAGACCTCCACGCCGAAATTCGTCAGCGCCGAGCCAAAGAAAACGGGTGTCAGCTTTCCCCTTCTCACTTCCTCAAGGTCAAACTCCGCACTTGCCCCGTCGAGCAAATCAATCTCGTCGCGCAGCAGGGTAAGCGCCTCCTCGCCAAGCTGTTCCAGCAAAAGCGCCTCGTCGTCCATCGGGATAACGGTTGTCTCGCCCTCCTTTGTCCCCTTCTGTGTATCGGAATAGGTCAGCACGTGATTCTCATGTCGGTCATATACGCCCTTAAAGCGCTTTCCCGAGCCAATCGGCCAGTTGACCGGGCACGTCGCAATGCCAAGCTCCTTCTCAATCTCGTCCAACAATTCAAACGTATCGTTCGCGTCCCTGTCCATCTTATTGATAAACGTAAAAATCGGAATGCCGCGCATACCGCATACCTTAAACAGCTTTCTTGTCTGCGCCTCCACACCCTTTGACGCGTCGATTACCATGACCGCCGAATCCGCCGCCATCAGCGTCCGGTACGTGTCCTCCGAAAAGTCCTGATGTCCCGGCGTATCAAGGATATTGATGCAGTACCCGTCATAGTTAAACTGCAATACAGAAGACGTTACCGAAATTCCCCTTTCCTTCTCAATCTCCATCCAGTCCGAAACAGCGTGCCTTGCCGTCGCCTTTCCCTTCACGCTTCCCGCTAAATTGATTGCCCCTCCGTATAACAGAAACTTCTCCGTCAGGGTTGTTTTTCCCGCATCGGGGTGGGAGATAATGGCAAAGGTTCTCCTCCTGTTGATTTCTTCCGCAATATTACTGTTACTCACTTTTTCCCTCATTTCCGCGCCCATTCTGCGCACATTCGTTCTTATGCCAAAAGGCTTGTTCCGTCCACATCACCTGCAACACCAAGATAATCCAGCACTGTCGCCGCAATATCCGCAAACGTGTCACGCGTCCCGTAGTTTACGGGCTTGATATGCTTTCCGTACATCAAAAACGGCGTGTGCTCCCTTGTGTGGTCGGTCGTCTTGGTGTAAGCCGGGTCACAGCCGTGGTCTGCCGTAAGCATCAATACGTCCCCTTCGCGCAGCTTTTCCATAATAATAGGAAGCTTTTCATCGAAATACGTCAATGCCTTTGCATAGCCGTCCACGTCCCTGCGGTGCCCGTAAAGCATGTCATAATCCACAAGGTTCACAAAGCACAGCCCATCAAAATCCCGGTCGAGATATTCGATTGTGCGCGCAATGCCCTCTTCATTCCCACTCGTGTAGACAAAATCCGTGATGCCCTTCCCCGCAAAAATATCGTTAATCTTACCCACTGCAAGCACATCTTTCCCCGCCGCCTTCATCAGGTCAAGCATGGTCGTGCGTGGAGGAAGGAGCGAATAGTCGTGACGATGCGCCGTCCTTGTGTAATTGCCGCTTGTTCCGACAAACGGTCTTGCAATCACGCGCCCGACGCCGTGCTCCCCCTGTAACAGCTCCCTTGCCTTTTTGCAGTAATCATAGAGCGTCTCAAGCGGTACGACCTCCTCGTGCGCCGCAATCTGAAACACGCTGTCCGCCGAGGTATAGACAATCAAATCCCCGGTTTTTACATGCGCGTCACCGTAGTCCAAAATGACCTGCGTGCCCGAATACGGAAGGTTGCACAGCACGCCCCTGCCCGTAAGCCTTGAAAATTCCTCCAGCACGTCCTTTGGGAACCCGTCCGGATAAGTCGGAAGCGGCTTATCGGAAATCATTCCGGCAATCTCCCAGTGTCCGATGGTCGTGTCCTTTCCCTTCGACGCCTCGCGCATTCTTGCCACCGCCGCAAGCGGCGCCTCCACCTTCTCCAAATCCTTGCCTGTCACACCCTCAATATTAAAAAGACCAAGTGTTCTTAAATTCGGCACCTTAAAATATGCGCTTTCGGATACCGAGCCAAGCGTGTTTGTCCCCGCGTCCCCGTACTCCTTCGCATCGTCCATCTCCCCAATCCCAAAGCTGTCCAGTACAATCAGAAAAACCCGTTTCTTCATATTATAAATCCCTCCTGCCGCACTTCTTTTCATTTTTTAAGGATACCATATCTTGGGAAAAAAGGCAAACCACAATCACACCGCCTTTTCGACACTGTCTATCCGCCGCCCTTGGCAAAGTGCACTGATTTATGTACAATATGCCGAACTTTTGTCGTTTTCGGGAAAAAGAAGTAGACAAAACAGACAACGCGTAGTATAATACAACCATATATATTACTTATTTATCTGAGCAAAAACATCATAACAATCAAGACTATTTAGTACCATATCATACGCTATTTTTTGTCATGTGATATGTGAGAATGCGTAATTTATTTACAAAAAAATCCCATGCCATAGATACGTTTTCTGTGAAATCAACGTTTTTCCACTTGAATTCTTACTCGTTTCTGTGAAAGTACTGAACAGTTCCATCTCGTACAACTGCACAGAAAAATAACAATATATTGGGGGGGATCTATCATCTCCAAAAATACTACAAGAGTAAGGAGAACCAAAACTATGTTAAAGAAATTGAACAATCTAAACATCCGAGACCGATTAATCAGGGCTTTTATCACAATCGCATGTATTTTGTCTGCTGTGTCCATCGCGATTTTGATAACCATGATTATCATGTCACAGCTCTACTCTGCTACTGTCGTTGACTACGGCTTTGCGCAGGGCGACATTGGAAGGGCGATGACGCAGTTTGCCGATTCGCGTTCCGCAATGCGTGGTATCATCGGCTATGATGACCAAGACGCCATCGATACCCTGATGAAAAACCATGACGAGTACAAAAGCCAGTTCATGGCAGAGTTTGAAAGCCTTGCGTCCTCAATGGTCACAAAGGAGAACAAGGCGCTCTACCAGCAGGTAGACGACAAGCTTGATGATTACTGGAGCTTTGAGGCGGAAATCATCAATCAGGGCGCCACGACGGACAGGGAACAGTGTAAGCTTGCACAGGACAAGGCGCTTGGCGAGCTTGCCCCGATGTACAATGATATCTATGCGGACCTGACACAGATTATGGAAGTTAAGGTAGACAAGGGGCAGTCCATGTCCAGCTTCCTCACAGCTCTTGTCATTATCCTGATTGTTGTTATTATCGTTATTATTGCAGGCTCCATTATCTTCGCGATATCTATGGGAAGAAGCATTGCAAACAGTATTGCAGTACCACTTGACAGCCTCAAGGAGCGTTTGGACACCTTTTCACAGGGCGACCTTTCCTCACCGTTCCCGACGGTTGAGACAAAGGATGAGCTTGCCGAAATGGTTGGCGTGACGACCACAATGGCAGGCACCTTACAGTTTATCATCAATGATGTCGGCAATATTTTAAGGGAAATGGCAAACGCGGACTTTACCGTTACCAGTAAGGATAATTCAAAATATTTAGGCGAATTTGAACAAATCCTTGATTCTATGGCAGAATTAAAACGGCAGTTTGTTGAGACCCTGACATCTATCAGTGAGGCGTCTAATCAGGTATCCGCAGGTGCAAACAACTTGTCAGATGCTTCTCAGAGCCTTGCAGAGGGTGCAACCGATCAGGCAGGCGCCGTTGAGGAAATGCAGGCGACTATAACAACGATTTCCGACGATATTCACATTACCGCCAACAGCGCGGAGGAATCTTATAAACAGGCACGTACCTACGCTGATGAGGCAGACCGCAGCCGTGAGGAAATGAAGGCAATGATGGAAGCAATGTCAAGAATCAACGATGCTTCCCAGCAGGTTGGAAACATTATTTCCGAAATCGAGGATATTGCCTCCCAGACAAACCTGCTTTCATTGAACGCTTCCATTGAGGCAGCAAGAGCCGGCGACGCAGGAAAGGGCTTTGCAGTTGTGGCAGACCAGATTCGTCAGCTTGCAGAACAGAGTGCACACTCTGCGGCAGAGACCAGAACCCTGATTGAAACATCACTGAGCGCGATTGCAGACGGCAGCAAGACGGTAGATATTGTGAACGCTTCCATTGACCGTGTAGTAGAAGGTATTGAACTGATTGCCCAGTCATCAAAATCAATCAGCGAGATGTCAAATGATCAGGCAGAGGCGATGAAGCAGGCAGAGCTTGGTATCAATCAGATTTCCGAGGTTGTTCAGTCGAACTCCGCAACGGCACAGGAATGCTCTGCAACAAGTGAAGAGCTGTCGGCACAGGCAATTACAATGGATTCACAAATTAGCAGATTTAAGCTTCCTACAGAATTTTAAGTGATACCTACAAAAAATTTTTAAAACATAGCAAAAAGGAGCTGCACGAACCTCGTGCGCAGCTCCTTTTTCATTGCCTTATTCTGTGCCTTATTCTGCACCGGACACCGTAATAATGATATTTTCCGGCGCAATGGAGGTCTTTCTCTGCACGATATCAATGATCTGTGCGGTCTGCGCGTCCGTAAGGCTTGGTGCCTCAATCATCACGTCCGCCACATCGCCGCTGATGCTGACAACCGTCTGCGTATAGCCCTTCGCCTCCAGAAGAAGCTGTGCGTCCGACTCCTTCTGCGCCGTCTCCGTAAGGACAATCATGCTGTTGATTGCGTCCTGCTTCGCGTCCTCCGTCAGCGTATCGTTGTTGATAATCTCTAACAGGGTTTCCTTGTTCTGTGCCCTTGTCTGCTCCTTTAAAAGCTTTGCGCCCGCAAGCGTGGAAACGCCCGACGCACTTGTGAAAATCGCCTCCCCGGGGATTTCCTGCTCAATCACGTTTGCCTCTGCGCCGTCCGCGTTCGAGGCAAGCACACCGTGTCCGCCCGTATCCTCCGACGCCACAAGTCCCGCTTCCCCCTGTGTTCCGGTATCCATGCCGCTGCTTAGGTAATTCTCCGTGATACTTGCATCATCGCTGTCCAAGCTTAAAATATCCCCGTCTGTCCCCGTAACCTGCGCAAATTCCGAATAATCGGAAATGGTTCCGTCCGTATCCTCCCTGAGCGATATGGCATACATATCCTCGTCGGAAATCTCATATGTAAGCTCGCTGCCGCTGCCGTCCACGGAGATAAAATCCTCCTCGCCAATGCGCGTGCCTGCAAAGTTGAGATACCCTGCAACCGCTATCATAACCGCCAGCGCCGTAATCATAATCTGGTTTTTTCTTAATATTTTTTTCACCAAACCATATCCTTCCTTGTTTCTCTTTGCTATTTATATAGTATTCAACAGGCTGTGGCAATATACGTACTTTTTTGATTGGAAAGGTTCCAATTTTCAACTGATAACCTCCACCTTGTTTGCCTCAAGCCCGTAAAGCGCCATAATCAGGTGCACCAGCCGCACCCGCACATCATCGTTTTCCGCGCCCTTTGCCATCACTGCCACCCCGTCAATCTGCGGGCAGAGATAACGCCTTACAAACGGCACCTCCTGACCATACGCATTGACCGTGTACACGGTTTCCTCATTCTGTGCCTCCGCCCTGTTCTCGCCGTCCTTTTCCACCTGATACTCCCAAGACGCCTTCATATAGATGAGCACCTTCACCTCACCCACACCCGACACCTGCGATAAAAACGCCTCAAGCTCCGTCTCCATCATTTCCTTATATTCCTGTAAGCTCATCTCCTCCGACAGCCTTATCTGCTGCTCCTGCGCATTGTTCTGCGGCGTGGAAGCCTCATTGCGTTTTAAATAACTATTGTTATTATTGTTGCCGTTCTGATTACTGCTTTTATCAACAGGCAGTAAAATCACAAAAATCAAAATCCCGCTCAAAAACAAAATCAGCATGGTCTCCTTATTCGGTTTTTTCCCATGAAACAGCTTATTCCGCATCTGTTCCGGCATCTTCCTCCACCCCCTCACCATTCATCTGATACTGCTCATACGCGTCCTCCACGATTTTCCCGTTCCATATCTGCTCCGTGTAATACGAGCTGCTTTTTTGGATACGCTCAATGTCCGTCAGAGCCCCCCACTCCTGCTCGAACGCGTCATACACCTGCTGCGCCGACATCATGCTGTCCTCAAGCTGCCCGACAAAGGAATAAATCACGCCGCAGCACATGCACATGGTCAGGAAATAGGAAAATAATTTCAGGTACCGCTGATACACACTCCCCGCCGTAAGCTGCAAAAGACACTGGAAGCATATCACCGTATACACAAGCTTTCTGATTTCAAGCGTTAGCTGCTCCATTCCACTCCCCCCGCTTCCTTAAAAAGATGTACTTGTGGCATTCGTAACGGCTGCGATTGTGATAAAAAACAGCGTCGCCACCGTAATCAGAAGGCGCAGCAGCATCATGCCTGCCTCGGAAATATAGGTCACGCAGCTTACCATCTGCTTTTCGCCGCAGATGCTCCCGAGCGCCCCGCTGACCTTGATGATGGCGATAATCATGAATGCCCTTATCACAGGCGCCGCGATTAAAAGCACCAGCACAACAAGGATTAACGCGCCGAGACTGTTTTTCACCGCAATGGCGGAGGCAAGCGTCACACTTGAAACCGACTCCACAAGGTCGCCGATTCCGGGAATAGCCCCTGCAGTTTTGTGTAAAACCGCCGTGTTTGCCTTATCCATTACAGGTGTTATTATAATTTGGAGGATACTGCTGCCCGACAGTAACACAATCATTCCCTTAAGCACCCACTGCACGCCCTTTTTGATAATCTCCATGATTGCCTGAAAGCGTCCTTCCCCCCAGATTCCCTCCACGACGCCAAGCATTACATAGCCCTCCACAATCGGCACAAGCGACGCCGCGACAATGCCTTCAATCAGGCATAAAAAGCCAAGCAGCAGCTTATAGAAAATCAGTGCCGTCAGCCCCGAGCCTGCTGCCGCAATGCAAATCATGTACGCCGGAAGCATGATTTTTAAGAATTCCAGCATCTGCTCCATCGCCGCATTTACAATCGCAAGCACGTCCCGAAACGCATCGACAAGCACCAAAAGCTCACACAGGACAAAAAAGGTTCTTGCAGCGTGCGCCGCACCGTCGTTGTGGAACGCCTGCAAAAACCCGTTGATGACCGCCGCCGCAATAAACAACACAAGCACCGACACAAACAGGCTCTTCCAGTCCGCCACCACGCCAAGCGCAGCCTCCCTGAGATACTGCCAGAACAAATCCGGCTCCAGTACCCAGTTTCCCTTCAGCACGTCCTCGATAAAGCTCATCGAGCTGACGTTTTTTTGCGGGAGCAGCTCCTGCAAAAGATGATCCACCATATCAAGGTCAGGAAGGATATCCTGCCATAGGCTCAGTTCTTCATTCATCACATTATTTCCTCAAGCATTTCTATCATAATCTTAATCACGGGAAGCCCCGCCGCCATAATCGCCATTTTCCCAAAAAGCTCAATGTGGTTTGCAAGCGCCGAATGCCCCGCGTCCTTGCTTAAGCTCGCCGCAAAGTCGCACACATAGGTAATCCCCACAAGCTTCAAAATCAGCCTCACATACGTCGTATTCTGACTGATTAACGCCTGAAAGCCCTCCAACTCCTCCACGACGCCCTCAAGCACCAGAAGCACGCGGATTGCGATGAAAAACCCCACCAGCATAATAATGAACGACGCGTATTCCGGCTTGTCTTTCTTGATAATCAGGGCGGCAAACAGCCCCGTTATTGCAAGCACGCAGATTTGCAGCATACCACACAACCTCCACCTTATAACCCGAACAAATCCTGTATCATGTTAAAGAGCTCATAGATATACGGGACAATCCACGAAAGTACCAGCACAAGCCCCGCAAGGCTGATTAAGAACGCATGTTCTTCCCTCCCGCTGTGCTTCAGCACTTGTCCTAAAATCGTGATTAAGATTCCAACCGCCGCAATCTTAAAAATCAGACTTACTTCCATCCTTCTTCTCCAATCCGCAATCCAGCCATCATAAAAACAGTACAATACACAGCACACCCGTAAGCGCGCTCAAAGCGCTGATTAATCTGCTGTTCTCACTGCGCTTCGCACTTAAGACCGTAATCCGTTCATCAAGCTCCCGCTCAAAAAGCTGGAAATACGCAATCTGCATCTTGTCCCCCTCGCAGCCAAAGCACGTCCCCATGCGCTCCATATAGCGAAGCGCCTCCTTTGGAAGACCGCTTTCGGAAAGCTCCTCCATGTTGCCGTTCCAAATCTCCAAAAGCGTGCGTCCGCTGCGCTCCTCAAGCTGCGCCGCGGTCTGTTTCAGAAAGGACGCATACGGCTCCTCCATGCGCTCCGCCGCCATGCCAAGAATTTCCGCAACCGGTCTGTGCAGATAGGTAATCTCGCCAATCACATAAAGCAGCAGCTCCTTTAGCTTCCTTAAGTGCGCAATCTCACTGCCAAGCTCCCCGCACAGTGCAAGTCCAAATCCCACTGCCCCCGTCATGACACAGGTTCCTGCAACAAGCTTCTGCCACATAGTTGTTCCCCCTCCCCATTCCATATTTCAAAATACCGCAGATGTTTTTCGTCTGACGATAATGTTAAAAAACGGTCAAAAATATGAAGTCCAAGCAGCTCCTCTAGCTTCCTGTTCTTCTGCACATCTTCCAAAGAGCTTCCATGCGCCGTCGCAAACACCGCACAGCCGCTGATGCCCGCGTGGACGATTGCCGCCGCGTCGCTGTCACGCCCAATCTCGTCTATCGCAATCACCTGCGGCGAAAAGGTTCTCACGAGGACTGCAATGCCATACTCCTTGTCGCCTCCCGTAACCACGTCCGTGCGCTCGCCACAGTCCAGCATCGCACACCCCCTGTACGCTCCCGCAAGCTCCCCCCGCTCGTCAATCACGCCCACATTGCACCCCGAAAACCCGCATTCCCCGTTGGACACAATCCGTATCAAATCCCGAAGAAGCGTCGTTTTCCCCAGTCCCGGCGGCGATATAATCAGCGTGTTAAGCGGCTGTCCCCTACCGCTTGTACCACGAAGGTACGGTGCGACCGCCCTTGCCAGCCCCTTGTACTCATGCGCAATGCGGATATTGATATACCGGATATATTTTACAAGATATCCGCCCTCCACCCGCGTCACCTCTCCCGTAATGCCCACGCGGTGTCCGCCCTCCACCATTAAGTACCCCTGCCTGCGCTCCTCGTCATACGCGTACACCGACTCGTGGCACAGATACCGGAAAATATCCTCAAGCTCCCGCTCGCCATAGACAAAAGGAAGCACGACCTCCTGCCTTGCAGCCACCCGGACCTTTTTGCCTGCCCTGATTCTGATTTCCCTCACAGCCCTGCTGTCGAGTCCAAGCGTTGTCCAGTTCCCCCTTAGCCGCTGCGGAAAAAACTCTGCCAGCTCCAAGTGCCCACCTCCCCTATGTATCCGCAGCATTTGGAAAAGCTGCCTTATCTCAATATATGTCCACATTTTGGAAATATTACAAAAAAAGAACAGCCCAAAGCGGACTGTCCCTTAAAAAATTATCTTTATTTAATTCTGTGCAACATCTTTCATGGAGAAGCTGATTCTTCCCATTCTGTCCTTGCCAAGGCATACCACCGTCACCGTATCGCCAAGCGTCAGCACGTCCTCAATGTGGTTAATCCGCTCCTTCGCAATCTTCGAGATGTGAACCATACCCTCCTTGCCGGGAGCAAACTCGATAAACGCACCAAACTCCTTGATGCTCACAACCTTGCCCTTGAAAATCTGACCTTCCTCAAAGTCCGTCGTGATAATGTTAATCATTTCACAAGCCTTATCCATCATCGCCTGATCCGTACCGCAGATGCTGACAAAGCCGTCATCGGAAATGTCAATCTTAACGCCCGTCTGATCAATAATCGCGTTGATTGTCTTGCCCCTCTGACCAACCACATCACCAATCTTCTCCGGGTCAATCCTTGTCTGGATAATCTTCGGCGCATACTCGCCAACGGTCGGTCTCGGCTCCGCGATGCATGGAATCATAATCTCATTCAAGATGTACATTCTCGCGTCCCTTGTCTTGGCAATCGCCTCCTCGACAATCGGTCTTGTCAGACCGTGGATTTTGATATCCATCTGAATTGCCGTGATGCCGTCCTTCGTGCCTGCCACCTTAAAGTCCATGTCGCCAAAGAAATCCTCAAGTCCCTGAATATCCGTCAATACAATATAATCATCGTCCGTATCGCCTGTCACAAGACCGCACGAAATACCTGCCACGGGCTTTTTAATCGGCACGCCTGCCGCCATCAGGGACATCGTTGACGCACAAATCGAACCCTGTGAAGTCGAGCCGTTCGACTCAAATGTCTCCGAAACCGTACGGATTGCATACGGGAAATCCTCCTCCGACGGAAGCACCGGAACAAGTGCCTTCTCCGCAAGTGCCCCGTGACCAATCTCGCGGCGTCCCGGTCCCCTTGAAGGCTTTGTCTCGCCGACAGAATATGACGGGAAATTATAGTGGTGCATATAACGCTTGTTGGTCTCGTTCTCGTCAAGACCGTCAATCCGCTGCACCTCCGACAACGGCGCAAGCGTCGTAACCGTACAAATCTGCGTCTGCCCGCGCGTAAACATTGCCGAACCATGTACCCTCGGAATGATATCCGTCTCCGCCGCAAGCGGACGAATCTGCGTAATCTTTCTGCCGTCCGGACGCTTGTGGTCCTTCAAAATCATCTTTCTGACAGTCTTCTTCTGATACTGGTAAATTGCTTCCCCGAGAATGGCAAGCCACTCCTCATTGTCCGCAAATGCCTCCTCAAGCTTCTCCGTAATCTTTTTGATATTTTCTTCCCTGACCTGCTTCTCGTCCGTAAAGACCGCAACCTCCATCTCCTCGGGCGGGACAAGCTCCTTAATTCTTGCAAACATCTCCTCGGGAATTGCGCAGCTTGTATATTCATGCTTTGCCCTTCCGCCCTCCGCAACAATCTGATTGATAAACGCAATCAAGGTCTGATTGATTTCATGGCACTTATAAATCGCCTCAATCATCTTGTCCTCGGGAACCTCGTTCGCGCCTGCCTCAATCATGATGACCTTCTGGCTTGTTGAGGCAACCGTAAGCTGCATGTCGCCGCATTTCCACTGCTCCTGATTTGGATTTACGACAAACTCCCCGTCCACAAGCCCCATCTGCGTCGTCGCACACGGCCCGTCAAACGGAATGTCCGAAATGGAAGTCACAATCGCCGAGCCAATCATTGCCACCAGCTCCGGACGGCACTGCGGGTCAACGCTCATGACCATATTGTTTAACGTCACGTCATTTCTGTAATCCTTCGGGAACAGCGGACGCATCGGCCTGTCGATTACACGGCTTGTCAAAATCGCGTTCTCGCTCGCCTTTCCTTCTCTCTTATTAAAGCCTCCCGGTATCTTGCCGACCGAGTAAAGCTTCTCCTCATATTCAACTGAAAGCGGGAAGAAATCAATCCCGTCCCTTGGCTTGTCCGACGCTGTTGCCGTACAAAGCACCGTCGTATCACCGTAATGCATCAGCGCCGCACCGTTTGCCTGTGCCGCCACCCTGCCAATGTCCACAGTGAGCGTACGCCCCGCAAGCTCCATGCTGTATGCCTTGTAGGACTTATCCTTCTTTTCACTGAATGTCATGTATTCCATTGCATATCTCCTTTTTTTAACTGATGGTTAAAAAGGAGCGGATAACCTTACCCGCTCCTCCAAAAACGCTTATTATTTTCTAAGACCAAGCTTTTCTATCAGAGCACGGTACCTCTCGATGTCGGTTTTCTTTAAATATCCAAGCAACCCACGTCTCTGACCTACCATTTTCAAAAGACCCCTTCTTGAATGATGATCCTTCTGATTTGTTTTCAGATGCTCTGTAAGCTCCTGTATCCTTGCTGTCAATACCGCAATCTGTACCTCCGGTGAACCGGTGTCGCCGGGTGTCCTCGCATACTCGTTAATAATCGCTGTTTTCTTTTCCTTTGAAATCATGTTCCAAACCTCCAATAATCTTTCATCACAACCGCCGGATACCAAGCCCGGGCTGGAGCGTCCCTGCGCTGAGCATCGGCTGTTTTTCCTTGTTTTTCCTGTGCGTTTCCTGCAACGCACTCAAACAGTATACCACACAAAATCCGCATATGCAACCACTAACTTTAAATTTTACATTTCTTTATGTATTCCTTCACGGCATCATCAGGATTACACGACTCCCGTATCTTCTGAACCGCCTTATTGTACGTCCATTTATCCATTTGACAGCCATTTACCATAAACATATGCACTTCATACGGAAAGCACACAAACGCCTCGGCAAGAAGCCACGCCGCCGCCATCTGCGCATAATACCCCTGCGTAAATTCCCGGTTCAGGCTTGATAAAATTTTATCAAGGTACGGAAACTGTTCTTTTGTCACAATGGAAGCTTCCTGATTTGCGCGGTTATCCAAAAGCGCCGCCATATCCACACACCGGTTTCTTGACAGCTTTTGGTTATCCTTGTCATATCTCAAAAACTGGCTCAAAAGCAGAATGAGCGCCACCCGCACTTCAAATTCCTTATCGGAGTACAGGTATTTCTGCAATGTCTCCCATACCGCATCACGGTGCTTATTCGCAAAGGTAAACGAGTTGCAGAAGCTGTCGCACACCGACCAGTCATTTATCATCGGCACAAATTTTTCAAAATATTGGATACCCTCCTCCTTCGTCACGTCCTTTTTCGCCGTGCCGTAGCCGATAACCATTCCGCGCAGCATGGTTTCCTCAAAATACACGTCCGCATACGCACCCTCCGCGCTGTTCACCTCACTGCGCCAGTCGCCCTTTGCAAGCTCCTTTGCAACCGCACGCAGCTTTGGCAGGCGCACGCCCAAGAGCGGTTTCGCTCCCGGGACAAGCGCCGCCGAAAAGTCACGATATTCGGACTCCGCATACTGCGCAAGCTTTTCACGTAGTTCTGTTCTCATGCCTGCTTCTCGCCCTTTCGGTACTGGACAGGCGTCATTCCCATCTTTTTCTTGAACACGCGGTTAAAATGCTCCACGTTCGGATATCCTACCGCCATCGCCACGTTCTCCACCGTCATATTGCCGTTTCGGAGCAGTGTCTTTGCCTTTTTCATACGAATGTTAATCAGCAAATCGCCAAACGTCTTGCCCGACTTATCATGGATATACTTGCTCAGATACGGCTCGGACAAATGGAAATGCGCCGCAATATCGCTCAATGCAATCCCCTGATAATTTGCCTGTATATAATTCATAATCGCCATCATGCGCTCGTCCTGACACGCGTCGTTGCTCTGCACCGCAGGGAGCTTGTTGACGCTGACGCAAAGTGCATGGATTGACGCCTTGATAATGTCGTCGTCCATTCCCGCGCCCCAGTATTTTTCCCCCTTGCAGGTAACGCAGACATACGCAATCGCCTTTGAGGACGATCCCATTGTCAGCGCGTGCTCCTCGTAGTTGGAGAGCTGGTAGCTGATGCCGAAATACTGCTTGATGGTGTTGCTCACCGCGTCAAGACGCCCGTTTCCGTTTGCGTCAACCGTCGTCTTTTTATCGCCGCAGGTAATGACCGCCTCCGCCATAATGCCGTCAATCTGCTTAAAATGGCACTCGTTGATTTGGAAAAACGGCGTATTGTCCACATAATTTTCCACAAAAATATCGTACACCCACTGCGGCGAAAGCTCCTTGTGCTCGATGTCGGACACGTCCTTTACAAGATAGCCGACCTCCTCGCGCATTGCCTCGGGAAGCGAAATGCCAAAGTTCTGCTTCAATATATAGTTCACGCCGCCCTTGCCCGACTGGCTGTTGATACGGATAACGTCCGCCTCGTAATTCCTGCCCACGTCCTTTGGATCAACCGGCAGATACGGCACAAACCACTTCTCGCTCTTTTTCTCCTCACGCCACTGCATTCCCTTTGCAATCGCGTCCTGATGCGAGCCTGAAAATGCCGTAAACACCAAATCGCCCGCATACGGCTGACGCTCATGTACATGCATACGCGTAAAGCATTCATATTTTTCCCGGATTTCCACCATATTGGAAAAGTCCAGCTTCGGATCCACGCCATGCGAAAACATGTTCATCGCAAGCGTGACAATATCCACATTACCCGTGCGCTCGCCGTTTCCAAACAACGTCCCCTCGATACGGTCTGCACCCGCAAGAAGCGCAAGCTCTGCCGTCGCCACGCCGCACCCTCTGTCATTGTGCGGGTGAACGGAAAGTGTCACGGCGTCACGGTATTTTAAATTTTTGTGAATGTACTCCAATTGTGTGGCAAACACATGCGGCATGGCGTTTTCAACGGTCGTCGGGATATTGATAATCGCCTTGTTTTCGGCAGTCGGCTGCCAGACGTCAAGCACCGCGCTGCACACCTCCACCGCATAATCCACCTCCGTCCCGTGAAAGCTCTCGGGACTGTATTCAAACGAAAAGCTGCCCTGCGTTTCGTCGGCAAGCTGCTTCAACAGCTTTGCACCCTCCACCGCAATCTGCTTGATTTCCTCCTTGCTCTTTTTAAACACCTGTTCGCGCTGCGCGACCGATGTCGAATTGTAAAGATGTACCACCGCGTGCGGCGCGCCCTTTACCGCCTCAAAGGTCTTTTTGATGATATGCTCCCGCGCCTGCGTAAGCACCTGTACCGTCACGTCGTCGGGTATCATGTCGCGCTCGATTAAGGCGCGCATAAACTCATACTCTGTCTCCGACGCCGCCGGAAAACCGACCTCGATTTCCTTGAATCCAATATCCACCAAAAGCTGGAAAAACTCCAGCTTTTCCTCCAAGCTCATCGGCTCAATCAATGCCTGATTGCCGTCCCGCAAATCCACCGAGCACCATACGGGCGGCGCCGTCACCGCGTCCTTTTTCACCCAGTCATAAGTACAGACGGGCGGTAAAAAATAGGTTTTTTCATATTTTGCTGCATTTTTC
This sequence comes from uncultured Lachnospiraceae bacterium, assembly GCA_947567595.1. Lineage (GTDB taxonomy): Bacteria > Bacillota > Clostridia > Lachnospirales > Lachnospiraceae > COE1. Next base: position 36,567 of record CANOMQ010000004.1, on the reverse strand, counting down.
ATCTTTCATCCTCCGATTGCTATCCCTTTTTGTCCGCGCAAAAGCTTACCAGTCCCGCTCCCCAAGCGCCTCCTCCACATCAATGTCCACGTCGAACCAGTTCAAAATTTCAATCACGTCTGCCGCAATGCTTTCCCGCGCCGAGGTCTCAACTTCGCTGTCGTTCTCCTCAAACTCCTCCTGCAAATCATTAATCGCAATCGTCATTTCGTCAAACTTTTCCTGAATCTGCTTCCCGTCCGTAACCCCGGTCTCCAAAAAAACAACGACCTTTTCCAGCTCCGCTTTTATTTTGTCTACTAGAAAATCGGGAAAATAATCGTCACTGTACATTTCCTTCAAAAATTCATACGATGCATCAAATTTCTTCATGTGTTTACCTCCTGTTCTCCAAAGCCCATATAGTTATCAAATCGCCTTACTTCCTTTATTTCGTCTATCATATCATTCCTGTCAGAATTTGAAAATGATTAAAAATAATCATTTTTATTGATTATTTTTAATCATTTCATATTTCCCTATTCCCTATCATTCACACCCTCACGGTATTTGGCAAGCTCATTCTCAAATTCCTTCGTCTTATAATACCCGCAGGAAAACATTTCGGGGCAAAAGCCGCGGTAGATGCATTCCTTTACCATGCAGCTTGCAAGCTCCGGCTCCGTCTTTTCGATTTCCTCTTTTACAAGCTGCCACGCCTCTCTCGTCTCCTTGCTCGCGCAGGAGCACAGACGTTTTCTACTGATATTGATTAACGCCTGCGCGTCCGCTTCACACGCGTGGCTGACAAGCGCACCCTGCGGCAGCTCATCGCGATTTATTCCAGTCCGGTCACTTCGCTGTGTGGAAACCCAGTGCTCGATGCCGATTTTATGGCGCACCATGTGGACGCTCACCCAAGACTTCAAATCCCGCCAGCGCCAGTAAAATTTCATGCGCCGGATGGGGGAATGCTCGGACAAAATCAGCCTGCGCTTCCACTGTGCGTCCGGATATTTTCCTGTGGTTTTCCCGATTGTATTCATGGCAGCATCCTTGATGTCCTGCCAGTTGTCCTCGTGCTGAAAGCTATCAATGTACATTGTCGTCCTCATTTCCGTGGTTTTTCTGTTTTCTTTTTGCTGCCGCCTCAAGCTCCCCGTGCTCCTTGGCAAGCTCCCTGATAAGCTGATAGAGCGTCCACCCCACATTCTTAGGCGTTGTCACCGCCTTTAGCCTGATTGGCGCAAGCCCCAAATTTTTATAAGAAAGCAGGAACGCGTCAATCATTTGATTGGAAATACCCGAAAAAATAACTACCTCCGGCATACAAAAAATCGCAGGCGCTTTCTCCACGGTCTGCATATCAGGCGCTTTTATCCCGTCCATACCCGCAAGGACTCCCACCTGCTCATTTAAATCCGACGCCTTTAGCTGCCTTGCAGATAAAGCCATTCCCATGCAAAGCACCTCGAACTGGATTCTCTTATTCTCGTCCTGTACATAATACAGTACCTTAGCGGCTTGTGCCATAATCTGTTCCTGCCTTTCCCATAATCCTTCTGCTTCCCTAATCCCCGAATGATGACGACGGGCTGTCGCAGGTCATTGTACATTTCCCGTCAAAATACGCGCCCTCGTCAATGACAAGGGTATTTGCGGTGATATTTCCGGTAAGCCTTCCCGTGGAAAGGAATTCCAGCTTTCCCTTTGCAATCACATCTCCCTTCACTTCCCCGGAAATAATGATATTCTGCACGGTAATATTGCCAAAAACATGACCACTTTCCCCTAAAACAAGCGTCGAGTCACAAGCGCAGTTTCCGTTAATCGTACCGTCAATCCTGATGGAATCCGGAGCCGTCAGATTGCCGTCAAAGACAGTCCCCTCACCAATCAGTGTATTTACCTTTACATTTGCCTCCGATGTGGAAGGCGTGTTTTTTCGCAACATAGCCATCGCTTCTCCTTTCATCCCTTTGCTTCAATCACCATAAGCGGATCAATTGGTTCATTTCCGTATATAATCTGATAATCAAACTGTGTATCGTCAACGGTAATCGTAAATAATGTATCACCTGTTTTGACCTGTGCGTCCTCCTCAAGCTGTGTCTGCGCGGCCTCCCTGCTTGAATAGCGTGTTATGTAACCCTTATCATGCTGAATTTCCACAATGAGCGGATAAGTGTCATCTGAGCTGACCGAGGTCACTGTCCCATCACCTGACGCGACAATTGCACCGTCCGTATGCGTGTTGATTGACATAAACGGCTGCTGTTTGGAATAGGGGGAAATCAGAATACCCCCTGCCCCCATATAGGGATAGCCGTCCGGCGCGTCCTGATACGGATTTTCCTCGGATTGTGTTTCTTCCTCTATTTCTTCTGTATTCATGGCTTCCAGCTTGAGCTGTTCATTCTCATTCATCAGTCTCGTATTTTCAGCACTTAAGCTTTCCTGTTTTGTCTCCAAGTCTTCTATCTGCTTCTTGTACGGCTCAAGCTGTGAGCGCAGGGCATTGAGCTTCCCTTGACTAATGTAAATGACTGCTCCCATGCCAAGCAGCACAGCCAAAACAATAAGCGGTACAAAACGCAAAAAATTAAAGAACGGACGGGGCAGATGATATTCCCTGTTTTTCCCTCCGATGTTGGAAACAAAAAGTATGGAGATAAACTCTTTTCTTGTATGCCTTTGCGGTTTCATACGTCTGATTCCCTTTCCACCGCTGACGCCGGCGGCATTCTAAATATTCGCGCAGAACGATATGCGTCATTTTTATATCATATCACAATCCGGCACAAAACACAAATTTTCCGGTTCGTCTTTTTGTGGTCTTTTTTTGCTCTTAATATTGTTATTATTTTTAGTATTTTTCTAAAAAGGTTTTATCCTCCTTAAGCGAAAGAACCGCGTCATAAGCCTGCAGCATGTTAAACCCATACGACTCTGCAAGCGTCTTTGCCGTATATCCCTCAACCTCAAGCATCGCCATCGGCGGATATTCCCCGTTTCGCACAGCCGAGACAAATTCCACAAAAATATCATTGTCCGATTTCAGCCGCTTATAAGAGCGAAGCGCCTCGGCATAGGACAGTCCGCACCCCTGTGTCATGTAGATTAAAAGCTCCTCCCGCAAAGCCTCCGTTTTTTTCCACTGCTTTGCCGCCTCGCTCATCAGCAGGGTATCCACAATGCAGACGATATTTGGCCCGTCCGTCAGCGCTGCCGCCCGGTTCGCCTCGCAGAGCTTTTCCATAAACTGCGGATTGTCTACTCCGGCGGGTGTGAGCCTTCCCTCGCCCCTTCTTCCTGCCTCAAAGCGGTTTGTCACGACAAGGTACACCATGTTATTGCGCAGTGCGAAGCTGCCGTCCTCGTTCCTCAACGTATAAATATACGCCTTCTCACAAAGCGCCTCGGTCAGCACAAGCATCATTCTCGTTAAAAGCTGGTTGTAAAAGAGCTTTTCTTCCTCGTCATTCTCGTTTCTTGCCTTCTCAAAGCGCTTTGCCGCCTCACTTGCCATCACCATCAGCTCGGGTACGTCCAATAGCGCCATATATGCAAATCCGTTGTCAAAATCATTATCCAAGTGGGAAACAAGCTCCGCCCTTCTCTCCTCGCTGATATCGTAGTCATTATGCCTGTCATAAAACGGCACAATCGGAAGGCGGTATTTTTTTTCTCCGTTTTCCTCACGCATGACCTTTTCCAAATCAGCCCGCACCAGCAAATCCTCGATGGGCTTCGTGTAGCCTGCCGCTTTTTTGAAATATCCGATATCACAGGCGATGGCATGGTTTGTGTCCGCGTCAAGGCACACCGTCGTCACGCCAAGCTTTGCGGCAAGCGTGACCACTGTTTTGAGGCGGTAAAGATGCTCCTTACCCTCAAGAACGCCAATCGGAAAGGTCGCGTCAAACACCGGCAGCAGGTTTTGGTTCTGGAGCACGTAATTGACCGCGTCCTCATGCCGTTCAAAAAGATACATCGCAATGTGCTTCTCATCATGCTTCATCAAAAAAGGATTGCCAAGCGACACCCTGTAATCACTGTGAAGCGGATTTAACAAAATAAAAATCCGTTCCATTTTATCATATGCCTGTATGCGCTCAATGACCATCTCCTCATTATATTTGGGAATGTCCAGATACGGCACGATGTCAATGCTGGCAGGATCATACTCAAGCCAGTACGCCCGGTGCGGCTCGATAATCACATGCAGCTTTCCGCGCACAAGCTGCGAGAGCATGGACAGCTTATACTTGCCGACCGGCTTTTTATCGGGATTATAGCGCATCGCACTCTCCGCCGTCAGAAACACCTTTAACGACTCATAGTCAAAATCCTCGGCAGTCGCATTGCTGTTATCCTTTTTGCGCTTCATCGTCATCAGCTCAAAGACCTGCTTTTCCCCTTCCGCGGGCTTTTTCCTCGCATCGGGAAGCTGTCCGATGATATAGACATATTTCGTCCAAAGCGCGGCAACCGTCTCCTCCTTGGTACAGTGGGCAATGGACGTCATGTATAAAAGATGATAGCTCTGCGCCGCGTCCCGGTAGCCAATCAGCTCCTTTGCGGAAATATATTTCTCATCGCAAAGCTGGTTTTTGGGCACGCTTTCGTCCGTACTGGTGTTCATGTGAATGACAAGTCCGGGAAGCCCTTCCTCAAAAATCTGATTGACCACCTCGCCAAGCTTATCTTCATGATACGCATAGGCATGACTTCCATATTTTACCGCCTTTGCCACATACGCGTCATAGTATTCCTTCTCAAAAAACACATGGATTGCATCGTCAAAGACCTCCTCCTCGTCCCTCTGCATTACCATGATATCCTTGTCAAAGCCTTCAAAAAGACCAATCTGCCACACTGAAATGTTCGACTTTCTTTCCACTTTTACCTCCATTAGCGCATTTCTCCGCGCTTATCTTAGCTTTCTACAATCAGATACCTGCCGTCACCGACCTCAAAAACCTCCGGTGCCGTCACAATATCCTCTTTATCCTGCCCCTCAAGGTCAACCCCCTGTGCGTCAAAGTATTCCCATACCTCGTCCACAGAGTCCACAACCACCGCTATGCACTCCTCCAGAAAAGCCTCCGCCTCGTCAATGGACTCCGCGATTTTTTCCGGAAAAAGCTGTAGCTGCTTATCCAAAAAACATTGTAATACTGCATTATCATATTCATTCATAATTATACCATGCCTTTCTTCCCTACTACGTTCCCATTACGATACCAGTCCCAGTGCCAGAAGCTCCTGCATCAGCCTTGCCACCGGAAGTCCTACCACATTGTTGTATTCCCCGTTGATTTTTTTGATGTACGCGGCGCATTTTCCCTGAATGGCATACGCGCCCGCCTTATCCATCGGTTCGCCGGTCGCCACATATGCCTGCACCTGCGCTGCTGTCATCGGATACATCACGACATCGGTACACGCATGGAACGTCACCGCCCTGCGCGCGCCGTTTTCCAAAACCACAAGCGTCACACCCGTATACACCTGATGGGTATTACCTGCAAGAAGCGTAAGCATACGCACCGCGTCCGCCTCGTCCTTTGGCTTTCCCATGATTTCATTCGCAAACGCCACAATCGTATCCGCGCCAATTATGACACATGTGTCATTTTTGTACGTATCCGCATACCGGTCCGCAACCTCGTCTGCCTTCTGCCTTGAAAGCTCCTCCACAATGTCCGCCGGAAGCGTCTTTGTGATAATCTCCTCGCCATGCGCCGACGAAATTTCAAATTCCAGCCCAAGCTGTTCTAAAAGCTCCTTGCGCCTCGGTGAGCCCGAAGCAAGTACAAACCTTACCATATTGCCATTCCTTTCAGTTTTTATATTCCGGCTGGAACACCCGCGCCTGCTTCTCAAGCTTATGCTCCTTTGCCGCAAGCGCCGTGTACGCCTTACAGAATTCCTCCTGTGCATTGTACAAATCTTTTCCGTGTCTGTCAACCTTTTCATAGCTTCCGTCGGGTTTTAGCTCCTGCGCCTTCTGCGTGTCGCTAAGCTGCACCTTTAGCACATTCCAAACCGCTTCCTTTAATGCCGGATCCAAAACAGGGAACAGGATTTCCACACGCCGCTCCAGATTTCTTGGCATCCAGTCCGCACTTGCCATGTAAAGCTCGGATACGCCCGCGTTCTCAAAATAGAAAATCCTTGCATGCTCCAAAAAGTTTCCGACAATCGAGCGCACGCTGATGTTGTCGTTTGTACCCTCCACGCCTGTGCGGATACAGCAAATCCCCCGGACAATCAGCTCAATCCTGACCCCGGCGGCAGCAGCCTCATACAACGCCTTAATAATATCCGCGTCGCACAGGGAATTCATTTTTGCCACAATCCTTGCCGGACGGTTTTCCAGTGCGTTCTCCTTCTCGCGCTCAATCAGGTATAAAAACTTATCCTTTAGCCAAAGCGGCGCAAGTGCAAGATGGTTCCAGCCAAGCGGCTCCGAATAGCCAGAAAGCATGTTGAACACCGCCGTCGCGTCCTCCCCGATTGCCTCATTGCAGGTCAAAATTCCCAAATCCGTATAGAGCTTTGCCGTGGAATCGTTATAGTTTCCGGTTCCCAAATGCACATATCTGCGGATACCTTCCTCCTCGCGCCGCACCACAAGCGTAATCTTACAGTGCGTCTTTAACCCCACAAGCCCGTAAATGACATGACAGCCTGCCTGCTCCAGCTTCCTTGCCCAGACGATATTGTTCTCCTCGTCAAAGCGCGCCTTCAGCTCCACAAGCACCGACACCTGCTTCCCGTTCTCCGCCGCCTGCGCAAGCGCGGCGATAATCGGCGAATTTCCGCTTACGCGGTATAAGGTCTGCTTGATTGCAAGCACCTCGGGATCTCTCGACGCCTGTTTAATGAAATCAACAACGGGCGCAAAGGTCTGATACGGGTGGTGCAGCAAAATATCGCGCTCCTTAATCTCATCAAAAATACACGCCCCCGGCTCAAGTCCGGGCACGGGCTGCGGCTTGTACGGCTTGTATTTAAGCTTCTCAAAGCCCTCCAGTCCATACATTTTCATCAAGAAGGTCAAATCCAGCGGTCCGGGAATGTTATAAATATCACGCGCATCAATCATCAGCTCTTTTTGGATAATGTCCAGCAGGCGCTCCTCGATTCCTTCCTCCACCTCAAGGCGGATTGCCTGCCCCCACTGCCGCTTCTTTAGCTGCTTCTCGATTTCCTTCAATAAGTCCTCCGCGTCCTCCTCCTGTATGTCAAAGTCGGCATTGCGCATTACCCGGAACGGAAAGACGCACTCGATATGATAATTCAAAAACAGCTTATCCATATTGCGCTCGATAATCTGCTCCAATAAAATCACGCGCTTCTCGCCGTTCTCCCCCTCGGGAAGCTGCACGATACGGGGCACACCGCCCGGCACCTGAACCGTCGCAAACTCCAATTCCTTTGTCTGCGCGGATTTTTTTGCGAACAGATGTTTTCTTCCTTTTTCTTCCTTTAGCGATACCAAAGCGCCCAAATTCAAGGTCTTATTCCGGATTAACGGAAACGGTCTTGAGGAGTCCACCGCCATCGGCGTGAGCACCGGATATACGTTATCCTGAAAATAACGGTCAACAAACTGGGCGTCTGTCTCGCTCAAATCCTCATGCTTTTCCACGATAATCAAGCCGTTCTGCGCAAGCAGTGGCAGGAGGGAGCGGTTAAACACCGCGTACTGCATTCCCACCAGCTCATGCGTCGCCTTGTTGACCTCGCTAAGCTGCTCTGCGGGCGTCATTCCCGCAATGTCCTTTTTCGTATATCCCGCGTTCACCATATCCTTTAGGGACGCCACGCGCACCATGAAAAATTCATCAAGGTTTGACGCCGTGATACTTAAGAATTTCAGCCGTTCAAAAAGCGGAATGTTTTTATCCTTTGCCTCGCCAAGCACACGGTTGTTGAACTGTATCCAGCTTAGCTCCCTGTTTAAATAATATTCTGATTTTTTATAGTCAATCTTATTATTTGATTTCTCGCCCATGAATCCCCTCTCCTATATGTTACTCTTTTTCTGCCTGATGACAGGCTTAATATGAAATACTTCCTCAAAAAACATCGCGCTCTGGTCAAAAAGCTCAACCTCGAGCGTCATATCCGCATTTGTTTCCACGCTTAAAATCAGCTTATTGTCGTCCCATGTGATGAGCATGTTCTCCGACTTTCCCTTATGGCTCAAATCAAGCCCCTGCGCAAGCCGGATAATTGCCGTAAGCTTTGCAATCCGAAGATACGACTCGACACCCAGCGCCTCCAGTGTATTATAATATTCAAAGCTTTCCTTGGAATATTTGACGATATTGGCGACAATCTCCCGCTCAATATGGGAAAGCCCGATGATTTCCGTCGCCATGACAATACCATAGGCACTGTCCCCCACGTTGGAAAGGCTGATGTATCTGCCGCACTCACTCAAAATCACCGAAAGCTGTAACAGCAGCCTGTCGCGCCTTGTCAGCCCGTAATTTTCCCCCACATTATCAAAAATCGTGAGCGCTGCCGCCTCCTGCCGCAGCGTCCTGCCCTCAATGCAGTGGTAGCGTCGGCTGATGTCCCTTGCACAGGCAAGAATATCCTGTTCGAAGCTATGCGCCGTGACCTTTCCCGATTCGGACAACAGTGCGTTTTGTTCCGCATACTCGTATGCCATGCCGTCGCAAAGGCTCACACCCGGCGCCCACAAAATCTCTGCCCCGAGCATTTTTATCATATATTTAATCATCAGCGACGAAATGTATAACAGCGAGATATTCTCCTGCGCAATTCCAAGCGAAAGCGCGATTTCCTTCGTCTTTTTCTTTTTTAGGGAGTCCACAAACTCCAAAAAAATCTCCGTATTGACATGTCCTTTTTTGTTGGTCTTCAAATAATTTTTCTGCAAAATAAGCGAGGTGTAATCGTCCACAAGGATAATGTTTTGGATCTTGCGCTCTCCGATAAACAGCTTCTTAAAAATCTCAAGATTTCCGCGAAACATCTCCTCCACCAGCTCCTCAAGCTGATAGCTGCGATATGACACACGTGTCAGTTCCTCGCGCATACGCAGCACACCCGGACGGATATTCTGACTGGTTACAAGGCTGTCCTCGTCAAATAAGGAAATCTGAATGCTGCCGCCACCAATATCAATAAATGCCGTACTTTTCTCAATGATTTTCTGAAAATCGCGCCCGACAGACGCAACCGATTTATAGTCCAGAAAGCGCTGCTCCGAATTGCTTAACACTTCTATTTTAATTCCTGTCTTTGCCTGTATCTGAGCCAGCAAAATCGTGGAATTTTCCGTCTCCCTGATGGCGCTGGTGCCGTACGCTTTGTAGTCGTCCACCTTGTACGATTTCATAATCTGCGTAAACTCGACCAGCATTCTGCAAAGCTCGTCAACCCTTTCGCTGCTGATTTTCCCCGTAAAATAAGAATCCGTGCCAAGCTCAATCCGGTGCCTGATATGGTCTATCTGCCGGATTCCGTTTTTGACGGATATCTCATAAATCTTCATCGCAAGCTCATAAGAACCGACATCAATCGCCGCAAACGTTTTGTAACCCATAGCAATCCCCCATTTCTCAATAGTTTCCGAGTATTTTCATATTGTGTGTTTCCTCCCGAAGTCCCCTGAGTGCATTCTTGACCGCGCTGTCCCTGAGATTCCCCTCAAAATCAAGGAAAAACCGATACTCCCAGTTTCTCCCGAAAATCGGTCTCGACTCCACCTTTGTCACATTCAGACCGTTGTACATCATATGGGAAAGCGCATGATAGAGCGCACCACTCTCATGGTTTAACTCAAAGCAAAGGCTGATTTTGGAAGCCTCCTTTGCGAATACCTTTTGGTTTGTCACGATAATAAAGCGCGTCGAATTGCCCTTTGCATTGTTCACGCCCCGCTCAAGGATTTCCAGCCCGTAGATTGCCGCCGCCCCTTCGCCTGCAACCGCCGCCTGTGTCCGTTCGTTATCCTGCGCCACTTTTTTTGCCGCAAACGCATTATTTTTCATGCTGATTTGCTGCCAGCCTTTTTCCGCAAGGTAATGCGAGCTCTGCATAAGCGACTGCGGGTGGGAGTAGACCGTCCGAATATCCGAAAGCCTTGTCCCCGGAAGCGCCATGACACAGTGCTCGATTTCGATAATCTGCTCCCCGACAATGTAGTTTTCAAACTCCACCAAGAGGTCATAAATCTCACTGACAATGCCCGCCGACGAGTTTTCAATCGGAAGCACGGCAAAATCGGCACTGCCCTCGTCGATTGCAAGCATTGCGTCGCGAAACGTGTCCACATGGAAGCTTTCCACGGCTTCCCCGAAATATTTTACCATTGCCATCTGCGAGTATGCACCCTCCGCGCCCTGAAAGACCACACGGCATTTCTGGGTGTCAAGCGCCTCTAGCTCCGTAAAGGAAAGGCGTCCGCCGCCGGTATGCTCCGCAATCATCTGATACTGGAGCCTTCTGCTGATTGCCATTATCTGCTCAAACAAATCCCGCACGCCGCGCGCGTTAAACGCATTGTGGGTAAGCGCGCTCACACTGTCAAGCTTCTGCTGCTCCCGCTCCTTATCAAACACACGTTTTCCATTCTCTATTTTAAATTCCGCCACCTGTGCGCAGACGTCCATTCTCTTTTCATAAAGCACCACGATATTCTGGTCAATCTCGTCAAGCGTTTTCCGAAGCAACAATAAATCCATATGACGTTATCCCCCCATATCTGTTTATTTTTGTTTTAGTATATCACACCAATTTCGTTTTGTAAAAAAATAATAACAATTTCTTCTCAAATTCTTTTCATTTTGTTACAAATTCATTATAATAGGAGGTATCAAAGATTTTTTAAGGGGGAACTGACAAATGAAGAAAAAATTGATTGCAATCCTCTGCGCGCTGATTGCCATCTTGATTTGCGCGGGATTATTTGTGTTTACAAACCTTGCAAAACGGGTTCCGGAAAATCCGCCCGGCACAATCGGAAACACCTCCGGGAATTTATACAACGGCGGTCTGTTCTGCGAAAGCGACGGATATGTCTACTTCTCCAATCCGTACGACGGCAATTCGCTTTATCGTATGCGTCCCGACGAATCGGAAATGAAGAAGCTGATTACCACGCAGGTGGCAAGCATTAACGCGGACGGAAATTACCTGTACTACTATCAGGGCGGCTCCGGGGGAAGCGCCGGACTTGGCTTCCTAATCAGCACCACCGGTATCTACCGTGTGAAAAAAGACAGGCCAAAGGACGTTGTCTGCCTTGACCGTGTGCTTGGCAAGTACGTCATTTTGGCGGACAACACCGTCTATTACACAAGCTCGGACGACGAAATTTCCCTAAAGAGCATCGGCATTGACGGCGAAAATGCCCAAACGCTTCTACAGCTTGACATTCTTCCCGTCAGCGTGCAGGACGGAACCTTTTATTACATCAACAACGAGGACAATCTGCACCTGATGGCTTACAATCTGACCACGCAGGCTTCAAGGCAGGTGCTCACGGAAGACATTTACATGCCGATTATCGAGGGAACGACCGTATACGGAATAGACATTCATGATGATTACGCCCTTGTAAAGCTCAACATTACAACGGGTGAAAAGACTTTGCTTGACAGCGACAGAACGGATTTGATCAACCTCTCCGACAGCTACATTTACTATCAGACGTCCGGGAAAACGCCGCAGCTAAAGCGTATCCGGCGCGACGGCTCCGACATGGCGGTGGTAAGGGACGGTGCGCACTCAAACATTAACACCACGTCAGGATATGTGTATTTTACGGGCTTTGGAAGCACAACGCCTGTGTATAAGACCTCTACGTCCGGTCCAATCAACGTCACGACCTTTGACGAGGCGTCGCGGGTTGCACTGGAAGAAATCAATAAAGCAAACAAATAAGCAACTACCAAAATTTTACATCAGAAAATGAATAAGGCAAGGGATAACCGGTTATGCTTTTGGCATGAAGAAAAAAGTTTATCCCTTACCTTTTTTTAATTTATTTCACAACTTCATCAAATGCGGCGTTATCGGCTGGTGTATGGAAATCATATTTACCGCAGTCGGCTCCCTTCGCCGCCGCGAATTGCAGCTTATGGGGCAGACCTCCCTCTATATGTTTCCCATCTACGGAAGCGCCGCCTTTTTCCAGCCTGTGTTCTTCCTTGTGAAAAAATTATCACTCCCGTTTCGCGCCCTGTTTTATGCCGCCTCCATCTTTGCCGCAGAGTTTATCAGCGGAACGCTTTTGGCAAAGCGCGCAGTCTGCCCGTGGAATTACGGACGCCACCGCTGGCATGTCCACGGGCTGATCCGCCTTGATTTTTTGCCCTTTTGGTCGATGGCAGGCTTGTTGTATGAGCATGTCCTCACCAAGCCTCAAGGCAACCCTTAGGGAATCCCTTAAGGAAGCCCTTAGGGCAGGAAATACTGATAAAATGCCACATGATCCCTGATACAGCGCCAACTGCTTGTAGAATGCGCGCTCACGCAGATATAACGCTTTCCGTCGTTTCCGATACTTAAGCTTGCCGCACAGCTTCCCGACTGGTCCACATATCCGGTCTTTGCGCAAAGCACCTCGCCGTGCGTATCTCTGTCCTCAATTCTTCGAAGGAACAGATTGGAGAGCGGGATTCCGTCCGGATGCTGTTCTGTCGGCGATGTCGTGTACATGTGCCTTGAGAGCACCTCCCGGCAGAACGGATTGTCGTATGCCGCCTTCATGATGACCGCCATATCATAGGCGGTGCTGTAATGGTCGTCCTCATAAACACCGACACAGTTTGTAAAATGTGTCGTTTCCGAAAGACCAAGCTCCGCAAGCTTTTCGTTCATCAGCCCCACAAATTCCTCCTGCGAGCCCGACACGTACTTTGCAAGTCCCACCGCCGCATCCGCTCCGGACGGAAGAATGGTTCCGTAAAACAAATCCCTTACCGTGACACGCTCCCCGACCTCGAACCCGACATTGCTGCACTTGTGCGAAAAGCTGTAATCCGTGATATCCCTTGTAATCTCAAAGGTATCATCGGCATTTGTGATATGCTCCGCCGCCACAAGCACGGTCAGGATTTTTGTCATGGAAGCGGGGCTGATTCGCGTATGCGCGTCCTTCTGCGCAAGGATATGACTGCCCTCCACATCAATGAAAATCACATTTTCGCTGACACAGTCGCCGACCGTGCCAATCGTATTTTCGTCCGCCTGCGCAAAGAGCACGGGCGCGTCATTTTTTCCGCCAAGCGTCTGCAATTCCTCCGCTTCCATAATAAATGCAAGCTGATTTTCCTGTATGCCCGAAAAAACCGCCGTGATGTCCGCGCATGCAAGGCTTATGTCTGCCTCCGGCACAGGCACTTTTGCTTTTCCATTATCTGTTTTTGCCTCCGTGTCCTGTTTTTGCCCTGCTTCCTGCCCTGTTTCCAAAATCTGCTCCACTGGCGGACTTTGATTTTGTGCCGTTTGTGCTGTCTGTTTCGTCTGCGCCGTATGCTTTCCCCATATTGCTTTTACACCCACCATAAGTAACACAATACAAGCCACTGCCGCAAGCGCAACCGGAGCCGCAAGCCTGCGCATTCGAAGCTGCTTTTCCTTCTGACGCTTCATTTGGTTAATTCGTTCCCTGCGCCTTCTCGCCCGCTCCTCCTCCTGCGCCGTGTAGTCATACGCTGTCTCTTCTATGGAATCAAGCACCCTCAGGGCAGCCGCCCTGTTATCCCCCTCAAAATCATTCACCGTCAATGTCGTCATACTCACCTGCTCCGATATCAAGTGTATTCATAGTGCGGCGCTTTCTTCTTGCAATCTCTGACTGCTCTAATATAAATTCCTTAATGCTTTTCGCATTTTTAATATGTTCAATAATCAACTGCGGGCTTGTCGTATCGCCCGTATAGCACACCACCGTGCCAAGCCCGAACATTCGTTCAAATAACGAGCTTTTTAGTGTCACATCCTGTACCTTGTACATATAGCAGTCGTTTTCTTCCCTATTCAAAAATCCCGTGTTGACCGTGATGACATCTTCTTTCACCGTGTATACCGTAAACGTAAACGGCAGTCCCAAAAATACCCAGCGTTTTCTCTCCCGAAATTCCATGATTTGTTCCTCCTTCTGTTTCATCCCCTGTTACATGATATGATTTCGCCTGCAAAAAAAGGCTATATTGACATAATATCATAAAATTCGTAAATATTGTATATAAAATACAAAATTTGTTCAATTTTTACATGCTTTTTTTGATTTCTCCAAAATAAATCTTGAATCCGATATTTCAATCTGCTATGATAACAAAAGTGTACAAAGTACACTCCTACATCAATTTGTAAACGATAATCAAAATGGAGGATTTTATGAGACATTTAATGCGACCCTTGGATTTCTCGGTGGAGGAGCTTGAGAAGCTGTTTGTTCTGGCGGAGGACATCGAAAAAAATCCCGAAAAATATTCCCACTGCTGTGAGGGGAAAAAACTTGCCACCTGTTTTTATGAACCGAGCACACGCACCCGTTTAAGCTTTGAGACCGCGATGTTGAATCTTGGCGGAAGCGTCATTGGTTTTTCTGACGCCGGAAGCTCCTCTGCCGCAAAAGGTGAGAGCGTTTCCGATACCATCCGCGTGATTTCCTGCTTTGCGGACATCTGTGCGATGCGTCATCCCAAAGAAGGCGCCCCAATGGTAGCTGCAACACACTCCACAATTCCGGTAATCAACGCAGGCGACGGCGGGCACCAGCACCCCACGCAGACGCTCACCGACCTTCTGACCATTCGTGCCATCAAAGGCAGGCTTGACAATTTCACGATTGGTCTTTGCGGCGATTTAAAATTCGGTCGTACCGTCCATTCTCTTATCAACGCACTTGTACGTTATAAAAATATCAATTTCGTTTTTATCTCACCCGAAGAGCTCACCATTCCCGATTATATCATCGAAATGCTGCGGGAGAATAACATCCCGTTTCAGGAAGTCCGAAAGCTTGAGGACGTCATGCCAACGCTTGACATCCTTTACATGACGCGCGTACAGAAGGAACGCTTCTTTAACGAGGAGGACTATGTACGGTTGAAGGATTACTATATTCTTGATATGGAAAAGATGGAGCTTGCCAAAAAGGATATGATTGTGCTCCACCCGCTCCCCCGCGTCAACGAAATTTCCGTTGAGGTGGACAGCGATCCGAGAGCCGTTTATTTCCGTCAGGTGCAGTACGGCGTTTATGTGCGGATGGCGCTTTTGCTGACACTGCTTGAGATTAACGTCGCGTAAGGTTGGAACAGATTGGAGGTTGGAAATTATGTTAAATGTAGGACAAATTGAAGAGGGCTTTGTGCTGGATCATATCAAAGCGGGAAAAAGCCTTAGTATTTATAAGCATTTGGGCTTGGATAAGCTTGACTGTACTGTTGCCATTATCAAAAACGCGCGCAGTAATAAGATGGGAAAGAAGGATATTCTAAAGGTAGAGTGTGATATTAATACCCTGAATTTGGATATTATCGGGTTTATTGACCATAACATTACGGTCAATGTCATCAAAAACCGGGAAATTGTCGAAAAACTGCCGCTCACGCTGCCAAAGGAGATTAAAAATGTCATTAAATGCAGAAATCCCCGTTGTATCACGTCCATTGAGCAGGAGCTTCCGCATATTTTTATTTTGACGGATGAGAAGAAGGAAATTTATCGGTGTAAGTATTGTGAGGAGAAATATGGGAGCAGGGATAAGAATTTAAGAATTTAGCCGCCCTATTCTTTTGGCATTCCCCATTTCCAGAGGCATTCCCAAAACAGAAAAATATGAAAAGAAGCTCTCATAACCGAAAGCTTCTTTTTTCATTCCATTATAATCCTCTTTTACGCAAAATTCAAAATCTCATCCTTTGGCTTCTTCGCAGGCACAACGCTTAGCGCATGAAGCACCGGGCCTTCCCCGTTGTACTCCTTCCAAAATTCCTTATGAACCGTGGCGGTAACTTCTACCCACTGCTTATTTTCAAGCTCGCTGCATTTATCATATTTGCAGGCGTACCCTAGAAATGCCATATCGTCGGCGCAGCAGGTCATTGCCATTCTGCCCGGCACAAAATATGTTCCGTCGCTGCTTTCGGGCTTTAACACCATCGCCACAAACGTAATCTTCTTGTCAAGATACCGCTCCAAATTGTCCATCGCGTCAAGGTAAAAAATCCCATAGCCGTAATCGTCAAGCTTTAGCTCCTCGTCCTTCAAATCATATGGCAAGTCTTCCTCAAAAATCTGACTTACTTCTCCGTTCTTGTCCTCGAAAATAATTTCCGCCTGCGGGTTGACTGCCTTTACGTTGCGCTTAAAGCTGCCTAACTGGTCGATTAAGCCGTCGCAGCGGTTGAAGATAATCAGCTCCGATTTGCGAATCGTTTCCGCCAGCAAGGAACGCATGTTTGTATAGTAATTTTGGAAAGTGGACGCGTCTATTATGGTAATCTGCTGTTCCAGCCGCCAGTGCCACGGCATTTTGAAATTCTTGAAATTCCACATGCCGTTGTATTCGATGATAATGCGCTCCGGCTTGTGCTTTTTCTCAAGCTCAATCAGTTTGGCAGAGGTCATATCCGCCTCGTCCTCCACAAGCTCCACAACCGTATGGCTTTTTTTCAGGACAAGGTCGTCATACTCCACTTCCCCTTCCTCGCAAAGGATTAAAAGCGTTGTACCCTTTGTCTGAAAATAGGGCTGTGACAGCGTGAAGGAAATAAATTCCGTCTTTCCGCTCTCCAAAAATCCATTGATGATATATACTGATTTCATGACCGGCTCCTTTTCCTTTATTTTGCAGGTTTATTTTGCAAACAGTGCCTTTAAATTCTCCTCATTCAGCTTCGAACCGATGACGCAAATCTTTCCCGTCACCTCGGGCGTTCCCTTGCGCACATTGCTCTCGCCCGGAACATAGTCAAAATTCACCCAAGTGCCGTCGCCTGCAGAAACCATTCCCTTCGCACGAAGAATTGCGCCGTAGGTTTTTTCGTCGTCAAGCTTTTCAAGAATGTCCTCAATTTCCGCCTGTGTGTATGCTGCGGGCGTCTCAAAGCCCCAACTGGTAAAAATCTCGTCCGCGTGGTGATGATGGTCGTGTTCGTGATCATGGCAGCCACATGTGCAGTCCTCGCCGTGCTCGTGGTGGTGCTCATGTTCATGCTCCCCATGCTCATGATGATGTTCCTCGTGCTCGTGATGGTGCTCATGCTCATGCAGCGCAGCCACCTCCGCCATAAGCTCTGCCTCCAAATCCTTCGCATTCTCAATCGTCTCAAGGATTTGCTTCCCGTCAAGCTCCTCCCAAGGCGTTGTGATAACCGTCGCTTTATCATTGTGCTCCCGGATAATCTCGAGCGCCGTATTCAGCTTACTTTCACTGATATCCGCAGTCCTGCTCAAAATAATCGTTCCCGCATGCTCAATCTGGTTTAAGAAAAACTCGCCAAAATTCTTCGCATACATCTTGCACTTATTTGCGTCCACAACCACAACCGCGCTGTTTAACTCAACCTGCGCCTGCGTGTCCACGTTCTGCACCGCACGCATGACGTCCGAAAGCTTGCCCACACCGGAAGGCTCAATCAAAATCCGCTCCGGCGCGTACTTCTCAATCACTTCCTTTAAAGAGCTTCCAAAATCCCCCACAAGCGAACAGCAGATACACCCGGAGTTCATCTCCTTAATCTCAACGCCTGCCTCCTTTAAAAATCCGCCGTCAATGCCAATCTCGCCAAACTCATTCTCAATCAGCACCACCTTCGAAGCGTCAAGCGCCTCCTGCAGCAGCTTTTTAATCAGCGTCGTTTTTCCGGCTCCCAAGAAACCGGAAAATATATCAATTTTTGTCATGATAATCCTTCCTTTCCAAATCTTATAACCGTTTCATAATCTCTAATTTTTTATCATACCACAAAAGCCTTGCATTTTCCATAAATCCGGTCTTAATTTTCAATAAAAAGAAAATAAACTCCGTCCGGAAATCTATGCCTCCCGCGTATACCATTCCAAATTCTGCGCCTCGATTTTCTCATAGCAGTCAGCGCCATCCTCCGTCCTTAAATAAACATGGCGTATCCCTGCCTGAATAATCATGCGTGCGCACAAAGGACACGGCTTTGCCTTATGCACGGACAAATCGTCAGGGTTCACACCTGCCAGATACAAATCCGCGCCGATGGTCTGTTCCCGCGAACAGTTTAACAGCGCATTCGCCTCCGCGTGCACGGCACGGCAAATCGCGTAACCCTCTCCCTTATGCATGTTTTTCTGAATGCGCGGGCATTCGCCAATGTCGCAGCAATTTTCAAAGCCTCTGGGCGAGCCATTGTAGCCTGTGGAAATTACCGCGTCGTCCTTTACAATCACCGCCCCGTATTTTCGCTTGATACAAGTGCTTCTGTACGCAAAATTTTCCGCGCAGTTTAAATACGCGTCCACCTTTGATATCCGTTTGTTTTTTTCCGGTTTTACCATGAAAGTCCCCCTGTCATGCCATTTTTCATCTGTTTAACTGTTCATATTCCTCTGCAATCAGCGACACCGGAAGGCTGTAGGAAACCTCCGCCTCACGGACTGCCGCGTCCTCCAAAACCTCCCCGCCAGAAAGCATTCCCAAAAGCTGCCCCACCGCGTCAAACACGCCGCCGCCCGACATTCCTGCCCTCGAATAACAGCTTGTCCTTAAAACGCTTGTGTTAAAGACTGGCTCGTAGCCAAAGCCTGAAATTGTTCCGGTTGAAAAGTGCTCGTTATTCCCGCTTAAATCCGCGCCAATCTGCAGCACAGGCTGTTGTGATAAAGCGGCTTCCTCCTTAAAAAATGCCTCCACCGGAACTGCTTCGAAAATATCCCTTAAAATATTTGCCGCCAGGTTTTTCTCATCAATTTTCAAAAAACCAATGTCATACTGCTGGGAATATCCCAAAATCTCAGCGTCCACGCATTCTCCATTGCAAAACGTCACCTGTGCCTTTACATCTTTCATAAGTAAATGTTTGTTCGATACAATGACAATCCGATTTTCATCGATTTTCCATACAATACCACTGCCGGCAGCGTCTTTTACCACCACCTTCACAATGCTTCGTCTTGCGAGCTGATATACAATCTGCATTTCTGTATCCTCCGTTTGGCGTCCGTCTGTAAGCCATGACAAAAAACCAACATGCATTCCCGATAGAAGCGTATCCTTATCACACGCAAAGCCCTGCGCCGTTCCTGCAAAAAATACAGCCGCCAAAGCGGCGGCTGCCAAAAAAGGTATCCACCTTTTCATAAATCCTCCCATTTATTGGACAATGGTACCCTGTTTCAAAATGGGGTCTCTGTCAAACGTACAGTTAATAAACTTCGCGTTTTTCGTGGAATAATTCGCAACCTTTCCCTTAAAATCACAATTTTCCACGGTCAGGCGATCCCCATGTATCTCACCTCTTGCGGTTGATGAACCAAAGGCATACGCTTCGGACTGCGAACTGCAGACTTTTGCATTGTCTATGGTTGAGTTCTTTATCACAATATCCGTACAGGTATCATCTCCCTTATTTTTCTCTATTAATATGCAGGCTCTCGGAGCCACGCCGCCGAACAGACTTCCCGCTCCCGAAATGTTACAGTTGTCTACATAGAGATTATGTGCGCTTACAATACCGAGACAGTTTCTCAAGTTATCCTGAATCGTACAGCCTGTGATGAAGATATTGGTGGAACCTTTTCCGTTTCCGCCGACATAAATGCCGTCACCACGACATTCCTTGACTGTCACATCATGGATATATATATTTTTGGCGTACTGTACCCGAATGCCCATTACGCCTTCTCCTTTCTTCCCTGTCTCCTGCAGGTCTCCAATGATCGTTCCTCCACTGATTTCTATATTTGAATAATAATCAGGATCGTCTTTATGACCAGAACTGCCCACATTGATAACCTGACATTCTGTTTTGCTGGTTTTCATAGCCCGCAAAACCGCATCCTTATGCATATAGAGCTTATAGCCTTTACGCATGACAATGCCGTTGTGTTCGACAAGATCAATATCATATACTCCCGCAGGAACATATGCCGTATGATTTTTCGAATCATCAAGTGCCCCCTGAATTGCCTCCCAGTCATCCTTGCCATCGCCGGGCACTGCTCCATTATCAGTCACATCAACAAACGCTTCCTCTTCCATGCTTCCTTTTACAATCACCTGACACTGGGCGGTCAAATCAAGCGGCTTAGACTCTACACTTACACTTGCGCTTGCTGTAATAACCGCCATGCCGCTGCCTACCAAGCTGACCAAGCCTTCGTCCGTAACGGTCGCCACGTCCTGATCTGAGGATTTCCATGTTATCGTGCCAACCTGTACCTCTGACGGTATGACTGCCTTTAGCGGAACAGTTTCTCCTGTCTCTCCTGTTATCAAGCTTTTATCCAGTGTCATCGAAATCGTTGTCGAAGACGTCGTCTCGCCCTGTACGTCCTTAAACGTCAGACTCCCCTTGTAGTCACTTCCCTTCGCTGCTTTGATTTTCACGGTATATGACCCCGTCTTTTTATCCTGCTTAACTGACACCACCGTATAATCCCTGTCCTGTTCCAGCGTCTTGCCGTTATAGGTCAGTGTCGCTTTTTTCTCCTCCACATTTGTAAGCGTCAAAGAAGTAACCGCCGTCTTGCTCGCAAGATTGAGCTGACCGAACTTGATTTGTAAGCTCTTTGTATCTGACGTATAATTCCCGTCTTCTCTGACACGCGATATTTTAATCTCATATTTCGTGCCAATCTTGATGTTGCCAAGCGATGTTATATCGCCATAATTAATTATATAATCCTCTCCATAGGAAAGTACCATCTTGCCGTCCTTTACCACAACGGCTTCATTAATGGCATTCTGAATATCGGAAATCGTCCCAAACTTCGGAAGTGTCCCCTTGATGGACGCCGATACCTTGCTAAAGTTCTTTTGCACAATCGTAAAGGACAGCGGTTCGGAAGTGCCATAATAGCCCGCTCCCTTTTTCGTCACGCCGACAACATACGCCTTTGCCGTATTGGTTCCCGCGTTGACATTATTGGTATACAGAACCTTGTAGCAGCTTGAAGGTACCTTCTTTCCTTCCTTATCCGTCACCACAACCGCAGGCTTCTGCGCCTTGCCGTTATACACATAGGTTTTTCCCGGGTTTTTCCATTCCACCCTGACGTCGGTAATCGGAACGGCATTTTCCATATCCGTACCTAAAATATTGAAGGCTGCTGTTTTGCTTACCGTTCCCGTATAATTGCAGCTTTCGCTTTCCACAGCCTTTACGGTCAGCGTTGATGTTGTAGTCGTATTTGCATTCCCTTCCGGATAGCTTACCGTATAATCCGTGTTTTCGACCAGCTCCTTTGTCCCTTCCATAACCGTAACTGCGGGCTTTTCGCCAAACTTAATATCACCCACCGCAGAAAGCACCGCTTTGCTGATACTCTTTTTTGTAATGTCAAATTCCTTCGTAACGGTTCCCTGATACTCGCCGATCCCCTTAACGGTCACGGTCGCTTTTGCTCCGCCTACATTAATGTTATTTCTGTAAGTCACGGTATAATCCACATTGAGCTTCAAGGTCTGCGTCTTTGACTTGCCGCTGCCGTCCTGATAGGTGTATGTCACTGTCATTGCCGGACAGATTTTCTCCCCTGTATAGACTACGCTATAGTCTTTCTCCTTTTTCCCCGGAAACAGCACCCCGTCTGCCGTGATACTTGGTCTTTTGTCACTCTCCTGCACATCTATGCCTGCCGGCTCACCTTCGCCTTCTGTATCGGCTTCCGATGAAGTCCCTGACGAAGCAAGTATCTCCTCAAGGTCACTTTCAGCTTTTGTCTGTGTTTCTGTTTCCATTTCAGTCTCGGCTTCTGTGCTGTCTTCAACTTTTGTGCCGTCCCCGCTTTCTTCGCCGACATTGTCCACATCATAAACATCCATATCGGTCGCTGAAATCGGATATGACGTCGCAAATTCCTCAGAAGTATAATCAGCCTCTGCCATATGGTCGCTGAAATTCTCCGAGCCCTTCAAAAAGCAGTCATAGCTTGTCTTTCCACAATCCCATGCCGCGTCCAAATAATAATAAAAGTCTCCACACTTTACAATATTCCATACATGATTTTCGCCGTTTACTGTTCCGCTTATTATCCTTGCGTCTATGCCGCATTCCAAAAGCAGACGATACAACAGGCTTGACATGCCCTGACTTTGCGCTGTTTTATTTATCAAAGCCGCATAGGCAGTATGCTTTAAGGTATCATCAGGATTGTCCAAATTCCCATTAGCACAATTCCCGCAAATATAATCGTAAATCGCCTTAATCTTTTGGTCGTCGCTGGTATCCTCATTAAAATCAAAATCATCGATTACCGTTTCTACCGCACATTTCAACTCCATTTCCTGCTCGTAAGTCGTATCATAGCTTACCTGATATGTTATTGGCAGGTAATAGGTCGTTTCTGCCGATGTTTCATCATTTTCAGTTGCCACAGAAACCAATTCAATTATCTCAAAGTCGGGAATTTCAAGCCCTTCATATTGAAAACGAATGTAATCTCCTTCTGTCGGCTTTCCCGTATGCGCTAATGCCGCGTCCCAAATTTTATTCGCAATTTCACCGTCCGGCTTCTTCGTTGTCCGATAATAAACGGTAATTTCCGCTTCCCTGTTTGTCAGCGCTTCCCGCAGCTTTTCTCCTGCCGCGTCAACTGTTGTCAGGTATTGCGCAGTATCAATATTATCTGCCGCTTCCGTCCCGTTTTCCATCACGTCCTCGGTCTTGGTCACGTCCTCCGTTTCCGTCTCCGTATCATCTTCCAGTTCCGTCTCGGTTTCCGCTTCTGTCCCCGTTTCTGTCACATATTCGGTTTCCGCTTCTATCTCGGTCTCCGTCACGTCTTCGGTTTCCGCCTCGGTCGCATCCTGCGTTTCCGTCTTAGCCACGTCCCCAGTTTCAGTCTCCGCTTCAATCTTGGTTTCCGCCTCCGCTTCAATCCCAACTACCTGATTATCAGCCGAAACCGTACTCGCCATTGACGGAAACGATGACAAAACCAAAGCCGCTGCCTGAATACATGCCAAAATACGTACTTTCATTGTCTTTCTCCTATTCCTAAAAAATAAACCAAAAAACTGCCACCGCGGCGATAAGCCGGGTTATGTCATCGAACATACGTACGAAGAATGATCATCTATCTAGGGCTGCCGTCGCCAGCAGCCTCAAGCGACCTACCTGAAAGCAGATCGGGCAAATCTGTCGCTCTCTGTTTGGTCTTGCTCCGGATGGGGTTTACATGTGCCCTCCTCGTTACCTTGGAGGCGGTGGTCCCTTACACCACCATTCCACCCTTACCACCCTTACAGGTGGCGGTATATTTCTGTTGCACTAGCCTTAGAGTCACCTCTACCGGACGTTATCCGGCATCCTGCCCTGTGGAGCCCGGACTTTCCTCACCTCTTGCATACGCAAAAGCCGCGATCATTTGCCGCAGTGGCATATTTTAAACCTGCTTTATTTGTCTGCCCACTCTCTTAAAGTCTGAACCATACTTACTCCATTGTTTCCCGTACGGTAAGCCGCGCCTGTAACATAATATACAAGAACCAGCACCTGTGCCGCACATCGCTTTAAAAACCGTTTCATATGCATACCTCCTACACCTTAAAACAGCTTCCTCCCACAAACTCCCGGACAATCGAGTTTTTGGGCAGCTCCTCCGTGCTGACGCCCAAAAAGTAGCTTAAAAACTTTAACAGCCGCACCGCCTCAAAATACTCCGGTTCGCCCTTCTCGATATTGTATAATAGCGGCTCGGCATACTGCTTTAGCACCGCAAGCTCGTAAATCAGCGCGGAATTAAACATTGCGTCCGCGCTCTCCTGAAACGGGAAAATGTTCTCCTCCTCACCTTTTCTTACAGACTCCCACATATGAATGGTGCGCTTTGCCGTAGCGCCCCTTGTGCGCGCGTCCCGCACCAATCGGCGAAGGAGCCGTCCGTCTGTGGTCGGAATGCGGTTGTGCTCATCGATATTGAGCGACGTGAGTGCACTGATATAAATCTTATATTTACTCTCGGCAGGAAGCGCATAGGACATCTTGTCATTGAGCCCGTGAATGCCCTCAATCACAAGCACATCATCAGGGCCAAGCTGCTTGAAATTCCCCTTGTACTCCCGCTTTCCAGTGACGAAATTAAAGGTCGGAAGCTCCACGCGCTCGCCCGAAAGAAGCCTTAGCATATCCTCATTAAACTGCTTCATGTCAATCGCCTCAAGGCACTCGAAGTCATAGTCGCCGTTTGGCTGTTTTGGCGTCTTTTCCCTGTCCACGAAATAATCGTCCACCGCAATCGGGTGCGGCACAAGCCCGTGCGTCTTTAGCTGTACGGAAAGCCTGTGCGAAAACGTCGTCTTTCCCGACGAGGAAGGACCTGCAATCATCACAAACTTCACGCCGCTCCTTGACACAATGTCCGATGCAATCTCACTAATCCTACGCTCCTGCAACGCCTCCTGAACCAGCACAAGCTCATTGAACCTGCCCGCGCGGATTTCATCGTTTAAATCCGCCACCGTGTCCACGCCAAGCTTTTCCCCCCACACTGTCGCAATCGACATCGCGTGAAACAGCTTCGGAAGCGGCTTAAATTCTCCCAAAACATCGGGATTTTTCTTTTCCGGCAAAATCAGCACAAACCCGTCCTCATATTTCTGTAAATCAAAATGCTTCACATAGCCCGTGCTTGGCAGCATATAGCCGTAATAATAATCCTTGTAGCCATCAAGGCTATACACATTGACCGTCGAGCTGCCCCGGTACTTAAACAGATTGACCTTATCCTCCATCTTCTGCTCGCCAAAGATGACATTCGCCTCCTCAAGCGGCATGGAGCGCTTAATCACATACAAATCCTTCCTGATGTACTCCTGCATTTTTGCCTTGACCTTGGAAACCAGTTCGTCCGTCACCTCAAAATCGCCCTTTTTCGAGCAGTATAACCCGTTTCCGATTGCAAACTCCAGCTTGATTTTCTCAATCTTATCCGCGCCCACCACACCATGCAGCGCCTTCATCAAAATCAAAATCGCCGTCCGGTTATACGTCTTATGCCCCGTGTCGTCCGTGAGCGTCAGAAACGAAACCGTACAGTCCTTATCCACCTTCTTAAACAATTCCCTGATTTTTCCGTCCCGCACCGCAAGCGCAATCTGATATGGGTAGTCCTTCTGATAAATGCTTGCGATTTCACCATATGTAATTCCCGCGGGATATTCCCTCGTCTTATCCCCGACCGTCACAAAAAAACTTGACCTGTTTCCCTTTTTTCCATCCATCATTTTATCCTCTTTTTAAATTACTGTAAACGGCTCACAAAATTCCGCCCTGTACACCCGAAGCTTCGGAAATTCCCGCTTGATAAACTCCTCCATATACGGGATAAAAAGCTTCTCAATCCCATAATGCCCCGCGTCAATCACTGCAAGCCCCTGTGCCACCGCGTCAATGCCCTCATGGTGGTCAATATCTCCCGTAATCATCACGTCCGCGCCCGCACGGACTGCGTCCCTGATAAAGCTTCCCCCAGAGCCCGGCATGACCGCCGCCGTCTCCACAATATCGCCCAAATTTCCAAACACACGTACGTTTGGCACATGGAAGCTTTTCCGTACAAGCTCCGCAAGCGCCTCCACGCTCATGCGCTCAGAAAGACGCCCCACGCGTCCACAGCCCTCCTTGGAAATTTCGTCCTCAAACGTGACATTGAGCACCGCACGCTCCTGCAGTCCAAGCTCATCTGCCGCCGCGTCCGCCATTCCCATCACATCAAAATTCGTGTGCATTGCATAATAGCTGATGTCGTTTTGTATCAGCGTGACAATGCGCCTTCCGATAAAATCATCGGTATTGACACGCGAAAGCTTTTTAAAAATCAGCGGGTGGTGCGTCAGAAGCATATCCGCCCCCACGCGCACGGCGTCCGCAATCACCTCGTCCGTCGCGTCAAGTGCAATGTAAACCGTCTCCACCGCCTTGTCGCGCCTTCCTGCAAGCAGTCCGATATTGTCCCAGTCCTCCGCGTAATTTTTTGGCGAAAGCGTCTCAAGCCGTTCCATAATTTCACCGCACGTCAAGATACCATACCCCCTCTTTCTATCTTATTCCTTATCCAAAATAGTGATACAGGCAGAACACAATATCGCTGAGCGCCTCCTCAAGCTGCGCAATGCGGCACTGCTGGCGTTCGTTCGCCACGCCGCCGCGAAGCAAATGCTCCCGGATTGCCTCAAATTCCGCCTTCTGCCATAAAAGATACCGCTTTAAGACAGGGTGCGCCTTCTCCAACAGGTATGGGCCATATGTATCCTGCACCCTTGTCAGCCGCTTCGCCTCCTGCGTATGGATTTGGGAAATGTCCGGAGGCGTTCCAAAGCCCAAAGTCTGCCTGCCCATCTGCTCCAAGCTGTCCGCAAGCGTCTGCTCATGCTTTCCAAACGCCAAAGGCAGCGCCCGCAGCATCGGATAATACTTCCCATCCTCAAAGACCATATCCTCTTTTTCAATCAGATACCCGTTTGTGCGCAGGTATCCGCGAACCACGTCAAGCTCCGACTGCGGCTGCAATACAACCTGCTTCATCTCGCGCACAAGCGCACGGCTCTCCTCCAAAATCGACACCACAAGCCGTCCGCCCATGCCGGCACAGACAATGCCCTCAACCTCGTTTGGCGAAAGCGCCGCCGCCCCGTCTGAAAGGCGCGTCTCGATATAATCCTGCATTGCGTAATCGCGGATATGTTCTTTTGCACGCTCTAGCGGCCCAACGTTAATATCCATCGCGACCACGTGCGCGCAGGTACGGCTTCTGATTAATTCCATTGCCACATAGCCGTGGTCACAGCCAATGTCCGCCATGCTTTTGCAGGGCGAAACAAGCGCCGCCACAGCCCGCATTCGATCCGACAACTGCATCTGCACTCTCCTAATCCAAATAGTCCTTCAGCTTCCGGCTTCTTGACGGGTGGCGCAGTTTGCGAAGCGCCTTCGCCTCAATCTGCCGGATACGCTCTCTTGTAACATTAAATTCCTTTCCGACCTCCTCAAGCGTGCGCGCACGCCCGTCATCAAGACCAAACCGAAGCCTCAGTACCTTCTGCTCCCTGTCAGTCAGCGTGTCAAGCACCTCGACAAGCTGCTCCTTTAAAAGGGTAAACGCTGCCGCGTCCGCAGGCACGGGCACATTATCGTCCTGTATAAAGTCGCCTAAATGGCTGTCCTCCTCCTCGCCGATTGGCGTCTCAAGCGATACCGGCTCCTGCGAAATCTTTAAAATCTCGCGCACGCGGTCCTCGGGCATATTCATCTCCTTTGCAATTTCCTCCGGCGTCGGTTCCCGCCCAAGCTCCTGCAAAAGCTGTCTGCTCACGCGGATTAATTTATTGATAGTCTCAACCATGTGCACCGGAATGCGGATTGTCCTTGCCTGATCCGCAATCGCCCTCGTGATTGCCTGACGAATCCACCATGTCGCGTACGTTGAAAACTTGTAGCCTTTTCTATAGTCAAACTTCTCAACCGCCTTAATCAGACCAAGATTGCCCTCCTGAATGAGATCCAAAAACAGCATTCCCCTGCCCACATAACGCTTCGCAATGCTCACAACAAGCCTGAGGTTCGCCTCGGCTAACCTCTTTTTCGCGTCCTCGTCGCCAAGCTCCATCTTCTTTGCAAGCTCAATCTCCTCGTCGGCGCTAAGCAGCGGCACTTTTCCAATTTCCTTTAAATACATTCTTACGGGGTCCTCAATGCCGACGCCGTCGGGAACGGACAGGTCGATATTCTCCACGTCCATGTCCACTTCTTCCTCGTCGCTAAGCAGAATATCGTCGTCCGGCAAATCGTCGTCATCGTCCGTAATGCGCAGCACATCGACGTTGCTTTGTTCCAGAAAATCCAGTATCTTCTCAAACTGCTCCGTCTCAAGAGGCATGTCCTTGAAAAAGTCGCTGATTTCCTGATATTCCAGCACATTTTTCTTCTTTTTTGCCATCGCAAGAAGCTCTTTTAACTTTGCCTCAAATTTTGCTTGTGTGTTTTCATCCATTCTGGTCAATCCTCCATACCATATATTTTTATCCTTAATTGAAAGAAATATGCGTTTTGTTAAGTTCTTCCAGTGCTTTTTTGCCCTCGATTGCAAGGCTTAGCGCGGCAAGCTCCACACCGGAGCGCTCCAGATAATGCTCATAGCTGTTTTTTTTCACACGCACAAGAATGTCGTGGAACGCCTTTTCCTTCTCCTGCACGGTCTCAAGCTCAGGAAGCTGTGTCGTAAACAGGGACGCCGCCTCGCTCTGCTGCTGCTCGTCGTCAAACAAATCAATAATGCCTGCCGGATTGACCCGCCCGTTTTCCAAATCCGCAAACATGCGCCGCGCCACCTTTTGGTACAGCTCGTCCGTAAAATCCTCCGGCGAGACATAGCCCTTTATCTTCCCATAAAGCTGCGGGTAATCCGTAAGCCACGTCAGTAAAAGCCGCTGTGCCTTCTTGGCATTTTCCTGCGCCGGATTTTTCCCCCTGCTCTGAATGCCTGATTTTGGGCGTTCCCGCTGCATGGGCGTCACCGCATAGCCGCCCGTCTTTGCTGCCATATTGACGACAAGCTTCCTTAAATTATCAAAGCCGATGTGGTACTTGTCCGCAATCGCTTCGATATAATTTTCGCGCTCCACGTCCTCGGAAAAATCACAAAGCCTTCTTGCAATCTGATTGTGAAAGTTTGTTTTTTCCTCGGGGTCGTTCATGTCAAAATCGCGCTCTAACATACGGATTTCAAACAAAAACGAATTTTCCGCATGGTCAATGCGCTCCTGAAACGCCTCTTTTCCAAGGTTTTTCATAAATTCGTCAGGGTCCTTATAGGGCGACATATTGATAATCTTTCCTGACATTCCGGCGTCGCGCAAAATCCCGATTGCACGCAGCGCCGCCTTCACCCCCGCCCCGTCGCTGTCGTAGGCAAGCAGCACGTCTTTTGTATATTTTTTTATCAGCCCTGCCTGCCCCGGCGTAAATGCTGTCCCAAGCGACGCAACCGCCTGCGTAAAGCCCGCCTGATGCATACTGATAACGTCCATGTACCCCTCGCAGAGAATGATGTTTCCCGTCCGCGACGAGCGCGCAAGGTTCATGCCGTAAAGATTCCTGCTCTTGTCAAAAATCTCCGTCTCGGGGGAATTTAAATACTTTGGTCCCTTGTCGTCCGCCCCCATAATCCGCCCGCCAAAGCCAATCACGCGATGATTGATGTCCTGTATCGGAAAAATCACGCGGTTCCAAAACTGTGTCACCGTTCCGCGCCGCTCGTCCGCCTTGGCAAGCCCCACATCACGGATTAAATCGTCCGTAAAGCCCTTTTGGCGCAGATACACCAAGAGCTCCTCGCCCCTTACAGGTGCAAATCCAAGCCCGAAGCGTTTGCGGATTTCGTCCGACAACGCCCTGTTGTCAAGGTATTCGCGCGCCTTTGCGCCGCGCTCGCCGCGAAGCTGGTAATAATAAAACTTCGCCGCCTCCTTATTGACCGCCAGAAGCTGTTGTCTCCTGCTCTCCCTGCGCTTTGCCTCCTCGGAATACGTCTCCTCGGGAAGCTTTACCCCCGCCCGCTCCGCAAGCATTTTAAGCGCCTCAGGGAATGAACAGTTTTCGTATTTCATGACAAACGTCGTCACATTACCACCCTCGCCGCAGCCAAAGCACTTATAAATCTGCTTTGAGCGGCTCACATGAAAGGAGGGCGTCTTTTCCCCGTGAAACGGACAGCAGCACACATAATTGCTGCCCCTTTTCTGCAATCCCACATAGCCTGATATGACATCGACAATATCATTTCGCTGTCGTACTTCCTCTACAATCTCCTCGGGATAAAACATCTTCTTCCAACTCCTCAGCCAATCCAGAATTTTGGCACATATAGCTCATTATACAGTGCAATCGCAAACCGGTCCGTCATGGAGCTGATGTAATCGCACACCACCTTTTCCCGCGGCTCGCCCCGAAGCCCAAGCTCCACAAAAAACTTCGGAAGCTCGTTCGTATGCTTCATATAATATTCATACAAGGTCTTGACAAGCGACACCGCCTTGTTTTCCTCACATTTTGCGACGGAATTGCTGTACACCTTGTCATACATAAACTTCCGCAAATCGCGCATTGCAAGCTCCACCGCGTCGGACATGCGCACATCGTCCGTTCCCTTGCTCTGCGTGACAATATCATGGATAAAATTGTTCAGCCGCTCCCTTGGCGTATAGCCAATCACCTCGCCGATTTCCCGCGGAATATCGCGCTCCCGCAAAATCCCCGCCCGCACCGCGTCGTCCATATCGTGGTACGTATACGCAATTTTATCCGAAAACCGGACAATCTTTCCCTCAAGCGTTGAGGGCATGTTGGAGGTCTGATGGTTGCACATACCGTCCCGAACCTCCCATGTGAGGTTCAGCCCCTCGCCGTCCTTCTCCAAAAGCTCAACCGTCCGCACACTCTGCTCATTATGCTTAAAGCCATACGGGCAGATCTCATTGAGCGCACGCTCCCCCGCATGTCCAAACGGTGTGTGCCCCAAATCATGCCCCAAGGCAATCGCCTCCACAAGCTCCTCGTTTAGCTGCAATGCCCTCGCAATCGTCCTTGCGTTCTGCGACACCTCCAGCGTGTGCGTCAGTCTCGTCCTGTAATGGTCTCCCTCCGGCGACAAAAATACCTGTGTTTTGTCCTTTAGGCGGCGAAACGATTTGGAGTGCAAAATCCTGTCCCTATCTCTTTGAAAAATCGGTCGAATATCACACTGCTCTTCTTCCCTGTCCCTGCCCTTTGAATTTTTGCTCAGCGTGGCATACGGGCTTAAATACTCCGTTTCCCGCTGTTCAAGGTTTTCTCTGATTGTCATATGGTCACCATACCTTTTTACAAATCAAATCTCTTACTTAATATATTCCGTGCCCAATCCGAAATTCCTTTTTTTATCCGAAAATTTCTGAAAATTCCAACAAAACAGATTATAGGACAAAATTCTGCAAGTCCCCGCACATTGACATCTTTGGGAGAACTTGGTATGATGGTTTTAAGCTTATTTGTGAATTTATTAACGAAGGAAGGATTTGTTATGAACATCGACATGACACAGGATGCCACCATGAAATCCATGCTGCGTTTCGCGCTTCCGATGATATTGGGCAACCTTTTGCAGCAGTGCTACAATATCGCCGACACGCTGATTGTCGGCAGGGTTCTTGGTCCGAACGCACTGGCGGCGGTCGGCTCCTCGTTCACACTGATGACGTTTTTGACATCCATTCTTCTGGGGCTATGCCTTGGAAGCGGCGCCTTTTTTTCCATACGATTCGGAGAGGGGGATGAGAAGGGGTTAAAGGAAGGAATCTGCGCCTCGTTTGTGCTGATTTGTTCCTTAACCATTGTGATTAATGTGCTTGTCTTCTTGCTTCTGAACCAAATCCGGATTTTTTTGCAGGTACCAAGTGAAGTGTGGGCACCAATGCGCAGTTATCTCGCTGTCATTTTCTGCGGAATTTTTGCCACATTTCTATATAATTATTTTGCTTCCTTGCTGCGCGCCGTCGGGAACTCGGTCGTGCCGCTTTTATTCTTAAGTGTTTCCGCGCTGCTAAACATCGCGCTTGATTTGTGGTTTGTAATTGGCTTAAAGCGGGGGGTTTCGGGTGCCGCGGAGGCGACGGTCATCGCACAGTACGTCTCGGGACTTGGGATTGCGCTCTACTCCTTGGTACGCGTTCCCTGTCTCAAATTCAAAAAAGAGGAGCTTTGTGTGCGCTGGGGCTGTATGAAGGAAATTTCCGGCTTTTCCCTTCTGACCTGCGTGCAGCAGTCCGTCATGAATTTGGGCATTCTGATGGTTCAGGGCGTTGTCAACAGCTTCGGTCCTACCGTCATGGCGGCGTTTGCCGCGGCAGTCAAAATTGACGCGTTTGCCTACATGCCCGTACAGGATTTTGGAAACGCCTTTTCCACGTTTATCGCACAAAATTACGGCGCGAAGAAAACCGGGCGTATCCGTGCGGGATTTCGCGGAGCCGTTATTGCGGCAGTGGGTTTTAGCGTGGTCATTTCAGCGGTCGTATGGGTGTTTGCCCGTCCGCTTATGCTTTTGTTTGTCAAGGCACAGGAGACTGCCATCATCGCGGAGGGTGTGCGTTACCTGCGGATTGAGGGCGCGTTTTATTGCGGTATCGGGTGCCTGTTTTTACTGTACGGGCTTTACCGCGCGTTAGGAAAGCCCGGTATGTCGGTTGTGCTGACGGTGTTTTCGCTTGGCACGCGCGTCGTGCTTGCATATGCCCTCTCCGCCATTCCGGCAATCGGCGTTGTCGGGATTTGGTGGGCAGTGCCGATTGGGTGGGCTTTGGCAGATATTGTCGGGTTTGGGTATTACGCCGTCCGGCATGACAGGCTGTTGGGGAATGCGTCAGGCAGGCTTGGGTGAGGGTATCACAGTGCGCATTCTAACTGGCAGTCGTAGGGCTCGGCGTCCACATGCTTTTGATTGTATTCCTGCGCTTCCACGCACCCCATCGCTTTATAAAATGCCTGTGTTTCCACGGCGGAATGAGCGGATATATATAGCTTTCTGGCGCCATGCTCCCTTGCCCATTTTTTTGCGGCGCGAAAGAGTTCTTTTCCAATACCCCTGCCACGCATGTCCTCGGATACGTGGATACTGGTCAAATCGAGGTATTTTTGTGCGCCGCCGAACAGCTTTGCCTCGACGGAGGTAAAGCCCTTTAATTTGCCGTCGTCAAAGGCGGCGTATACGAAACCGCCTGTGGCGACGGTATTTTGCAGACACAGGACGAGTGTTTCATAGTCGGCGTCTGTCCAGTTGTCAATAAACGGGGCGCTTTTTATGAGCCATGTATCGTTTTCCTTTCGCCAGCAGTCTGTGACGGTTTGGTGGCGGATGAATGACTGAAATAATTCCCTGTTGATTTCTTCCTTTGATAATGTTCTGAATTGGAGCATGGTCTGGTATTGTCCTTTCCTAATATAATTTCACGGTAAACACAATGGCACAATTTACGCCATAAGCATATGTGCGCAAAAAAAGAAAGAAACCTCATTTTTCAAGGTTTCTTTTTTCACTGCGGAAGATGGGACTTGAACCCACACGCTCTACTGAGCACAAGATCCTTAGTCTTGCCTGTCTGCCAATTCCAGCACTTCCGCATTTTATCCTGCTTGCAACGCCCCCCGTTTTACCGTCTCGCGTCACTCGCAAGATATATCTTACCACTTCTGTCTAAATCTGTCAACAAATTTTTTAAAAAACTTTGATATATTTTTAACATGTCAAAAATCCGCCGCACGCTGCGCCTACATCAGCGGCGCCACCGCCTTCATCAGCCGCCCCGTAAGCTTCACATGCCACTTTTCATGACGCACCGTATCCATCGTGACCTCCCTGCACTTTGCAAGCGTTTCCTGAAAATCCGCCGCAATCTTTGGGATACAGTCCGCCTGATACAGATACGTCGCGCACTCGAAATGATGATACAGACTGCGGTAATCCAAGTTAATCGTCCCCACAACCGCCTCGTCATCGTCGCTGACAAACACCTTCGCATGTACAAAGCCCTGCGTGTACTCATAAATTTTTACCCCGGACGACAACAGCGACGCGTAATGCGTCTTTGCCAGCGCATACGGCACCGCCTTGTCGGGAATGCCCGGCAAAATCAGCACAACATCCACACCGCGCTCCGCCGCAAACTTGAGCGCCGTCTCCATTTCCCCGTCCAAAATCAGATACGGCGTCATGATGTGCACATACGACAGTGAACGGTTCAAAATGTCCATATACACCCGCTCGCCCAGCTTGTCATCGTCCAAAGGACAGTCCCCGTACGGAATGACAAAGCCCTTTGCCTCCTGAACCGGAAGCGACGGGTACGCAAGAAACTGCTCCGACTCCACCTTCACATCGTCAACATGCCACATCTGCAAAAACATCAGGGTAAAGCTTTTCACCGCCTCGCCCTTTATCATCACCGCGGTATCCTTCCAATGCCCAAACTTTTCCTTCTGATTAATATACTCGTCCGCAAGGTTCACGCCTCCGTTAAACGCCGTGTGCCCGTCAATCACCAGTATTTTCCTGTGGTCGCGGTAATTATAATGTGTGGAGACAAACGGGGAAACCGGAGCAAACATCTTGCACCGGATACCAAGCGCCTTTAAACGCTTCGGATAATCATGCGGCAGCAGCGCAAACTCGCACGCGCCGTCATACATCACGCGCACGTCCACGCCCTCCTTCGCCTTCTTCGCAAGGATTTCCAAAATCTGCCCCCACATCGTGCCCTCGTCCACAATAAAATATTCCATGAATATAAAATGCTGTGCTGCCTCAAGCTGCCGCAGCATTTCCGCAAACTTATCCTCGCCCAGCGGAAAATACGTAACCGCCGTATGCTCAAACACCGGATGGCATCCGCTCCTGTGCATATAGTGCGCAAGCCGCGCCACCCCCGGCTCCTGCTCCGAAAGCTTTTTCATGGTGTCCTGCGACTGGGGAATGCTCTCCCTTGTCTCCGTGATAATCTGATTCATGCGCGTCTTTAGGGCGCGGTGCCCGAGGTCGCTCTGCGTGTACGCAAATAAAAGCACGCCGAACACCGGCACAAGCATAATCACAATCAGCCACGTAATTTTCGCCGTTGGATTCATTTTGCTGTTTAACAGGCAAATGACCATAATAAACGTAAACAGCACGGTTCCGCCAAAAATATGCGGTAAAAATTCCCCAAACCAACGAAAAATGCTAAAAAGGATAAAAATCTGCGCAATCATCATCAAAAGCATTAGCCCAAACCTGCTGAAAATCGCATGGATAATTCCCTTTTGTCCCTTTTTTAAGAGCAAAAGCCCCTTTGTCTTATAATCTGTCTGCATTTCTCATCACTCTTTCTCAATTTCGTGTGCGACCGCGCGGAAAAATTCCACATGCTTTCGCTCGTAGCCCTTTTCCATAAAATCCGGATCCGCACTTGTTTTTACAATGATTACCCGATTTGTCGGGTTTACATAAATCCACTGCCCATAGACGCCGATTGCCATAAACTCGCCCTCGTCCCCCTCCGGCACCCACCACTGATACCCATAGCCGATTGCGTTGTAGGCATCATTATTGGCACCCGGCTTAGCGTACGCCTCGCTGATGTCAAAGCTGTCCCGCACCCAGTCCGCAGGCAAAATCTGTGTTTTGTTGTAGCTTCCGCCATTTAGGTAAAGCCTTGCAAAACGCGCATAGTCCCTAAGCGAAACACTCAGACCCCCCATCGCAAGCTCCGTTCCATTGCTTAGCGTCCAGTATGCGTCGTGCGCCGCGCCAATACGCTTCCACAGCTTTTCCTCCATGTACTCGGCAAGGCTTCTGCCCGTGGCATTGGTAATCACTTTGCCTAAAATTTCCGTGTTAATGCTTAGATACCTGCGGTATGTGTAGGGCGGCTCCTGCACGCCGTATCTGGCAATCACCTTCATCGCAGGGCTTCCCAACAGCGTCCGCAGGGAAAATTTGCTCATGTCCGTGTCCTCGTTAAAATGAATGCCGGACGCCATTTTCAGACACGCGCGGATTGGAATGTTTTCCAAATCGGTTCCAACAAATTCCGGTATGTATTTTCCGATGGGGTCTGCAATGTCCTCCACATATCCTTCCGAAACAGCAATGCCCAGCAGCGCCGACACGAATGACTTTCCCATGGAATTGGAGGAAAACAGCGTCTGCTCATTTCCACCCATAAAATAACGCTCGTATTGGATTACGTCGTCCTTTACGACCAATAGTGCCATGCTTTTGGTGTCTGTCAGGAATGTGTCTGTCTGATAGACGGTGTTTTCGTAGGTGAACTGCTTTGCTAAGGCTGCGTTTTCTTCCTTTAAAAAGGAAAATGCCGTTTCCGCCGCGCTGATTTTTTTCGTCGGCTGGATTTCGGAGGTATGTTGAAAGGTGTGCGCCAAATTTTTATTTTGGAAGCTTTTGAGCGAGATTACGAGCATTTTAATCTGCTTTCCAAATAGTGCCGAGGCGACTGCCGCAGTTATAAGTATAACACAAAATGCAGTTTTGAGACAATTTATTTTTTTCATGCTAATCCTCCTTTTTGATACAGTTGTTTTACTGTGGTTGTTTTTTGTTTTAACTATATCATAGACCGTACAGTAGCTGTATGGTCAAGAGTTCAAGAAGGATTAATTATAATTTCCCATTGTTTCATAAAACGCAGTTTCGTCCGCTCTTTTTCCATTCTAAAAATCGCAATTTCCTATAACATAAAAAGCTGAAACCCTTTAATATAACAAAGAATTTCAGCTCATTCGGCAACGTGCGCTAGAGGATTCGAACCCCCGACCTTTTGGTCCGTAGCCAAACGCTCTATCCAGCTGAGCTAAACGCACA